>JAHHHV010000001.1 GCA_019359155.1 Pegethrix bostrychoides GSE-TBD4-15B
GATCATCAGCACGCCGAACCAGCCCACGTAGAGGCGGTTGTCGGTGGAGGTGACCCAGTTGCAGAACTGTGACCACAGGTTGGCGCTCTCGCGCCGCTGTAATGTCGTTGTCATAGTTTTGATGAGTGCTTGTAAGTTACGAAGTCCGGCGGGTTGATTAACCGACCGTAATTAATATACTAGTTGCTTCATGGACTTTTGTAAACAAGTCTGAGAGCAAATACTGAAAATAATGTTTCAGATTGTAAATAATTGTTCCTGAGGAGTTTAAATCCTGTCTTGCCAAAAAAGGGCAGAGAACCTTGATCCTCTGCCCTTTTGCGAGTTTCTATCAAATTTGATGAGGCTGCGACCGACCTATAGCCCAGCCGTGACCTATTTAAGACCTGACCAGATCAAGCTGAGGGTGCAGGATTTTATTGAGAATTGACTCTGGCCGCTGCTGATACTTCCAGGCAAAGGCATGCCGGAACGCCGCCTCTTGACAGGCTTGGAGCTGCTGAAAGCTGATAATGTCCTGGGTGAGCAGGCTCTCATATTCAAACGGTAGCCGCATATTGTGCAACCCAGCGTTGTCGGTACAGATCGCAATATCTACACCCGCCTCGAAGCAGCGGTCAAACACAATCTTGAGCTGCTGAAGATCCTGGAGCGTCCCGGTTTTGAGATAGGTGGTGGGGCAGACTTCCAGACATTGACCGCGCTGAGCCAGCTCCGGCAGCAGCTCCGGGTGCTGAAGCGGAATCTGGATGCCGTGACCAATTCGCATCAGGTAGGGCAACAGCTCCGGGTGACAGCCATCGGGGGTTTCGTAGAGATGCCCGGTGGTGTTAATCCCTAGCGAACGCGCGTAGTCGTATAGCTCAATATATTCTGACATCCGCTCGCCGTAGTGATTGTCGCCACCTGCGAGATCGATACCGCAGACATATTGAGGCATTTGAGCCGCCAGCTCCACAATTGCCCGATTCACTGCGTAGGGTAGGCGCGAATGCATACAGAGAATCTGGCTGTTGACAATTGGATATTCATCCAGCTGACTGGCTTGGCCAACGACCTGAACAATGCTGGCCATCAGCTCAATCCGCTCGGTCTGGCTCAGATGTTCGGGTGTCCGCAGATAGGGCGTGTAGCGCAGCTCTAGATAGGCCAGGTTCTCGAAGACATAGGCTCCGCGCATCAGGCGGAAAATGAAGTAGGGCAGCGTTTCGGCAGTCTGGACTTTCTCAACCAGCGTATGCAGCTCTAGATATTCATCCAGCGTGTTGCGCGGGCGGGTGTAAAACTCCTCAAATGCTTCATAGTCTGCAAAGGGACTGGCCGAATCCGGCTGACTTCTCTGAAAATAGCGCCACAGAACTCTCGGAACAACAGAACCCCCTAGATGGCGGTGTAACTCTGCATATAGTGCCACTGAAACCTCTTTATGGATGGATATATGGATATGTGGAGTAAACGATGAAAGAACTAGTACGGAGTGAGGAACGGTATGGGGCAAGATGAGTCAGTAGAGAAGAGAAGAAAAGAGAAGAGCGCAAAGCCAAAAGGCTCGACTCTTCTGGGGTGGGGCATTTCAAAGGTTGCAAACTTCAACTACAGATTCAGACTTATGTGACTTATGTTCAGACTCATTTCAGGCTAATTCAGGCCAATTATCGTCCAAGATAACAAATGCTCAGCGCAACTAGCGGCTTAGTTCACAGGGGAAGGCTGGTTCCGCCAGTTGGCAATTGCTTCTTGGGCAGCGGCATGGGCTGGTGTTTTGGACGGCACCAACTCGCCAATTTGGATGGCTAAGTCGAGTTCGCCATTGCTGGCTCTTGTTGTGGCTAGGTCAAAGATTTTTTGGCTCCAAAGGCTGACCGCCTGCTGTGCCTGGTCATGTACCGCCTGGTCGTCAGGCACTAGCCGCGCCGCCGCAACTGCCTTTGTATAGTTGTCAGCCGCATCCATGACCGAAGACTCGTTAGCGCGGGCGGCGCGACCCTGCGCCATATCTAAAATCAGCCGACTCCAGCGGTCGATATTTTGCTGAGCTTCTGCAGAGAGCGGCTGGTCTGGCTTGATCAATCGCGCTACCTTAATGGCCTCCACCAAATCTGACACCTGGTTCTCGGTCATCGGGCTGCGGGTACGAATCAACAGCGTCTTAGCCTGATTTAACAGCTCACGGTTGACCTGCTCTAGCAGCTGCTGTTGCTCAACGCTGCGCTGCGCTGCTGGAATCTGCACAAGCTGCCGATTGGCCTCGTCATACTGCTGTGCCGCGACCGCCGACTGAGCCGACTGCATCAGCAGCGCCGGGTCAATGGCCGCAACAGGTGCGAGAGCAGGTTGGTCAGCAGGTTGGCCAGTCTGGATCGGGTTCGCTGTAGGCTGCAACGCTGCAGGTGCGCTGGACTGACCTGCATCAGGCTGAGCGCTGAGCGCATCGGTTGAGTTGATCAGGCTGCCGCTGTTTCTCAAAATTACGCCAAACAGCAAAATGCCTGCGATCAAGCCGCCCTGCGCCAACAGCCGCCGCCAGAAGAACTGATCGCTGAGGCCAACCGCTTCTAGGCCATCCGGAAAGGCGAGAGCTGTCGCATCGCCTGTGGAACCGCTGATTGAAAAATTAGAGGAGCCATCTGCACCGCCAGGAAATGCCTGAGCCATCAGGGCGGAGAGCCGTTGCCCTAGCCCAAAGCCCTGCGGCTCTGACGGGCGATCTGGAGCAGATTGGCCGCCCGCCAATAGTCTCAGCGAACTGCCCAATGATCTGCCAGATTCTCGACTAGATTCTCGGCTAGACGGGCGAATTGCTCTAGCCTCTGGCAGTAGCATCTGATAGCGCAGAGAGGCTGGAACCACGGCCTGCAAATCCTGTCGCGGTCGCCAAAACTCTTCGCTGAGCTGCGGCAGTTGGAGGCTCAAACGACTCACCAGTTGCTCTAGCGTCATGCAGTCACTCAGGGCATTGGCCAACGCGGCAGTGAAGATGCCTTGGCGCAGCGCTAGCGGCTGATGCGAAAACTGATCTGGCTGACAGGAGAGCAAAACAGCAATCTCAAGCGCTTGGGCGAGCTGCATCGTCTGGGAGCCAAAGCCGTAATTAGCTGAGGTCAATCCTGCCGGATTTAGCCCTAGCTGATTTCGGTTTGCGTCCAGCAGCAGCAGAATATTGCGGCTAGGAAATGCTTTGAGCTGCTGGAGCAAATCGGCCACAGCTAGCCCGGTTTCAGCAATGTGAGCGGGGTCAGCTTCAATGGGCAGCAGGTAGTCTTGATCCTGATGCTGGACTCCGTAGCCACTAAAGAAGCAAATCAGCAGATCTTCCGACTGAACTGCCGACTGAAATCGGGCAATTGCTGAGCAAATATTGGCTTTAGACGGAAAGCCTGAATCGGTTTCAGACTGAGTGATTTGGTCAGCCATCAGGCTACAGCACCCAGGTGAAAACCCAGATTGCAAGAGTGTCTGATGCAGCAGCTCTGCGTCTCGCTGAGCATAGCTCAACGGCGGCAGAAATCGATACTGAGTAATGCCGATTTCAATTGCCCAATAGTTTGCCATCTGAGTTCTCTGGGGGTTGCCAAAATGTTGTCAAGGAATTACCAAGCTGTGGCCAAAGGTGGCTAAAGCAGAGCTGCTGAGCAGATTGCCTGCTGCAAACCCAGCCTGAAATTGCCATTCACGATAACACAGCCCTTTGGCAATGACGAAAAAACTTTTTACAGAGAAATTTCTTTACGAGCCACAAGCTTCTAGGGATTTCATGTTATTTTTCATCCTTAAAGATCTGACTCCTAGAGCGCTGAATATACGGAGCTAAATTATCATTCAATTTATGCAGTTATTTATGCAGTTATGCATCGGCTCAGTCAGGATGGATCAGGGTAGATTGACTGAAGATTGACGTGGATTAAGTCAATTGGGTCAGCTGTTTCAACTCACTGGGTCTGTAAGAGACAAGATCTGTTTACTTGTGTTTATTTATGTGGAGAGGCTGTGATTAAGAAACTTCGTTGGAGCCTGAATTACAACCTGAGTTGGCGTCTGACCCTGGGGCAAGTAACCCTGGGGCCAGCCCTGCTCTGGATGAGTCCGGTGCTTTGGCTCGTCCCATCGCCTGCTGCCGCCTATACAGCTGCGGATCAGCTGACCGTTTACTGGCTGGCTGGTGAAGACTTTACGGCGCTGGCTCGTCGTGCTGAAGCTACCGCTCGAACTGCGGCACAGCAAGGCTTTGATGCTGATATTTTGCTGACGAGAGTTGTGATTACGGTGCTGGGTCAAAATGGCGGGCAGACTGCACCTATTCTAAAGATGGACGTGAGCCGTAACGACTGGCGTAGTCGCCCTGACCCGCGCTACTGGTCAAACTACTACCGCAGCACTCCGGCTTTGCTAGGCTTGGAAGGGGTTGTGCCCACCGGGACGCTTCAGGCGAACCCGGCTCCAGCTGCGGCTCCTGCGGTTCCAACGCCCAGCCCAGCGCCGACTCAAACGCCGACTCCCGCACCGGCTGACGGTCAGCCCACCGACCCCGCCAACATTCCCGGCAATCAGCCTAGCAGCACATCCGGTAGCTCTACCCTCCGCAGTCCGGGGCGTTCGACCAGTCGGCCAGACGGTTCGCCCAACAGCACCTTTAGCCCTGCACCAGGAGCTGCTCCAGAAACCTCCCCAGGAACTTCTCCAGACGAGCAGCCTGAAACAGTTAGCCCCCCCGCGATCAACTTGCCTGCGGTTCCAGAAGGTGCAGGGATTCCTCGCTCAATTTTGCGCTAGTTGGGCTGACAAAAGCCTGACTTGGACTCTCCGCAAGTTTCTCAGCCAAGGCTACCCCAGTTGACTCAACCGCACGTTAATATAGGAAGGTTGTAAAATCCCAAAGCTATGGCAGTTCCTAAGAAGAAAACCTCCAACTCTCGCCGCAATAAGCGTAAGGCGACTTGGAAAAATAAGGCAGCTCTTGCGGCTCAGAAGGCGCTCTCGCTCGGTAAGTCCGTGCTGACGGGACGCGCTACGGGATTTGTTTATCCGCAGGCTGAAGACGACGAAGACGAGTAACCTGATTTGGGTTTCCCCGATGCTAGGCAAATTTTTCCAAAAGCCAGACCCAGAGTTGCAGGAGCGCGTCCCGCCGGGACAGCATTTGGCGAAGGGGTTTCCAGTCCTGACCTACGGGTCAACCCCTCAGGTTGATCCAGCCAGCTGGGAACTGAAAGTTTGGGGACTCGCGGCTGCCAAGACCTTCAGCTGGGACGACCTGATGGCGATGCCGCAGAGTCACTTTACCGCTGACTTTCACTGCGTTACTACCTGGTCAAAGCTGGACGTGGAGTGGATAGGCGTGAAGGTCACCGATTTTATGCAGCAGGTCGAGCTTGACCCGAAAGCAACGCATGTGATGCAGCACTGCTACGGTGACTACACCACCAACATTGCCCTCGAAGACCTGCTGCGCGAAGAGAATTTTTTAGCCCACAGCCTGTTTGGCGAACCGCTGCCTGCTGAACATGGTGGTCCGCTGCGTCTGGTTGTTCCCCATCTCTACGCCTGGAAGAGCGCCAAATGGCTGAACGGCCTGGAGTTTTTACCGCAGATGCAGCTCGGCTTTTGGGAGCGTAATGGCTACCATCATCGCGGTGAGCCATTCGCTGAAGAGCGCTACAGCAGCTAGTTTTAAGCTTTTTTGCATGAGCCAGTCTGCCGCCGAATCCCAGCCCACGCTGCCCACCCCGCATCCCGCAGCTGATCTGACGATTGATTTCAGGCAGCTTGCTACCGAACGCCGTAATTCCAATACGGCACAGATTGACCGCGTTTCGACGCTGGAAATGCTGAAGCTGATCAATCAGGAAGATCAGCAGGTGGCGCTGGCCGTCGCTCAGGTTTTGCCTCAGATAGCAGCGGCGGTTGACCTAATTGCGGCTCAGCTCAAGCTGGGTGGGCGGCTATTCTACGTGGGAGCAGGCACTAGCGGCAGGCTGGGAGTTTTAGATGCCTCAGAATGCCCGCCGACCTTTGGAGTTGAAGCAGGTCTGGTTGTAGGGCTGATTGCGGGCGGCGATATTGCCCTGCGTCATCCTGTAGAAGGCGCAGAAGACAGCCTAGAAGCCTGCGTCCAAGACTTGCAAGCTTATGAGTTTTGTAGCCAAGACGTATTGGTAGGGATAGCGGCCAGCGGACGCACGCCCTATGTGCTGGGCGGTTTGAGCTATGCCAGCAGCCTCGGTGCTCACCGGATTGCGATTGCTTGCAGCCCAGCCTCGCCGATTGGGGCACTAGCCGAGATTGCGATTGAGCCACTGCCCGGAGCTGAGGTGATTACTGGCTCAACCCGCCTGAAGGCTGGCACTGCTCAAAAGCTGGTGCTCAACATGCTCTCGACTGGAGCCATGATTAAGCTGGGCAAGGTTTACGGCAATTTGATGGTGGATGTCCGAGCCTCTAACCAAAAGCTGATCGAGCGCTGCAAGCAAATTCTCTGCGAGGTCACTGATCTGCCCCGTCCTGAAGCCGAAGCGCTGCTGGAAGCCACAGGTTACGATGTGAAGCTGGCGATTTTGCTGCAAAAGACGGGGCTACCTCTAGAAGAAGCGACTCAGCTCTTGCAGCAGGCTGAGGGCTATTTGCAGCGGGCGATTGAGCAGTCCTGAGCTGTTTTTATTTGCTTCTTGCAAGTTATTTGCAAAATGGATAGGTTTGGGCTTATGGTAGGAATAACCGTAAAGGTCAAGCTGCTTGATTGAGTCACTGCACAAAATATCGGGCACCGATCGCGCAACAGATCGGGCAAGGCTGTTCCAGTCGCCAAACCCCGATAGCAAAGAGCTGAAGGACGGCAGGGTGCATCTAGCAGCAGAGTCAGACTAGGGTTTGAGTCGATGTTTCTGCTGGAGCGGGTTAGCTCGCACCAAAATTATTAAGAATTTATATCGTTTGCTTGTCCAATGTTCGTCAGCTATTATCCAGTCCTATTATTCAGTCCATGTCGAGCCATTCAACCATGAGTAAAACCAGCCAGCTATCAGAGTTTCGGCTACAGGGAAAATTTGTAGGCTTTGCAGCTCCCGGCGCAAAGCTAATGCAGGTTGCCACTCCGACTGGTAACTTCACCGTCAAGCTGGCTAAAGCGCTGCGTCCCTCCCTCAACCGCACGCTTGCTCAAGGCACTTGGGTTGAGGTCAGCGGCTACCAAAAGCTCGATGATGGCAAGCTGAAGCTCAAGGCCGAGCGCGTCTTAACCCTGGCTCCTCAGTCTGCCGAACCCTCCAGTGCTCAGATGGCGCTAGCCACCCCGCCTAGCCCACCTAGCCCCAGGACGACTCAGCCTGCACCTCGCAAAGCCGAGATTTTGGTTTGCCAGAAGTCAGACTGCTGCAAGCTGGGAGCCAACGCCCTGATGCGCGAGCTGCAAGCCGAACTAGACGAACGCGGCATCAGGGATGTCAAGATTAGAGGCACAGGCTGCATGAAGCGCTGCAAGGCAGGCCCTAACCTGGTCATGCCCGACAAATCCCGCTACAGCCACATCAAAGCCAAGGATGTCGCTGCTCTGCTAGACCAGCAGTTTCCCGCATCGTCTGAAATGGCTAGCTAGCATCTGAGAGTCACCAGGGGCATCGCTACGAAGTGACTCTCAGCTCAAGCTGCAAAGCTCGCTCACTCAAGCTAGTCAAACCAATCAAACCAATCAAACCACAAAGCGGCGCAGTTTTAATCACTACGCCGCTTCGCTGTAAGTGTGAATTTGCTGAGTCAAGCTGAGGCTACTTGCCTAGCACCTGCTCTTTGAGCGAGCCGAACTCGTTGGCCAACTGCTCGCGGGTTGATGCCTTGAGCAGATAGCGCCAGACAAACCAGGCTGAATAGCCCATGCCCACTAGCTCAAATACCGAAGAGAACAGCGGCAAGTCGTTGATTGCGCCCAGCACTGCCAGCAGCAGCTTGACTGCAATCAGTGAGGCAATAATTAAGCTGATCGTAATAATTGGCCGCTTGTATTCGCCAAAGAAATCGGACAGGTAAGCAGGCAGGTCGGCAATAAAGTCAGAGACCTTTGCCCCGATCTCCTGCCATTGCTCATCGGTTGAATTGGTAGAAATTGTGGTTAAACTCCCGGACGCATCAGGGTCAATTTTGACGGTGACACTATCTGTCTGATCTTGCTGCACTTCAGGCTCCATCATGACACCTTAAAATACTCTAAACAACAGTTGTTGGCGCTAAAAATATACCCCATCGGCGGGGCAAAATTTGCCGAAAAGATATTCCCAAGTTTTAACACCATCTGCAAAGAATGGCGGTGGGCTAAAGAACATATAGACACTAAAGCAGTCTGCGGAGAATTGCAAGGGATCTTTGTAGATTTCAGTCTGGGGTTAGAGTCAGAATGGGGGCAAGACTCAACGGCTCAGGCTCAATGGCTCAAGTCAGCAGTTTCTGGAGCTGTGGCTTCCGGCGCGACAGTTTGTAACAGCTCCAAAATGGCGCTCGCTGCCCTGAGACAGACTCCTGGCTCGCCGAGATGCTGCCGCATTTGCTGATACTGCTGCTGCATCTGCAAGCGGCGCTGAGGCTGCTGCAACAGCTCAACCGCCGCTGCCGCGACTGCCTCAGGCTGTGCCTGCTGCTGCAAAAACTCCGGCACAATGGGCTGCATCATCACCAGGTTGGGCGGCGCAACAAACGGAGCCGAAAATTTGAGCAGATGCTCTGCGATCCAGGCCGTCAGCGGATTGACGCGATACATCACCACCTGCGGCACGTTCAGCAAAGCCGTTTCTAAATTGACCGTCCCCGACTTGGCCAGCACCAGATCAGCTGCCGCAATCACGGTCTGGGAGCTGGCTATCTGGGAGTTGACTATCTGGGAAACGGCATGGGAGCTAGCTGCATTAGGACGATAGATTGGCACCAGCGTTGCAGAGAGTCCCGCCTGCCGCAATGCCTGCTGAATCGGCTGCCAGTAGCGTTCCAGGGACACGGGCAGCCAGAACTGCACCTGCGGCAGCTCCGTCTGAATCTGTCGCGCCGCCGCCAGCATCACCGGCAGAATGTAGCGGAGTTCCTGCTGCCGCGAGGCTGGGATCAGCGCCACAACTTGGGCATCGGGCGCAATGCCTAAGCTGACTCTGGCCTCAGCGCGGCTTGGAGCAGCCTGGACGCGATCGAGCAACGGATGCCCTACCCAGCTCACCTGAGCGCCATGCTGCTGATAGTAGCTGGCCTCGGCAGGGAAGATCGCCAAGAGCCGATCGGTAATAGACAAGATTTGCTGCGTGTTCCGTGGGCTAAGCGACCAAACCCATTCCTGGGGGGCAATGTAATAAACCGTGGGAGTTTTGGGAAACTGCTGCCGCAGGAACCGCCCAAGGCTGAGGTTGGGCGCAAAGTAGTCAATCATCACGACGAGATCGGGCGGATGCTGGCGCAGGTGCTGCTGAACGCGGCGTTGAATCCGTCGCGTTGCCCAGATATAGGGCAGCGACTCAAACAGACCAATTGAGCCAATTGCGCTGGTATCGGCCAGCAGGGTCGCACCTGCTCGCTGCATTCGCTCACCGCCCAAAGCCGAAAGCTTCAGCGAGATACCCAACAGCGCTGCCTGCTGTTGCAGTGCCTTAATCAGCAGCGCCCCCTGCAAATCGCCCGACACCTCGCCCGTGCTAATCAACAGATGCACCTCAGGTGCTGGATCTATTGGCTTACTCATCAGCTTTAGCCTTGCGCCTGCCCGGAATTGCCCCCCGCCGATTTGCACCAATGCTCAAGGTCAGGAACTGCCGCAGGTGGCGAATCGACTCGTGGTCGCTGAGCAGATCCAGCTGCTCTAGGGCTTGCTCTAGCGTCAGGCCAGAGCGATAGAGGATGCGAAAGGCTTTTTTGAGCGCCTGCATCGTCTGTCCTTCTGACTCTGTGGTCAGTCCAGCCCGCTGTAGCCCAACTTTGTTCAGCGCCCTGACTCTGGCCGGGTTGCCTTCTACCAGCATGTAGGGCGGCACATCACGGTTGATCCGGCTCATCCCGCCGACCATTGCCAGTCGGCCAATCTGCACAAACTGATGAATGCCCAGCACGCCGCTAATGGTGGCGCGGGATTCGATATAAATATGCCCTGCCAGCGAGGTGCTGTTGGAGATAATCACCTGGTCTTCAATCTGACAGTTATGGCCGATATGCACATAGGCCATCAGCAGGTTGCGGTTGCCCAGCACGGTAGCTTCGCCGGCTCCGGTCGCGCGATTGATCGTCACATATTCGCGGATCAGGTTGTCATCGCCAATTTTGACCAGGCTGGGCGACCCGTCGTATTTGCGATCCTGTGGCTCTAAACCAATCGCCGCGCCAGGAAAAATCTGGTTGCGGTCGCCGATTTCCGTCCAGCCCTCAATCACCGCATGATGCCCAATCACTGTTCCTGGCCCCACCTTGACCCGCTCGCCAATCACCGCATAGGCTCCCACCTGCACCGTCGGATGCAGCTCGGCGCGGGAATGGATGACAGCAGTGGGGTGGATGAGGGTAGTCAAGGTAAAAGGGGTAGAGACAGAGAACGGAATTTTATGACTGGGGGAATTCTGGGGGAATTTTCTAGGCAAACCAGCCAGGGCGAATCTAGTCCACCACTGAAAACATCAGCTCGCCCTCAGCTGCCAGCTGCCCGTCTACTTCGGCACGTCCCTGCATATAGCCAAAGCGACGGCGTTTGATTGAGAGCAGCTCAACGGTCATCACGAGCTGATCGCCAGGTACGACAGGTCGCCGGAAGCGTACCTTGTCAATGCCGACAAACATAAACAGACCGTTTTCTGGAAACTCCGGCATCTGCGCCAGGACGATCCCGCCAACCTGCGCCATCGCCTCCACAATCAGCACACCCGGCATCAGCGGACGACCCGGAAAATGTCCCTGAAAATGCGGCTCGTTAAACGTGACGTTTTTAATTCCAACCGCTAGCTTAGCGGGTACGTATTGAATGATCCGATCCACCAGCGAAAACGGGTAGCGATGCGGCAGCAGCCGATGGATTTCGTTGATATCGAGTTGGGTGGCTTGGTCAGACTCAGCGCCAGTTGAGTTGCCAGTCGAGCTACCAGCTGAGCCGCTGGCCGGGACGGTGTGGACATCTGTCAAAATTGCCATGAGTAAAGTTTTGCCTGCGAAGAAAACATCTGTAGGTTGAATAAGCCTGAACCGAGCAGCAGAATCTGGAGAGCAGAACTAGAGCAGCGACTGCGCGATTTGCCGAGCTAGCGCCACATGCAGCTCATGACTGGCCTTGTAAGCCAGAAAATGAGCGGTGGGAAAATTGCCCAGCAAACTCAGATCACCTACTAAGTCTAAAAGTTTATGACGCACTGGCTCATTTGAAAATCGCAGCGGCGGATTTAGCCAGCCAGAGGCATCACAAACCAGCGCGTTCTCCAGGCTGCCCCCCTGGATCAACCCCTGCTGCCGCAGCGCCTCAACCTGATGCGCCAGCCCAAAGGTACGCGCCGGAGCAATTGCCTCTGCAAAACTCTCTGCGCCTGCCGCCGCCGGACTCAACGCGCTTGGCGACCAGCTCTGCCACTGATTGCCGATGGCCGACTGCTCAAAGTCAATCCCATAGGTAAAGCGCAGGGCAGCGGCAGGCAAAGCGGCGGCAAAAGCGTCCCCTGCTGTTACCCAGATGGGCTGTGCCAGCCGTGGGGCAATCTGCACCTGCGCCTGCGCCACCCATCCCGCCTGCTGAACTGCCTCGACCCAAACCTGCGCGGAACCGTCTAGCAGCGGCACTTCTGCGCCATCTAGCTCAATCCGAGCGTTGTCAATGCCGAGCGCTGCTAGCGCTGCCAGCAGATGCTCCACGGTTCGCACCGAGGCTGTCCCGACGCATAGCTCAGTTGAGAGCTGAGTCCGGTGGACAGAAGTAAGCTTGGCCGGAATCTGCGGTGCGTCTGGCAAATCGACCCGCACGAAGTAGCGCCCCGCTCCTGCTGCCGCTGGCAGAACGCGCAGCCGTGTCAGCTTGCCGCTATGGAGTCCTATGCCAGAGCGCTCAAATCCGCAGGTCAGAGTATGCTGCTGACCCCACAACTCTGTTGGCTCTGGCTGCGGCTCTACCGCAAGCTGCTCTATTCCCAACGGTGGCAGCATTGCCGCCTGTTCAACCACACCCGCCATGTCACCTCCTCACCAACCCCGCTCACCAACCCCGCTGATCAAACCGCTACTTATCCTGCGCATCCAGCCTAGAATCGCTCACCGATGCCAAAGTGGATTCTGCTCTCGCCGTCGTCATTGATTGCATAGTCTACTCGAATCTGACCCAGGGGCGACTGGACTCGAATCCCAACTCCGTAGCCGAATCCCGATCCCGGCTTTTCGCGAATGCCTGCCGGATCGCCCTGCACCTGACTAGCTGAACCAATATCGCTACCTGCATCTAAAAATAGCGCGCCGCTGACGATGCTAAACACCGGAAAGCGATATTCGATGGTGGCTTGGACATAGCTCTTGCCGCTGCCGAGTTCGCCCGCATCATAGCCGCGCACCGAGTCTGTACCGCCCAGTGAGAAGGCTTCGTAGGGTGGGAAATCGCCCAGGATAGTGCCGCCTTGGACGTTGAAGGCCAGCGCCTGCGTGCATTCGCTGGGGCTGGGGTCTTCTTGCTGGCAGCCACTGGTGAACTGGAGCAGCCGCACCGGAATGTAGTAGCTGTAGCTGCCGCGCAGGCGGTTGTAAAAAATGCTGTCGATGCCCAGCGCCTGCTCGGTGCTGAGCCGCAGGACAGAACCTCTGGTCGTCTGCGCCGGGTCGTTGCGCCGATCCTGCGAGGCTGAGAACTGCACGGTGGCAACATTATCGACCCCGGAGCGGTTGAAGCTGAGCAAATTGCCGAACTCGTCTCTGGGGGCAATGGTGCCGTCAATTTCGCGTACTGAAATATTCTGGAACTGAAGCCCTAGCGAGGCGCGCCAGTTGTCTTCTAGCGGTCGGGTAAAGCTGATGCCGCCCCCAAATCGACGGATGCGAGGCCGATCGCCATTGGGCAGCGTCACTTCGTTGGAGCCGCCGTCAAACACCAGCGAAATCGACTGTCGCCCAAAGGCATTGACGGTGTAGGAGGTGCGGTAGGGGTCGGTGGCAATCCAGGGATCAGTGAAGCTTAAGTCAAACAGCAGGTCGCGTTGACCCACCTGCACCTCAGCGTTGAGTCGCTGGTTGTTGCCGCCCAGGTTTTGCTCTTGCAGGCTGACGGCTCCAAACAGACCGCTGGTGGAACTGACCCCAGCACTGGCCGCTAGAGATCCGGTACGCCGCTCGGTCGTATTCACCACCACATCGACCTTGCGCGGATCTTGGCCGGGATTGAGCGCAATGTTTAAGTCCTCAAAAATTCCTAGGCCAAAGGCTCGTTGCAGGTCGCGCTGGATCAGGTTTTGGTTGAAGACATCTCCCGGCTCTGAGCTAAACTCGCGGGTGATGATAAAGGGTCGGGTGCGGCCTCGAATTGGCTCACCGTCCTCGTCTACTGCCTCACCGTCTCGATTGAGAAACCGGATGTCGATGCTTTCAATTTCGCCTTCTGCGACCTCGAGAGTTGCCGTGCCGTCTTGGCTGATTTCGGGCGCAGCAATCACCTGAGCCAGCACGTAGCCGTTGTCTTGATAGAGCTTGTTGAGCTGCTCAATTCCGCCTTGCAGGGCGCGCAGATTGGCGGTTTGGCCGTACTGAGTCGCAAAAATCTGCTCGACGGCCTCTGGCAGCGTCACCTGTTCGTCTCGGTATTCGAGCAGCGGCAAATCGCCGTTTTCGTCGGGCTGAGACAGAATGCTGCCTCGGAGCTGCACCTGATTGAGCGTCGGATTGGAGTCTACGGCAAAGGTGACTCTCACCCCCAGCGGCGTGTCTTCGGGAACAGCGCGGACATTGGAGAAGAAGCCAGTGCTAAAGATGGCGTTGATATCTTCCTGGAGCTGAGAGCGGGTGGTGGTGCGTCCCGGCACTGTCCGAATAGCGTCATAGACTTCTGCTTCGAGTTCAGGTGTGTCGGCTCCGGTCACCACCACTTCTGAGACCAGCACTCTCGGCTCGGCAGCAGGGGCAACGCTGTCTGGTGGAGTAGAGGGTGATGCTGGTGATTCTGGGGCTGATTCTGGAGCTGATTCTGGAGCTGATTCTGGGGCGGCTTCTGGGGCAGAGTCCGCTGGATCAGCCGGATCGCCTGGAGCCAGCTCAGCCTGAGCTATGTTGAACGCTGGAAAGTTGAGTTGGCTATCAGCTGAGGCCGCATATTCAAACTGTTGTGCAAGCGGTGGCTCTGCTTCAGGAATCTGGGCGACTGGCGCGATTGGCGCAACTGGCTCAGAGATCGGCGCAACCGGAACCAGCAGTCCAGACGGCAGATCGGCTTGGCCTAGCTGTGGCGGGAGTAGCTCTGCGGGACTGGCCTGAATCGGCTCAGCATAGTTCAAGCTTTCAACCTGACTGGAGGATAATCCATGCATGGCAGTGGCTCCTGAGCTAGCTCCGGCAGCTTCGGGACTTGGAGTGGGCAAATCAGCCGCGCCATTGCTTAAACTGGCCGTTTCGGGCACTGAAGGCTCGGTCTCGGCCTTGACAGGATTGGCCAGACCTAACGCTGCCGAGGCAGTCAGAGCTGCCAGCACAAATGGAGAAAATCGCATACGGTTTAAGTTATTTGGCACTTCCACACACCGAACAGCAGAGCAAGAGAGTCAGGCTTTGAGTCAGAATTAAGAAAAAATGTAAAGTTACGCGAATAGACCGCAGCAATTCTACAGCATTCTTTCACCACCTGGCTGAATCGGCTGTGCCAGAACCCGGTCTAGCACCTGCTGATAGCCAGCTTCGATATCGCCGAGATCCTGACGAAATCGGTCTTTATCCATAACGCGCCGCGCCGGATCGGTTTCACTCTGGTTCCAGAGGCGGCAGGTGTCGGGGCTAATTTCGTCAGCCAGCAAAATCTGCTGCGCTGCGTCTAGACCAAACTCCAGCTTGAAGTCAACGAGCGTGATGCCGCAGCTCTGGAAAAACTCAGACAAGATCTCGTTGATTTGCAGTGCCTTGAGCCGCAGCGTGTCGGCCTGCTCGGCGGTCGCCAACTCCATCAACAGCAGGCGCTGCGGGGTCAGTAACGGGTCGCCCAGCTCGTCATTTTTGTAGTAAAAATCAACCAGCGGCTCTGCCAAAACGGTTCCCAACGCAATCCCTGTCTGTTGACAGAGACTGCCAGCCGCAATGTTCCTGACAACCACCTCAATCGGCAAAATCTTCACAGCCTTGACCCGCATTTCGGTCGGCGCGGGTGAGTCAATCCAGTGGGTGGTGATTCCTTCGGCCTCTAGAAGCTGAAACAGATGACTGGAGATCGCGCAGTTGATGGCACCTTTGCCTGTGATGCTGCCGCGCTTTTGGGCATTGAAGGCCGTGGCATCATCTTTGAAGTAGGTCAGCAGTACGCCAGGATCGTCCGTGGCGTAGAGGATTTTGGCTTTACCTTCGTAGAGCTTGACAGGGGCGTTCATGGGGCTGGCCATTGGGAAGGGCAGAATGAGCAGGGCAAACAAGTAAGGGAGCAGCAGGAACCACGATTAAACTTTGAATAAACTTAATCATACTACCGGGGTGATACTGTCTAAAATTCGCCCGGACGGTCAGTTGGCTGATCTTTGGAATCTTTTTTGAGATTTTTTAGGTCTTGCTGAGTTTTTCTAGACCTACGGCATCTCGGCAGCCCGCGCAGCCCGCAGGCTATATTCAGATCCAGGACAAATTACAGTATCATCTTGCTCTGGGATCTCTTGTGAGGCTGGGACTATCCAGCTGGGGGATTTAATTGGGCAATAGGCAGCGCAAAATCGTAGAATCGCAGGGGCGATAGCGAACCGTGACGCGAACCGTGAGAGGAGTCATCAAGCGTGAGTAAAAGCGTGAGTATTGGTCAAAGAGTTACTCGTCGAATCAGCAGAGTCAGCCATTTTGGCAGCCATCGTAATTTTGAAAACTACCGCGACATTCTGTTTGTGCTGCTCCAAAAAGAGCTGAAGGTTCGCTACAACAACAAGGGGCTGGGCTTTCTCTGGTCAATTGCCAATCCGCTGGCCTCGGCGCTGGTCTATCTGATTGCTTTTCAGATTTTGATGCGGGTTCGCATCCCCGACTATATTTTGATTTTAATTACCGGCACCTTTACCTGGCAGTGGTTTACCAACGTCGTCGGCTCCTCGTCCAACGCCTTTGTCGGCAACGCGCCGCTGATTAAAAAAGTTAGCTTTCCACGCAATATTGTGCTGCTCTGCATGTCCTGCAATCACCTGATCCACTTTCTGATGTCGGTTCCGGTGATTTTGCTGTTTCTCGTCCTGCATGGCCATTACCCTGCCTTGACCTGGATCTACGGGATGCCGCTGCTGATTGCCGTGCAGTTTACGATGGCCTATGGCATTGCGCTAGGGCTAGCTTCAATCAACCTGTTTTTCCGAGATATGGAGCGGCTGGTGGGAATTATTTTGAACTTCGCCTTCTACCTGACGCCAGTCCTCTATCCGGTCGAAACCGTGCCGCCCAAGCTGCGACACCTGATGCTGTTCAATCCGGCGGCTCCGCTGATTGCGGCTTGGCGAGATCTGTTCATTAATGGCAAAGTAGACTGGCTGTATCTAGCGGTAAGTGCGGGCTATGCACTGCTGTTTTACCTGCTGGGCACATCGATTTACAAACGTCTGTCCTGGAAATTTGCCGAGGTGATCTAATACAGCGCCATGACTAGCCATTCAAATCAGACGAATTCAAATCAGACGATGAGAGACCCCGTCGTTAGCTTCCAAAACGTCTATAAGTCCTACCCGCTCTATGGCCATATTCGCGGGGTCAAAAACTTTCTGTTTGACTTTCCCCGCAGCCTCAAGTCCATGAAAGACGAGAGCTTTGAGGCACTCCAGGATATCTCGTTTGAGGTGTATGAGGGCGAAAATTTTGGGATCATTGGCCATAACGGCGCGGGCAAAAGCACGACGCTGGGGTTGATTGCTGGCGTGCTCAAGCCCAACCGGGGCATTGTAGAAGTGCGGCGGCGCGTCTCGCCGCTGCTCTCGTTGGGGGCAGGCTTTCACCCGGAGCTGACCGGGCGCGAAAACATTGAGCTAAACGGCGTTTTGATGGGGCTGACCCGCCGGGAAATTCGCCTCAAAATGGATGAGATTATCGAGTTTTCGGAGATTGGTGATTTCGTCAACCGTCCGGTGCGGGTCTATTCTAGCGGCATGATGGCGCGGATCGGCTTTTCGGTGGTGGCGCATCTGGATCCAGAGATTCTGCTGATTGATGAGGTGCTGGGCGTGGGCGATATTCGCTTCCAGAAAAAATGCCTCGACAAAATGATGACCTTTAAAGAGAGCGGCGTGACCATGCTGCTGGTGACGCATTCAGTGGCTAGCGTCATCAATATTTGCGACCGGGCGATGTGGATTGCAGATCATCGAGTCCAGATGATGGGCAACCCGATTGAGGTGGTTGAAGCCTACTGCGAAGCCGCAGGTTTGCCACTCAACCTAGGCTTAATCAACAAAGCCGCGCTCTGAGCGAGGTCTTGCTGGAGTCTTGCTAGAGTTTTGCTATTTCTTGAGTCTTGCTCAAAGATGAGAAATTTTCCCGCGCAGTACAGCCTGCAAGCCAATGATGTCATGTATTTCTGCCATATTCCCAAAACGGCAGGCATGACGTTTCGCACGATCATCGAGGATCAGTTTGCCTGCGAGGATGTCTGTCCGGCTACGCTCAATGCCCAGCTCCGCAAGCTAACCCTCGAAGAGCTGCGTCGCTATCGGCTGTTTCGGGGACATCTGGGCTTTAGCAATCTGCCGGGGCTATTGCCCAACAAGCGCGTCGTAAATATTACGGTGCTGCGGGAGCCAGTAGCTCGCGTGATTTCGCACTATGACTATATCCGCCGGATGCCAGGAGATCCGCACTATGCGGCGGTGAAGGATATGTCGCTGGAGGAGTTTGCCCAACGGCTCACGGCTGGCAAGCTGGGCAAAAACATTCAGACCTACCATGTCGCCAAAACCACCCGGTTTAATCTCAACAAGCTCTCGGTGGAAGAAACCATGGCGCTGGCTGTGGATAGCCTCGATGCCTTTGGCTTTGTCGGCTTAGTGGAGCGGTTTCAGGACTCGCTGTTTCTGCTCTCCTATATTTTTGGCTGGAAGCCGATCCTCAACAGCCGCCGCGAGAATGCCGCCAAGCAGAAAAAGCCGCTGGCTGAAATTCCGTCCGGGACGCTAGAGGTGATCCAGGCCAACAGCCAGCTCGATGCCCAGCTCTACCAACGAGCCAAGGAAACGTTTGAGGCTCGGTTTGAGGCAATGGTGGCTGACCTGCTGCAATCCTACGGCGATACTGTTGGCAACATCGACCCTTCTGGCGCGACTCTGACCACGGCGCAGCTCGTCACCCTGCTCGAACATCACTATGACCAGCGCTACCGCGAGCTAGAGCCTCCGCTCGCCGAAACGGTAGTCTATGACTTTAATCAGCCGCTGCGGGGAGACGGCTGGCAGCGCCGCGAATATCCGCTGGACAGTGCGACGTCCTATCGCTGGATTGGCCCGGAACCTGCCGCGACGCTGGATCTTCCAGCTGCCACAGAAACCGATACCTGCATCGAGTTTCAGGTGATCTGTACCAAGGCCACCAAGCCAGAGATCGTCAACAGCATCCGGCTATTTGTGAATCAGCATCCGGTGAAGCTCTCACTGCTGCAAGGCGACCGAGACCAGAGGCTCTATCTGGCGCAAGTGGCGCAAAGCTTGATGCAGAGCAATCGCCCGTTTACAAATCTGCGCTTCGAGGTCAGCCAGACACTAGCGCTCAACTCCATCAACCCGAACAACCCGGATAAGCGGCTGGTGGGGCTAGCATTTAACCTGTTTCAAGTTTTTCCAGCCCATCTCAAATCCTTTAGCTTGGTGGCTTCCAGCTTTGAGTCGGCTCCCTGGCAGGAGGCGGTTGCCTTTTTGCAGCAGCACTGTCAGCCCGCAGATCCGGTGGCGACGCTGCTGGTCTTCAACCTCTACTTAACTAACCCGATTTCTGACTACCAGACTTTCATCCAAAAAGGCGGCTTTCCCTGGGTAGTGGTGCATAAAGGCATGTCGGACTGGGTAGATGCCATGCTGCCAAAGCTGACGCGGCAGGGCTTAGCGCCTGTGTTTGCCAACGAAGTATTTGTGATTTTCACCCACCGCGATCTGCCAAAGCTCAGCTACAGGACTCCACATGTCAAGTCGCTCTACGTGGATTATCTGCGGCGCAGCCTGATCCAACTTGTCAAGCTGCTGCGCCGCAAGCTGCGCCTAGAGCGTGATTTGGCTGAGGCAGGGCCTGAGTCGCAGGCATCTCAGTCTGAGGCGCGACAGGAGCAAGCCATCAAAGCGGGCAAGCAGTAATGGCTTCGGGTCTGACGATTAATTTGGCCTTTGTTGGCCAGAAGCCCACGGGACTCGCCACCTATGCAATCAATCTGATTCCAGAGCTAAAGCTACCCGAAACCACGCTGCTGGCCTCGCCAAGCTTTCTATCGCACAGTGATGCCGGTCAAGCCTACCGCGAAGTGCCCGACAACCTCACCTATGAGCAGGGCAAGCTGGGTCACCTGCGCCGGATGCTCTGGACACAGCTGCAACTGCCGTCGCTTTGCGCTGAGGCGAGCTTGCTGTTTTCACCCGTCCCAGAAGCGCCGCTGGGGTTACGCTGTCGTTCGGTTGTGATGGTGCATGATTTAATTCCGCTGCGCTTTCCGCGATTCACCTCACCACTCACGCAGTATTTCCGCTTCTATGTACCACAGGTGCTGCGCCAAGCCAGCCATATTATCTGCAACTCGCAGGCGACGGCTGAAGATATTGTCGAGTTTTATCAGATTCCTGCCGCCAAAATTACGCCCATTCCGCTGGCGCACGATGCGAGACACTTTCAGGTTTTGAAGCCACAGCCCTTTAATTCACAGCCCTCAAAATCACAGCCCTCAAAATCACAGCCTGAGCCGCACCGTCCCTATTTTCTCTACGTAGGACGGCATGATCCTTACAAAAATCTGGCGCGCTTAATTCAGGCTTTTGCGGCGGTGACGGGTGAGGTGGAGCTGTGGATTGCCGGAGCATCTGACCCTCGCTTTACGCTTGAGCTGCAAAAGCAGGCAGCTGAGCTGGGTTTGACCCATCGGATCAGGTTTCTCGACTATGTGAGCTATGATCAGCTGCCTGTTCTGCTCAACCAGGCGTTGGCAATGGTCTATCCCAGCCTTTGGGAGGGCTTTGGCTTTCCGGTGCTGGAGGCGATGGCTTGCGGCGCTCCGGTAATTACCTCTAATTTATCTTCGCTGCCAGAAGTGGCGGGCGATGCGGCGATGCTGGTTGATCCGTTTGAGGTTGCGGCGCTCACTGACGCGATGCAGCAGATCACTGAGAGTACGGCTTTGCAAACACAGATGCGAGCCGCCGGACTGGCGAGGGCAGCTCAGTTTAGCTGGAGCAAGACTGCCGCCGCGACAGGCGAACTGCTGAGCCAGTATTTGAGGCTCTAGAGTAATCAGCTCGACCAGGCTTTTGAAAATCGGATCGAGTAAATATAGCGAGAACTGACTCGTTTACTGTTCCTTTCGCCACCGGGTTAGTAAATCCAACAGAGGATGGTTAGGAGGAGATCCGAGAGAAGCATTTCTAAAATCGAGCCTTTGAGACGCTGGATGCGGTCAGCGATACTCTTTGCAAAGGCTTAAGAGAGCTGATGGACGTAACTGAGAAGATCAGTGAAGATCAGTTCGACAACCTATTTCCACATCTTAGAGTTACGCCCTAGAACACAAAATGGTATCAAGAGGCATTAGCAAGAGGCATTAGACTGAGCGATTACAGACGCATCAGTAAAGTGTGATACTTGAAGATATCAAATCTTGGTTCACTGACCGTTGTTATTGTACCGAACTGAGTTAAAAACCCTAGATATGGAGACTTGGGGCCAATGGCAAAAACCTTCATCAACGATCTGCTCTACGACTACCTGCTCTCGGTTTCTCTGCGCGAACCAGATATTTTGCTGGCGCTGCGCCAAGAAACCGCCAGCCACCCCATGAGCCAGATGCAGATTGCCCCAGAGCAAGGGCAGCTGATGGCACTGCTGGTGAAGCTGATGGGTGCGAAAAAGGCGCTGGAAGTGGGTGTGTTTACAGGCTATAGCTCGCTGGTGGTGGCGCTGGCATTGCCACCTGAAGGCAAGCTGACCGCCTGCGACGTGAGCGAAGACTATACCCAAATTGCCCGTCGCTACTGGAAAGCCGCAGGCGTGGCCGACAAAATTGACTTGCAGATTGCCCCGGCGCTGGAAACCCTGGATCGCCTGCTGGCCGATGGAGCCGCAGGCAGCTATGATTTTGCGTTCATTGATGCCGATAAAAGTGGCTACCCCAACTACTACGACCGCGCCCTTCAGCTCTTGCGTTCTGGTGGCCTCATGGCGATTGATAATGTGCTTTGGTCGGGTCGAGTCGCTGATCCGCAGGAGCAGGACAGCCGCACTGAGCTGATTCGCCGCTTTAACGAAATGCTGCACCAAGATCAGCGGATTTCGCTCTCCATGCTGGCGGTTGCCGACGGGCTGACCCTAGCTTTAAAGCATTAGCCTTGAAGCACTACCCTGAATTCTGGGCAAACTCAGCCGGATTTTGGTCGCGTCGATGCTTCATGGGAATTGGGGTCGCCTGCCGATCGCCAACTAGCGCAGCAGTTGCTTCGAGTGCCGCTCTCAGGTGCTTGGCGGCGTAAATGGACATATCGCGCGGCACGTTGATCCGATCTCGCAGATAGCGCAGTCCTAGATCGGCTTCGGGTGGCGGCGGACAGGCCTCGCCCGTAATCATCGCAGTCAGCGCACAGCGCAGCGCCGCATCGATCAGCTGATCGTCAGCCGGATTGACGCGGATGATGTTGGCGCGATGCTTGATGACGCGAGCCAGCGCTTCGGCACGAGCCGACTCAGGTTCTGGATAGGTCGCGTCGGGTAGCCCTGCCCAAGGGCCCTGATCGACGCGGGCTTTGTTGATCTGCATCTGCGGTTCGCCGTTCTCCCAGCAGCCTCCCATCTGGGGCGGCAAATCATGCACATGCGTATGGAAATCGCTTTGCGTGCCCCGGTAGGTACTCCGGCTCTCCATAGCCGCAAACCAGTCCGCTAAGCGCGGGTTGGCTTCCCGCATCGAGTAGCCCTTGTAATAGTAGAGGCTGGCATTCATCCGCTCAACGTAGGGCGTAAAAATCACGTCAGCCGTGCCGAATTCCGCCAGAAAGTAAGGTCCTGGCGTAGCTCCCAGGGCGGCTTCAACCTGAGCCACAGCTGCAATAAACTGCTCGCGGTTGGCTTGCTCTTGTCGATTTGAACGGGTGGGATAGCAAAGCCAGCTGCACCAAGCTCTAAACAGCAGGCGCTCTAGCTGACGCAGGGGCAGCACGGCTGGATCTTGCATTCCTAAGCCCAGCGCTCCATAGACGCGCTCTAGGGCAATCAAAATATCATCGCTCTCGGTGATGATGCGGCCATCGAGTTCGATGGCAGGCAGCATTCCTGAGGGAACTTTGCGCCGATACCAGCTCTCTTTCTCGCCGTAGCAAAACATCGTCACTTTTTCGATGCGATAGGGAATTTGCTTCTCCTCCAGCCAGAGCCAGATTTTCTGGCAATAGGGACACCAGGCGTGGTTGTCGCGATAGAGCGTTACCCTCACCTCAGACTCAGGTCGGCCAAACAGCCGCAGCCTAGCCTGAGCGTTGGTTGGCCCGTTGACCAGATCCGGTTGAAAGTCAGTCAGCTTGGCGAGTTCTGACCAGCTGAGCGGGGCAGAACTGGCGGCAGAATTAGATGTCATATCGAGTTTTGTGAGGGTGATAGGGCGAGCTTTTTTGACCTGCTGCTTTATTTTAAGCTGAGCCTGATTCTAGGAAGGCTGCTGGCAGGAACAGCTTCTAGATCTCTGTCAGGGCTAGGGCTGTCTTCGTTAAGCGACCATCTTCCATGTTCACAATCCGGTCAGCTACATCTAAAATGCGGTTATCATGCGTCACCAGCAAAATCGTGCAGCCCTGCTCTTTTGCTAGAGTCTGCATCAGCGTCACCACATCTCGCCCAGATTTGCTGTCCAGCGCAGCAGTCGGCTCATCCGCTAAGACAAGCTGGGGATGGCTGACCAGAGCGCGGGCAATTGCAACCCGCTGTTTTTGGCCACCTGAAAGATCATCAGGATAGTCATGTAAGTGATCGCCTAGCCCAACCTGCTCCAGCATGTCGGTAGCGCGAGTCTGGATTTCGGTGAGTGAAACAGCAGGGTGAAGCTCTAAGCCCATCTTGACGTTTTGAATTGCGGTCAGGCTGCTGTGCAAATTGTGCGCCTGAAAAATATAGCCGTGATGTCGTCGCGCTTCGGTGAGCTGCTTGGCAGTTGCACCCGCGAGTTCCTGACCTAGCACGTTTAAGCTGCCAGACTGGGCAGATCGCAGACCGCCGACTAACGTTAACAACGTGGTTTTACCAGAGCCGGAGGGGCCAGTCATAATGACGATCTCACCGCTGTTAATCTCAAGATTAATGTCAAACAGCACCTGCTTCTGCAATTGACCTTGACCAAAGTAGTGATTCAAATTTTGAACAGTAATGGCAACAGTCATGAGATAATTCCTAGAACATATCTGCGGGATCAGCCGATTGCAGTTTGCGCGTGGCAATCGCTCCTGAAAGGATACACATGACAACCGTGAGGGTGAGGACTAGCAACGCCCTTGAAACCGTCATAAAAATGGGTAAAGCAGTGGCTTTGGCGGCTAAAGCATAGAGTCCGAGCGGTAAGATAGCGCCTGGAATAAACCCAACAAATGCCAGAATCATTGCTTCTTCAAAGACAACGCTTAATAAGTAACCGTTGTGATATCCCATTGCCTTAAAGGTGGCATATTCTTTGAGATGCGCATTCACGTCAGTAGACAGCACCTGATAGACAATCACCACGCCAACGACAAACGCCATTGCTGTGCCCAGACCAAACACAAATCCAACCGGACTGGCTGTTTTCCAGTAGTTCTCCTCAAACTGGACAAACTCCGCAGCGGTCAGGACAAGCACATCTTCGGGCAGATGCGACTTCAGGGCAGCGGCAACTTGATCCGGGTCAGCACCGGGCTTTAGCCGCAGCAGGCCGAGACTCACGCTGGCGGCATCTCGACGCGGAAATAGCCGCTGAAAGGTTTGGTCGCTGGTCATTAAGTTAGCATCTGCCCCAAACGAAGCGCCCAATTCAAAGAGTCCAGTCAGAGTCAGGGTGCGCCCCTCAGCTTCGGTGGTGACGGGCTGGTTCTGATCCAGCTGGGTAATCACCGAAGCATACTCACCTCTGGCACCGCGATCAAACAGCACCGTATCCGGCAGCTTGAGTTTATCGAGCTGTTGGTTGACCTGCGGTAGATTGAAAGCGGGCTGGTCGGGGTCGAATCCCAACACCTGCACGGTGGCATTCAGGCGAGTCTGAGGATTTCTCCAGGTGAGGCTATTGATGTAGAGCGCATTTGCCGCCTGCACGTCCGGCACATCCAATGCCTGTAAGAGCCGTCGTCGGGAGAAGGTTGAGAGATTTTGTAGATTCAGGGCTTTGGGACTGAGCAAAATAATATCGGCGGCCATCGCCCGATCAACGCGCGTGTTGCTGTCATAGAGCGAAGCCTGAAAGCCAAGCTGCATAAACATCAGCACGTCCGCGAAGGCAATTCCGGCCAGCGCGACCACTAGGCGACCTCTTTCGTGACTCAGCTGGAGCCAGCCCAGAGGCGTGCGGCGCTGAAGTTGCTGGATGAATTTAATCATTGTTCAATCACCACCTGGACTTGCAAATTTGTGAACTTGGCCGCTTGTTGGCTGGAGGCTGCATCCAGGGTCGCGTGAACTTCGACGACTCTGGCATCGATGTTGGTACTGGGATCGGTGTTGACGATGGTTTGGCGGCGCACCTGAGAGCCAACGCGCTTGACTGTTCCCGTCAAGTCACCCGGAAACGCCTCGCTCGTCACCCGGACGCGCTGACCGGGACGGACTTTGCCGATATCACTCTGATAGACTTCTGCAACTGCCTGCATTTGACGGGTTTGGCCAATCTCGGCAATGCCGTCACTTGCGGCAACTTCGCCAGCGCGCGTGTGAATATACAGGACTTCGCCTGCGGTTGGTGAACGTACCAAACTCTGCTCCAGGTTAGCTTTGGTCTGATTGCGAGCCGCGATGGCGCGATCTACTTCAGCCTGAGCCGAACGCAGATCCACAGGGCGAACTTCGGCAATTTGATCGAGCGTTGCTCTGGCTTGATTCAGCTGCTGCGGACTGGTGGTACGAATCCGCGCCAGAGTTGCCTGCGCTTCTTGGACAGTTTTTTGGGCAGCATCTAGCGTCAGCCGCTTGCTGTCACGCTCAGAAGCCGAAATTGCGCCATCCTGATACAGCGACTGATAGCGATTGAACTCGGCTGCTGCATTCCGCAATTCGGCCTGTAACCGCTCAACTGTTGCAGTCTGCACCTCGATATTTCCCTGGCGTTCGGCCTCCAAGCGAGCAATTTCAGCAAGCTGGGCGGCGATTTCGCCTTGCTTGGCTCCAGCTTGAATTACAGCAAGTTGAGCTTCAGCCAGATTCACCTGCTCCTGAGCTTCGGCAAGGGCAGCCTTTAAACGCTGATTTGAATCCAAAATTGCGATGACTTGGCCTGCTTTGACCTGGTCGCCTTCCTGCACTAGCAGACGCTCCACTCGGTTTTCTTGGCTGGAGGTGGGAGCTGATAGGTTGATGACCTCGCCGCTGGGTGCGAGTCGTCCCAGTGCCGTCACGGTTGTGATCATCGGCTTGCTGACCACCGTAGTCTCAGGCGGAGCGGTCGAAACCACATATCGCCATAGCCCAATTGCCCCGCCCCCGCAAAGCGCAATTGCGGCAATGATTGCCCATCGAGACTTGTAGATTTTAGAGATCCAAATGTTTGAGCGCGAACCTGGAGCTGTGTTCTGCATGAGTGATGCCTCTGCCGCGAAACAATCGACTAGTCGGTTTAGTTCAATTTACTTAAATCTAAACTAAACTGAGTAGTATAGTCATGTCAAGTTAGAATTCATTACTCAGCCTTAAAATCTAGCCTTAGCGGTAGAGCGATATGAACCCAGAAAAACCAGAGAGGCAGCTCTCGCCAGAAAAAACTGCCGCAATCCTAGCAGGCGGCATGCAGGAGTTTTTGGCACGAGGCTATGCAGCGACCAGCATGGACCGGGTGGCAATTGCGGCGAAAGTCTCGAAGGCTACCGTTTACAGCCATTTTCGAGATAAAGAAAGTCTGTTTGTGGCGCTGATTCACCAGTTGGTTGAAGGCAAGTTTCGCACCATCTTTGCTGAGGAGGAAGCCCTGCAAGCTACGCCTCAAGAGTTTTTAAGCGGGCTAGCCAATCGCGTCTTGGATACAGCTACGAATGAACCGCAGTTCCTCAATTTTATGCGGCTAATTATCGGAGAATCTGAGCGATTCCCGCAGCTTGCACGAGCATTTGTGCAAAACGTTGAGCAGATCTCTTTTAGCAGGCTTTGTCAATATTTCACGCATTGCCCACAGCTCAAGCTCGCCGACCCGGAAGCGACAGCCCGAATTTTTGTCGGCGCAATTGTGCATTTTTTGATTGTGCAAGAAATGCTGCACGGCAAAGACATCGTGCCCATGGAGCGCACGCGCATTATCACTACGCTCATTGAATATGTGACGAACAGAACAGGTGACGAACAGAACAGGTGAAGACAAGCTGTAAAGCAACTTGCAGCAACCCTTGAAGCAATCTACGAATACCAACCCGCGAAATCATCGCAGAACTGCGGCAGCGTGATCGAGTGAATGCCAGAATCGCCGGCTACAGAAGCTTTTTCAGCAGCTGTGTTGTAGCCCCAGGTGGCCAAAAAAAGCTGAACGTCGCCCAAGTCAGGCTGTTTCTGCACCAGATGCAGCGTCTGCAACCGATCCTCAACAAACCAGAAAACTGCTTCGGGCTGTTCAGCCTTCAGCTCCCGCAAAATCTGGTGTTTGGGCTGCTTGGCTTCTTTGCCAAAGATCCGCAGGCGGCTAAAGTCGATGCCACAGGGCTGCAAAATTTGCTGAATAAAGCGGCCTTCCTTCGTGCTGATAATCACGACCTGCACGGCTTCTAGCCAGACTGCCAGCCGTTCGGCCACGCCGGGATAGAGCGACTGCTCGGCCAGCCAGCTGGCTGGGTCAGTGGCAATCCACTGGTCGCGCAGACCGTCTACTTCTGCGGCGAGCTGGGCTGCCGTCAAACCTTCCTGCTCAATCAGTCGCTGCGACAGTCCCGGCCAGTCTTCGCCCATCTGCGCGGGGCTGTAGCCCGTCAGCAAGGCGCGCAGCAGCATCGGCATTTCCCAGCCCGTGGCAATCAGAGGCCGCACCTGATAAAACTGCTCAGCTAATCCGGCTGGAGGCGTTTTATCCTCAAGCTGCCAGAGATTACAATAGGCACGCCAAGCAATCTGGAAATATTCCTTCATGCCGTCGCACAAAACACCGTCAAAATCTAGAGCCAGAACGGTAGGGGCGATCATAGAGGCTACTCACAAAACTGCTTCACCCTAGCATTTCGTCAGCGTTCTGCAAGATGTCAGCGCTACAGTCGCAGAAGGCTCACCCGCAGGCTATGGCACCCGCAGGCTATGGCACCCGCACCGCCTGCTGCTCCAAATATGCCTTAACGTGGCGGCTCATCTCCACAAAATTTGGCTCTGCCTGCTTGCCCAGCATCTCTTCTGCCAGATGGCTCACCTGCCCGGTCAGAAAAAACGGTACGCCTTGCAGCCGCTTCGGATCAATGCGTAGCTCGCCTCGACTCTCAATTCTCGTGCCGCTACCTTCAGCAATATATCGATCTATGCCCGCCCAAGTCACGGCATCCTGAAACAGCTGAGGCTGAATTCGCCAGTCGGTGGCATACTCTGCGGCTTTCCAGGTGGCAAAATCTGTCCAAGTCAACAAGTCTTCGCTCAAAAACGCCTTCAACATCCCCGGAATCTCGCTTTTGCCGTGCCACTCATAGACTTGCTGCACCGTACCGTTTGTCTCCTGCCGCGACTGGAGCCGCACCTGCTTGACGCTAGCCATCTGCTGCACGAGTTCAGGCAGGTGATCGCGATAGGTGCTATAGACCAGCGCCAGAGGAAACGGCACAAAAACGCTTGCGTTAATCAACATGTTAAATCGAAGATATGGATCAGGGAGTTCAAGAGCCTGAGCGAGCTGTAATGCGAGATATAGAATTGGGGCAAGTATAGCAGTTGGGATCAGCCTTAGAGATGAACGAATCTTAAGCAATGTTGCGATGGTCAGCAGGTGCAATGGTGAGCAGCGGTTGAGCCTTGCCCCAACTTCCATTTAACGGCGTTTTGAGAGCTGCCGCGAGTGAGGATCTCCGGTCTGGGAGCAGCGGTTTCTACGCTGAATTAACCGACCTGAGCAGGCTAGAGGTCGCGCGGCAATCCAAGCAGGCTAGAATTGAGCTGTCGCCGCCCCTATTTTTGCCCTTTACAAGCCTGCCCTGCTTATGTCTGTTACGCCTGCCCCCTTTTCTGCCGCCGAAATTGCCGCCGAAGGCATCAAGCCCGACGAGTACAGCGAGATTGTGCGACGCTTGGGGCGACATCCCAACAAGGCCGAACTGGGCATGTTTGGCGTGATGTGGTCAGAGCACTGCTGCTACAAAAACTCGCGGCCATTGCTGAAGCAGTTTCCGACAACGGGCGCAAGCGTTTTAGTCGGCCCTGGCGAGAATGCAGGCGTGGTGGATATGGGCGACGGGCTGCATCTAGCCTTTAAAATTGAGTCGCACAATCACCCGTCGGCGGTGGAGCCGTTCCAGGGCGCAGCCACAGGCGTGGGCGGCATTCTGCGCGATATTTTTACCATGGGGGCACGACCGATTGCAGTGCTCAACTCGCTGCGGTTTGGCTCGCTCGCAGAGGCGCGATCTCGGCGGCTGCTCAGCGGCGTGGTGGCCGGGATTTCGCACTATGGCAACTCGGTGGGCGTGCCGACAGTGGGCGGCGAGGTTTACTTTGACCCGGCCTACTCCGGCAATCCGCTGGTGAATGCGATGGCGCTGGGGCTAATGGAAACGCCTGAAATCGTTAAGTCTGGGGCGCAGGGCATCGGCAATCCAGTGCTGTATGTTGGCTCCACGACCGGGCGCGACGGCATGGGCGGTGCCAGCTTTGCCAGCGCTGAGCTGAGCGAACAGTCGTTGGACGATCGGCCTGCGGTACAGGTGGGCGACCCGTTTTTGGAGAAATCGCTGATTGAAGCCTGTCTGGAGGCGTTCAAGACGGGCGCGGTAGTGGCGGCGCAGGATATGGGGGCAGCAGGCATCACCTGCTCGACGGCGGAGATGGCGGCCAGAGGCGGCGTGGGGATTGAGTTTGACCTCGATAAAATTCCGGTGCGCGAAACCGGGATGCTCCCGTATGAATATTTGCTTTCAGAGTCACAGGAACGGATGCTGTTTGTGGCTGAACAAGGCCGAGAGCCGGAGCTCATCGAGATTTTCGAGCGCTGGGGGCTGCATGCAGTGGTGGCTGGCACGGTGATTGCCGAGCCAATGGTGCGGATTCTGTTTCAGGGCAAAACTGCCGCCGAGATTCCGGCCACGGCGCTCTCAGACAATACGCCGATTTACCACCACGAGCTGCCGCCTGAACCGCCTGCCTATGCCCAGACCGCATGGCGCTGGAGCGCATCTGATCTGCCGGATTGCGATGCCGCTGGCATCACGATTGCCGGTCAGCCGCAGTCCTGGAATCAGGTGTTGCTCACGCTGCTCGACAGCCCGACCATTGCCTCGAAGCGCTGGATCTACCGTCAGTATGACCATCAGGTGCAGAACAACACGGTGATTTTTCCGGGCGGCGCAGATGCGGCAGTGATCCGACTACGACCTCAGCTTGCGACTGCCGATGCAGCGCTCACCTATCGCGGCGTGGCGGCTACCGTAGACTGCAACGCCCGCTACGTCTACCTACATCCCTACGAAGGCGCGAAAATGGCCGTGGCCGAGGCGGCGCGAAACCTGAGCTGCGTGGGCGCAGAGCCAGTTGCCGTCACTGATAACCTCAACTTTGGTAGCCCCGAAAACCCGACAGGCTACTGGCAGCTATCCGAAGCCTGCCGAGGCTTGGCCGCAGCCTGCCGCGAGCTAGGAACGCCTGTGACCGGCGGCAATGTCTCGCTTTACAACGAAACGCTCAACTCAGAGGGCAAGCCGCAGGCCATCTACCCGACTCCCGTGGTCGGTATGGTGGGGCAAGTCGCTGATATTCGCCAAACTTGTGGCCAGGGCTGGCAGGCCGCAGGCGACTTGATTTATTTGCTGGGAAAATCAGGTCAGCCAAATCTGACGCTGGGCGGCTCTGAATATCTGGCGGTGCTGCATCAAACGGTGGCCGGACTGCCGCCATTGGTTAATCTTGATCTGGAGCGGCGGGTGCAGGCGGCCTGCCGGACGGGAATCCAGCGGGGCTGGCTGCGCTCGGCGCATGACTGTGCAGAGGGTGGATTAGCTGTAGCCCTCGCTGAATCCTGCATTGGCGGTGGGTTGGGCGCTGAGATTCAGCTGATCAACTCAGCGGCTCGCTGGGACTTGCGGCTGTTTGGCGAAGGCAGCGCCCAGATTTTGGTCTCCCTGTCGCCGGAGTCTGTCTCTGACTGGGAGCAGTACCTAGAGCAGCAGTTGCCCGACGACTGGCAGCGGCTGGGGCAGGTGGGTGGCAGGACGCTGAGAATCAGCAGCACCGCACCGATAATCGAGCTGAGCCTGAGCGAAATGCAAGACTACTGGGGTAGCGCCATTGAGCGACGGTTGGCTTCAGCCGATCTCACTTTGGATACTGGCACTAGCCAATTTCATTAGCCAATCTTATCAGCCAATCTAGTGTGAAACATCTAGTGTGAAATATGAATAGAGCCACCCATCCATGCAGATTTTGATTGTCGAAGACGAAGCTGAAATTGCTCAGCTGATCCAGCTCTACCTGGAAAAAGAAGGCTTCTCCTGCCAAACTTGTCGAGACGGCATTGCAGCACTACAAGCTTTTCAGGAGCAGCAGCCTGATTTGGTCATTTTAGATCTGATGATCCCCGGCATGGACGGTTTGGAGGTCTGCACGCGGATTCGCCAAAAGCCAGGAACCAAAGATCCCTACATTCTGATGCTGACGGCCAAAGGCGAAGAGATCGACCGGATTATCGGCCTCTCCACCGGGGCAGATGACTATATGGTGAAGCCCTTTAGCCCCAGAGAACTCGTAGCGCGGGTGCGGGCATTGCTGCGGCGCACGCTGCGTCAGGGTGGCCAGACTCGCAGCTACCAAACTCCGCACTTTTCGGTGGATCTAGACCAACGGGTGGCTCTCCGCCAGACTGCCGCTGACAGCACCGAAACGCTGGATCTGACGACGCTAGAGTTTGATCTACTCTCCACCTTCATGAGCTATCCGGGGCGCGTTTGGAACCGTAGCCAGCTGATTGAGCGACTCTGGGGCAATGACTTCTACGGCGATGAGCGGGTGGTGGATACGCATATTGCCCGCCTCCGCAAAAAAATTGAGCCTGATCCAGCCAGCCCTACCTTTGTGAAAACGGTGATTGGCGTGGGCTACAGATTTGAAGATGCTGCCGCCAGCTAACCTGCCGCTACTCACCAGACTAAATGGATCTCTTTATCCGCGCCCTTGAATATGCCATCAGCGATTTTGATAAGCTGCTAGCGGCTTTTCACCAGCATTTGCTGCTTGTCTTTGTGCCGCTGACGATTGGGCTGGGGTTGGGCTTGCCGTTGGGGCTATGGAGCGCTCGTTCTAAGCTGGCCTCGACCGTACTGATTAATCTGTTTAACGGCCTGCGAGTAATGCCGAGTCTGGCGGTTTTGTTTGTGGCGATTCCCTACTTTGGCCTCAGCTTTCAGTCAGCTGCAATTGCCCTGACGCTGCTGGTGATGCCGCCGATTTTAATCAATACAGACGTGGCCTTTCGCAGCATTGACCCGATGATTCGCGAGGCGGCTCAAGGCATGGGCATGAGTCCGGGACAGGTGCTGCGCTCAATTGAAATTCCGCTGGCGCTGCCGATCATCATTTCTGGAATCAAGACGGCCACCGTTGAAGTGATCGCTAGCGCCACGCTGGCCGCCTTTATTGGCGCAGGTGGGCTGGGCAGTTTTATTGTGCTGGGCTTTGCGCTCTACGACATCCCGACTCTGCTGACTGGCGCGATTCCGGTGGCGCTGTTGGCGCTGCTGGCCGAACTGGGGTTGAGCAGCCTGCAACGAGCCGTGCAGCCACCTCGTTAGTCAGGACGGAATGACAATTGGCTGCGCTATCGCTGCATGCTGTCGCTGCAACCTATCTATAATGAAAGCGTTGTGTGAATCGTCCAATCGGCTAGAAATAGGAGTTTTTCTATGCCTCCAGTCCCCTCAAAGGCCATAGCGCCCACTCAGGCGCGGTCTGGTCGGCTCCAACGTCGTCAATCTTGGTTTCAAACAGTCTTGGCAAAGCTGCAATCTTGGACAAAGCAAGAAATCGTCAGTGACGATCCGTGGGATGTCGAGACGCTATTCCCTGATTCGCCGGAAGACTCTAAGTCAAAACCGCCTGAGCCGTAGCGGGGATTTGGCTATCGAGCGACACGCATCCGTAAGCCCTGTCGTCGCGTCGGGTGTGCTGCCCATTCCAGCGTCAAAAACAGGCCGTTGATCGCAAAAGCCAGCAGCGAAACGGCGATTGCGCCCGCCCAGATTTTGTCGTAGCGAGACTGAGCGATGCCGTCAAACAGCAGTGTCCCTAAGCCGCCCGCCCCGAATTTAGCGCCAATTGTGGCAATTGCAATCGTGACAACTGCCGCAATCCGCAGGCCAGCCAGAAAGATCGGTAGCACCAGCGGCACCTGAATCTGCCACCAGCGCTGCCAGGGATTCATGCCCATGCCGCGTGCCGCTTCCAGTACCGCAGGCCGGATGGCATCTAGCCCAACTGTTAAGCTGCGAACCAAAATTACCTGAGCATAGGCCACCATTGCCGCAATCACCGACTTAGCGCCCAGCCCCAAGAGCGGCACCAGCAGGATCATGAACGCCAAGCTCGGAATCGTGTAGAGAATCCCTAAAAAGCCCAGAATTGGCAGGTTCAGCCAGCGGTAGCGATGGACGAGCAGCGCCAGCGGCACGGCGACTAGTACGGCAATCAGCAACGTCAGGCTAGTCATGGAGAGATGCTGGAGCAGCAGCTTCCAGACGACAGTCGGATTTTTGAGCAGGTAGTCCATGCAAGGTTGGGGCAGGGTTTGAGTTCATTCATCCTAATAATCGCTTCAGTTCAAAAACTATAGCGACAGGACAAGGCTAACCGTTTAGTATCTTGAGTATTAGTATCTTAAGTAACAGCCAGCGGGCGCGAGAACCTCTAGCTTCTACTCATCATCAGCCACTCTAGATCAAGCCTGTGCAATTTAACCAATATGACCCCGGCGATTTCTACGACGAGCTGTTTTTAGCTCCGGGTCAGCCACGACCGGAGGCCGCGTCGCTGATTGAGCGCATCAATGGTCTCTCGACGCTTGAACTCCAGCAGCGGCAGCAGGCGGCGCAAAACGCGCTGTTTAAGCTGGGTGTCACCTTTAATGTCTACAGCGACAATCAGGGCACCGAGCGAATTTTGCCGTTTGATATTATTCCGCGCACGCTGTCGGCGACAGAATGGAACCAGCTCGAAATAGGCTTGAAGCAGCGAATTGAGGCGCTCAACTTATTTTTGGGCGATATCTACGGCGAGCAAAAAATAGTCAAAGACGGCATCATCCCAGCCGAGCTGGTTGAGTCAGCCAGCGGTTTTCTCAAGCCCTGCATTGGCCTGAAGCCGCCCAGAAATATCTGGTGTCACATTACCGGCACAGATCTGGTGCGCGACCGGGACGGCCAGTGGTACGTACTGGAAGATAATCTGCGCTGCCCGTCGGGGATATCTTACGTGCTGGAAAACCGCCGGGTGATGAAGAGCACCTTTCCACAGGTGTTCAATCGGGTGAATATTCTGCCTGTCGATGACTATCCAGGCCAGTTACTCGAAACGCTGCTGCATCTCGCCCCGCCGGGACTGCCCGAACCAACCGTAGTGGTGCTGACTCCTGGTATGCACAACTCGGCCTACTTCGAGCATTCATTTCTGGCGCAGCAGATGGGCGTGGAGCTGGTCGAAGGTCGGGATTTGGTCGTAGCTGATGGCTATCTGCAAATGCGAACCACGCGCGGCCTGAAGCGGGTAGACGTGATCTACCGCCGAATTGACGATGAGTTCATCGACCCACTAGCCTTTCGGCCTGACTCGAGGCTGGGGATTCCGGGGCTGATGGAGGTCTATCGGGCCGGCAGATTAGCGCTGGCCAACGCGCCGGGGACTGGCATCGCCGACGACAAGGTGATCTACGCCTACGTGCCGCAGATGATTCGCTATTATCTGGGCGAAGATCAGCTCTTGCCCAACGTGCCGACCTATCTTTGCTGGGAGCCAGAGCAGCTCCAGCATGTTCTGCAAAACTTGGACAAGCTGGTGGTGAAGGCGGCGGCAGAGTCAGGCGGCTACGGGATGCTGGTGGGGCCACATGCCACGCCCGCCGAGCGGCAGGAATTTAGCAAACGCATTCAGGCTAGCCCGCGCAACTACATCGCCCAGCCGACGCTCTGCCTCTCGCGCGTACCGACACTGTTTGACGATGCTGCAGGCTCGCGGTTTGAAGGCTGCCATGTCGATCTGCGGCCTTATATTCTCTATGGCAAAGAGATCTACATCAATCCAGGTGGCCTGACGCGGGTAGCGCTGCGGCGCGGTTCGCTGGTCGTCAACTCCTCGCAGGGCGGCGGCAGCAAAGATACCTGGGTGGTGGCAGACTAGCCGTAGCCTTTGTAGATTGACGCATCCTAACTCTGCCTGACTCTGTAAGATCCTGAATCTCAAACCTCTTATGCTCAGCCGTGTTGCCGACTCAATTTATTGGCTCAATCGCTATGTGGAACGCGCCGAAAATATCGCGCGGTTCGTCGATGTGAACTTAAACCTGCTGCTGGATGCGCCTGTAGTAATGACGCAGCAGTGGAAGCCGCTGGTGATGACGACGGGAGATTTAGCGCTGTTTGAGTCGCGCTACGGCGAGGCCACCGCCGACAACGTGATCCACTTTCTCACCTTTGACGAGGCATATCCAAACTCGATTCTGTCCTGCCTTAGAGCAGCTCGCGAGAACGCCCGTTCGGTGCGCGAAACGATTTCCTCGGAGATGTGGGAGCAGGTGAATACGTTTTATCTGATGGTCAAAGATGCCTCGCAGGCGCAGCCGCTGGCGCAACTCCCCAGCTTTTTTGCCGAGGTGAAGCTGGCGAGCCATCTGTTTGTGGGCGTGACGGAGGCCACAATGTCGCATAACGAAGGCTGGCATTTTGGCCGGATGGGGCGGCTGATTGAGCGAGCTGACAAAACAGCGCGGATTCTCGACGTGAAATATTTCATCCTGCTGCCTGCGGTGAATCTCGTCGGCACGGCACTAGATGAGTTGCAGTGGATTGCTCTGCTCAAGTCAGCCAGCGGCTACGAAATGTATCGCAAAACCGAGCGGCGGATCAGCCCCACCAGCGTCGCCAAGTTTTTGCTGCTCAACCGCGAATTCCCGCGCTCCATTCAGTTTTGCCTGCTGGAAGCCGAGCGTTCGCTCTGTCAAATCACGGGCGCAACCCCCGGCATCTGGCAGAATCCAGCCGAGCGGACGCTGGGCAAGCTGCGAGCCGAGCTGGATTTTACGATGATCGAAGAGGTGATTCAGGCGGGGCTGCATGAGTTTCTCGATCATATCCAAGCGCAGCTCAACCTGGTGGGCAAAGAGGTGTTTGAAACTTTCTTAACGCTAGAACCCACAGCTGAGGCGGCCAGTCACTCAGCCAGTCAGTCGGCTAGTCACTCAGCCAGTCACTCAGCTTCGTTGAGCCAGACCACGGCGGCTGTGCCAGATTGAGCGCCAGATTGAGCGGGCAAGACTTTCGAGTCCAGTAAGCCACAGCTAGAGGCCGGACTGAACAACTGAATCTCGCCCTGCATCTGCTGCATCAGCTCCTGAGCAATCGCCAGCCCCAGCCCCGTACCGGGAATTTCGCTCTGCGCCTGCACGCCGCGATAGTGTCGCATAAATAGATGCTGCAAATCTTCCGGTGGAATCCCTACCCCCGTATCGGCCACAATAATCGCCTGCTGATGCGGCAGATCTAACCTAGAGGTGGCAAGTCGCTGCACCGTCACGGACACTTTTCCACCCGCAGGCGTGTATTTCAGCGCATTATCGATCAGGTTATTGACCACTTCGCGCAGCGCCCGCTGATCCAGCAACACGGGCGGCAAATCAGCCGGAACGCTGGCTTCTAGAACGAGCTGGCGGTCTTGGGCAATGGCACTGGCCGAGTCGAGCAGCGGCTGCAAAACTTCGGTGACGCAGTGCGGCTGAAGCTGAATGGCGCTGCCTAGCAGCAGTCTGGATTCAGAGCGATGCGGTGCTGCTGCCGTCTCAGGACTGTGAATTCCCAACTCTGGCTCCCCCGACGGCAGGGCGGGCACCAGATCGGCCAAATCCAGGTCAACAGCGGCATCGAGCTGCTTCAATAGCTCTTGTAGCCGATCGCTCTCGCGGATCATGCTGTCTACCACCGAGCGGTTGGCATCGCTAGGGCTGATCCGCTTCACCAGCAGTTTGCCAAAGGTGCGGAGCGCGGTCAGTGGATTGCGAAACTGATGCAGCAAATCATCGTAGAGATCGGTCTTGCGCTCGTCTAAGAGTTGCTGCCGCTGCACGTCTTGACTCAGCCACTGGCTGCGGCGATCTAGAATGCAGGCCATCGTTAAAGTCTGAGCTACTTGATCAATCTGATCCTGCTCGGCTTCCGTCCAAGCCCGCTCTGCCCGCGCCGTAATCAGCAGTCCCATGACACGCTCTTGATAGATCAGCGGCAGCACCACCTGCTGTTGCGGCAGCAAAGCCTCACTGGGGACGATGGCCGAACCGGCTGGACTGCTCGCCGGTAGCAAGCGCTGGCGCAGATTGGCTTTGAGCTGCGTTAAGAAGGCCACAATTTGCTCCTCGCCCCAGTGCAGCGCCGCCTCAGGATGCGCCACTACCGGAATCAGCTGCTTGTCGCTGCTCACCGACCACTCTTCGGTTAAGTAAACAATGCTCAATGCCGCTCCTAGCGTCTGCGTTAGCAAGGCCACCTGCGCCTGAGAGATTGAGACAAATTCAGAGCTAGTTGGCATCGCCATATAACCGTTTCCTGACCCTTGATTCCCGACGAAGCCTGCGGCAGTTTCCGCCTATTCTTCTCCCAAACTGGGTTTGAAGCTTTTGAGCTGCTTTTAAATACTGCTGGCTCTTAGCAATTGTAACGGCTAGATACTGCCCAAATCTTGCCCAGAGGATTGACTGAAACGGTATAATTCAAGACGTGCTACAGAATTATTTTAGATTTTGTATCAATAGGTTAACGGAAGTTGAAATTATATTGTCAACCCGATATACTTTGCACGGTCTTAGTGTTTTGTAACTAGCGTTACATTAGCGATCTGGCAGCAATCTGGCATAGACAGGCTGCATAGGCTGCACTGATGTTGCGTGGGTTGCAAGCATTCGTCAAGGAGTAACTGTAGAGAGGAGGTCAGATCGTTGGCTAGAAGACGTAAGCGGAAGAGTCGTCGTCGCTTGGAAGGACGGCGGATTCTGGAGTTGGTGCCTCAGTACAGCATTGAGAGCGGCGAGGAAAAACCCGTCACTGCTGCCCGGAAGTTCATTCAGGCAGAAGGCATTTTGCCCCCTGCCCTGCTGCTGGTGAAACGCAACGAGCACACCACAGATCGATACTTTTGGGCGGAGAAGGGTCTATTTGGCGCTCAATATGTAGAGGAAAATCATTTTCTGTTCCCCAGCCTGCGGGTTCCAGAAGATGAGGCCGAATTGGTGGCTGCTAGCCGTTAGTTTTGATTGAATCTCAGGCTCTGAATCTGGTGACTGGCATTCCCTCCAGCCCTTCAAACGTTTTTCCAAGATGCAGCGATTCGTGAAATTTTGGCAACTCAGGCGCAGATCCAGATGCTTTTGATTTTTGATATTGATCCTGATAATTGATCAACGGCGAAAAGCAATTTTCCAAGCGTTTAGCGCCCCCCTACAACAAAATAGTGCTAGACAAAAGGGCGAAGTTAGCAATAACCTCGCCCTTTTGTTGCGTTTTCCTTTGGTTGTTTATGTTTTTCTTTGTAGATGATAAACACTAAGCCGCTGAAAGCATGGCCTGTGCCAAAATTTCGCCGTAAAAGCCCTGAAGCTGCCGAGTCGCCGCACTCCAGCCCCAGCGTTCGGCCTCCTGACGCGCATTGTGACGCAAGGCATCGCGGGCTTGCGGATTGCTCAGCAGCTTTTGGGTGGCCTGAATTGCGCCCTGCTCGTCGGCTGGGTCAAACAGATAGCCGTTCACGCCGTCGGTGACAATATCGGGGATGCCGCCCGCGTTGGCCGCAATCACCGGACAGCCTGCCGCCATTGCCTCCAGCAGCACCAGCCCTAGCGTTTCGGTGCGCGACGGAAACACGAAGGCATCCGCCGAAGCAAATGCCGCCGCCAGATCTTTGCCTGTCAGGTAGCCGACAAAATAGGTAGCCGTGCCTTCAAAATGCTTTTCCAGCTCTGCTCGATAAGGTCCATCGCCCACCAACGCCAGCCGCGCATTTGGAATTGCCTCCAGCACGGGCCTGATGCGGTCGATCTCTTTTTCAGCAGAGAGTCGCCCGACGTAGAGCAGTAGGGGACTATCGGCATGTCCCTGCGTGAGATGGCTCCGCACCTCGCGGCTGACGAGGCTGGGGTCAAACAGCTCGGTATCTACACCCTTTTGCCAAACTTCCACCCGCTCGATGCCGTGTGAAGTCAGCGCTTCCTGCATTGCGGTTGAGGTGCAGAGGTTGATCTGCGCCTGGTTATGCACCGCTTTTAATAGCTCCCACATCACGCCTTCCAGCATCCCGAGGCCGTAATGCTCCAGATACTTGGGCAGATGCGTATGGTAGGAAGCCAGCAGCGGCACTTCTAGAGATTTGGCGTAGTACAGTCCGCCCAATCCCAGCACCGCCGGATTTACGATATGGATCAGATCAGGCCGAAACTCGGCTAGCTTTTGGCGAATTGAAGGACGCGGCAGCGCCAGCTTCAGCTCCGGGTAGAGCGGCAGCGGGAACCCTGGCACGCCGTAGATTTGAGCGCCCCGATACTCGGTTAATCCGCCATCGGGCGAAATGACCAGCACCTGATCCCCTAAGCGCTGTAGGTAGTCAACCGTATGGCTGAGACGAGTCACAATCCCATCAACCTTGGGCAAGAAGGTTTCAGTGAACAGAGCAATTCGCATAAATTAGCTGATCAGGGATAGAGTTTTGGGGACAAGTTGGCTCGCCCCGATTGCACTTAGCCTTTCCACTTAGCCTTTTCACCTAGCCTTTCCACTTCACCTTTGGCAAAATCTGCTGCTCGTCGACCCGCGCCTTATACTTGATGCTGAAGTTAAGCAGCGAATCAATCAACGAATCGGATAAGAAGTGCGGCTGCAGCCCCAAGTCCAGCAGGTTGGTGTTTTTGGCGTTGAAGTAATGCTCTTCTTTTTCAACTCTGGGGTTTTCCATGTGATCAATTTCCACGCTTAGCCCCAAGGAGTTGCCCGCCTTCTTCACCATCAGCGCCAAGTCGCCAACGCTAAACATTTCGGTAAACTGGTTAAACACGCGGAATTCGCCCGGATCTGCCGGACTGTTGATCGCTAGCTCGACGCAGCGCACTGTGTCGCGGATATCCAGGAAGGCGCGGGTTTGGCCACCGGAACCATAGACCGTCAGCGGATGGCCGACTGCCGCCTGAATACAGAAGCGGTTCAGCGCCGTACCGAACACGCCGTCGTAGTCCAATCGGTTGATCAGCAGCTCATCCATGCCCGTTTCTTCGGTGAGCACGCCGTAGACCACGCCCTGATTCAGGTCAGTGGCGCGCAGTCCCCAGATCCGGCAGGCGAAGTGAATGTTGTGCGAGTCGTGGACTTTGCTGAGGTGATAGTAGGAGCCGGGCTGCTTAGGATAGGGCAGGCGATCTTTGCGGCCATTGTGCTCAATCGTGATGTAGCCTTCTTCGATGTCAATGTTGGGCGTGCCATATTCGCCCATCGTACCCAGCTTCACCAAATGACAGTCAGGGAAGTGATCATGCAGCACGTAGAGCAGATTCAGCGTGCCGACCACGTTGTTCACCTGCGTCAGCACGGCATGTTCACGGTCGATCATTGAGAAGGGCGCAGAGCGCTGTTCGCCAAAGTGAACCACGGCCTGCGGCTCAAACTTCAGCATCGACTGCTTGAGAAACTCGTAGTTGTTGATATCACCCACATACAGCTCGATGGTTTTGCCGCTGAGGTCTTTCCACCGCTGAAGCCGGGTCTGAATTGGGGCAATTGGAGTTAGCGTTTCGGTGCAAAGCTCCATGTCCCAATGTCTGCGAACCAAACTGTCTAAAATGGCAACTTCATACCCCTTATTGGACAGGTAGAGCGCAGTTGCCCAACCGCAATAGCCATCGCCACCAATCACTAAAACTTTCATGCGCTGAACTGATGATTTGATCTACGGTTACGGATACTCCGCTCAATTTACCAGGTTTGGGCGCTTTGTAACCCACGTCCAGGATTTCTCAACGCAATTTGTCATAGCGAAGCTAAATTAGAGACAGTGGATTATGAGCCGCCGCCCTTATGGATCAAGAACAAATTATTTTGATGTCCAGCCGCGAAATTGAAAAGATGCGTCACGCAGGGCAGACGGCAGCTCAGCTCTTGCAGTATCTAGAGCCAATGGTGCAGCCCGGAGTCACCACGCTCGAACTCAACGATGCCGCCGAAGCTTGGACGCAGGCCAGAGGAGCCAGAAGCGCACCCCTAGGCTATCCCGATGGCAGCGACAATCCGTTCCCCAAGTCGATCTGCACCAGCGTTAATGAGGTGGTCTGTCACGGTATCCCCAACGCGAAGCAGGTCTTGCAGTCGGGTGACATTATCAATATCGACGTAACGCCCTTGGTCGATGGCTATCACGGCGACACCTCGCGAACTTTCCTAGTGGGCGAACCCTCGCCCTTAGCCGAGCGGCTGGTCAAAGTCACTGAAGAATGCCTCTGGCGGGGCATCCAGGCCGTGAAGCCAGGTGGCCGAGTCGGGGATATCGGCGCGGCAATTCAAGCCTACGCCGAGGCTGAAGGCTTTTCAGTGGTGCGCGATTTTGTTGGGCATGGCGTGGGGCGGATCTTTCATGCGGCTCCCCAAATTCCGCACTACGGCACGCGCGGCAAAGGCAAGAAGTTTCGCCCCGGCATGGTCTTCACCATCGAACCGATGATTAACGAGGGCAGCTACGAAGTGGAAGTGCTGGCCGATCAGTGGACGGCAGTGACCAAAGACCGCAAGCTCTCAGCTCAGTTTGAGCATACAATCGTCGTCACCACAGATGGCGTAGATGTGCTGACGCTGCTGCCTGAGCTGGTTCCGGCCTAAAGCACCCCAGAGATCTGCCGCCCAATGGCAAAACGCAGCATCCGCAGCGGACTGCTGGAGGTTCGCAGCACTTTGAGGCGCAGAAACTTACCCAGTAGCAGGCGCGCCAGTCCCTTTGTGCGCGCTTGAAGTCTCGCCAGAGGTGTAGATTCAGCAGCTGCATAGGCGGGGGCGAAGGCAAGCTGACCATACAGCACATCCGCCCGATGGATGCCGCTCATGCCGTTGCGGCGATGTTCGGGATTGGGAACGCCGCCATGTTCGCCGTAGTTGCGAAACGGGATGTAGTTTTTGAAGCCTTTCGCCCGCAGATATTTATCAATCTCTGAATCAAAGGTGACATAGCCCGTGCCGTGAGTTCGGGTGATTTCCGCCACCATTTCGCAAAGTGCTGCTGCCGCTAGCGGCGTGACCACATAGGCCACCAGCCCGGTCGAAAATCCTTCGCCAAAGCCGTCAGCCGAAACCGAGTAGAGCTGCGGCGCACAGGTGTAGAGCCAGGAAATCCCGGCGTTTTGCTGATGAGCCTGAAACGGCAGCGGTAGTTGCCCCAACCCCACGACCGGCACAAAATCCGCCTCCACAATCAGCGTTGGCGAAGTGATCGAGGCTGCCCTGATCCAAGCCTGCTGGTGGTTCAACATACAGCGGTAAGTAGAGGCGTAGCCTTGATATTCAGGCAGATCACGCTGACGCAGCACCTCGCAGATTAGCCCCTCGGCTGTGAGCGCTGCTGCAAGCTGATCTGTAGACTCACGATAAGCCAGGATAAACGTCTGGCCGATGGTCTGCACAAGGGGTTGGGAAACTGAATTTCGCAGGTTAGCCATTGGGGAAAAGTCGGGGAAAAGTTCAGGTAGCTTATTGGCCTCAACATGCCCTAATTTCAGGGTTCAGTCACAGGTTCAGATCAGGTGCCTGTTAGAGTGAGAGACGGAGCTACTTAGGGTTTTGCGTTTGATGAGTTCAGTCACTCAAGCTTTTACCACCTTGCTGGGTGCGGCTGCGGTCATGGACTGGCAGAGTGCAGAACCCGCCCTCACCGCTCAGATCTCGCAGGCCACGACTTCTGCCAGTTCTGAAGTTCACTGCATTCTCTATCCCACAACGCCCGAACAGCTCTCGGAAGCCGTCGCCTGCGCCTTTCAAAACCGCTGGCGGATGCTGATTTGCGGCAGCGGCAGTAAGCTGCACTGGGGCGGCTTGACCGAGGGGGTTCAGGTCGTGATCAGCACGGCTCGCCTCAACCGGCTGATTGAGTTTGCCAGCGGCGATTTGACCGTCACCGCAGAGGCTGGTTTGAGACTGGCTGATCTCCAGACCAAGCTGGCCGAAGCGGGTCAATTTCTGCCCGTCGATCCGGCCTACCCCCTGCAGGCAACTTTGGGCGGCATTGTGGCGACCGCAGATACCGGCGCATGGCGGCAGCGCTATGGCGGACTGCGGGATTTGGTCATTGGCCTGACGCTGGTGCGGAGCGACGGCAAGCTAGCCAAAGCGGGAGGGCGCGTCGTCAAAAACGTAGCGGGTTACGACCTGATGAAGCTGTTTACTGGCTCATACGGCACGCTGGGCGTTCTCAGTCAGCTATCGTTTCGGATCTATCCGCTGCCTGCGGCTGCGGCCACGCTGTGGATCACAGGGCAAGAGATCACCCACATTACGGCGGCAATTTTGGCTTCTGGCCTGACGCCGACTGCCATCGAGATTTTGGCTGCACCTACAGTCAAGCAGCTTAATCTGGGTGAGCAAATGGGGCTGCTGATCCGGTTTCAGACGATTGAAGTCAGTATTCAGCAGCAGATGGCGCAGGTGACGCAGATCGCTCAGCAGCTCGGACTCAGCGTCACGCTGGTTGCAGAGGCAAATCTATGGCAAGCGCTGCGAAGTCTGATGGATTCGCCTCCCCCAGAAACGCCTGTAACCTGCAAAATAGGAGTAGAGCCAGCGCAGGCGGTCGCGGTACTCAGCCAGTTCCAGCAGGCGGGTGCAGGCGGCGTGATTCACGCCAGCAGTGGTTTAGGCCAGATTTATCTGCCTGTCATCTCTAGCGAGACGCTGCTGAAGCTGCGGCAAATTACGGTGGCGGCAGGCGGCTTTCTATCGGTGCTGGCCGCTCCTATTGCCCTGAAGCAGCACATCGAAGTCTGGGGCGATGCAGGCGATGCGCTGGGCTTGATGCAGCGGCTCAAGGCTCAGTTTGATCCAGAAAATCTGCTCAGTCCGCATCGCTTTATTGGCAAGATTTAATCGGCAAGATTTAATCAGCAAGATTTAATTGGCAAGATTTAAACAAACCCCATGCAGACACAGCCCCATCCCAACTCGGCAATCGCTCTTGGCTCCCCCACCTTTGACCCAGAGCATCCGCCCGATCCCAAGCTAATTAATGCCTGTGTTCACTGCGGATTTTGCCTCTCCACTTGCCCCAGCTATCGCGTCTTGGGCCAAGAAAGCGACTCGCCCAGAGGCCGGATCTACCTGATGGACGCGATTAATCAGGGCGAAGCACCACTCTCAACGGCTAGCGTGGAGCATTTCGATTCCTGTCTGGGCTGTTTGGCCTGCGTCACAACCTGCCCCTCTGGGGTGCAGTATGACCAGCTGATTGCCGCCACCCGTCCGCAAGTGGAGCGTAACCACTCTCGCAGCTTGGCCGACCAGCTGTTTCGGCAGCTAATTTTCTCGCTGTTTCCCTATCCAGAACGGCTGCGGATTTTGCTCGCGCCCTTGCTGCTCTACCAGAAGTCGGGACTGCCAAAGCTGATTCGCGCTACGGGGATACTGAAGCAGATCTCACCTAGACTTGCCGCTATGGAAACCCTGCTGCCTCCGGTGACGCGCCAGTCGTTTCAGGACAGTTTGCCGACCGTGGTGGCAGCCCAAGGCCAGCAGCGCTACCGAGTTGGGATGATTCTGGGCTGCGTGCAGCGGCTATTTTTTGGCGAGGTCAACGAAGCGACAGCGCGAGTCCTAAGCGCTAACGGCTGCGAGGTGGTGATTCCCAAGTCGCAGGGCTGCTGTGCGGCTTTACCTCAGCACCAAGGGCAGGCTGAGCAGGCGCAGGCGTTAGCTCGTCAGATGATTGACAGCTTTGCAGAAACCCACGTTGACTATGTGATCATCAACGCGGCGGGCTGTGGTCATACGCTGAAAGAATACGGCCATATTTTGCAGGACGATCCGCTCTACCGCGACCGGGCAATTGCCTTCTCTGAGAAAGTGCGCGACGTGCAGGAGTTTTTGGCGATGATTGGCCTGACGGTTCCGCTCTCGCCCTTGCAGTCTGAGCCGCTGACTGTGGTGTATCAAGATGCCTGCCATCTGCTGCACGGCCAAAAAATCAGCCTCCAGCCGCGCCAGCTTCTGCGCCAAATTCCGGGCGTGACGCTACGCGAACCCATTGATGCGGCGCTCTGCTGCGGCAGTGCGGGGGTCTATAATATGCTGCAACCTGAAGTTGCGGAAGAACTCGGCCAGCAAAAGGTGACCAACCTGCTGAATACAGGCGCCAGCTTGATTGCCTCTTCCAATCCGGGCTGCTCGCTGCAAATTCTGAAGCATCTGCAAGCGCAGAAGAAATCTATCCAGGTGATCCACCCAATTCGCCTACTCGATTACGCAATTCGTGGCGTTCGGCTGGACGCAGCCCAGAGTATCTCCCCGCCCGAGTGAACAATTTCGCGGGTGAGCAGTGCCACAGCTACGGCGCTGGGCTAGCCGAGGGAGCGATGGACGGGCTGGCAGAGGGACTGGCAGACGGGCTAGTTGCCGGACTAGTTGCAGGGCTAGTTGCAGGACTGGCCTCTGGACTTTCAGTTGCAGCAGGCGAGGGCTGACTAGAATCGACCTTGATTTGAGAAAGTGCCTGCCAGCCTTTGATCGCCTCTTCTGTCCAGAGCCAGTTTTGCGCAAGCGCTTCTGGCGTAAACCGCTGTGGATCGCGACTCATCACTTCTTGGTAGCGCAATACGGCAGTCAGCAAGAAATTATCGCGCTTTGGATCGGATTTATCGTCAGCCCGTTTCTGCATTACCAACGCGGTCAAAGCCTTAAAATCAATGATTTCCGCCTGGGTGATAGCTGGATTGGCGTTGGCGGTTGACCAGGTTTGCAGCGCTTTCTCCAGACTTCTTGCATCCTCTGCGCTGTAGTAGGCAAACATCAGCGCTTGCTGATAGGCCAGATTGTCTGGATCAGCCTGGACAGCACTTTCCCAGAAGCTGCGAGCCTGCTCCAGCGTATGTTGCCCGTCAGCTGCTTTCATTCCCTGCCAAGCCAGTCTGCCCCGCAAAAAGTTGAGTCTGGCATCCTCTGTCACTTCTGCGGGGGCGGCTGACAGCGCTTCTGAAGCCTGATCGAGCGCATTGCGCTTCAAGAGTAGCTCGATTGCCTCAATCCCCTGCTCTATTCCGGCTGCCTGCCCTTGCCGCAAGCTCACCGTTGCAATAGCGCGCAGCTCCTCAATTGAGGCAGTTGGGTCGACCGGGGACGGGCTTTCTGGAGATTGAGCTGGCCCCGGCCAGCTGAGCCACTGCCCAACTGGCAGCCCGTCTGGAACGACAGGCATTCCGTAGAGTCCAACATAGGTTGCGGCTCCAGCGACAGCTCCCAGCAGCGGCAGCAGCCAAAATCGGCTGATTGGCCTGCGGGCGGGCTTTTGGGCGGACTGTTTAGCGGTAGGACTAGACTGGCTGCGGTTCGAGGAGAGGCTGGGTGCCGAATTCTCTGCCGCTCGCAGCTCGGCTGTTGGGTTGGGGCTGGCAACCTCGCCACTGTTTCGCCCATTCAGCTCTGCGACTGGTTCTATACCTGGCTCTACAGCTGGCTCTACAGCTGGCTCTGCAATATATTGCGCTGAACGATTTGCTGACCCAGCTGACTCAACAGAGGGAGAGAGCTGCTCGACGAGCTTAGCGATTGCGGGTGAAGGGGCTGCTGGATCTGCTGCTGGATTTGCTGCTGGATTTGCTGCTGGATTTGCTGACAAATCATCTGGTCGCAGTGCAGCCTTGGCTAAGAACTCCCGGCTGTCTATGGTAGGCAGAGCGGGGTTAGCAGGTGATCTGACGGGCGGTTCAATGAGTGGCTCAGGGAGTCGGCTCTCTGACAAATAATTGGGTGGCAGGAGGTTATAGGGAGCGGCTGTCTCAGCTTGGTTCAGGTGATGCGCCGATAGGTAGCCATCAAACTGAGGATGCAGATAGAGCACCGGCAGCGCCCAATAAAACTGCTGAGAGCCATAGGTGGCAATCAATCCCTGCCGCGCTCGGTTCAGACTCAAATCAATGGGCGAACCCTGCTTGAGGTTGTAGTAAAACCAGCGGGTCAGATTGAGCGCCACGTTGTCTGGAATCTGCTCAGACATTGCCAGCACGGCCTGAATGCCCCGGCTGACTAGCGCCTCCGTTAAATTGCGATTGTTGCCAGATAGCTCAGAATTCGCCACGTAGGCTCCCCGGCAGGAGTTGAAGACAGCCAGTCGAATGCCCGTATCAAACAGCAGCCCAGCCAGATCGTCGCCGGTCAAAATTTCGCTGAGTCCCGTCTGGCTATTGACCAAATACAGCAGGCCACCTGCGGAACCGGGGTCGCTATGTCCAGAATAGTGCAGCACCTGAAACTGGCCTCGCTCCAAGGTGCGAGCGAGCTCTTCGCGTCCCGGCTGATTGAGAATCGTTAGCTGAATCTCGGCAGGTTTGGCGGCGGCAGATTTGGCAGCAGTCGGTTTCCTAGATCCGCCAGGGGCATGAGTCGAACCCGGTGCTGCTCCTGACTCCAGCTCCTGCTGGATATGCTTGACCTCACGATAGAGCTTGAGCTGCTCTTGATCAGTTGGGGCAGAAACCACCATCAGAACCCGAATCGGCTGATCGGGTAGCAGCTCAGGCAGGCTGTCTTCCGGCAGTCGACTGTTGAAGCTATTGACGCTGTTAATACTGTTTACCTGATAGCGCGAAAAGATAATGCGCGTCCCAGCCACCATCGGGCGCGGGGTAGAGGTAATGCTACCCTGGCGCAGCTGCTCAACGGGCACATCGGTGCCATACATCACCTCCCAAGGCAGGCGCGTCAGCTCCGTGTCTTTGAGTCCCAGCCGCAGCCGCAGCACGGCTCGTCGATTTTGAGCCACACCTTGAGCAATGACCCAGCTGTCTCGGACGGTGCCTCTAAACAAGCTTGCGTAGAGCTTTTGCCCGAGTTCAACCAGGCTTAGCTCTCGCCCAACGTCAGATCCTGAGCCTCGCAGCAGCCCCTTGAGCGGATCTCCCATCAGCTGCTGAGCTTCGGTTAGCCATTGCTCGACAGGCCAAGTCACGAGCTCTTGCGCCACAGGTGCGCCAAGCGGCATCCGCTCAGTCCGAATCAGATATTGGCTGTTGCCAACCGGGGTTACAGAGAGTTCAAACTCCTGGGTCACTGCACGAGTGCGCTCCTCACGCTGAATGCTTCATTAGCTAGGCATTATCGACATCGCCACCCTCAGCGGTCACCGACCTGAACCGCCTGAACCTATTCCTGAACCTATTGTTGCGTGACTACTGCCACTCATGTCGACACAGGCTAGGATTACTCTGGGAATTTGCAGGGCTGGATCAAAAATGGAGTTTTGATGAACCCAGCCCAAAATCAGGAACATCTGCCACCCTGCCTGAAAGTTTCCAGATTTAATCCGGATGTGAGCCGCTCAGTCTAGAAGATTGCAATGGTAGATGCACCCTGATTCAACATCCCCCAGCTGGCCTCGGCAAGACTGGGGGTTTCTACTGGCTGGCCGCAGTTCCAGCACCTGTTAAGCAGCAGCAGCCTCAACAACAGCTTCTTAACAAAACTCTACTGAACGTTACAGTCAACATGACAAGATGTTAATTATCTGTTAGAGTCTTTGAAATTAATAACAGAGATTCGACATGCCCTACACAACCGAAGAAGGTGGACGACTCAATAATTTTGCAGCCGAGCCGAAAGTCTACAGAGCTGAGCCGCCGACGAAGCAACAGCAGGTTAGCTACGCAATTTTGGGAGCTGTTGGATTTATTTTAGTGGCTGGACTACTTTTTGTCGCGGCTTCGGTTTCATAGGCAAATTCATAGACGAATCACTGTGCAGAATGGGTCGTACAGAATAGGGCATACAGGATGGGCATCAACCGCAGGACTTTCCGCCTAGATTAAACTGACCGCCGACAGTCCCTACCGCAATCCAGCCTTGATAAGGTGCGGTGATGTAGGCCCATTGTCGCTCGACGTTACCGGAATGCGACCGGACGTGATCGTTCGTAAACTGAAATTGGTAGGTGCCTTTGGGAATGGTTTGCAGGGCGGTACTGCCCGTAACCGTTGGCTCGCTTCGCACCACTAGCCCTTCAGCAGGCAGCACGTCGCAGGTTACGGTAGCGGCTGCGGTGACTGCAGTTGCTGAGTTGGGTGGTAAAGTAGCGGGCGAGATCGCTGTATATTGTGCAGATTGGGCGGTCGCGGGTTGAGCGGCAGAAACCCCCGTGCAGGCGGTAGCAGGTGTCAGATACTTGGCTTCAACCCAGCCAATCAATGGCTCTGTGACTCTGGCCCAACCTGTCCCAGAACTCGTCATCTCAAGCCGCACCGTTTGGCCGTTGGGCAGAACGCCGCGTGAGCTACTCTCCAGGCTGGGCTGCACGTAGATTCCGGTCAGGGCATTAGTTTGACGACAGCTAGTTTCAGGAACTTGAGCGATTGAGATCTGGTTGATCCAACCAACCCAGATTAGGCCAATCAGCATCGCAGTTACATTCATTCGCACAGCCTTTCTGAGCGCTGTTCTCCGCGCCGCATTTTTGCCTACAGCGCCTCCTGCCATTTTTCTGCCCATGCTATTTTATCTCGTCAAAGAAAAAGGCTTTTGACGCTAATACTAGCACAGCTTAATTCGTTGGCAAAATATCGATAGGTCTGGATAGATGCTGAATTAGATAAGCTGCATTAACTCATCGCTGAGTCAAAAAATCAGCTTGCGTTAGACTGCTAGCCGCAGACCCAGACCGATCGAGTTGGGCAACCAGTTCACCGCTGCCAAATCCTGCTGCTGCGACGTTTTGGTTGAAGTAAAGCCGACCGGAAGCGCGAATATAGGTGATCTTGGCGCTGCTGCTGCTAGCCTGCTCTAGAGTTTGGACGCTGGCAAAGCTGACTCGCTTGCCCAACCCCGTAAACATGCTCCGATCGAGCAGAATTTTGTCGCTCCCTGACTCAAAGTCAGTGATCCGATCGAATCCGTTGGCTGGATGATATCTCGTGCCGTCATTAAAGATAAACCGATCGCTGCCCTGACCGCCTGTCAGCCGATCGCGGCCTGTACCCCCTGTGAGCTGATCTTGGCCCTCGCCGCCTGTTAAGTGATCTCGACCAGCCTCCCCGCTCAGCTGATCGTTGCCATCTAGTCCTGTAATGCGGTCTGCGCCAGCTTTGCCGCTGAGTCGGTTAGCCTGATCGCTGCCGATAATTCGATCGTTGCGCTGGCTGCCCAGCACATCTTTGAAGCCTGAAACCGACCGTCGCACGACGGGGCTGCTGTTAATCACCAGCGTCTCTTTGTCTAAATCAACCTGAATCGAACTGCGGGTTTCTTGGGATGCATCGATTTGAGCCAGCGTTTTTGAGGAGCGGAGCAAGACCTGCGGCGTTTTGTTGAGCGATACTGCCAGGTTGGTGCTGCCGCTAGCGCTGACCCAATCCACCGTGCCGTCTTTGTTCAGGTCAGCCGCAGTCAGCCCCTGCGCCGAGCTGTTGATTCTCACAAACCCTGCGCCCGTGAAGCTGCCCTCGCCGTCCCCAAATAGCACCGACAGCAAAGCAGAATTGCTCAGCGTTGCGGCCAGATCCAGATAGCCATCTCCGTTAAAATCTGCGGCAGTGAGTGAATTGACGCTGCCGCCAGCCGAGAGTAGCTTCGAGGTCGAAAAGCTGCCCTTGCCGTCGCCCAGCAGCAGCGTAATATTCTCGCTATCTGCGCCCAAATTGCCGGTCGCAACATCCAGCTTGCCGTCGCCGTTGAAGTCACCTGTCACCAGCGCCACTGGACTAGAGCCGACAAAAAACTGCGACGGGCTAAGAAAACTGCTGTTGCCCCTGCCCAAAAACAGCGAAACTGTGCTGGATGCTGTGTCGGCGCTGAGAATATCTAAATTGCCATCGCGATCAAAATCGCCCGTTACGACCGCAAACGGCTGCTGTCCCTTGACACTGAGTGAGCTAGCGCTTTGAAAACCGCTGTTGCTGCCCAGTAAAACCGAGAGACTGTTGGCTCCTACCTTTGAGTTGGCCGTCAACAGATCGAGCTGCCCATCTTTGTTGAAGTCGCCTGAAGCAAGGGCGTTTGGCGCGCCGCCCACGCGAAAGGTCTGGGCGGTGCTGAAACTGCCCGTGCCGTCGCCTAGCAGCAGCGAGACGCTGTCAGAGCCAAAGTTAGCGGTGGCAATATCGGCGTTGCCGTCGCCGTTAAAGTCGCCTGTGATCACCGAGAGCGGATCGAGACCTCCGGTCGCCAGCAAGGTTGCGGTTTGGAAGCTGCCGCTGCCGCTGCCCAAAAACAACCCCAAATTATTGGTCAGAGCTGCGCTAGTCAGCGTCGCCACCAAATCAAGATTGCCATCGCCATTGAAATCTGCGACTGCGGTTGCGGCAGAGCTGCTGCCTACTGGCAGATTGGCCGTCGTGACGCTAAGGGCGGCTGGATTGAATGCTATTTTTGAGCGGGTGGCCATTGGTGCGATCTAGTACAGAGAATAACTACCTGTAGAGCTTTTAGCCGCTAATCTATTGATGAAAGCGCTATCGGCAGCCTGAACCGCTCTAGTTTAATCTAAGTTTTTGATTTGGCAACGATTACGAATAGACTGAGCAGATGACCAAGGCAAAGGCTGAAGTCGGGATCTGTTTTTGAGTGGCTTCGGGGCATTCTAATCAGTAGGATGTATTGAGGATGGATGGATAGGGCCGTATCTACAGCGCGAAGGTCTAGCTAGTTAGAAGCTAATTGGAAAATACATTGGGGCGGTTTGGCACTGAGCTGAGGTTTGTAAGCCATAAAGCATCTGAGCCATAAAGCATCTGAGCCATAAATTAAAGGCCAAGAGAGCTGGCTAAGAGAACTGGCTGAGAGCTTGTTCGCTGAAGCGTAGAGGGTCGTGAATAGTATTGTGAAGATCGTAGAGCCATATTGGCGGCAATTCAGGACTTTAGGCTCATGAGCGAACCCAGTATGAAGCGGATTTTACAAAATCGCTATCGGCTGCTGCACCTGGTGGGTCAAGGGGCAATGGGCCAAGTCTATGCGGCAGAAGATATTGCGCTCGGCGGCATTCCGGTTGCGGTCAAATTTTTGGCACAGACGCTGCTGAATCAAAAAATGCGAGAGCGGTTTGAGCGAGAGGCCAAAACCTGCGCTCAGCTCGGTCAGCGCAATCTGCATATTGTCCGCGTCACGGACTATGGCATTGACGAAGAAGGCATTCCGTTCTACGTGATGGAATATCTCAACGGCGAAAGTCTCAGCGAGGTGATCAACCATCGCCCCTTGCCCCTGCCGCGATTTCTACATCTGTCCCGGCAGATCTGCCTGGGACTGCAATGCGCCCACCAGGGAATTTTGATTGACGGTAGAATCTGTCCAATTGTGCATCGCGACATCAAACCCAGCAATATTTTGGTCAGCCAAGATGACAGCTTGGGCGAACTCGTCAAGATTCTCGACTTTGGGATTGCCAAAGCGATAGAGGCTGAAAGTAGCCAAACGCAATGCTTTATGGGCACCCTGGCCTACTCTTCGCCGGAGCAGATGGAGGGACATGAGCTGGACGCGCGCGCCGATCTCTACAGCCTGGGCGTAATGATGTTTCAGATGCTGACAGGCAAGATGCCGCTCCAGGCCGATACGCATTCGTTTGGCGGCTGGTATAAGGCGCATCATTTTCAAGTGCCGCGCTCACTGGCCGCAGTCAACCCCATGGTGCGCGCCCCGCAAAACCTAGAGAACTTGGTGATGGCTTGCCTCGCCAAGTTCCCTGACGATCGCCCCCAGAGTGTCATCGAAATCTTGGCCACCTTGGCCAGTCTGGAAGCAGAATATGGTGCCAGTAGACCTGTGCAGCCGCAGTATCGCGTCCCCGATGCAGCGCCAGCAGAGGCGGACAACCCTGCTGGATCTCGGAGCGCCAGCGACACTGCTGGATCAAGCCTGGTGCTGGATAGCGAGCTGCATCGGCTGTCTTGGCCGAACAATATGCCGCTGGCAGAGATTGTGTTTCCGCGCGCCCTACCGACTCCCCAAGGGCATCAGCCAACGCTTTGGATAATGATGCCCAAAGTCGAAACTCAGCGCCGCCGCACCTGTACCCGCTACAATCAGTTTTTGTTTCTAGAAGCACCTCATCCCATGGCGCTCTGGCTGACGGTACTCTACAACCAAGGCCAAGAGCCGCGCTGGCTGCCCTGCTATCTGGATCTCAAGACACCGCAGAGCCGTCAGATTGCTAGCCTGCTGGGTAAAGCAGGACAGTACCAACTTCTGTTCTTCGCCCAAGAGGAGCCGCAGTATTGTGCATATAGCCAGACGGCCAGCATTGCAGAAGCCCAATGTCGCCTGCTGCGCGAATGGGCGTTGATTGGGCAAACTTCCAGATCCGCGCCTAATCCCGGCATCAGCAAAGAGCATTTGAAGTCGGCTCTAGAGACCATCAAGCCACAGATTTTGAGCAAGCTTGACTCGATCTATGCGGCAGAGGCAAAGGTTGTCTAAGCGATCCGAACTGACAGCTGTACTGAAGCAAAAGCCTTGAGACAACAAAGCCCAATCAGGCGGAAGGGACGAACAGCACCGGATGCCAGCTTCGTCGCAGCAGCTCGCCGGTAAAACTGGGGCTAGAGAGTTCGGCTAGCGTCCCAAATGAGTTAGTGGCAATGGCAATTGCCGTGATGTCATAGTCGATGGCCATATCCAGCGTCACGGACATCCGGTCGCCCTCCTCAATCCGGGTTGTCACCTTGAGATTGAGTTCCTCTAGCTCAGCTTTGGCCTCAGCGAGCTGAGCTTCAGCAGCCTGGATGCGACTGTCATGCATGATTTTGTCGATCCGGTCATTGTTTTCAATGACGCAGAGCAGCAGGCATTCTTCTAAGCCTTGCGGTAACCCCTGAGGCGAGCGCTGGGCGCGCTGCTTAACGGTCGAGAGCAGCCGTTTTGCAGTCTCGCTGCCATCGAAGGGGATGAGCAGATAGCGAAACAGGTGACGACAGCGCAGGTCTAGCTCTTCAACGGTATAGGTGGAAATCAGCTGAGGCCGCAAAATCAGCATGGGCAGCTTGTTGCTTTGGCAGAGCGAGACAGCTGTGCTGCCAAACAGCTTTTCGGTGAGCAAACTGCGGCTTTCGGTGCCCAGCACCACTAAATCAGACCGCTCAGCCTTGGCTGTCTCTAGAATCCTCTCAAACGGTCGTCCGGCTTGCACCTCAACCTTCACTTCTAGATTGGCTGGCTGGCTGGCTGGATCAATAGCGAGCTGCTCCTTGGCTCGCTGCACCTCAGACTCATCTGGATGCGGGATACCCCGCCCTTCAAAGGGCACAACGTGCAAAAACGTGACCTGCTCAATGCCGTTGGCAGCCAAGCTGGGGAGAAAAGAGACAAACCGCTGCATGCCGTCTGCTAAGCTGGTGCAAATTAAAAGACGCTGAAACATAGGCTGATTGCTCAAGGCGTTCTTACTAACCCTACCATCCTCTGCTCTGTGCTGCCTATTCACCGCTGATTATTCACTAGGCTCAGGTTCTGACTGAGTTCTGACTGGGTTCTGACTGCCAAGTTGCTGACTCTGTATGATCTGCCTGCCTGATTTGCCGGATTGAGCGGCAATGCCGAGATACATCTGGTTTTCTTATCTATAAACAGAGCATCAGCAGCAGAAGTGTGGTCTTTAGCACCTGACAAACTGGTTAAAATCCGTTACATATAGCTACGGATGTTCTTTGCTGAGACTGAATCAAACTGTATGAAACGGCATTGGTGGACTTGGGGTGGGGAGTCGAACGGTTTGGATCAGCCGATTGATCAATCTAAAAGTGAAGCTAAGCTAGAAAGTGAAGCTAGTCAAGCAAGCGAGGCCAAGCAAGCTCAACAGGCTGGCTCAGTCAACAAATCGACCGCAGGTGAACCACCTCGATCGAAGCCACGCTTTGCCTACTTGAGCGCGTTGGCACTGGTGCTGGCAGTGCCAGCGCTCTACGGACTAAAAGAACTCAGGCCATCCCTGTCTTCGCTGCCAATGCTGACAGAAGCCATGCTGAGATTCAACCAGCCGCCAGCTGGGGCTGCGCCGTTAGCCATGCCGTCGGCGGCTGAGTCTCCGGCGACTCTAGCGGCTGCGGCAGATTTGGCAGCGGCAGATTTGCCTGCCGCCGCGACCTGTCCAGCACTAGCGAGATCACAGGCGGCAGAGGGTCGTAATCAGGTTGATAGTCAATTCGGAGCCGATCAGCAGTCTGAGATTGTACCCGGCATTCAGCTGCCCTCAGTTTCAGCGCCCATCGCTTTTCTTAACTCACCAGCCGCGCCAGCCGCGCCAGCCAATTTGCCTGCTAGCCCGCCTCTGAATCTGGCGACAACAGGGCTTGCTACAGTCGGCAGCTTAGGCGCGGCGCTAGCGGCTCAGTCTGCGGCTCAGTTTCCGCAGGTCGCCGGTATGGCGCGGCTGGCGCGGGTGCCTGTGATCATGTATCACGATATTCTGCCGGAAAAGCAGGTTTTCTTTGACGTGACCCCGGCTGAGTTTGAAGCAGCGCTCCTGCTGATTCGCCAAAAGGGACTCACCCCCATCAGCACCGACCAGCTCGTGACGCACCTCAGTACCGGCAGTCCGCTGCCCGACAAGCCAATTTTGCTGAGCTTTGATGATGGCTATGAGGGACACTACAAATACGTCTATCCGCTGCTGAAAAAATATGGCTATCCGGCTCTGTTTGGCATCTATACGGCCAAAGTAGACAAGCGGATAGGGCGCTCTAGTCTCAGCTGGCAGCAGATCCGCGAAATGGCCGCTGACCCGCTGGTCACGATTGCCTCCCATAGCGTCACTCACCCCGCTGATCTCTCGGCCTTGACAGAGGATCAAATCCGCAACGAAGTCGCTGAGTCTAAGCGGATCTTAGAAGCTCAGCTGGGTATCCCAATTAAATATTTTGTCTATCCAGAAGGCAAATACGACGAGCGCACGCAGGAGATGCTGCAGCTAACAGGCTACCAGGCGGCTTTCAAGATGGATGATGAGGCCAACCGCTTTGCAGGCGCATCTCAAGATCTGTTTAGCCTTGAGCGGATTGGCCAGTCCGATCTGGCGGCTACGGTGGATTTGGCCTATGGTGGACCGCCACTTCCCTCGCGGGGGCAAAAGTTTCAGTTTGATGCACCGGTGCAGCTGAGCAAAACGACAGTGGGCCAAGTGCCGCTGATTTTTGCCAGTGGTGGGCGACCGGCAACCATTCATGCAGATAGCCGCTATCAGGTGGCTGAAATTATTCAAAAGACCAACGCGCTGGCGGCAGTAGATGGCGGCTTCTTCTCTCTGGAGCATCTCGATTCCAACGTGATGATAGGGCCAGTATTCAGCCAGAGCAGCAGCAAATTTGTCCCCGGTAACGTCAAAGAGATTCGACGGATTCAGGGACGACCGCTGGTGCTGATCAGCCCGACCGAGGTTAAGTATCTGCCGTTTGATCCGGCTCGGCATAACCAGCTCGCTAACCTGAAGGCTGAGCTGCCCGGACTGACCGATGCTTTTGTCGCTGCGGCTTGGCTAGTCAAAGACGGACAGCCTCAGCCTGCGGCTAGTTTTGGCAATCTATTTGACTTTGATGCAGCGCGGGATCGGGCTTACTGGGGCATCGATCAGGCGGGGCGTACAGTGGTCGGGGTATCGGGTGACTATGTAGATTCGGTGGCGTTGGGTGAGGCCCTGAGTCAAGCTGGGCTGCGCGATGCGGTGATGCTGGATTCTGGAGCAAGTGCCTCTCTAGTTTATCTGGGCAAATTGCAGATGAGCTACGAGCCGCGTCCAGTGCCGCATGTGGTCGCAATTGTGCCGCCTACAGGGTTAGACCTCAAGGATTCCTGCAAGCATTCCCAGCCAGACTCGATCCAGCGCTGACCCTAGATTTACGGGTGTAGATTTTACGGGTAGGGCTTTGCCCTAGAGCCGACTATTCTAGATCGCTCATCTAGCCTCTAGATCTTGATTCTTGAATGAAGCGAATATGAATATCCCGTAAAGATGGATTCCCTGATCATTCTGGCCAGCTTCTGCTGTTATCTTGTAGGGGACTAAGGTAAGGGGATCTAGCTGAGCTAATTTAGCCGCCGCGTCAATAGTCATCATGCCGAAGTGATTGAGTCTGAGACTATGGATTTGGTGCCTGCCAGTTCGGCAGCAGTCAGATTGGCAGCTGTTGACTGAGGTAAAGCGATATCCAGTCTCTGAGGCATTTAGCTAGATATCTAACAGATGGGCGAGAGAGCGAGACGTTCTAAAAAATTGCAGCCCTGAATTTGACCAATCGCGATCAGGTATCTACCATGTTTAAGCCAGGCTTTACTATATCGATTTTTCTAGCATATGTTCGTCAGCCATTGCTAAATGGTGTTTTATTCATCACCCTCAGACAGATTACGCCAGTCGTTTTTGCTGTCAGGATCCCAGGCGGCTTGACTCCACCGTAGGTAATCGCCTCAATTCTACCTGCGGCATTGCAAGGTCGCACTTTGCTAAAGCTCTCTCTTGATTCTTGAGCAATCTCCGTCAAGCTCAATTAGTGAGCCTGCCATCTTTAATTCAAATTAATCAGAGCTGTAGCTCAAGTAGGAGCAGCAATACCTAGTTATTGTTGCATTCCTCACAGCTTATAGATCAGCTTAGCAACGCTCTTGAACTGAAGCTACAGTCAGCTACCGAGAGATTGCTACCGAGTGTGCTTGCAGCGGCTACCTGGAGCAAAGGCAAGTTAATAGTCTCTCGGATTGTTCAATGCTGTTCACGCCGTTGATATTACGGTTGCACTACCTAGAATTTCAAAACTCATGCTTCTTCTTAACTCACGTAGAATCGAGAAACGTTCACCGTTTGATATTTGCACTTTACTTAATTTTAGCAAAGGCATTAGTATCATCTTTATTTTCTTGGTTCACTATCAGATGCTAGGATTCGGTTGGCAGGCGGTTCATTTATTCATCATATTCAGTGGATTTTGCCTGACTTACTCTCGTCTTGAAAAGGGAAATCTACCATGGCAGTCATGGTACTTTAAGCGGCTTCGGCGCATCTTGCCAACCTACTTTGTAGTGGTTATTTTCGGCTACTTTTTCGTTGCGCTCCTTATTATGCTGAGAGGAGCTAGCTTGCTAGAATCGCTCTGGATGTCTAAGCGCACTCTGTTGTTTGATCTGTCGTTGCTCAAGAACTTTAGCTATGAGCAAATATCAACTTTTCCAAATGTATCTCTCTGGTTTATCCCTTTTATTATTAGCTTCTACTCTATTTTCCCATTTCTATATCAATGGATGACTCAGCGTAGGGGAGCGCAGCATCTCCTGGTTGTGCTGATATCGGCAATTTTTATCGAAATTATCTTTAGAGCATCTGCTATCTACTGGCTAGACGGTAAGCCGATTGGCTACTCTGGCCTGGAGAGCTTGTTTGCTGAGAATCTATTTCCGACGCTAGCCTTGCCGTTCAACAAGATTCCGGACAGTGCAGCATTTCCATTTCAGTTGGAAGCCCCTTTTGGTTTCTTCCCCTCCAGAATTGGTGAGTTTGCAATCGGCATGGTAGCAGCCATCTGCTATGTTGCAAACCGAGATCGGTTTAATCGGATAGTTTTGAGCAGGCAGGCAGGAATTCTAGGCATTTTGATCTGGCTCCTAGCCAATGTCTTAATCAGCACTAGCTTCTGGGGATGGGTGATCGGAGATCTGCTGATTGCGGTAGGTCTGTCGCTCTGGGTGCTCGGTTTAGCGAGAGTTGCTGCAACTCAGCCAATATTCTCCCGATTTTTTGGCTGGATGAGTCAAGTAGGTGTTTTCTCATACTATATTTTTCTCGTTCACGCTATTTTTATACAGGTCTTTATTGCTTTCATTGAGAGCTTTGCGCCTGAGTATATCTCAGTTTGGAAGTTGCCTCTGCCCAATCTGATCATCCTAGCCGTCATGATTGCGCTGACAGCGGTTGCCAGCAAGCTCTTGCAGCAGTTTGATCGCTCCAAATTCACAGACTGGATTATGCAGCAAACTTTCGGACGGCTTCTAGGTGTTCCCGCGACTTACTAACCGTTCTGTCTATACTCATTCACCAACGTGAGGCTAATCCATTCACCCTGAGCGTCATAGCTGCGAATCATTCGCTGGCGATGGTTGGGGTGAAGCAGCCAGCCTACTTCCAGCAGAAAAGCCTGTCTGCACGGGATGCGAAGCGGCGTGTTGCAAGAGGCTCCGTCGGGCAGGAGCAGCAGCTGCATTGGGTGACGACCCTGCTCAAACCGCAGAATATTGCCGTCAATTTGGGCGGACGAGCTAAAGCTCATGTCGGGAGTGCTAATCTGCTGAATCAGCCGGTCAGACTCTAGGTGAACGGTGAGTGCCGTGGTGAAGTGCGCTAGAGGTCGCCAGTCAGGATAGAGCGTTACTGCTTCGCCCTGCCAGCTGCCGACAAGCTGCTCTGGAGTCAGGGCTGGCCGTGCGGCCACTGGAGTCCCTTGGCGATGTTCGCGGATCAGCGTGATCTGGGAGAGCTGGCTGGCTGGGATAGGGTTGTCTGGAGTAGGGCTATTTGGGGCAAACTGCTGCACCAGCCGCAGTCGCCGATCGCCGCTGATCAAGCCCAGCTCGGCTCCAAACTCGGCAAATGCACCAAACTGAGTTGAACCTTGCGAAAACGCGCCGTCTGCAAAAAATAGCGTGCTGCGACCCAGGCTACTGTATTCCAGCGTCCGGTCATAGATCTGTTTGCCAGCCGCATCAAACTTCTGGATGGCTTGGCGAATAGTCTGGCGATTGTTCAACGCTTCTAGCGTCACCAGACTGGGCTGGTCACTCTGGACTTGGCCAGCGGGCGAGAGCCGCGTAAATGAACCTGACCATCTGCCCAGGTTCTTCAGCAGATAGTCCCACTGTGATTCAGTCATGTTATCTATCAAGCTATCTTCATATTAAGATATCTTTTACCCTAACTTACTCTAAGCTCGACTTTATCCATTTAGGGAGTAGGAAAAGTGGCAAAATCAGGAAAGGTTGCTCCAGTTGATGCAGTGTTTTGCGCCCAGTGGTGTGCTCGCGATGGGCATTGACAACACTATTGAACGACCCTGGGGTGAATGCATTGCCACTAGAGGCATCTACCGTGATCCTGTATGTTCCAGTGATAGCCCTTTTGTATGTCTTGAATTGACTCGTAAAATTTCTCTCATCCCTACTTGTGCAAAGCCGAGTTTCGGTTTATGATTTGCCAACTGATTGCGTGAAGCAGTCAGGACAGGTAAAAGCTTAAGGCGTCGCTGACTAGAAGTGCTACCAACACCGCTAGCCAGCTAACCCGACTCCTCGTTTACACCGGGAAGCAAGGCTGAGTCGATTTTACATCGCGCTCGCTTCGTTCACGCATGTGGTCAGGTAACTCAGCGCCTTAGGCTTTCAAACCCATACCCAAAAATACGAGGGAAATACTATGTCTAGGGAGTTCAACGAACTGCTGCCGGAGTCGCTTGAGCAAAGAGCGCAGATTTGGATTGTCGGGACGCGAGAGCAAGTGAACCACATCATCAGCGAGATGTACGTGCGGCAGATGATTGCCGACCGCAGCCAGTTCTCGCCCATGGTTCCTGCACCGTTCGCGCAGGGCAAATTCATGAGTGTGCTGCTACGGTAGCTGATCCGCGAGCGCACCGCAGCCGCCCCCAAACAGATGAGGCATTATTGATTAATATTTTGATTAATATTAACAATGCCTCATCATGCTTTAGATGTGACTGCGCGCATTCGACAGCATCATCTCGCGGTGGCGCACTGTAGTAGCCGCCACCTCCCAGGGAAACGTGAACGACTGAAACGACTCAGCCGAGATACGGTCTTTATCAAGATCGGTAATTACCTGATGCAAGATGGTAAAGAGCTGCTGGCGAATTTCCTGAAGTTCCTGCATATTTTCAGTTTGCTGCGCCCGATCAATCAAGATCAAAATTTCCTGGTTGTAAGAGTCCGCCCGATTTTTCTGCTTACCCTGTAACCAGTGCCGCATCTGCCATAGTCCCGACAGCGCCACCACCCCCACCGAAAATATCAGCCCCAGCGAGTCAGCATACTCCACCAAAAAGATGGGGCGATCCTGATCATAAAACGCCTTTGCGCCGGGATGCAGCGGCATTCCCAAATTTTCGCCCGCTTCTGGCAGCCGCATCGCCGCCGAGCGCGGATAGAGCGCTACCATCTCGTTGCGGAAGTCAAACAGCGTCCGCGTAATCTCTTGAATCACGGCCTCGTCAGCGCTGCTGCGGCAAATCAGCATGGCGCGCACGCTCGCCATCGGCAAACTCTCAGCTGGAATCGGGCGGCTCCCGTCATAGGTGCCCTTAGGAATCGTCGTCGCCTCCAGATAGGGCTGTGTCAGCCGCAGCGACTCGACTTGATCAATCGGCACCAGCTGCGAATTAGTTTCCCGCAATAGCTCACTCAGCGTCGGGTTGCCCATTGCCATCACCCGAAACAGCGCATCGACCTTGCCCTGCCGCAGCGCCATATAGGCGTCCTGGGGCGACATGAGCAGCGGCGTAAAATCCTGCTCACCCAGCTGATAGTGGCTTGCCAACCGCCAGAACAGATCATATGAGCCGCTGCCCTTCGGCATGATGGCTACTCGCTGACCGCGCAGATCGTCTATGTCGCGGATGCCAGAAGCGGGACGCGCTACCAGATGAAACACCTCTGGAAACAAAAAGGCCACCGCATTCGCCGTTGGGCGGCTGGGCGTATCGCTCTGCACAATCGCTAGCTGCGCCTCGTCTTGGTCAAGCCACTCCAGATTCTGCTGTGCTCCGGCTGACTCTTTAACCGTAATGTCAATATCGGGATGGCGACGCTCCACAACGGTTTCTAGGGCTTTGGCAAAGGCATAGTACTCACCATCTCGGCTGCCAGTTGCAATCGTCAGACGGTGGACTTGATGCTTGAGATGCAGCCAGTTGACTGTGAACGCCAGCGCCGCTAGTCCGCTCAAAACTACGACCGCCAGCCTCAATTTAGATTGCATTATTCACCTCAGCCATTATTCACCTCAGCCATTATTCACCTCAGCCATTATTCACCTCAGCCAATAGTGCCAGCATAGTGGCAGTTCATCGTGCCAGTTAGAGCGCCGATCCCAGATAGCGATAGCGTTCGAGCACTCATGCAGTAAATTTGCAAATCGCCATAAATAGCTGGGAATTGAGGCCGACTCGATTATCGTGCTCAAATTTTGAAAGCTGCCAATTTTGAAAGCAGCAGTATTCTCGATCAAACTGCTGATTTTTTGCCTAACCCCGCTGATTTCGATTGCAGAAGTGATTTCATTCCCCTTGTTGGATTCAGAAGGCTGTGCTTAACTACATAGCTGAAGAAACTTGACTAGTGCGGAACCAGATGCGGCTTGATCTCGGTCTTTGAATTGTGGCATCTAGAGTAGGACATCCATGAGATATCTATAAAGTATCTGCGAGGTATCTGTAGGGCTGCCCCCAGGTTGGGGTCTCATCGAAGTCTAGTTGAAATCTAGTTTTAACTTTTGTAACAATAGTTCAGGATCAGCTAAGTCTCAGCCTGTCAAATCTCGTAGAATCCCGTAAAAGTCTCTAGACTTGAGGCTCACAGCAATTGGGTTGGCGCTCGTCGATTCCGCCATTCGGCTCTGTGTTCCGCTTCTCTAGCGTCTGTAATCTGTTGTAATCTGTTCTGCGGCTCTCTTTGATGACTCACACGTTTCATAGGTATCTCCGATGAGAATGGCATTCTGGAAAAATTTAACTGTTTTGGCTGTTTTAGGCTTTGGCGCAGTTGCTCCTGCTGCTCAGGCCGTTCAGTTTGAGCAGCAGGAGATTGATCAGAGTCGGTTTATTATCGTGGCAGCACCGGGCGGCGAACTCGGCTATAAGCTGCTGATTTTAGAGCAGATCAAAGACAGTCGCCCCTGCTGGAGCGAGACAGGCAGCTATCCTTCCATCGTTGAGCCGCTGCTGCTCAGCTTTGACTTTACGGGCATCTGCAACCGAATTGTTGACAGCAACGGCTTTTCGATGCGGGCTGCCGGAGAAGACCAAGGCTTGAACTACAGTCTGCGAATCATCCCACAAGACAATGACCTGGTGCTGGTCGCAGCCTCCAACAGTCAGCGCAACACCTGGGTTGAAATTGGCCGGACTTATGGACTGCCCGCTGGATTTAGCCGAATCAATCTGAATCCGGGCTGGCGGTTGACCCGTCGCGCCTACGAAGGCAAAGCCATCGGCCATGTTTACCTCACCTATGATCAGCCCGTTGATCCGCTGGTAACCGATAACCTGCGCCGCTCTGTCCCGCCCCCGGCCTTATCGCCCGATCCAGTCGCCCCAACTATGCCCAACCCGCTGCTGAGCGCCCCCAGCGTGATTCCGGTGCCTGCGCCGCCGCCTGCGGCCCCTGGCATTCCGCCCGTCCGTTCGCCTCGCCCCAGCGATGCCAGCCAGCCGCCTGCGGCTCCGGCATCTCCTAGCTTAAGTACACTGCTGCCACCTACCAGTAACGCTGCCAGTGATCCTGCCAATAATGCTGCCAGTGATCCTGCAACCGAAAGCGCAGTCGAAAGTGCCCGCCCCACGCCCAGACTTGCACCGCTGTTGCCACCCCGCCGTACCTCCAGTGCCGCCGCTAGACCCGCCGCTCCGGCAGCAAGCACTGCTCCAACAGCCGTCGCAGATTCAGCCAGTTCAACCGACAGCTTTCAGGTGATTGTTGAGGCAGACAGCGCGGAAATGCAGGATAAGGTGAGAGCGGTTGCTCCGGGCGCTCTGCTCACCACAATCAACGGTCAGGTCGTGATGCAGGTCGGCATTTTCCGAGACCTGCAAGCAGCCAGTCAGCTTCAGCAAAAATTAAGTCAGCAAGGGTTGCCAACGGCAGTAATTCCCGTAAGATAGCCTGTAGGCACAATTTTATGTGTCAGCAAAATTTTGTGCAGTCCTACACCACTGGCGCAATATTACGGGTGCATAGCCATGACTCAGCCTCCTACGCCTGATTCCGACCGTCGCGATCCGCTTGGCTTTGATGAAATTCTGGCGCTGCTCCTAGCCTTTTCGGCCATTGGAACAGTGCTCTGGTGGGGAATCGGCCGCCGCGCTGAAAGCTGGATCTCTCAGCAGGGCAGGTTTGGAGGGGCGCAGACAATGACGGATGCTTCGCCAGCAGCGGCACCTGGAGCTGTCACGCCCATCCCAACTGAAGCGGTTCCCTCCAGCCTCGCCCCTGCCGAGGTTACGCCTGAGCTGAGGGCTGGGGAAAATTCCAGCGCTGTTGCCCCCTCAGCTGGCGGAGTAAGACGCTCGGTCGTCATCGCTGGGGCAGTTGCACCGGCAATTGTGGCGGCTCCGGCAGATTCTGCGCCTGCTCCGACAGTAACGCCCACAGCGCCTCCCACAGCAGCCCCCATTATCGTGCCTAGCGCCACAGCCGAGGCAAAAGCTTTTTCAGATGTGCCCGACAGCTACTGGGCCGCCCCGTTTATTTCGGCGCTCAACCAGCGCGGGCTAATTAGCGGCTTCAACGACGGCAGCTTCAGGCCAGACGAGCCGGTGAATCGGGCGCAGTATGCGGCCTTGCTCAGCAGCATACTCGCCAACGGGCAGCAGCAGCAGAAAATTCTGTTCAGCGATCTCTCAGACGATTTCTGGGGCAGTACGGCTATTGACGAGGCCGTTCAGTCGAGCTTTTTGAGGGGCTACCCCGACCAGACCTTCAAGCCAGACCAGCCGATGTCAAAGCTGCAAGTCTTACTGTCGCTGGCGCGTGGCTTTAACCTGCCCAGACCTGCTGATCCAGACCAGCCGTTGCAGGCGCTAGAGAATCGGGAGCAGGTGCCAGACTGGGCTAAGCCTGCGGTGGCTGCGGCAACGCAGGCTAACGTGGTGGTCAGCTATCCCAATGTCAAGCAGTTTCAACCCAATCAGCCTGTGACGCGAGCGGAAGTGACTGCTATGCTATATCAGGCGCTGAAGACCAAAGGAACTCTGCCGCCGATTCAGTCAGAGTATATTTTGCAGCCTTAATCCGATAGTGGTGCGGTGGTAATGCGGTAATGCTTGATTTTGAGGACTATTCGCTAACTCAGCCCGCAATGCTGGTCACGATTATCACGGAGACGGCACTGCAAGCCAGCTTAGAGAAGCTGTTAAAGAACCTGAAGGTCTACGGGTATTCGGTGAGTGTTGTACCTGGTGCGGTGAAGCGGCGGTTTGGTCAGATTCAGCTAGAGGCAGAGGAATCCGCCGCACCTGCCGAGGTTGATGGGGAAGACTATGTTGCCTCCAATTTAGAAATCCGGGCGGTGGTTTCCCCTGAGCTAGCCAACGTAATTTTGTATGCGCTCAAAGACCAGCAGCGGCAGTTTCCAGTGCTGGTCTATCGACAAAAGATTGAGGCACTGATCGAATAGCCAGTTCGCGTCGCGTCCCGTGCTGCCAACCAGCAGCCCCGTCAACCAGCCCAATCAACAGGCCAGTCAGCAATTATGGGCTAGGCTGAGCCGCCTCTAAAATCCGCACCCCGACAATAGGCGCATTGAAGCGGTAGGTTTGGCCTTCTAGCTCTAGTGGCGTGCCCACCTTAATTTTGCTGCCGGCCAGCACTGCGCCATCCGGCAAGACCTGCGCTTCGCCCTTCAGCGTAATCAGCATATCAACCGTATATTCTAGCTCCGGGCGCGGGTCGGGCATCGGCTTTACCGAACCGTCCGGCTGCGGCACAGCCACCGAGCGCGGCAGCGACTTCACCCCCAAAATCTGCACTTCGCCAGCGGGCTGGTTGCGGATAATGATGTTGGTTTTGCCCTGCTGCTGCATCCCAGCCACAAAGGTTTGCGGATCGCTGACCGTTAAGCCCCGCACAATCACATCCATTTCGACGGGCTTGTTGGTTGTGCCAATTTGCGCCACCGACGAACCTGTGCCGCCCGGCAGCAAAAATAGCCCGGCCACCACCATCAGCATAATCAGCCCTGCGCCCAGATCCAGCAGGTTGAGTTTGCCAAACAGTCGCCCTTTAGAATCTACAATTGCCATATCAAATAATTTCTGAGATTGAGGCTGAACCATTTCAGATAGCACTCTACCAGATTTTGAGAAATCCGAGCTAAAGCTGTGACGAGTCGTGACAGCACCGCATCAGTTACGCATTAGTTGCTTGATTAGTCACCCAACCGCTTGTGCAACCCGTGAGATCGCAACAAACCGGGCAGAGTCTGCGTCTTGTTATCTTGATGATGGAGCCAGTTGAAACCTCTGACTGACCTCATGCTTTTAATTTGCGCTGATCGATCACGCTGACTAACCTCACACTTTGCTAGATCCATGTCTACCTCCAATCAAATTTCGGCATTCTGGAAGTCTTGCTGGCAGTCCTGGCGACGACGTTGGGCCTACGCGCTGATTTCGCTGACGATTGCCACAGGGCTGATTGTGGCCACGCCGCATCCCGGCTACGCGCAAAACTCCCTGCTAGAGCTACTGCTGCGCGGCGTACAGATCATCCAGCTTTCGACGATTTCTGATCAGCAGGAAGTGTCGCTGGGCAAGCAGATCAACGACCAGCTGCTCAGCGGCGACATGCGGCTGAGCAACGACCGCAGAACGACTGCCTACGTGAATGAAGTCGGGCAGGCGCTCGTGCCCTACAGCAGTCGCCCCAATATTCCCTATACCTTTCAAGTCGTGCAAAGCGACCAGATCAACGCCTTTGCCACGATGGGCGGCTATGTCTACGTCACGACCGGGCTGCTCAAGGCTGCTGACAACGAAGCACAGCTCGCCAGCGTAATTGGGCATGAGATTGGCCATATCGCCTCTAAACATGCGCTGGAGCAAATGCGGCAGATGGCGCTGGCTCAAGGCGCGGCCAGTCTGGCTGGACTTGATCGCAATACGGCGGTAAACCTGGGCGTGGAGCTGGCCTTGCGTCGCCCCAACAGCCGACGCGACGAGTTTGAGGCCGACCAGGAAGGCTTAGAGACGCTACAGGCAGCTGGCTACGCGCCCGGCGCTATGCCCGCCTTCATGGAAAAGCTCCAGAGTCAGGCTTCACTGCCCAGCTTTTTGAGTACGCATCCGGCAGTCTCCGAGCGGATTCAGGTGCTCAATCAGGCCATTGACCCTGCCACCGCCAACTCTGGGTTTGGCCTAGACAGTCGAGCCTACCGCGCCGAAATTAGCGCTCTGCCCTAAAAATAGCTGGCCGACTTGCGATGCTGGACTGCCGTAATGCCGAGCGCCTCCAGCAGCTTGCCGCTCTCCACCGTGGCGTAGATCAGCCAGTGATCGCCACATTCCATCCGGCTTTGGACGCTGCATTCCAGGTAGGCCAATCCCTCTTGCAGCACCAGACAGCCATTGCCAGCCAGATAGCTCTCGACCTGTTCAAACCGATCGCCCTTGGCCACCAGCGGCTTGAAAAAGTGGCGGCGAATATTCCGGCCTTCTTTGAGAATATTCAAGACAAAGGCGTTGCCTGAATCGGCTAGCGTCGCGGCATGCTCTTTGCTGACCGCAATCGTCAAACCGGGCGGGTTAAAGCTAGCCTGCGAAACCCAGGAGGTGAGAATGGCCTGGTGCTGCTGGTTTTGGTGCGTCGTGATCACGCAAAGCGACCCGGCAATCCGGCCAACGGCCTGCTCGGTGCGGTCGCTTTTGGCATCGGCAATCTGCTGGCGCGGTGTCCAGATTTTTTTGATTTTGCGGAGCGTCTGGGCAAATTCGGTTCCCGCTGTCTCGCACTGTTGCAGCACTTCTGCAGTTGGCGCGAACTTGACCCGGATTGGCTCAAAGCCAAATCGATAGCCCGCATCTTGCAGCTTGGTTTCGAGCAGATCGACTGCCTCGCCGCTCCAGCCGTAGGAGCCAAATACGCCTGCTAGCTTGGATTTTGTGGCGGTTGAGAGGGCGATGCCCAAAGCGGTCTGGATCTGAACGGGCGCATGTCCGCCCAGGGTTGGCGAACCAATCACAAACCCGTCTGTTTCTTCAATGGCGCGGGCAATCTCGCTGGGCGGCGCATATTCGCAGTTGAGGGTTTGGACGGCCAAGCCCGCCTGCGTAATCCCTTGAGCAATCGCCTGCGCCAGCTGTCCGGTATTGCCATAGGCCGAGGTGTAGAGTAGCGCCACGCTCAGCTCTCGGTTTTGCTGCTGCTGCGCCCAGTCGCGGTAGTCAAGCGTCAGGCGGCTGAGGCTATGCCGCACGATGGGGCCATGGGCTGGGGCGTAGAGCTTGGACTGGAATAGCTCTAGCTTTTGCAGCGCCGTCTCAATTTGGGGAGCCTGCGCCGCATGCAGGCAGTCAAAGTAGTAGCGCCGATCCTCGCTGAGCTGTCGCCAGTGAGCATCCCACAGCTCGTCACTGCAAACATGCGCCCCAAACAGCTTGTCGCTAAACAAAATGCCGGTAGCCGCATCGTAGGTGCAGATCTGGTCGGGGTGACGGGGCGTGGGCAGATAGCGGAACTGCAGCTGGTGGCCGCCGCCCAAATCGAGGATTTCTTCGTCATGCACCACATGCAGCTTGAAGCTGCGCTCAGCGTCATACTGAATGCCAAAATCCAGCGCCTCCGATTCAGGCAGGCTGCGGTTATCGGCCTCTTGGGCAAAGCTGGCTCGCAGCAGGTTGGCCGCTGGCTTGGAGCAGATCACGGTGGCGTAGCTGGCCACGGCCAAGAGTTGCTTCAGCGTCGCGATCCGGTTGGGATTGACATGGCTAAGGATAATGTAGTCGATCCGCTGGTAGTACTGCTGCTGCTGAAGCTCCTCTAGAAAGCTGTCGGTAAAGGATTCGCCCGGCGGATCAATTAGCGCCACATCTGTCGCCTGAATCAAATAGGAATTGGCCGTGGTGCCCTTTTGCCGCGCATATTCCACCTCAAACCGCAGGCGCGTCCAGCTGCGTGAGCGAAACACCAGCGTCTCTGCCCCAATCTCGGCGACCTGCACGTCTCGCTGCTTTGTTTTGGGTCTGGCTTCAGTTTTAGTCGTTTTAGTCTCAGTTACGGCTTCAGTTACGGCTTCAGTTACGACTTCAGTCATGGGCTGCTTCTCCTGCGCTCTAGATTTAAACATAACCCTCCGCGCGCCGCCTCGGCGGCGACCAGCAATCAAATTCCGCTATGGGTGCGATTAGGGGTTATAGGTAAAGCGGCTGCGGAGCACGACTCCAGTGCGGTCAGCTGCCGTTTCTAGCGCTTCGCCCAAGATGTAAGCTTGCTCCCAATCCCAAAAGCTAAACTGATAAACCTGCGCCTGGAGCAGTCGCAACCTCTGCGCCAGTGGCTCTAGCTGCGCCTTATCAGCGGCTGAGCTGGGCTGGAATGCCTCAAACTGCCCCCGCCTCAGCAAGCCCGTCGCCTGCATCAGCGCCTCAACTGCCGCCGCTTGGGTTGACCCGGCAGCCTGCACCAGGTGATAGTTATGCGTCTGGTGATAGCCGCCGCCATAGTAGCCGTAAATCTTGACGGAGCCTCGGCGGGTGAGCAAATCCTGAATCTGGAGTTGCAGCATGGAAGCAGAATCCGGAGAGCCCATCGGCAGTGGCGTGACCCGCAGCGGCGAACTCTCTAAATCGGTCGCAACGGGCACTGAGGGCGCAATCCCCAGCCAAGTTTCCTCGATTTGCCCCAGCAGCAGCGGCAACGCATAGTCGCTGTCGCAAGCTTCACTGGCACAGCTAAGCTTCAGCGCCTCCAGGTTTTGCAGCCGTGATTGCAGCAGATCGAGCAGTTCGGCATCTAGCGCCCGATGGGTAGCTTGAGTCGCGGCACTCAGCCAGATCTCTGCCGGATCACCCTCAGGCAACAGCCAGTCCAAGCCGCCGACTGCCCCAACCTGCTCCGGCTGCTGCCAGGCGCTGAGGACTGCCGCCACTTCCATCTGGCTGCACCAGCCCTCAGACTGAATCAAGCTGAAGCTGCTGAACTCCCCTTGCTCTGCCCCGCACCAGCTAAACGGCTCTAACCGCCCGCCATCTTCATGTCCCGCGAACGCCAGCCGCATCTGCGGGTCGATCAGCGCCTCTAGCTCACTATTCATGCAGCACCACAGGTAAAGTAGCTTTGAATTAACTTGTAAATTAACTTGAACAGACTGAGGTGGACCCGAAAAACTGGACAGGTGGCTAAGGTGGTCACTAAGCTCCTCATTGCTCAACTGTGATAGGAGTATCTCATGGCAAACAAACGCAAACAATACAACCCACAATTCAAAGCCAA
>JAHHHV010000002.1 GCA_019359155.1 Pegethrix bostrychoides GSE-TBD4-15B
GCGCTGCCACGATGTTGTACGTCTCTTCTTCTTGTCCAAACTTGTACCCGTAGTTCTGACTCTCGGTCTCAGTCGTCTCTCTCACCAGCGAAGAGGTCACTAGCGAACCGTGCATCGCACTGAACAACGCGCCTCCAAACACACCGGCCACACCCAGCATGTGGAACGGGTGCATCAGGATGTTGTGCTCGGCTTGGAACACAAACATGAAGTTGAACGTGCCGGAGATACCCAACGGCATCCCATCTGAAAAGCTGCCTTGGCCAATCGGGTAGATCAAGAACACGGAGGTGGCAGCAGCAAGTGGAGCGCTGTAAGCCACGCAGATCCAAGGACGCATCCCCAGGCGGTAGGAAAGCTCCCATTGCCGACCCATGTAGCAGAACACGCCAATCAAGAAGTGGAAGCAAACTAGCTGATAAGGGCCACCGTTGTAGAGCCACTCGTCGAGAGAAGCGGCTTCCCAAATTGGGTAGAAGTGCAGACCAATGGCATTGGAGGAGGGCACAACTGCTCCAGAGATGATGTTGTTGCCGTACATCAGGGAGCCAGCGACCGGCTCGCGGATGCCGTCGATGTCCACGGGGGGAGCGGCGATGAAGGCGATGATGAAGCAGATGGTGGCAGACAGCAATGTTGGGATCATCAGCACGCCGAACCAGCCCACGTAGATGCGGTTGTCGGTGGAGGTGATCCAACTGCAGAAACGCTCCCAAACGCCAGCGCTTTCGCGTTTTTGGTAAGTGGTAGTCATAATTGCTTAGGTTGCAAAAGATTAGAGAATGTATGCAGCAAGTTGAACTTGACTGTACTTGATATCGTAAAAGATAAATCAGATGAAACTCAATAATTGACTGCATTTGTAACTGTTTTTAACCAAGTTTTATTAAGTCGTATTTCCACTTATTAAGAGAACTCGTTTTGTTGCTGAGTGAATCGCCACGGGACTAGCCTAAGATTTGTTGAAACCTAGTTCAGATAAAGCAGGCGAGTCCAAATTTCAGCAGAGGCAAGCTATTTCCAAGCTATTTCATATATATTGATCAAGCCTTATCTAAACTTAATCTTTATAATCGAGAGGAAAAATTAATGAATTGGACTGCGGCCAGTCTTAATTCCTGAGTTCCGACGAGCGGAGGCCAGAAAAATTCCGGCTCCCCCATTGTTTGAGTCTAGTCTCTTCAGTAGACTGCTGGCAGGAGAGTTGAACGAGACTCTCAAGACCACCACGGAGAACGCTATGGCATTTGACTACCCGGACGATCTGAAGTATTCCGACAGCCACGAGTACGCCCGACTAGACGGCGAAATCGTCACGATTGGCATCACTGAGTTTGCAATTGATCAGCTGGGCGACATTGTGTTTTTGGAGCTGCCGGATGTGGGCAACGAAGTCGAGAAGGGCGAAACCTTTGGCACTGTCGAGTCAGTCAAGGCGGTTGAGGATCTGAAAGCTCCGGTGACTGGAACCGTGATTGAACGCAACGAGGCGCTGATTGAAACGCCTGAGCAGCTGGCTGAAGATCCATACGGCGCAAGCTGGATGCTGAAAGTGCGGATTGAAGATATCACCGAGCTAGATGATGCGATGTCGGCAGATGAATATCAACAGCAGGTAGAGGGCGGCTAGGGCGAACAGCGCACTGATTCTGCCAGTCTGGAAGCTGGGAATTCTGAATCGCTGAAGACTCTGTGAAGTTTAATGGGCTGAAACCGCTCTGAATTGCCGGAATGGTAACCAGTCGTTATGCCTGAGACATTGCCTAAACGCCCAGAAGATGAAGCGCCCAGAAGATAAAGCGCCCAGAAGATAAAATAGGATCAGTTCCAAATTTAGAAACCATGCCGTCCAGAGAACTGCTGCCCAGAGAAGATCTGCTGAAGTCGATTGAAAACCGCGCAGCCGCAGTGCGGATCTTAGATCAAGCCGAGCAGGCGCTCAAGACCTGGGAAGTTGTCTGCACCGACTTCCTCTCGCCGCCGGAGCTAGCCGACGCGCAGCAGATGTTTGCCCGCCTCACCGACTTGCAGTATGTGGCCTGGGGCGGCTATCCGCAGGCCGAGCGACAGCGGCTGGCGATTGCTCGTGCCGAGATGCCGCTAGATGCCGCGCAGGTGGCCACAACAGTCCTGGAGATTGCGGGCAACTTTCTGTTTGACTCAGCTAGCCACCGCGATTTTTTAGGCGCAATGCTGGGGACGGGCATTGTCCGCGAAAAGGCAGGTGACATTCTGGTGCTGGGCGAGCGCGGGGCGCAGGCAATTGTCGTGCCAGAGCTAGCCGACTTCTTGACGATGAGCCTGACGCAAGTTCGCTCCGTGCCCGTCAAAACTCAGCCGATTGATCCCAGCGAGCTGAAGGTGAGGGAACCCAAGAAGAAAGAGCTGACGACCGTAGAAGCCTCAATGCGGCTAGATGCATTGGCCTCAGCGGGATTTGGCATGTCGCGCAGCAAGATGACCGACTTGATTGCCGCAGGCGACGTGCGAGTGAACTGGAAGGAGATTACGCAGTCTAGTCATGCGCTCAAGCCGGGAGATCTGGTGGCGATTCGCGGCAAGGGACGATTAGAGGTGGGCGAGGTGGCAATCACCAAAAAAGATCGCTATCGCGTGCAGCTGACGCGACTTGTCTAGCTGGCTAGGCTTTCGTCGGTTTCTAGCCTGCCATCCACCAGCGTAATAATTCGATCGGCTACGTCGAGGATGCGGTTGTCATGCGTCACCATCAAAATTGTTTTGCCCTGGCTTTTGGCTAGCTCCTGCATCAGCGTCACCACTTCCCGTCCCGACTGCTTATCCAGCGCGGCGGTTGGTTCATCGGCCAAAACGAGCGCTGGCTGATTCACCAAGGCGCGAGCAATGGCCACCCGTTGCTTTTGACCACCCGACAGAGCGCTGGGCTTGTAGTCTACGCGATCGGCTAAGCCGAGTTGGCTCAGCATCTGCACCGCTTTCTGGCGCTTATCACCCCAGCGATCCAATAGCTCCACAGCCATCTCAACGTTTTGGCTAGCGGTCAGCGATTCAAACAGATTATGCGCCTGGAAAATAAACCCAATGTTGCGCCGCACGGTTACCAATGCCGCCCGACTCAGCCCGACAATCTCTTGATCTAAAACTTGTAGACTGCCCTGTTGCACGGTTCGCAGCGCCCCAATCAGCGTCAGCAGAGTCGTTTTGCCAGAGCCTGAAGGGCCAGTCATGATCACAATTTGACCTCTGGGCAAGTCTAGATCGATGTCGTAGAGCACCTGTTTACGCAGATCTCCCTGCCCAAAAAAGTAGCTGAGCTGCCGGATTTGGACGGCAGTGCTGGAAGCAATCCGTGTCATAGCCCAAACACCTCCGCCGGATCAGCAGTCTGGACTTTGCGAACGGCAATTGCCCCCGAAATTAAGCACATCAGCACCGTGGCAATGAACAGATTGATGATGCGCGTCTGGGTCATTTGCATCAGCAGGCCGGTGGCGTTAGCGGTTAGCTTATAGAGTCCGGCGCTCACCAAGCAGCCTGGAATAAATCCCATCACCGCCAAAATCACCGCCTCCTGTATCACTACGCCCAGTAAATATAGATTTGAGTATCCCATCGCTTTTAGCGTCGCGTATTCTGACCAGTGATCGGATATATCTGTATAGAGAATCTGATAAACCAAAATAATTCCTACCGCAAAGCTCATCACTGCCAGCAGTGAAAACACAAAGCCAATGCTGGTATTTTCACGCCAATAATTTAGCTCTTGTTCGACAAACTCAGCTTTAGTCATCACTTTTACGTCCTTGGGCAGCGCCTCGCTTAAGGTTCTAGCGAGCACGTCCGGGGCTTGATCGGGAGCCAGCTTCAGCAGCCCTAAATCAATTGTGCTCAGGTCACGGCTGTCTTCGTCGGGGCCAAGACGACCAAAGTAGCGCAAGAAGTTTTGGTCGCTCATTACCACATTGCCGTTGCCAGAAGCAAAGTCAGTGCCTAGCTCGAAGCTGCCCACAACTTTGATCTGCTGCTCATCGACTTCGGTGAGGGTTCCTGCTGCGCCGCTGCCCACTTCTGGCCGCGATCGCTGATCCAGCAGCGCTGTCCAGGGCATCTGAAGCTGCCTCAGGCTCTCGGTGATGCCGGGGAGCTGCAGCACCGGATCGCTGAGGTTAAAGGCAATCACCCGCAGCGGACGAGTCCGGCGCGTTTCGGGGTTTTTCCAGTAGGCAGTGGTGGTGTAGAGCGGATAGGCCGCCTCAACACCCGCGTAAGCCTGCGCCTGATAGAGCCGCTGTCGGGCAATTTGCTCTGGCACAAACATATTGTTTTTGAGCGGGCTAATCAGTACTACGTCACCGTTCAGCAGCTTCAGCAACTGCACTTGGCTGTCGTAAAGCGCGTTTTCAAAGCCACGGAAGATAAACATTAGCAGCACTGAAAATGCGACCCCGGCCAGCGAGGTGAGCAGCCTGCGGCGTTCGTAGGTGAGGTTAAACCAGGCGAGCGGGGTACGTCGGACAAACTGACTGAATCTCACCATCAAAACACCTCGGCTGGATCGGCTAGTACCACTTTGCGGACTGAAATCACGGCGGAAAGAATGCACATGCTAAGCGTTAGCAGCAGCACAAACAGGGCGCGTTCCCACTCCATACCAATCGGCAAACCGCCTGCTGTAGCGCTGCGGGTGAGTTCATATAGCCCCAGCGAAATAATAAAGCCGGGAATATAGCCCAGCACGGCCAGGATAATCGCCTCTTGAATGACTGTCTGCACCAGAAAGCCGCTGCGGTAGCCCATCGCTTTCAGCGTCGCATATTGCTTCATATGGTCAGCGATATCGGTATAGAGAATTTGATAGACAATAATCACGCCAACAATACAGGAGATAGTCACGCCCAAGCCAAAGATAAAGCCGATGGAGGTGGTACTGATCCAGTAGGTGCGCTCGCGATCGACAATCTGCGGCTTGGTCAGCACGATCACATCTTTGGGCAGAGCCGCCGCGAGCGCTGCTGCTACCCGATCAGGATCGGACTCTGGCTGCAGCTTGATCAGCCCGACGCTGATTAGGTTGAGCGGGAATGGATCAAAAAAGCGGCGAAAGTTCTGGTCGCTCATCAGCAGCGTACCGTCTGCCGCGAAGCCGCCACCGAGGACATACTGACCGCCCACGGTCACCCTGCGTCGCTCTAGCTCGGTGATGGTTCCTGCCTGCTGCGATCCAAATTCGGGCCGCGACAGCCGATCGATGAGCGTGGTGTCTGGGCGACGCAGGGCATCCAGATTTTGGGGTGAGCGAAACTCCGGGTCGAGAAATACTGGATCGTCCGGGTTGATGCCAAACACAAAAATTGAGCGATTCTTGCGGGTTTCGGGGTTGCGCCACTGCCCATATCCAGCGTAGATCGGCATAGTTCGCTCAACGCCTGCAAAGCCTGCGGCCTGGTAGAGACGTTCGCGCGGGAACGCTTTATTGGTGCTAATTTCCAGCGTTTGGGGCGAGAGCAGAAATACATCAGCGTCAAACTGGCTGTAGATCTGCGAGGCGGATTTAGCCAGCGCGCCGAGAAACCCCAGATTCATGAAAACCAGCAGCACCGCAAAAGCCACTCCAGCAATCGCCACCAGTAGTCGCGTTTTTTCGTGCGTCAGATTGAGCAAAGCCAGCGGCGTTTTCATGGCTCTACGTCAGTTCGCAACGTCAATTCGCACATCAACTTGCAGATTGGTCAAGGCAGCCACAGACTGGCTGTCATCCAGCTTCACCTTCACCTCCACCACGCGCGAGTCGGCGTTGGCGGCAGGATCGTCATCCAGCACATTGTTTTTGAAGATCTGCCAGCCGATTTCGGAGACTTTGCCTGTCAAGGGCTGCTCAAATGCGCCGTTGCGGCTGGCAACTGTGGCGGACTGTCCCAGCTTGATGCGGCTCACATCCGTTTCGTACACCTCAGCCACGGCGACCATCTGGCGGGTGTCGCCCAAGTCGAGAATCCCATCTTCGCCAATTGCCTCGCCCGCTTTGGTAATGATCTTGAGAATGCGGCCATCGCGGGGAGCGCGAATCACGGTACGGTCGAGCTTAGCCTGGGCGAGCTGAAGGTTTTGGCGAGCCGATTCGGCGGTGACTTGGGTTTGGCTCAGGGGCAGGTTAGCGCGCTCGACTTGAAGCTGGGCTTCGGCGTTTTTGATTTCGGTCTGCTGGCGAGTCTGAATCCGGGTGAGGTTGGCGCGGGCGCTATTCAGCTTTTCCTGGGCTTGACGAGCAGCACTGATCTGGCGGTCGAGATCTTGCTTGGCAAGCGCTCCCTGGGCGTAGAGTTCCTCAAAGCGCTGCAAGTCCTGGTTGGCCAGCTCCAGATCGGCTGCCAACTCGCGGATGTTGGCCTGCTGGGCAGCAATTTCGGCGGCGCTGGGGGCGGCAACCTGCTGGACGCGGGTCTGGGCTTCCTGGATTTGGCTCTGGCCGTAGGCGGTTGTGGCCTGGAGGCTGCGTTCGGCTTCGTTGAGCTGGCTGGCGGCATAGTCGCGCTCGGCTTTGCGTTCGCCATAGCTTTCTAGATAGGCCAGCAGATCTCCAGCTTTGACTATATCGCCCTGCTTGACCTGAAGCCGCTGGATGCGCTCGCCCGATGGCCCTCCAACTCGAACAACTTCGCTTTGAGGTTCGATCCGACCCAGTGCGACAACCTCAACGCGCTGGGGCAAGGCGGCAGTCTCGGCGGTTTCGGCAGGAGCAGGCGAGCGACTCAGCAGCCGGATTAGACCCAAACCTGCCGCGCCCAACGCCAGAAACGTAGCTAGGGCTGCAACTGCCCAGCCGGAACGGAAATTCTTTTTGGAGATTGCCATACGTTTTGTCTAACCGACCTGTCTAACTAGGGCTACTCTGCCCAAGCTCTATTTTTAACTGTTTTTAACTATTTTTAAGATTTTTGAAGTTTCTTAGGTTTTGTTGCATTGCTTTTGGGTTTCACAAATGAGCTTTTGCAGCGGCATCCACCCAGTGAGCATGCTAGTTCTACTTTGCCAAGAGATCGGCGATTGAGCATCCTCCAGTCGGGCAGTCGGATAAACGCAGCTAGCCGCTTTTCCAGACCTGATCCCAAACCTGATCCCAGGGATTGCCCCCGACCTCCAGCCCGCATAGATCGCTCTGCGCCTCCAAAACCAGCTTGTCGCGCTGCCAGAGCTTCAGCGTTATCTGGCCTCGCATGGTATCGCGACAGCAGAATTGCAGTCCCTGCTGAGTGGGAGCGCGTAGCTCAGTACCAGGCAAATCCGTTGTGGCGATCAACTCAACAGCAGCTTCTGCGGATTGTGCCCAGACCTGCCAGCTGCCCCAAGGCTGAATCTGCCAGCTCACCCGGCTATTCCAGGGTACAAACTCATAAAACTCGCCCTGCCAGTGAATCCCTACCATCGCTACAGATTCCATCCAGGCCAGCACGCCCCGCCTGCCGCCGCCAGCGGTCAGCGCCAGATCTGGCTCATCAAAGCAGTTGCAGTTGAGCCAGAACCATTTTTGCGGAAATGCTCCGCCCCAGTTCTTTTCGCCGTAGGCTGGCGCGTCGATAAACTCATAGCGCCGATCGTTCCAGTCGATCCAGCCCGAGGCCAAACCATGCGCCATCAAAATCTGCCAGCCCGGTTCAAAAATCTGCAGCCGCGACAGCCAGCCTGCTGTAGACTGCTGCGGCTGCTGCGGGTTGCCCCAGCCATAGACCGGACGGATTTGATACTGCCAGCAGGCGCTCTGCCCGGTCCCCGGATCGCGCAGCTTGCCCTGATGCCAGGTTGCCGTCGCCTGATAGCCCTCTTTGACCTGTTGCTCAAACTGATCAATCGGCAACAAACCTTGCCGCAAATCTTGCCCCGCCGGACGCGACTGCCCTAGCCCCAGCGCCTCCGGCCAAGCCCAAAAGCTGCCCAGATCTGGGAAACTGCGGCAGAGATAGCCATCGTCTGGGCCCAGAATCTGGGCTGCACCGCCGCTGTAGGGCTGCTGACCCTGGGGATCTTCAATCGAATACATGAAGGCAAAGGTCTGGCGCTCGGCGGGCAGCGTGACGCGGTAATACCAGCCCTCAAAAAACCGGCGCTGGCTGTCCTGGAATAGATAGGGGCGGTTGTGCCAGTGATAGCCGCTGTGGGGAGTTTGGAGAAGATTGACCATGCTTCTAGGCTAGCGCTACTTAGTCCGACGTTACCCTATGCCACTCGGTTTAATTGCTGCTAGTAGTGAGTCCCAAGTTGAGAACTGAATGCCCAGCCCAAATCGCCCCAGCCCTAGTAGCGCGAGTCCACCTAGCAGCAGCGCTGTTGCCTGCAAATCCTGTCGCAGACAGCCCATGCCCTCACGCTGTAGCCCAAAGCTGACGCTGGCGTAGTAGAACAGATCATTGAGCGCTACGGCCACAATTGCCCCAACAACCCCAATCTGGTGATAGCCGAACCAAATGCCGCCGACCGTGCAAAGCAGCCGCAGGAAATTACCGACCGTGGTGTACTGGACGCGACCAATGGCGATTAGGGCTGAGTCAATTGTGGCGCAGAGCAGGCGCGGCCAAATGCCCAGCGCTAAAATCGGCAGCATCCAGGCGGCAGCGGTATAGCGCTGGTCATAGAGCGCCAGGATCAGCAGATCGCCTAGGCCAATCATCAGCACCATGCCGAGCGTGAGCACGAGCAGCAGTTTTTTACGGTGACGCAAAATCGCAGCCCGCAGCTCAGGACGCGGCAGATCCACCATTTTGGCAGCCGCAGGCAAAATAATTCGCATACTCAGGGCTAGCGTCAGCTGGCGGGGCAGGTCGCTCAGCATCAGCGCGATCCCGTAGATGCCCAGCATATCTAGCGGCAGCAGCTTCCCCAGCATTAGCCGATCTGCCTGTTCGGCCATGAAAGTGAGGGCAGTTGAGACAAAGATCCAGCGCCCCAGGCTAAAGATTTCCTGAACAGCGCTTTTCTCCCAGCAAAACTGGTTACGGAGTCCTGGAATCAGCTGATAGCTCCAGACCAGCCGCACAATGCTGACCACTAAATTGCCGCTGACTAGCGCCCACATTGTCGGGCTGTGGTAAGCCCAAACTACCATTACCGCAGTTTGAATGGCCTGCGCTGTCAGCTCCAAAACGGTAAGCTGCCGCACCGCCATATGACGCTCCAGCGTGTAAGTGGCCGTTGAGCTAAATCCATCCAAAATGGTGGTCAGTCCCACAACCGGAATGATCCACTGCAGCTGCGGCTGATTATAGAGCACCGCCATTGGATAGCTGAACAGCAGGCAGGCCGTCCACAGTCCCAGTCCTCGAATGACTTTAAGTGTCCAGGCTGTGTTGACAAAATCAGGCTCATCGCCGCGCTTGTTTTGGATGATGCTGAGACCAACGCCCACATCAGAAAACAGGTTTAGCCCCACGATGAAAATATTGACCAGCGCCATGAGTCCAAAAAACTCTGGAAACAGTAGGCGTGTTAAGAGTAGATTGCTGCCGAATCGGAGAATTTGACCCAGGCCATAGCCTGCTACAGTCCAGAAAGCGCCCCGAATAACTAGCTTTTTTAATACGCTCATATCCTAATTAATTAAGGTGACGCTCCCCACTTGCATCGTTATGTGACTCAATTCTGTACTGCGGTATCCAGGCAGGCCACCTTCTAAGGGTTGTAATTTTACGATCAATCTTTCCTATACGCAGGCATATACGCAGGATCACTACACCAAACTCTGACTCAGTCATGGATTGACTCAGCTTCTCAGGGGTATCTTCTCAGAGGTGGTCAGAAAAATGACGTTTAGGAGAGGGGTGTCTAATAAGCCGTTGATCTAATCTATGAGGGAACCGCTCTCAGGGAATCTTTTGCGCCTAACTCTAGTGAACTACGCTTGCTTCGCTAGGTTCCCACCAAAATCATGAACAAAAATACGCCATTTAGCTGAGATCGGCTATAGAGACCTCCGACTCAACGCTCAGCAGGCCGATTAGATTAGAGGCAGAATTAAAGTCTAGAGTCAGGCTGAATTGTAGGCGCAGCAGCGCCAGATCAAGCGATGTTTCAGAAAACGCGACGACGGTTAGCATTTTGGTATACAGGCGTTACGGCAACGCTGCTGCTGCTGTTTGCTATCGGTTTCTACTTCTACGTGCGCCAGACCTTGATTGAGCGCGTGGATGATACGCTGAGCCACGTCGTCGAAATTGTGCAGCGCTCTCTGGTGATTGAGCCAGAGAGCCAGCCAGAGAGCCAGCCAGGAAGCCACAGCTTTGAGCCGCCGCGCGCCTCGCCCATGCAGGTGAATCTAGAGGCCAGCTTTCCTGACTATGCTGCCGCAGTTGAAGATGATCACATTGACCTAGAGTGGTTTAGCCCAGCCGGAGAACTGCTCTGGTCTACCTTCTCTGCCCCTACCGATATTCCGCTGCATCCCAGCAGCGGCGAGACTGTCTATGGTCAGATCGCGCCCCGACTCGATACCGCTGACGATCCGCTCTATTCGCCCAGCTTTGCGCTGCGTCAGGTCACGCAGCGTGTCGAGAATGACCAGCAGCTCTTGGGCTATCTGCGAGTCAGCCATCCCTGGTTTGAGGTAACCAAACCCAGCCGTCAGCTGATCTGGGATTTGGGCTGCGGGCTGCTGCTGGTTGTGGGGGCGGTAGCGGCGATTGGCTGGCTGCTCTCAGGACTGGCCATTGCGCCAATTCGGGATGCCTACCAGCGGCTCAAGCAGTTCACAGCAGATGCTTCGCACGAGTTACGGAACCCGATTGCCGTGATTCAAACCAACGTGCAGGTGGCGCTGGCTGATCCTGATCCGTCCTTGCAGCAAGATCAGCTCCAGGTCATTGAACGCCTGACGCGCCGCCTGGGACGACTCGTAGACGACCTGCTGTTTTTGGCGCGTCAGGATATGCGTCAAGAGGCAGGCGCTGCAAAATCTCAGACAGTGAGCCTGGGCAAACTGCTGCAAGAGGTGGTTGAAGAGCAGCAGGCGCTAGCCACCGAACGCAATTTGAGCCTGACGCTGCAAGTTGAGTCGGATGCCGCCAGCCTGCACCTTAGCGGCGATGCTGACCAGCTGACTCGACTGTTTACAAATTTGATTGGCAACGCTGTGCAGTATACGCCCAGCGGTGGTCGGGTGGTGGTCGGCCTCCAGCGCCAGAAGCTCCAGGGCAGTCCGGGGCTGCAAGTCCAGGTGCAGGACAGCGGCATTGGTCTGTCAGAAGCAGCGCTGCGGCATATTTTCGATCGGTTTTATCGCGTCGATCCAGCTCGCAGTCCTGCAACGGGGACGGGGCTAGGGCTAGCGATTGCCAAGGCGATTGTCGAAAGTCATCAGGGTTTAATCGAAGCCACCAGCCAGCCAAGTCAGGGGAGCTGCTTTACGGTTTGGCTACCCTGCTCCAAAAGTGCTGCTGCAACACCTGCCAGCGCGAGCAGTGCCAGTAGTCTCGGTGTGCCGTAATCTGCCCTGCGGCATTCACCTCTAGCTCACTCCAGCCAGAGATTTGAATGCGCGGCTTCCAGGGCAACGGCGTGGTCCAGTGCAGCGTCCAATCGCTGCGGATTTGGCTGCCGCTGCGGCTAATCTGATGTAGATCGAGCTGCGGATCGCTAAACAGTCGCTCAATCATCTGGATCATTTGCCGATAGCGCTCGCGTCCCCGAAATTCGGTGACGGGATCTCTAAAGTAAACATTCTCTGCGTATAGCTCGTAAGTCTGATTCCTTGGAAAATTATGATAGTCCGCTGTTAAGATAGCCAAAATGTCACCTGAGGGGCTGACGGATTGGGGAACAGGTTGGGGAGAGGTTGATTCGGCCATACGTGGTGTAAAGGCTATTAATTAATCTATCCATCGATTCAGCTGATCCATTTGGCAAGTGATTGAGCCAAGTGATTGAGCCGAGATCTGTAGTTTAACGCTTGGCGAAATTGAAATATTTCGTTACATTCAGTTCATAAACGTGGTTTAACCAAGCCGCTCGATCTCGATTAATCCCTTTCCTAGCCTGACTTTACTCAAATGTTAACTAGCATGTTAAGTCCCTCTGAGCCGCAAGCCTCAAATTCTGAACCCACGCCGATCTTTTCGCAAAAGCTTGTAGACTGCTGCCATATTCGCCTGCCTGATACCCCTAAGCCCACCAGCGCTATCCACTATGAAGGGCGGTACTATGCCTTCGTTAAATTCTTCCCATCCGTCGAAACCGCTCGCCAGAAGGCAGCCTTAATGACTCGACGCGGCAATCTGGTGCTGCTGACTCGCATTCCCAAGGGGCTAGTGCTTTGGGTTCATGAAGCAGATGCTCAGCCTCTCTAGACCTGTAGTACCTAACTTGGTGTAATGCCTGACCCTGAAGTAGAAGAAGTGAGTAGAAGAAGACTGCCCCAAACCACGGCCTACGTCCGAATCACGCATCAATCTTGGCTACAAGGTCGGATTGAGGGAGAGGTGCAGGCCAGCGCCTATGAATGGCAGTTTGAATGGCGGTTTAAGCAGGGAGAGCTTTCGGTGCAGCCTTCGCTGGGTCGGGCGCTGATTAAAGAGCCGCTGACTCGCTTTCTAGAGCAGTGCGACTATCAGCTAGAGCCGGGGGGTGACTATTCATTTACCATCCGAGCTGAGCTTTGAGGTAGACCGCTTGGGTAAACTGCTGAGACAAACTGCTTGCAGGCTTGACCAATTCCAAAACTGGCCAGTCGGGCGAAGTGAATTCAGCCTTGATTTGGTAGGCTAATCGCCCTCGAAGTCATGAGTTAAACATGCGTTAAGTCAACCGTTAAATCAACGTCAATTTGAGGCTTTGTCCCTATCGGCCTGTGTTAAATTGAGCGTACTTGCCTAGCAGTCTATACTCCTCGGTTCAATTCAGATATGGCGATTTCAAAACGCGGACTTGTTTTAGGTGCTACGGCTGCTGCCGTCACCGCAGCCACTGTCACAGGTGCAGGGCTACATCTCTCACAAGGACAAGCTTTCTTTCAAGAAAGTCCTAAAGAGCTGATCGACGAAGTTTGGCAGCTCATCGACCGCAACTATGTGGACGGCACCTTTAACCAGACGGATTGGCAGGCGGTGCGTCAAGAATATCTAGGCCGCCCCTACAGCAGCAAAGAGCAAGCCTACGAGGCGATCCGTGAGATGCTGGGCAAGCTAGACGATCCCTACACGCGGTTCATGGATCCACGAGAGTTCAAGAACATGCAGATCGACACGTCTGGTGAGCTGAACGGTGTCGGGATTCAGCTATCTCAAGATCCTGATACCAAAGAGCTGCTGGTTGTCTCGCCGATTGAAGATTCGCCCGCATTCCAGGCTGGCATTATGGCGCGTGATGTGATCGTCAAGATTGATGGCCAAGACACGCAGGGCATGGATACCAACGACGCAGTCAACTTGATTCGTGGTCCAGCCGGAACGACCGTCAAGCTAACGATTCGGCGCAACAATCAAGAAACCGACTATGACCTCCAGCGTGCCCGGATTGAACTACATCCAGTCAAATACAGCTTGCAGCAGGGTAGCCAAAACGAAAAGGTCGGCTATATCCGCCTGACGCAGTTTAGTGCCAATGCCGCTGACGAAATGCGCACCGCGATCGAGGAGCTAGAGTCTCAAAACGTCGATGGCTACGTGCTAGATCTGCGAATTAATCCGGGCGGGCTGCTCTATGCCAGCGTTGACATTGCCCGGATGTGGATTGAAGAAGGCGTGATTGTCTCAACAGTGAACCGTCAGGGAATCTCGGAGCAGGAAACCGCGAACGGCACAGCCATTACCAATAAGCCGCTGGTGGTGCTCGTCGATGGCGGGTCGGCCAGCGCTAGCGAGATCCTGTCGGGTGCGCTGCAAGACGATAAGCGGGCTATCTTGATTGGCAGCAAAACCTTTGGCAAAGGGCTGGTGCAGTCGGTGCGGGGGCTGGGCGACGGATCAGGGATGGCCGTCACTATCGCCAAATACCTGACTCCCAGCGGTCGAGATATTAACCATGCTGGCATTGAGCCAGATATCAAGGTAGACCTGACGGACGAGCAGCGCCAGCAGCTATTTGGAATCGACAACAAGATTGGCACCGCAGGTGACCTGCAATATAGCAAGGCGCTGGAGAGCTTGAGTCAGCAAATTGCTGGGGCTTCTGGTAGCCCACAGGCCGGCGTGAAGACTCTTGATCAAAAGCTCAAGCCATAGCCCGGTTGACACTGCTTTTTTTGTGCTATTAGCTGGGCGAACATTTGCCTGCCCGGATTAGCCCCACGCGCCGCGCGGTGGCTTCATCTTGCGTCGCAAACGGCCCCCACTGCTCAACAGGAGCCTTGTCTTCCGACTCCTCACCCGGAGCGCTACCTTCTGCCAGCTCAATCTGGCTAATCTCGCAGTGGCCATCGCTGTGCTTCAAAATGTACCAGGGTGTTTCGTTCATAGCTAGGTTCTCCTAATGTCAGATGATTCGATTGAACCAGTAGCTAGGAGTATAGGAACTTTAACGCTACGATTGGCCTATCTTCAGGCTTAATCCTGCAATATTTTGGAATATCAGCTCATTTACATAAATCTTTAGCTCTATGTCAACGCAACCTGAGACTCAGCCGGCGGTACGCCCATCTGAGGGCTGGTGGGTCAAGCTGAGGCAATCTCAGCGAGAAAATCTGCAAATCTTGCTGATCGCGCTGGCTTTGGCTATTCTGATTCGCCTGTTTATCGCCGAGCCGCGCTACATTCCCTCTGACTCAATGGAGCCAACCTTACTCGTTGGCGATCGGCTAGTTGTCGAAAAGCTAAGCTATCGCCTACATCCGCCTCAAACGGGCGATATTGTGGTGTTTCAGCCGCCGATACAGTTTCAGGAGCAGTTTGGATTTCTGCCAGACAAGGCGTTTATCAAGCGCGTGATTGGGACAGCGGGCGATCGGGTGCAGGTGCAGGAGGGTGTGGTTTATCTCAACGATCAGCCTCTGTCAGAAGCCTATATTGCAGAGCCGCCTGCCTATGAGATGCCGATGGTGCAAGTCCCAGCAGACAGCCTGTTTGTGATGGGCGACAACCGCAACAACAGCAATGATTCGCATGTCTGGGGCTTTCTGCCGCGTCAAAACCTGATTGGTCGCGCCGTGCTGCGCTTCTTTCCGTTCAATCGGGTAGGTGGCCTTTAGATCCAATCTTGAGGCGGTTGCAGCGAACGCTCAGGTACGCTCAGATGATGCATTAAACGAGCCGTCGTCTCGGCAGACCAGCATAGCCGTTGCTGAAGGTCAGGTAGGCTGCGGTAGCGCCCTTGCTGCCGCTCCTGCACAATTGCGGTGGCCTGCTCGATTTCAAGACCTGGAATCTGCATGAGAGCTGCCAGCGAGGCGTGATTAGGGTCAATTCGGGGCGAGGCTTCGTAGCAGCAGAATTGTAGAATTGGGGCTAAAGGCCGAACTCGCGCCAGGGACAGGTTTAGCGCTGCCGCCAGATCTTCAAGCGCATAGAATTCAACGCCTGACTGGCTCAGCTCAACGAGCCGCCGCGCCTGATGAATCGACAGACCGGGCAGCCGCAGCCAGTCATCTAGGCTCGCCTGATTCACGTCGAGTCGCACTCCCATCGCTGCTGCTGCCTGTAGCTCTGGAATAGAAGCAAAGCGATAGTAAGGATCGCGAAGTTTTGCCTGCCGCTGCGGAATTAGCCTCTCGAACCAGCTTAGTTTGCTCATGCTGCACCCGTCACATCTGATTTACCAAATGCCGCCGCTTCTGCTCAAACTCATACTCAGAAATTAAGCCTTCTTGGCGCAATGCCTCCAGCTGTCGCAGTGCCTCAGCTAGCTCTCCAACCTGACTGGCTCTGGCCACAGAAAAGCCCCACCGCTGGCTAAATTCCTCGTGATCATGGAACAAATACCACAGTCCTTCTAGGGCGCTCGCCACCCTAGAAATCGGCGTTCCGCTCAGCAGCAGATAGACGAATCCCCAGCGATATTGCCCCAGATAAAATTTGTGCAGTCCCGGCAGCAAAATCCCGGAAAATGCCAGCGCAGCAGCAATTTTGCGGTTCTTGTTGTGTTGAAACATGTAGTTAGACATGCAGAGGCAAACCTACAAATACGGCGCAAAGATATGGCGCAAAAACGCGGCGCAAAGACCGAGACCAAACTAAGTACTCAACATATTCTACTGAGATTCAAAGCCGAAATCCCAAGCCTGTCTAATCTAGGAATATTGGCGGCAACTTTTGAATGCTCAAACTTGTTACAAAAACTTGTCACAAAGGGCTATGTCACATTGCCCTAGTTTGAGCTAGGGTATAGATAAATCAAGGTAAACTCGCCGCAAAACTAGCTGTAAAGCCAATCTCGAAGCTGGCTACTGCTGAAGCTCTACCGCCAGACGACTGCTTTCAGTACCAGCTATAGTATAAAACGCTGCCTCCTAGAAATACTCTTCGGCGATATCCGCAGCCGCGAAGCGAGATAGCCCGCATTGCCTGCCGCTCTCTTTGCCGCTTCACTAGAAGCAAGGGAGAAGTTAGGGATGTGATGAGGGGAGACACCCCTTCTCTGCCCAGATTTCTGTATACTATACCCAAACTTCATAAGCCGCCCGCTGATGACACAGCTCCTTTTTTCACCAGAATGGCTCAATCTGCTGACTGATCCCTATGCTGTGCTGGGTATCTCTGTGGCGGCAGATGAACGCCGAGTTTTAAAGCGCTATCGCAGCGTCGCTAAGCTGCTGCATCCCGACAGTTTGATACAGGTCGATCCGGCCACGATGGCGCTTGCCAGCCAGCTTTTGGCGCGGCTCGTCAACCCAGCCTATCAGCGGCTCAAGCAGGAAAAGGAGCGTGCCGAGACGGTGGCGATGCTGCGGATCCGCGTCCGGCGGATGAGCCGAGAAGAAACCGGACAGCCTCAGAGCGCGGTTGCCCGCAGGCTGCTGAATCTGCCGCTGCACAAAGCCGATATCTATTATGAGCAGTCGGTTACAGAGCTGGCTGAACAGCAATACCAGCAGTTTGAACAGTTTGAATCAATTACCGCGCAGCTGAGCGAGCTGCATCTAGCCTATTTACGGCTGAAGATGGGCGAGCCAGTTATCCGCGAAAAGCGCACCGGAATTGTGGCTGCACCCCAGGCCAAGCCGATTCAGTTTGCGCCTGGTCACGATGGCCAAGTGTCAGTCAACTATGCCCAGCGCCACTACTATCGCGCCCAGGAATATGCTAAGAAGGCTACTTGGCTGCGGGTAGTGGCCGAGCTGCGGGATGCAATCGTCTTAGAGCCAGATCGGGCTGAGTACCACTCGCTGCTGGCGCAGGCTTATTTGATGCAGAACCTGACGGGCATGGCCAAAGTGCATTTCCGGCAGGCGCTGAAGTTTAACCCGCGTGACCCGCTAGCCATACAGTATGCCGAGCGACTGCACCTCCTCGAACCCGAAAAGGTGGCAGCCAAGGCGGGCGGTCTGTTCAGCCTATTTGGTAAAAAGCGCTAGATGGCTTTGAGTTGGGCGCGCCGCCATATTCTTTCGCTGGCTGACTTCCAGCCCGCTGAGTATGACGCGGTGCTGCAAACGGCGGCTAGCTTCCAGGAAGTGTTGTCTCGCCGCACCAAAAAAGTGCCGGCGCTACAAGGCCAGGTGGTGGCAAATCTGTTTTTTGAGCCTTCGACCCGCACTCGCAGCAGCTTTGAGCTAGCCGCCAAGCGCCTCTCCGCCGATACGCTTAATTTTGCGCCCAGCACCTCCTCGCTCACTAAAGGCGAGACGATTTTGGATACGGCCAAGACCTACCTGGCGATGGGCACGGACATTATGGTGATTCGACATCGGGAAGCGGGCGTGCCGCTGGCGATTGCTCAGGAAATGGACAGACTAGAGTCGCGGGTGGGCGTGTTCAATGCTGGAGACGGGCAGCATGAGCATCCGTCGCAGGCACTGCTGGATCTGTTCACAATCTGTCTGCTGCTTGATCCTGAGAAGCCGCGCTTGTCTTTGCTGCAAGGCAAGAAAATTGCGATTGTCGGAGATGTGCTGCATTCGCGAGTGGCGCGTTCCAACATTTGGAGCCTGACGGCCAGCGGTGCGGAGGTGCATCTGGCCGCGCCGCCGACGTTGTTGCCCAAGCCGTTTGCTGAGTTTGTCACCGCCGATGCTCAAAATCTGGATCGCCAGCTGTTTTTGCATTGGTCGCTGAACCCGGCTTTAGAAGCTGCCGATTTTGTGATGACACTGCGCCTGCAAAAAGAGCGAATGATGCAGCATTTATTGCCCAGCCTGCGCGAATATCACCAGCAGTTTGGCATTACGCATCAGCGATTAAAGCGCTGTCGTCCTGAGGTAAAGGTGCTGCATCCGGGCCCGGTAAATCGCGGCGTTGAAATTAGCTCCGAACTGATGGACGATCCGCAGTTCAGCTTGATTTCGCAGCAGGTGACGAGCGGTGTGGCGGTGCGGATGGCGCTGCTCTATCTGATGGGCAGCGGCAAAGTCTAAGCCTGACGGCTCAGCTACCAAACTCTGGGCGATGCTGCCAGGGATATGCCGCCATCAGCTGAGCAGCTAGCGCCAAAATCGTCGCCTCATCGGCTGGACGACCCACAAGCTGGATGCCTAGCGGTAGTCCTTGAGTGGTCAATCCAGTTGGCAACGCAATCGCAGGCTGGCCGGTGGCGTTAGCGGGCGGACAGGGCGCAATCCACTTAATAATTTGCTGCAAGGCTTCAGCAGGCAGCAGATTTCCCCACTCGCTCACCTGAATCGCCGGGTGCAGATAGACGGGCAGCAGCAGCGCGTCGTAGTCCTGAAAAAAAGCAACAATCTGCCGGGAGAGTATCTGCATGGTGGCGACCGCTCTCAGGTAATCGCCGCTGCTGTCCGGCTGAGACAGCAGCCAAGCGTTGAATGGACTCAATGCTGCTGGCGGCAAACCTGCCATGCTGACTCCGGCTCGCCAAACCACTAAAAACGGCTCTACCAATCCGGTGAAATCTGGGCAGGCTGGCTCTAGATAATGCCCCAAGTTTTCGAGTCGGCGTGCTGTTTCTAGGACCGCTTCAGCGCAGTCGGCATCAGCCTGAGCAATCGGCGGGATCTCAGTGCTGTAGGCAATTCGGCAGGGCGGCGGCGGCGTCTGGACAGTTTGTAAAACAGTTTGCAAAAAAGGCTGAGCCGGATTGCTGAGCCAGTATGGGTCGCCCGTCACCGTACCAGCCATCACGTCGAGTAGGGCAGCGGCATCGGTGACGGTATGCGCCAGAATGCCCTGCGTGCCAATGCCGCTCTGATGATCGCCCAGCGGAGCCGCTGAGATCCGGCCTCTAGCGGGCTTGAGGCCGACTAACCCGCAGCAGAAGGCTGGCCCGCGCACCGAGCCGCCGCCATCTGAACCCTGCGCCACTGGGCTGAGTCCAGCAGCGACAGCAGCAGCAGCTCCCCCGCTAGAGCCTCCTGGCGTGTGGCTCAAGTTCCACGGGTTGCGGGCAGGCGGCATCCCCACTGGCTCTGAGTAGGGCAGCGAGCCTAGCTCTGAAACTGTCGTTTTACCTAGGATTACAAAGCCCGCCTGCTTCAGCCGCGTGATCACTGCATCATCGTGAGCGCTGATATGCTGCGCCATCGCCAGACTGCCATACAGACAGCGCACGCCCTGCACTGCCGTCAGATCTTTAATGGCAATTGGCACACCAAAAAACGGCGGCAGGTCATGACTGTCATTTGCCATCACCCTGACCAGCCGTTCGGTTTTAGATTTAGCATCCGCGATGGCTAGCTCAGCAGTCACGGTCACAAAGCTGCCGAGCTGCGAGTCAAGGCTCTCGATCCGATCCAAATAAAGCTGAGTCAGCTCCAGCGGCGAGACTTGCCCTGTGCGGATTAGGTGCGCCTGCTCTAGCGCAGGCGTGAAGGCCAGATCGGTCTGGTTCATGGCGGGTTAAGTCAATCAGCAAACTGCTCTGACTGTAGCAGGCGAGGGCTACGTTCCAGCTAGCGCGGTGCAGAACCTGATTGCGGTATTGCGGCACGCTGAGCTTGTTGAGCCGCCTGCCGCTGAGCCATCTGCTGAGGCGTAAGCTGAGGCACCTGCTGCGTTACTTTAGCTGCCTGCCGCTCGGCCTGCCGTTCTGGGAAGGCGCATTCTACCGTAACTTTAATATTGCAGTTGACCGTACCCGCCGCGATGTAGGGCACACCCGCGCCGCCGCTGACGTTCATCCCAAATTCCAACGTCACTTTTTCAACGTTGGCTAAAGCGGCATCGTTGAAGGCGTTGAGCGTGTATTTGGTGTAGGTCTTAATCGTGCTTTCAATGGCGTTAAAGCTCTGAGCGCTGGCCTCCAGTCCTTTAGTGCTGGCTCGCCCTAGAGAATCGACCCAGCCTTTCTGTCCAGTCCGACCGACTTCGCCCGTTTCAGCGGCTGGCTCAACGGCTGGCGCTACCACATCTTCGGTAGCTTCAACGTAGATAACCGTGCCATCCTCAAGCTGAATTGGCTGTAACTGACTCATTATCAAACCCCTTGCACAAGCTTAATTTTGGTAGATGCCTCGAAAGTACCCAAGCCTGAGCCGCGTCGAATCAGGTGTCACACCCCCTAAGCCTCAGATACGCCTCAGATACGCCTCAGCTGCGATCCAGCCAGCCCCGGATGCGCACCCGACTAGCGACATACAGCGGAATTTGATAATGCTCGGCAATCAGCCAGCCCACCATCAGCAGATGTACGCCAAAGGTGCAGGCCAGCCAGACCAGCGGAAACCAAGACCAGAGGCTCCCCGGTAGCGGTGGAAACAGATAGGCCATCAGCCCCACAATTGATCCAGGCAGCAGTACCAGCACCAAACTCACAAACCAAACTACCGCCGTCAGGCTAGGGTCGTCGCGGTGAGTAGACTGCCAGCCTCGGCCAGTCCAGCGCCAGGATAGAGGCTGAGCGCTATCGACCACCTGCACGGTTTGATTTTGCAGATTGGCGGTGAAAATATGGCGGCAAAAGCTGCAAGCAAAAGCATCCATCAGCGTCAGCTCGGCAATCTGACCGTGTCGACAGATTGGGCAAATATAGCTGTCGTGATAGCTGAGGCTCTGAAATTCGCGTTTGGCACTGAGATTATTTGGATCGAGCTTGACATTCAGGCTGGATGAAGCTTGAGTAGGCGGGACAACGCTAGGCGGGTTCCAGTCTGGGATTGGCTGGGTCATGGCATCCGGTGACAAAGAGCTAGAAGGCAGAGCTGCGCCAGAACATCTAGGCAATATCTAGATAGACTCAGTTGCTTGGCACTTCTAGCTAGAGCAGCCGATTAAAGCGATCCAACCAGCGCACCTGAGCCGACTGAGCGAACAATTTCTCGTCCTGCTTGCTCTAGGATAACAACAGGCTCTAGCCCCATCTCAACTCGCTTAATTAAAACCTGACCGTTGGCCACCCGCTCCCCAACTGCCGCATAGCGACTGGTATATTCGTCAGCCGCTTTGATAATCACGTTGGTCTTGCCGCCCACCTGCACCACGCCGCTAATTTCCAGCGATTCGGCAGCGCTGCGGGGCGGTGCCATCGGGCTAATGCCGGGGACGCTAACCGTCGGCAGATTTCCCGCAGCCAGCGGCGGTAGTGTTGCCGAAGCGGGCAGCAGGGGCGGCAGCGGAAAGACCGCAGGCGGCGGCGCTGGAGCTGGCGCGACCGGAACTGGCGCGACTGGAATCTGGACAACGGGTGCAGGATTGACTGCGGGTGCTCCGGCAGGCCGAACCTGCACGACTGTCGGAGCTAGACCCAGCGAAGCAAACGGGTCAGGTCGTCCACTGTCGATTTGCGGGACGCGCTGGGCGGAGGTGGTAAGCGGAATCAAGTTCGGGATAGGGTTGGACTGAACGGCTGAGCCTGCAACTGAGCCTGCAACCAGCGGATTTGGGAAGAAGTCTTGGGAGTCTAGGGGCGATGGCTCAGGCTGGGCTGCCGCAGTTGATTCATCCACAGCTGCCACTTCAGCAGGGACGCTCGGCTCGTTTTGGGAGGCCAATTTATTTGTGCAGCCTGCGCTCAGACAAAGTAGGCCAGCGATGCCCAACCACCATCTATTTCCACGCATCGTCTCATCCCCACAAAATAGCTCTCATCAAATAATAATTGCGCTGCGCCAAAATGGACTATTTTCTTTTGGAAGAAGATATTTGGCCAGCGCAGTGTAGCAAATACGCAGCAATCTGAAATTGCCTAGTAAATTGCCCAGTAAAAAGGCGCATTGCTGCGCCTGTGAGGAGCGTGTTGAATTGACTAAGCCTCAACTACAGCGCCCCCAACGTCGATTCCAGAATTGTTGAAATTAATTTTGAAACTGAATTTTAAGCTGTTGGTGCTAGAACTATTGGTCAGAATTTGGTGAGGCTTCGGGTGGAGTTTCGGGTGGAGTTTCCGGCAACACCGAGGGCGAAGCTGACTCAGAGGGTTCAGGACTCGCTTTCTGGCTCGATTTTTCGTCGGCTTTCCACTCGTCTAGCGGGCGGTTGACGGCGTTATCAAAGTTGGGCGAAACCAGCACCACCTGGAGATCTTTGGCATCAGCAGGTGGATCGATCTGGGCGTAGAAATGCGTCCGATTGAAGTCATATTCGCCGATCACCAGCTGATGCGTTTTTTGATCCTTGAGCGTCAGATCAATCGTGGCGGTCGGCTGATGCAGGCCAAACTGCTCGCGATCGGTGAGCGGCACGGTGAGGGTGCGGGGCGTTTTGTCAGAAGCCAACAAATCCAGCAGAAAGGCGAGCGACGGATCGCTGGCCGCCGTTTTCTCTGGCTCCAGCATTTGCCATTTACCGTCTTGATCGCGCTCAAACTTGAGGCTGTGCAGGCGAGTCTTCAGGGTCAGGCTTTGAATATCGGCAGCTGGGAAGGTAAACAGCGGCTGTTCGGCTTCCGTTACGGTCTGCGACTTGTCATCGGCGGGCTTAGGTGCGGGCTGCTGCGCCACTAGCGCCACCACGCTGCCTAAGGTCAAGGCAGCTAGCAAAAGTCCCAAGGTTGTCGGCTGAATTTTCATCTAGCGTCTCCTCCACCAGATCAGCGCCGCCGTCCCAAAACCCAGCAGCGGCAGCAGCACCAGCGCCAGCAGCACCGAGCTAATCTGCTGCGCTCCCGACATCACAATCCGGCGGTTGGTCATTTCTTTGGGGCGAATCGAGAGCACCTGATCATCCTGCTGACTCAGCCAGCTCACAGCATTCAAAAACAGGTCGCCGTTGAGCTGCTGGTCAAACAGCCCATCTGTGGCAAAGCTGGAGCTGCCAATGACGACGAGCCGCGCTTCGGGCTGAGTTTTCTCGGCTTCGTCAGGTGAGGGCGAAGGGCTAGGACTTGGCTCTGGGGGCTTGGCGGCTTCAGGCGTTTCAACCGTGCGGCTGAATGCAGCGCCCATGTCAAAGGGGCCTTTGGGATCGGCAGGGTCAGCTTTGACTGCGCCTGTGCCTGCTTCGATTTGCTGCGCCTGCGTCTGGGCAGAGGTGGTGAGCAGTGCCGTAGCCTGGACTTGATCAACCGGCGAGATTTGCAGAGGTCGCGCCAGTGGGAAAAACGAAATGCCGTTTTTGAAGCCCTGCGTAATCGGGTGCTCACCGTATTGGCTGATGATCACCACGCCTGCCCCTAGCCCCGACTGTTCGCCTGCCGGATCGATCACCAGTCGGTCGCTCAGCGTCACGCCCCAGGGCTTCAGCAAGCCGTCCAGATTGGGATCGGTTTGGGGATCTATCAGCATCATCAGGCCACTCTTGCGCTTCAGGTAGTCTTCCAGGGCAGTGACTTCTGAGGGCAGCAAGCCTCGCTGCGCTCCGGCCATCACCACAACGCTGGCATCTTCCGGGATTTTGGGATTCTCAGCCAGATTCAGCGGCTCAGCTGTCAGGCTCTCTTCGCTTAACCGCTGCTGCACCTGCGAGAAGCCGCCCTGCCCCGCCTCCAGACCTCGCTCGCCATGCCCCTGCAAGAAATAGACCTTGCGCGGCTGGCTGTCTGCCTGGGCAATGCCATTGGTCAGCTTGCGCTCTGAGAGCTTTTCCTGAGGATTAACCGTCTGCACCAGCCGCCGCTTGCCGTCTGTTTCCAAGTAGAGTTCGCCAAGCTGCTGCACGCCGAACTCGCGCGCCACCCCTGGTTTTGCCTGCGGATCGACAAACTCATAGCTAAACTGGCTGGTCTCGCGCCGATAGTTATCGAGCAGCTGCCGATCGATTGGGCTGGGGCTAGGCGTAAAAATCCAGGCTTTGACCGGCTGCTTCAAGTCACCTAGCACCTGCTGCGTCTGGGGCGCAAGCGTGAACAGCTGGTTCTCAGTCAGGTCAATCTGGCTGCTATAGCGCGTCCCCAAAAAGTTGACGAAGCCCAAAATCAGCAAGACCGAGAGCGTCGCCACCACGGCATTGGTGCCCACCTGCGTTGAGCGCTGACTCCAGAAGCTTCGCCCGGCATAGCCACCCAAAATCAGCCAGCCAATCAGCGCCACCAGCCCCGCCAGCACGATGGTGATAGGCGCTGCCGTCCAGCCAGCAATTGCGCCTGCGGTGAGTCCGGCAATTACCAAGCAAAGCGCCAGCCAGAGCAGATATTTAGCGTATTTCTTAAAGGAACTGAGCGAACGGCTCGGAGAAGTCAGCTTCATAAAAAATTAGGTTGAACCTTTTCAAAATCTAGGAGCGCTGGAACCGGAAGGCTTCAATCGACTGAGCGGTGAGAAATAGACCCAGCAAAATATAGCTGACAAACACCAGAATGCTGCTGCTGTCAAAAATCCCCTGGGTGAGCGTGTTGTAGTTTTTGATCAGCGATAAATGTTTTAGCCCATCGCCGACTGGCCCAACTAGGCTATTGGCCACCAGCTCGATCACCCAGAGCACCAGCACTAGCCCAAAGGTGAGAATTGCCGCCAGAATCGTGCTGTCGGTCAGTGACGAGACAAACATCCCCAGCGACAGAATTGCCCCAGCCAGCAGCACCAGCCCCAGATGCCCCAGCAACATCACCGTTAGCGAGGCAGGCGGATCTGAGGCGCTGACGGCAATCGCCTGATAGAGCAGCAGCGGCAGCAGCAGCGTGATGAAAAACGTGATTGCCCCTAGCCACTTACCTAGCGCTACCACCCAATTGGTTAAAGGCGAGGTGGCCAATAGCTCCAGCGTGCCGCGCTTGCGTTCTTCGGCATATAGCCCCATCGAAATCATTGGCAAAATGAACATGGCCAGCGAACTCAGCGTGCCGAGAAAAAAGCTGAGAAACTGATAGGGCACGTCAGTTGGCTGACCCGTCACGCCCATCTGATCCCGCAGGGCAGACTGGGCAATTAGCCCCTCTGGGCCGAGCAAAATTGCGAAGAAGAAAAAGCCGCTCAGCAGCCAGAATACGCCTGCAATCACGTAGGCAAACGGTGAGGCGAAGTAGCTTTGCAGCTCGCGGCGGTAGATGGCAATCAGGTTGGCAAAAATTACGCGCATTTAGGCATCTCCTGGCTCGGCGTTCGCTGGATCTTCTGGATTGTCCAAATCGACTGGCTCAGCGACGGCGACTGCCTCCGCTGGGGCTGCTTTTGTGTCTGCTTTCGCCCGCTCGTCGGCTTGCGCCATTTCCTCTGGGTCAATTACCTTCTCTTCAGTTGTCAGCTCTAAGAACACATCTTCCAGCGTGACGCGGGTGCGCCGCATTTCAAACAGCCCTAGCCCCGCCTGCACGACTGCCGCCGCAATCTCACCACCCGGATCGGGCAGATTGGCCTCCAGCGCCACCCGCAGCCGAAAATGCTCGGCGGGCAGACTCTCATCGGCTATTTGCTCCACGCTCTTAACGCCGGGTAGCAGACTGGGCATTTGTTGAATCTGCCAGTCTAGCTGCGCCGGATTGCCCGCCACCTCTAGCTCGTAGCCATCTCCGCCTGCCAGCTCGGCCATGAGTTGTTCAGGAGTGTTGGTGGCGACGACGCGCCCTCGGTTGATGATCGCCACGCGGCTGCAAGTCATGCTGACTTCGGGCAGGATATGCGTCGAGAGAATAATCGTATGTTCGCCCGCTAGACTCTTGATCAGGTTTCGCACGTCGATGATTTGGCGCGGATCTAGCCCGACAGTCGGCTCGTCTAAAATAATGGCGGGCGGGTCATGCACAATGGCTTGGGCGATGCCAACCCGCTGCCGAAATCCCTTCGAGAGCTTGCGGATCAGCACGCTCCGCTTTTCGAGCAGGTTGCACCGCTTCAGAGCATTTTCGACCTGCGCGATGCGATCACCTGCCGCCACGCCTTTGATCCGCGCCACGAAATGCAGAAACCCTTCCACCGTCATGTCAGTATAGAGCGGCGGCGTTTCGGGCAGGTAGCCAATCTGTCGCCGCACGGCCATCGAGTTTTCATGCACGTCAAATCCGGCGATGCGGGCAGTGCCGCTGCTGGCTGGCAGATAGCCCGTCAGAATCCGCATTGTGGTGGTTTTGCCAGCACCATTTGGCCCCAAAAAACCCAGAATTTCGCCTTTCTCCACGGAAAAGGTGACATCCTGAATAGCAGGAGTGGAGCCATAAATTTTGCTCAGATGTTCGACTTCAATCATGGGTGAAGTAAGGGGCGAGGAATGGGATGCGAGCGCTATGCTGTTATATCCGAAGCTGGGCAGTTTGGACAGAATTGAACATTAAAAGTTTCAACGGGCAATTGTAGCTAAAAGATCTGGATCTCTGGGAAATCCGGGGAACCAAGACGTGACACAGACTGGTTAGCTTGCCGTAGGGGCTGGAGCGGTTGCAGTTGTCTCAGCCTGATCTGCCGACCGATCTCCTGACAGAGCTGCTGGCTGCATGTAGTCTGGAAATCCGGGAATCGGCTTGAGCTCTGGCAGTCTGTAGGTTAGTGCCTTGCTGGTTTGTTTGTGCAGCCCCACAATCGCCTCGGCCAGCTTCACGGCAGCGGCGACTGCATCAATGATGGGAATGCCCAACCGCTGCTCTAGCTCCAGATCCAGACGACTCATCCCGGCACAGCCCAGACAGAGCGCCTCGGCACGATCTTGCTCCATTGCTAGCCTTCCAGCAATTTCCAGGGCATCTAGCGTTTGCTGCCGCGCATTTTCGGTTTCAATCACCGGAATGCCCGTGGTGCGAATTGAGACACAGCGTTGGGCAAAGCCCGTTTTGGCAATGGTCTTCTCAATCATATCCAGTGCCCGATGTTGCGTTGTCACCACGCCCCAACGCGCCGCCAGCATATTGGCCACATACATACTCGCCTCGGCAATGCCAATCACGGGTTTGGTTGTCACTTCGCGAGCCGCTTCCACGCCCGGATCGCCCCAGCAGGCAATCACAAAGGCATCAAACTGGTCTTTGCCCAGCACCACCTGCTCTAGAATGCCGGGGATTGCCAGATACTCGTCGTAGTAGCTTTCGATAGACTGAGGGCCAGTCTTGGGCTGCGTGGTGATGACTGTAGTTTGCGGGGCGCGTGCCGCCTGTGCAGATTCGTCGATGCCCTGCGTCATCGGTTCGTAGGTATTGCCGTTGATTACCTGAATTCGCATCAAGCTAAATATAGCAGCAGACATGGCGGTACAGAGTGCAACAGTCGTATTTTACAGCAGTCATATTTTACGGTACTGTTCAAATTTTACGGCACTGTTCAGGTTGGCAGATTCTCTACTCAGAGAATTGTCTGATTGAGGGATCATCTAGGCATTACCTACGGTTTGAGAACAGGCGGTAAACATAAAAAAATAATTGTTGAGAATGAATTTCTTATCAATTTTTTATCAAAAAAACAGCTTGCAGGGCGTTGGTTGAGGATAGTCAAGGTGACTAAGCACAGCTGATAAACTGCTTGCTCACAAAAGGAGAAGTCATTGCTGACAGCAGCCCACCATAGTCTAAGCTGAACTTGACTTCACTGCCAATTTTCAAATTCCGGTGTCTACTGTCGAGCACAACATGATCGCTGCTAGATCCGAGTATCTCCAGATCGTCATTTGGTTTTAGACCAGAGACCAGAACGTCCTGTCTGCCCAGAGCAATAATAATGCGCTGATGAATTCCTCGATCGAGAAATGTCGGGACGTTTCCGAAAGCATCTCGGCAGATTTCTCCAAACGGCAAAGAGGGCTTTTCCTTGGACTCGATGACTTCAGCCGTTAATTCAAAGGCGCTAGTACATAAACCCGGAATTGCCTGCTGGTTGACAGTTTCACGCCCCAGGAGAATCGATTCGCCTAGCCGGAGATTATTAATTCTGCCAACTGTTTGTGCAGACTCATACCACTCATAGTTTGCTGAATTGCCACCTGAAACTATCTCTAAGTTAATTTGAAATTCTTTTTCAATGGCCTCAGCGAGTTCGGACAGCTCGCGCATTTTTTGCATATCTGGCTTAATGCCGCCATAGCAGGCTAAATTGCAGCCGATGCCAATCACTTTGACGCTGGATAGCTCAAGCGTTTTTTTGACGAACTGGAGCATGTCACAGGGCAGAATCCCCTCGCGCAGATCGCCCAGCTCTACCATGACAATGATCTGATGAACCTTCTGAGATAGATTTGCGTAGTAGCAAAGCGCTTTCACCGTCTGAAATTCTGTATTCAGACTAATGTTCACATCCTGCACCACAGATTCTGCTTGACTCAAAGCCGTGCGAAGCAGCACAAACCGAGCTGAGACTCCGGCTTGCTTCATCTTTTGAATGTTCTCAAGGCGTGAGTCTGCGATAAATTTTACGCCTCCTTGAATCATCGCCTGGGCAATTAAGGGATCACCCAGGGTTGCCTTAGAAACCCCCATTAGAGAAATACCTTTTTGCCCATAACGTTCAGATAGAATCTGAGCGTTATGCTGAATTTGAGATAGGGAAATCTCGATTCTGGGTAGCAATGCTTTCATCTATGCTTCTATTCATTTTGTCAAAATATTTTCTGTCGAAATATTTTGAGATGTTTTTCTGAGATGTTTTTCTGCCTGCCTCTATCTCGCTACTAGCAGAGGCGCTGGCAAATGAGCCTGCTTGATTTTTTGATTGAGCTTCGGAAAATAGCTGCATAGGCTTTGAATTAGCTTCTCACACCCGTAGTTCAACACGTCTGTTGTGGGCAGTCGTAGCCGACTCTCATAGTCCGCGATGATTGCTGGAATCTCCGCGTCCGTCAAGGCTTCGTGACTCAGCGCGATGGCAATCACCTGAGACTGGGAGATCGCTTCAATCAGCTGAATTTCACTCTCGACCGTCGGCATTGCCAAATGCGGAAAATCACATCGGAATTTTCGAGCTGGCGGGTGCTGGAGAATAACGCTGTCCGGCATACTTCCCTTCAAAATTCCCAGAGAACTCATGAACGCAGGATGGCTGATTGCGCTCTGTCCCTCCACCAAAATCACGTCAGGATTTTCACCCTCAAATGCTCGAACGACCGCATGTTCTATCTCACCAATCACGAACTGAGACACGAGCGCGTCGATAGATGCACCATACTTAGCTCCCTGCATCAGGCTAGTCTGTCCTGTTGCCACCAGCACCGACTTGACGCCCAGCCTGTTGAGCGCTTTGTTGAGTTCGACTGCTGTCGTCATCTTCCCGCAGGCACAGTCCGTGCCGAGTACAGCAATCACCGGAACATTGACTTGAGCGATTTGACCTGTAAAGACATGCAAATCTTCCAGCTTCGGAGATTTTCTAATGTCCTGGATTTGAACGCCGCACTGACTCGCCATCTGCACAAATTCTGAATCCTCAGAAAAGAATTCGTGAAGGCCATTGATGATGTTCATACCTGCCTGCATGGCTTGCAAGATGAGAATCCTTTCTGCCGCCGAAATCCGAGCATCTAAGGGCGCTTTCCCGTAGATGTAGCAATTGGGAACCTCTGAAAGCTGCGCCAAAGCTGCCTCTAAATTGGCAAAAATAGGAATGCCGTTCTGCTGATCTCCTAGCGCTGCTCCGGCATCCTGACCTGCCAACGCGCTGTCGATCACTCCGACGATGCTGTAGATCTCAGAATGTCGAACCAAGCCTGCGGCAGTTTTTCCATCTACAAAGCCAAACTGATTTTCGCAGTAAATCAGAGCCGTTTGTTTTACGTCTACCATTGATAATTTATTTCTTGTTTATTTTTTCAAGCTGTTCTGAAATCTCAAGAGGCTATCTTGGAGCTGCCAAGCCTCTAACTACCTATATTCTGGCTACTTAATATGTTCTGGCCAATATGTGTTCTAGCCAATATGTGTTCTACCAACTAGGCTCTGTCTGCGGGCTTTAACTTGCACTCGGCTTGTCCCAAATGAAAGCCTTTAAATATCTTTTGATTCGTTCAGACGATTGCTCAAACTGCGCGTAGCGCCAGCTGTTGATTTGATTTGAAAAGCTTGAGCAATGTAGATTTTGCAACGAAAATCTCAAGCCTTGATTGAGCTTTGGTTTGAATCGGCATTGACTCAACTGTAGCACAATATACTTTTTTGCATGAGGACACCTGGTGTTAGGCCGCTGACAGGATGCGGACAGCAGGCTACGAGCTGCCAGTCTGAAACCTGAACCGGTAGCGCTATTCTCTCTTTTGAGAGAGAATAGTTGTAAGCGGTGAATGATGACCTGATCGCCACGAACCCCTGATGAATGTCAAATGAATGCCAAACTCCAATTCCTCGATCGGATGCGGCCTGCCCAACGGCGGCTGATTGCCTTGACGGTACTGCTGGCGCTCCTGCCAGTCGGCGTTAGCCTGTTCAAAAAAGCCCCTACTCCAGAGGCCAACCCTCAGTTTGAACAGGCTTATCAGGCGGTTTTGCAGCTCAGTCAGTCACCTTCTGAGCATACGAAGCGATTTAGCTATGGCGGAATTAGTCAGCTTGACTATGATCGCTGGCGGCAGCTCAACAGCAAGCCCATTGCCGATATTGACAAAATTCGCCCTGAAGAAGTCAAGGCGATCTATCAAGAGCAGTGGCAAAAGGGCGACTGCGCCCAGTATGTTGCGCCGCTGGATGTGACCTGCCTCGACAGCATGATTAGCTTTGGCGATATTCAAGGCAAACAGCTGCTAGCCGATCTGCCTGCTGATCCCGCTCAGGCAGCCATGCTGGTGGTCGAACGCCGCGAGCTAGAGCGCCGTGAACAGGTGCGTCCACCCCTGACTCCCAGCAAGCGCCTCACTCTGCGAGAAGGAGTTAGACGCGATCAGGCGCTAGCTGACCTAATTGCCTTGCCGTCCGTCTCCCCGAAGCAATCTGGCCTGCCGCCTGCCGTTTCGCCCAATGCTCCAGCCCGATCCAATACCGCCCAGTTGGCCGGTCAGATCTATACGGCGCTGCGACCCTCAACCGTTGAGATTGAAGACCGCACTCGGCGCGGCTCTGCTTCAACCGCAGCAGGCGTAATTTTGACGGCTGATGGCCTGGTCATGACTAACTACCATGTGGTGGCCTCAGACTCGCGCCCCCGCGTCAAGCTCTCGGATGGACGGGCATTTGTAGGGTTGGTGATTTTGGTAGACGAATCGCTGGATTTGGCGCTGGTGCAGCTCCAGGGTGCCAGCGATTTGCCCGTAGCTCCGCTGGCTGAGAGTACGGCGCAATTGCAGGTGGGTGATCAGGTCTATGCCATTGGCTCGCCGCTGGGCAAAAGCTGGAAGCTGTCGCAGGCGCAGGTGATTGAGCTAAACAGCACTTGCGCCAACGGCAGCTCGCCATTGCGCTGCATTCGGACTCCCAGAGGCTTTTTGCAGCCCGGAAATAGCGGTGGTCCTTTGATTGATGAGAGCGGGCAGGTGATTGGTATTAACCGAGCCGTGCAGCAGTCTACGGGCGAAGGCGTGAGCATTCCGGTTGAGACGGTCAAGCAGTTTTTAGCACAGCGCTCCAGCCAGCCCCCTGGCGCTGTACCTGGACCTAACCCGCTGAGACTGCCGCTCCCGAATCCGTTTAGACGCTGGATTTGATGCGGCGCTAATTTTGCTGCTTGAAGCTCGCGCTAATTCTGCTCAATAGCGGCTCCGTCGTCGTGCTTTGAAGGCCGGGGCGAATTGTTCTAGACTGTACGCAGTCCGCACTGGGGTTTAAACCAACTCAGCCAGCTCCAGCCAGCGTTCAGTTGAGGTGGCAATCGTTTGCTCTAGAGCTGCAAGCTGAGCGGTCAGATCCTGCATTGCGCTAAATTCGGCGGGCGGATTTTCGCAGAGCTGCTGTTCGAGCCGGGTTTTCTCGGCTTCGAGATCCGGAATTTTGGTCTCAAGCTGTTCAAACTCGCGCTTCTCTTTGTAAGACAGGCGACGCTTAGATTCAACGGGGGGCGCGGCAGGTGCAGCCGCTTCGACAGCTTTCTCTAGCTTTTCTTCGGCTTCCGGCTTGGTTGCTTCGGTCTGCTGATAGTCGAGATAGACGGAGTAATTGCCGGGATATTGCCGGACGTTGCCGCCCTCCTCAATCGCAAAAATGCTTTCTACCGTGCGATCGAGAAAATAGCGATCGTGCGAAACTACAATCACGCAGCCGTTGAAACTTTCGAGATATTCTTCTAGGATCGCTAGCGTCTGCACATCTAGGTCGTTGGTTGGCTCGTCTAAAATCAGCATGTTGGGCGCTGACATCAGCACGCGCAGCAGAAACAGCCGTCGCTTTTCGCCCCCCGACAGCTTGCTAATTGGCGAATACTGCTGGCTGCCTGGAAACAAAAACCGCTCTAGCATCTGCGAGGCCGTAATCACCGAGCCGTCTGAGGTTTTAACCAGTTCAGCGACATCTTTGAGATATTCAATCACGCGCTGATTTGGATTGACGCTCAGATCGTCGGAATGCTGATCAAAGTAGCCAATATGAATGGTGCTGCCGATTTCCACCGTACCGCTATCGGGCTGCACCTTGCCCGTAACCATATTCATCAGCGTGGTTTTACCCGCACCGTTACCGCCAATAATCCCAATTCGATCGTCAGGATTAAACTCGTAGCTAAAATCTTTGATCAGCGTCCGGTCACCGTAAGCTTTGCTAATGCCGTGCAGCTCGACCACTTTTTTACCAATCCGCCGTCCGGCAGTCGAAATATCGATCTTGCCTTGCTGCTGCTTAAACTCTTTGGTCTGCATCTCGCCGATCCGGTCAATGCGGGCTTTTTGCTTAGTGCTGCGGGCTTTGGGGCCGCGCTTCAGCCATTCTAGCTCGCGCCGCAGTACGCCCTGATGCTTGCGCTGTGAGCTAACTTCGGATTCTTCAGCCAGCGCTTTCTTCTCCAGATAGTAAGAATAGTTGCCGTCGAAGGTATACAGATCGCCGCGATCGAGTTCGACAATCCGGTTGGTAACGCGATCGAGAAAATAACGGTCGTGGGTAATTAAAAACAGCGCGCCACGATAGCGGTTCAGATAGCTTTGCAGCCATTCTACCGAGAGCGCATCGAGATGGTTGGTTGGCTCGTCCATCAGCAGCACGTCAGGGTCAGAGAGTAGGGCAGTCGCCAGCGCAATCCGCTTGCGGTAGCCGCCTGAAAGATCGCCAACTCTGGCCTCCAGATCATCAATGCCCAGCTTGGAGAGCACAATTTTGGCTTGAGTTTCCAGCTCCCAGGCTCCGGTCGCGTCCATCTGCTCCATCACCGTGGAGAGCCGCGCCATCAGCTTGTCCGGGTCGCCTGACCCATGCGCTAGCTTGTCAGAGATCTCTTCATATTGGCGCACCAGCTTCATTTGGTTGCCGCTGTCGGCAAAGATTTGCTCGATTACCGTGCGATCTTCGTCCACCTCCGGCTGCTGCGGCAAATAGACAATTCGCACACCCGAATTCAGCAAGCGCTCGCCGCTGTCGATGGGTTCAAGTCCAGCAATCATTTTGAGCAGAGTGGATTTACCGGAGCCGTTGGTGCCAATTAGCCCGACCTTATCGGTGGCTCCCAGACTGAAGTTGGCATCCTTGAGAATCTCCTTGATGCCAAAATCTTTTTTTACCCCTTGCAATGTAAAGATGCTCATGCTCGTCGCCCAGAATTCTAACCAGAACTATCACCAGCACCTTAACATATTGGGCTAGTAGCTCTCTGAGGCCCGCGCTTGCGCCAGCTCAACAAGCCGCACAACTAGCTCTGGAAAGGCAATGCCACTGGCCTCCCAAAGCTGCGGATACATGCTGGTGGCGGTAAAACCGGGCATCGTATTAATTTCGTTGATCAAAATCTCGCCTGTGGCTTCCAGATAAAAGAAGTCCACCCGCGAGATTCCGGCTCCATCCACAGCCAGAAATGCCTGCACCGCCATCTCCTGGATTTTGCGGCTGACTTCTGGTGGCAGCTGGGCGGGAATATGCAGATCGGCTTTGCCAGCAGTGTACTTCGTTTCGTAGTCATAGAAGTCGCTGCTGAAGCTGATTTCGCCTACGACCGAGGCCTGGGGCTGATCGTTGCCTAATACGGCACATTCGACTTCCCGTGCCGCCACGCCCGCCTCGACAATCAGGCGACGGTCATAGCCAGCCGCGCTGTGCAGTGCCGCCTCTAGCTCGGTGCGGCTGCGAGCTTTAGCGATACCGACCGAAGATCCGAGGTTGGCGGGCTTGATGAAGCAGGGATAGCCCAGCTCGACTTCAATTTGATGGCAGAGCTGAGAGAAACTGCCGGGGGCGCGAACTTGGCTGCGCGTCGCGGCGAGATATTTGACCTGCGGCAGTCCAACCTGGGCAAAGGCGCTTTTCATCGCCAGCTTGTCCATCCCAATCGCCGCAGCCAGCAAGCCGCAGCCAACAAACGGCACCTGCATGAGCTGTAATAGCCCCTGAATCGTGCCGTCTTCGCCATTTGGCCCATGCAGCATTGGAAACCACAGATCGACCTGACGCGCCGTTGCCGGAAACTCCCAGAGCCTGCCAGCTTCTAGGCTGGGATGCCCAGAATCCAGCACCCGCTGCGCCCGTTCCCCTGCCTGCCAGATGCCGTCTTTCTGAATGTAAAACGGCAGAATTTGATACTGGTCGTGGGCTTTTAGCGCTTTGACAATTGCCTGAGCTGAGCTGATCGAGACTTCATGCTCGCCAGAGCAACCGCCAAATAAGGCTCCAATTCGCAGCGTCATAGTTTTTTCTGCTAGCTCGCTAAAGGTTGCAGCTAGCGTACTGTCTCAGGCCAATTCTTTCAAGTGCTCCCAAGTGATCTCGCTTCCAAACAAAGGAGCAGACGGATTTTGCGTCTGCTCCTTTGTTTGGGGTGGATTCTAGGATGAATTAGTTGGGATGAATCGGAAGTCACTGCGCGCTCTAATTATTCGTACCTACAAAGGCTAGCGTCAGGCTGTCATGTGCCAAGAAGTGATCGAGATGGAACGCGCGCTCTTCGGTTTCCAGCAGAATTTTCTCATAGAGGTAGCGGGTGGCGCGGTCGCCCAAGCTTTCAGCCTGTGCTGCCTGTCGCCGGATCACCTGAATAATTGCCTGCTCAGCCTGCAAGTCATGCTCAATCATGGTGCGGCAGCTATGGATATCGTCAGATTCGGGGTTGAAACAGCAGAACTCGGCTAATTTGGTAAAGCTGGCAACTGGCACGCCGCCCAATCCATTCAGCCGTTCGCCAAATTCATGCACATAGCCCTGCACTTGCTCATAGCTTTCATTGAAGAATGCATGCAGTGAGTAAAACTCTGAGCCTTCAACGACAAAATGGTGCTTTTGATATTGCAAATAGAGCGCCTGAAAGCTTGCCAAGCCTACGTTTAAGCCTTCGCAAATCGAAGTAGTCACGTTTAGTTCCAGCATGACTGGATTGGCACGCATCTGGCCAAAAGTCTGCACAATCGTTTCGGCTGTAGACATAGCTTCCCCTCTTAACCTAAATAGCATCTAGATAGAGAAATTGATTTCAGAATCAACTTCCTTGTCACTATATCGATCCTATTTGAAGTAGTCAACTCGTCATTTTTTAATAGTAGAAGTAATTCTCAATATGTTTTAAGGCCGTTGCGAATTACTTTCAGCTTGTCTGAGTTGCTTCTATGCATACCAGCAGATGAATGTCTTCGCATCGAGGGCTGTATTCAGCCTAACCCAGCCGCTTAATCAGGTGATCTGCGACTCTCAGCGCGTTGGCAATGACCGTCAGAGCGGGGCTAGTACTAGAACTCGACGGGAAGAAGCTGCTGTCCACCACATAAAGGTTGTCGATATCGTGGGTACGGCAGTTGAGGTTGAGCACCGAAGTATCTGGGTCTTCACCGAATCGACAGGTGCCGCACTGATGAGCCACCACCTGAATGGGTGTGCTGCCATGCGGATGGATATTCTTGGCAAAAATTGACTGCTTGGCGCTGCGGTCTACCTGCTTCAGAGCTTCCTGCCAGCGGTAGAGCAGTCGGTCATGCGCTTCGAGGTTATTCAGCTCGTAGTCCAAGTAAATTTTGTTTTTCTCGAAGCGTACCCGGTTGTCGGGCATCGGCAGATCCTCGGTTTGCAGCCACCAGCCAATCGAGCGCGTAGCCAGCTGACGCAGGCTAAAATTCGGCATCACCTTAGTCAAAACCGAGAAAATTGGTGGCGCTTCCGAGAAAATCACGTCTTGTAAAATGCCGCCAGAGTTTTGGATATGCCCCATCGGGAACGGAAAATCTGGGTCGCCCCAGTAGAAATCGTTGATGGAGACCGAGCGCTGAAACAGGCCAGAGTTTGCCGAAGTGCTCTGCTGCATCAGCACCGTCATCGACTGCTTCATCAGGTTACGACCCACCAGCCCATTCCGGTTGGCGATACCATCCGGCCATTTCTCATTGCAGGAGCGCAGCAGCAGAGCCGCCGAGTTAATCGCGCCACAGGCCAAGACGATAATATTTCCCAAAAACAGAAAGCACTCGTCGCCAATTTCAACCTGCACCGCCTTAATCGCTAGCCCGGAAGGATTCGTGATCAGGCCAACCACTTTGGCCGAGGTCTTCAGTGTCACGTTCTCGGAGCCTTTGATAGCGGGCGAAATGCCCGTATCTTCAGCGTCCGTTCGCCCTTGGTCGCCCAAGCCAATTGGCAGATAGGCCGGATGCAGTCCTTGCTCGCTCAGCGCGGTGCAGATTTCGGCCACATGCGGCTCATGCTCAACTGGCGCGAAGGGATAGTCAGCACTGCGGGGTGGCTCGGTCGGGTCGTCGCCAGCTTTGCCATGCACCTGATAGAGCGCCTCGGCTTCGCTGTAGTAGGGTTCAAAGTCGGCGTATTTTAGCGGCCATTCTGGGGAAACGCCTTTCTGGTGCTGTACTTCCTCAAAGTCGCGTTCGCGCATCCGCATCAGCGCGCCGCTGTAGATCTTGGTATTGCCGCCCACCGAGTAGCTGGTTTGGGGATAGAACGTTTCGCCGTTTTTGTCAAACCACTGTTCGGGAGCGTGATACAGCTCTTTTTTGAAGACCTCAATATCTTCTAGCTCCGAGCTTTCCTTTTCAAGAAACTCGCCGCGCTCCAGCACCAGGATTTTTTTACCCGTCACCGCCAGCTTACGCGCTAGAGTGCCGCCGCCTGCGCCTGTGCCAATAATGATTACGTCGTAAGTTTGATCATCAATAATCATGTCATTCTCCTGGGGATAAGCGAGGGGCGAGCAGAACCTCTGACTCAGCGATTACCAAAGGCTACTGCCAAACGTAGATTAAGCCGTACAAGATAATCCAGATTACGTCTACAAAGTGCCAGAACAGCGAAGTCGCATCCACGCCGAAGCTGCTCTTGTCATAGTTGCCGGGAATAAACGAGCGAAAAAACATAATGGTCTGGAGCAACACGCCTGTCATCACATGCAGCCCGTGGAAGCCAGTGAGCAGATAAAATGTCGCGCCATAGAGTCCAGAGGTGAGGCCAAACTCCAAACCGCGCCATTCGACCGCCTGACCATAGAGAAAATAGCTGCCCATCAGCATGGTGGCCAGCAGAAAAAACCGAAAGCCCCAGAGCCGCTTGTCATGTAGAAACCGCTCGGCTACATAGATCACAAAGCTGCTGGAGATCAACACCACGGTGTTAATTGCCGGGTCACGGGTATCGAGTCCCTCCACGCCCGCAGGCAGCCAGTCTGTGGAGGTAGTTTTGTAGACGATATATCCGGCAAAAAAGCTGAGGAAAATCACGCTTTCAGAGAGCAGAAACACCCAGAAGCCAAATTTACTGTTGGCCTCCTCATTATGTTCCTCAACAATTCCGGACTCAATCTGGTTGGCGATTGATGCTTCTGAAGTCATGGGGCTTTGGGGGGTATAGAGTGCGTTTAGAGGCGAATTATCCCGGCGATTCGGCGAGTTCAGCCAGGTTAGAAACTAGCGGCTCGTCTTTGCCATAGCCATAGGGTTCGGCAATCACAATCGGCAGATGCTCAAAATTCTCGACGGGCGGCGGCGAGGAAATCAGCCACTCCAGTCCAATCGCCCGCCAAGGGTTGTTTCCTGCCTTCTCGCCTTGAATCCAAGAGCTGACCATATTGAGAATAAACGGTAGCGTCGAGAGGCCGAGCAAAAAACCGCCCAGACTCGCCAGCACGTTCCAAAAGGCAAACTCCGGGTCGTAGGAAGCGACTCGACGCGGCATTCCCATCAGCCCCGCCGGATGCATGGGCAGGAAGTTGAGCGTCGTGCCCAGCCAAGTCAGCCAGAAATGCACCTTGCCCAAGCCTTCGTAATACATCCGTCCGGTCATCTTAGGAAACCAATGGTAGATGGCAGCATAGATGCCAAATACGACAGTGCCATAGACAACATAGTGAAAATGACCCACTACAAAATAGGTGTTGTTGACGTGAATATCCACGGGCACAGAACCTAGCATAATACCAGTAATCCCGGCAAACACAAAGTTGACTACGCCTGCCATCGCAAATAGCATCGGCGTATCCAGCCGCAGCTTGCCGCCAAACGCTGTCGCTACCCAGGCAAAGACCTTAATCCCAGTCGGCACAGAAATGCTCATCGTCGTGAACATAAATAGCATCCGCATCCAGCCGGGAGTGCCGCTGGCATACATATGATGCACCCAGACAATGCCGCTGAGTCCAGTAATAATCAGCGACGAAACCGCCACCACCCGATAGCCAAACAGCGGCTTGCGGGCATAGACCGGAAACAGCTCTGAGAAAATTCCAAACACTGGCAGCACAATCACATAGACCGCTGGGTGCGAGTAGAACCAGAAAAAATGTTGATACAGCACCGGATTGCCGCCGTTTTCGGGGCGAAAGAAGCTCGTGCCCGCGACAATATCGAGCAGCAGCATGACTGCGCCAGCCGTTAAGGCAGGCAAGCCAAACAGCTGAATTAGCTGCGCCGCCAGCACTGTCCAGACGAAGGCGGGCATCCGGAAAAACGTCATGCCGGGAGCACGCATCTTAAAAATGGTGGTGACAAAATTCACTGCGCCCATAATCGACGAAACGCCGGAAATGGCCACTGCCAGCAGCCAGAGCACCTGTCCATTGATCAAATTTCCGGTTGGGTTTTGCAGACTCACCGGCGGATAGGCCCACCAGCCCGACTGCGACGGGCCACCCGGCACAAAAAAGCTGCCCATCATCAGCACGCCTACCACCGGCACCATCCAAAAGGCGGCGGCATTCAGGCGCGGGAAGGCCATATCGCGCGCCCCAATCATCAGGGGCACAAGATAGTTGGCCAAGCCGACCAGCACCGGAAACGTCCAGAGGAACAGCATCACCGAGCCATGCATCGTAAACATGGCGTTGTAGATGGTGCGATCTACCAGGTTGGCTTCGGGCGTAATCAGCTCGCCGCGAATAATCATGGCGAACAGTCCGCCCACCAAAAAGAAAATAAACGAGGTGACGATATATTGAATGCCGATCACCTTATGGTCGGTGCTGAAGCTAAAAAATCGCTTCCAGTTGTCTGGCGCACCGGGATAGGGCTGAGCGCGGTTGCCGTCAAGGGCTTCGACTGAGAGATTCGCCATGAGGAAAAAACAAGAAAGGGTTAAACGGGAACTAAACGGGTGGGCTGTCGGGAGCCTGCTTGGGCGCGAAGTTGACGATTGGCGGCGGGGCGGGCGGTATGGTCTCCCAGCCGCGAACGATCGTCTGCTCAGCAGCGCGGTTGTACTCAAACGCAGCTCGGTTATAGGCAGGGCTAGGCGCTCGATTGGCGGCATCTGCCAGCCAGCTCTGGTAGGCTTGGGGCGACTCAACCACAACGTCAGCCTGCATCGCCGCGAAGTAGGTGCCGCTGTACTGCGAGTCGCGCAGGCGATAAGTGCCAATCCGGGTCGGCGTGAACTCGAAGTCGATGGTTTTGTTGGGAATAATATCTTGCTTCAGCCGGAAAGCTGGGATGTACAGGCCGTGCAGCACGTCGTCTGAGGTCAGCTCCAGCTTGATCCGGTGGTCAACGGGCAGATGCAGCTCGGTGCTCGTGATGTCTTGGCCGTTCTCGCCGGGATAGTGAAAGATCCAGGCCCACTGCTTTGCCTGCACCGCAATCCTGGCGCTGGGCAGACCTGCTGTTGGTGAATCTGGCAGCGAATCTGGCAGCGAATCATCCATTGGCTCGGCGTAGGCGGCTTCCATCGTGGCAGGCATGTGCAAATGCACCATTTCCATCGGCCCCCGCACGTCCATCTGCTCATAGACCTGGTAGCTGTAGGCAGCAATCCAGATCACCAGCGCAAACGGAATCGCTGTCCAGACGATTTCTAGCGTGATGTTGCCTTCAATGGGCGGCCCGTCGCTGTAGTCGTAGCGTCCGGCGCGTGAGAACAGCACCGAATAGCCCAGCGTCCCCGCCACGCCCAAAAAAATAAACGTGCCCAACGCCGTCAAGAAGCTAAACAAATCGTCGATCAGCTCAGACTCAGCCGAGGCTTGAGGCGGAAACCAGGTGTAAGCCTGCTGTCCCATCCAGAGACTGGCTAGCGTCATCAAAATTGTCGCGCCCACCAATGTCACAATCAGCCGCATCTTCATAAACAAATCGCCCTAAAAAACTAGGATCAAAGAATTATTGCCTAGAGCGCCGCATTCGGGTCTTCGCCGGCTCTCAGAAGCTGGTCAGCCGTGACGTGAACGCCAAACTCGCCGCCCAAATGCGCTCCTAGCGTGCCGTGAGCAAACATTAGGCCAAAAATCAGCAGCCCCACAAAGACATAGCTCCACTGCACCTGCCGCCCCATGTCCTTGCGCCAGGAAAACCGCTGGAAGCCTCGCCAAATTGCCATGCCGACAATCAGCAGCAGCAGCAGCACGCCGCCGACTCCATGCCAGAGCATGGTTTCCATTGCCTTGAGACCCCAGGCGCTTGTCACCTCGGGGTCAACCTGTGCCAACATGATCTCGTAGAAGCCTGCTGCCACTGTAAAGAAAGTAATCACGGCTGCGGCCACCATGTTGTACCAGCCCACGTCGTAGAAGTTGGAGCGGGTAGCCGGAATCGAGAGATATTTGAACACGGGCTGCTCAAATGGGTAGAGCAACCCAACAATGTCAAAGGCGATCGCCACAATGAACAACCCCAGCGTCAGATGAACCAGGTTGGGGTGAATCGGCACGATGTAGGGCAGGCCATTCGAGCCGAGGCTGGAAATTTGCTCCACTAACTCTGAATTCACAGCAGGCCTCCTCGCATCGCTTCGACTACGGGTACAGTATGCAGGCCGTATACCCAAACCAGCAAATCACCCAGATAGGTCTGGACAAAGACCAGCAGCGTCAGCGCCAGCCCTGCGCCTACATAGGCAATCGGCAGACTTTTGGGATCTTTGGAGCGAATGATATAGCGCCAGCCCGTCACTGCCGCCAAAATGCCTGACAGCGACCAGCCCAGCAGCGTATGCAGGTTTAGCACCGAGAGCGAAGCGCTGTAAGGCTCGGCCAGTCCGGCTTCAATTTGCCCGAAAATCACGGCAATAAAAATCGAAACTGTGGCAAAAAACATATTCCACCAGCCCACCTCAAACAGGCGACTGTTCTTGCTGAAGTAGCCAATCACGTCGCAGAGGACGGCAAACAGCACCATCGCAATCACAAAATGCACCACGATCGGGTGCATGGTATCAGGGTAGGGCAGGTTGTGGTCGTTGAGTTGAGGCAGAAGATCGTCAAACACGGGATTCTCCAACAGCGTTTTCCAGGGGATCGATAGCTCTGTTCTCCAGCGCAGATTCTGCAAGCCTATCAAGCCTGCTATACCAAAATATGTATTACTGAACTCAATGCGGATTTTTTTCGGAAAGTCTTAAGATAAAGCCTCAAGGTGAAGTCTCAAGCAGATGGAGCCGCATCGAGAGTTGGGTTATCTACCTGCATTCTAAATTTTAGACCGTCAGGTGCGAAGTCAGGCGCAAGCCGCACCAGAGAGGCTCCGTAGCGCAGGTCTTTTTGGCGGGACAGCCAGCGACGAGAAATCAGCGGACGCGTCAGCGGAGCCGCTAGCCTGAGCGCTTGCCGCAGAAGCGGCTGCTGGGCAATCAGATTTGCCTGTCCCTGCTCGTGCTGCTGGAGCGTTTGCGCCCGCCGAATCTCTGGCTCACGCTCGGCCTGGATCTGCGCGAGTGCCTGATCGATGGCGCTGGCTGTGCCGTTTGCTTTTAACAGCGGCGCCAGCTGATTGACCGCGACGATCACGTCCCGCAACGCTAGATTGATGCCCTGCGCCCGGATTGGAGCCATCGGGTGCGCCGCATCGCCCAGCAGCAGCAGACCGGGGCGAAACCAGCGCGGACAGCAGCCAAACAGCACGTTCAGTAAAACTGGCGCTTCTAGGGCGGCGGCATGGGTTTGCAGATGGGTGGCAAACCAGTCGGGGCCAATGGCGGCTAGTCGGGTTGGCCAGTCGAGGTTTTTCCAGTCAAAAGCTGTGTCGCGTGGCAAGATATAGGCGAGCTTGAGGCTACCATCCCAGGAGCTATAGGCTCCCAGGCTCTCAGAGCCGCGAATAAAGCCATAGAAAATCGAGCGCTGGGGGACAGGCAGCGGTGCGGGCAGCCGAAACCAGAGCAGATTGCTATCGTAGTCGCGCCGTTGCAGCCGCAGATCGGCCAGTCGGCGCAGCGTCGAACCGCGTCCGTCAGTGCCAATCACCAGATCTGCCGCTATCTCCTGCATCGCTCCAGCTTGGTTGCCCCGCACCCCTGCCACCCGCTCTTGCTGGTAGATCAACGCTTGGACGCTGCCCTGCATGAACCGAAACCCCGGATACTGCTGAGCTTTGGCAACCACGGCTTTGAGGAAAGCAGGCTGCGAGACAATAGTGGTCTGGAGTCCAGCTGGCTCGTCAATCTGCACGACTGGACAGCCTTCAACCAGCATCTCCCAGCGCTGGATTGTTTGAGTCGGGATTTGGTCAAGCAAGCTCTGTAAATCCATTTGAACTAAGGCATCTAGGCCACTGGGCATTAACCCCTCGCCGCGAAACAGTCGCTCAAAGTCTGGGGCTGCCTCAATCAGCGTTACCTCAAGTCCTTGACGCGCCAGCAGGTAGGCCAGCGCTGCTCCGGTTGGCCCTGCCCCAACGATCACGGTTTTAGTCATATTTCATCATAAAATTCCGTCGCAAAATCAGGCTAGGCTGAGATGATACCGAGACTATGTTGAACATCTGCCGGCTCCGTAGTGGTACTGAGTTTTTTTTGGGGTGAGAGAATTATCATTTAAGTTGCGAACTGGGGCTTAAACTATGGCGACGACAAGACTGCCGGATGACTCAACTGCGGGCGCTCGTAATCTCGGAACACTAGATCGGCGCAGAAGGATCAGAGGCTCCTTGAGTATTAGTAGTAGGGTGCTCGATCTAGATGATTTCTTCAAGTTCAACGTTGCCTCTAATGAAACGAATGTTGTTCTAGCGCTGAGAAATTTACAAGCCAATGCTGACCTACGTCTTTTAGATTCGGCGGGCGCTTCGATCGCATTTTCAGGCAGGCGTGGTAGAAGAAATGAGCGCATTGCCAGAACTCTGGAGGCTGGAGAATATTTTATTCAGGTGAGCCAAGATGGAGTTAACACGCGCTATACCCTAGTAGCAACCCCGCTTGATGCGTTGGGACGACCCGTTGATCCAGGCAATGGCGGGGGCGGTGATTTTCCACCTCCAATCACACCTAGTCGTGATCCGGGCAGCATTCCAGCCACAGCCTTTGATACCGGAGTTCTGGTTGGCAGCACAGCTTACAGAAACACGTTGTCTAACACCGATACAGCTGATTTTTACAGCTTTACGCTGAACCAAAGCAGTCAGTTTCGGCTCTTGACCAACAGTGTAGAAGGTGGTGATGTCGAAACTAGTCTGGTCTACGATATCAACGGTAATCAGATTGTAGATGGTCAGGACGTGCTGCAAACTGGCTCAATTATAAACAAAGCGCTGGGCGCAGGCACTTACTTTATCGGCGTTACCCCAACTACGATTACAGCCGACGAGGTCAGCTACACGCTGCAATTTCGACAAACGACGATCACTGGCCTCAACCCAACTGCTGATCCGCCGCTGGGCTTGGGTGGCGCAACCGACTTGGGAGTGGTTGTAGGTTCATTGTCACGGCAGCAGATTGTCAGCACGTCTGATGTGTCCAATCCTGCGCTTGTAGGAACTTTCGACTCGACGGATATTTACAAGTTCACGCTCACCTCTGAAGCTAGTAACTTCTCGGCATTGGTAAATACAACCCAGACGACAGGCGACCTCACCTTCTCGCTGATCTACGACGAAAACGGCAACGGTATCGCCAATCCAGGTGTAATTAACGACCAGGGCTTTGTAATCCTTGGAGATTTCCCTGGAGGCGCATTTACAGGGAGCAGCGAAGGCGGCTCAGCTCTGGCAATCAACAAGACGCTGGGAGCAGGAACCTATTTCTTGGCCGTAACCCAGAAAGCTGTAACTGAAAATACAACCTACAGCCTTGACTTGTTTGTCAATAATACAATCACTGGACTGAGTGCAGTCGGTGATCCGGCCAATGGTAGTATTAGCACTGCGTTTAATGTGGGCGTATTGACGCAAAACGTTAGCTTTAAGCAGTTTGTCGGCATCACTGATCCGGTCGATGTCTACACCTTTACGGTTGATCAACCGCGCAATGTCATCATCCGGTACAACGGTACACCAGAGCTAGCTGGGATTCGGTTTGGTCGAGATTATGACGGTAACGGCATTTTAGACCCGTATGAGGATCTCAATGACAACCGCATCCTTGACCCAGGTGAAGGCCGCAGTGGTCCCGGTGGTACCTTCTTTCCATTTACTGAAGATGTGAACGGAAATGGTGGACTTGATCCCGGTGAAGACAGGAACGGCAACGGGAGATTAGATCTCACAGGAGACGACACCAACGGGAACGGTGTCTTCGACCCACCCGAAGATATCAACGGCAATGGCTTGTTAGACCGGGACGTGTTTGCGCCCGATCTAGTTAACGACCCCGCTTACTCTCCGTTGCCGCCCTTCTTTGACCAAGAGGCCGCATTTGACAATACGATTGACACTTTCTTGACACCTGGAATCGCAACCGATATCTATGTCAATTTGCCCTACCGAGGGATCTTGCCAACTGGCACCTATGTTGTAGAGATTAACCGTCAAACAATTCAAACCGATCTGGGAGATGGATTGGCTCGATATGGTGGGGCCAACATCATCTACAACCTGTCGTTCATTCTAGATCCCTAGTCCAATATCTCAGGCAGTTAGCCTAAAATAAAGGCGAGGAAGATTAGCTCTCCCTCGCCTTTATTAGTGTGACAATTTAGCGTAACCGCTTCGGATCAGGAATCCAGCCCTCAACTTGCAGTTGAGTTTGCATAACCATTACAGAATCAAAACAACCAAAAATCTCAGATCCAGATCGCATAGTCAGACTCTCAGCACCCTCAACCCTGAACAGGTCGAGCATTTCCAGGCTTGATATTACTCACGGCTACGGCTGGCCGGGAAACTTTAGCGCTGAAGCGAAATCTGGATGGAACAACACTTACATACAGAATACACTGAAACCTCGTGAACCTCCCATAGCCCTCACCCAGAATCTCTCTCCCGGAATAGCCAAGGGTTCGATAAAATTCTTAAATATCCCAATTCACCCCGAATCCCGTGACCCGAACAGAACCCGGAAGCTACAAAGATACCGTCAATCTGCCCCAGACCCAATTTGACATGCGCGCCAACGCCGCCAAACGCGAGCCAGAGCTGCAACAATTTTGGGCTGAGCATCAGATTTACCAGCAGCTATCTGAGCAAAATCCGGGCGAGCCGTTCATTTTGCACGATGGCCCGCCCTACGCCAATGGGGCGCTGCATATGGGGCACACGCTCAACAAAGTGCTCAAAGATATCATTAACAAGTACCAGATCCTGAAAGGCCGCAAGGTGCGCTACGTGCCGGGATGGGACTGCCACGGCCTGCCGATTGAGCTGAAGGTGCTGCAAGCCATGTCGGCAGAAGAGCGCCAGAGCCTCACGCCCTTGGAGCTACGCCAGCGCGCCAAAGCCTGGGCGCAAGGACAGGCCGAGCAGCAGTCCGAGAGCTTCCAGAAGCTGGGGATTTGGGGCAACTGGCAGCATCCCTACCTGACGATGCAGCCGGAATACGAAGCCGCCCAGATTCGCGTGTTTGGTCAGATGGCGCTCAAGGGCTATATCTACCGAGGCTTTAAGCCCGTTTACTGGAGTCCTAGCTCTCGCACGGCACTGGCTGAGGCCGAGTTGGAATATCCCGATAAGCATATCTCGCGCAGCATCTACGTCGGCTTTCCGGTCACAGAACTGCCGGATTCTGCCGCCGCCTTTCGCCCCTATGCCGAGGGTCTGGGCGTAGCGATTTGGACAACAACTCCCTGGACGATTCCGGCCAACTTGGGCGTGGCGGTCAATCCAGAGCTGAGCTATGTCGTGGTGGAAGTGGCAGGCGACGCGCCCTATCGCTATTTGATCGTGGCCAAAGATCTGGTGGCGGCGCTCTCGGCCAAGCTAGAAACCGAGCTGATGGTGCGCGCTGAGCTGATGGGCAAAGCGCTGGAGCATACTGCCTATCGACATCCGCTGTTTGAGCGCCGCAGCGAGATTTTAATTGGCGGCGACTATGTCACCACCGAGTCGGGGACAGGGCTGGTGCATACGGCTCCGGGGCACGGCATGGATGACTTTGCAGTAGGCAAGCGGTATGGGTTGCCGGTGCTAGCTCCGGTGGATGACGCCGGGGTGTTTACGGCTGAGGCAGGACAGTTTGCCGGACTGCCGACCGTGGATGAGGTGACGGTGGAAAAAGGCAAGCCCAAGTTTAAGCTGAGTGCCGGAAATGCAGCGGTGATTCAGGCCCTAGAAGCTGCCGGAGCCTTGCTGAAGCAAGAGTCCTACGACCACCGCTATCCCTACGACTGGCGCACCAAGCAGCCCGTCATGTTCCGCGCCACCGAGCAGTGGTTTGCCTCAGTGGACGGCTTCCGCGAGCAGGCGATGCAGGCCATTTCTGAGGTGAAGTGGATTCCGGCACAGGGCGAAAACCGGATCACGGCGATGGTTTCGGAGCGTGCCGACTGGTGCATCTCGCGGCAGCGAACTTGGGGCGTGCCGATCCCGGTATTCTACGACGAAGCCACCCATGAGCCGCTGCTGAACGCCGAGACGATTGACCATATCGAAGCGCTGTTTGCCGCTAGAGGCTCCGATGCCTGGTGGGAGCTATCGGTGGCAGAGCTGCTGCCCGAAGCCTACCGCAACAATGGCCGTCAGTATCGCAAAGGCACCGACACGATGGATGTCTGGTTTGACTCCGGCTCGTCCTGGGCGGCGGTGGTCGAGCAACGTCCGGCCTTGCGCTATCCGGCTGACCTGTATTTGGAAGGCTCTGACCAGCATCGAGGCTGGTTTCAGTCGAGTCTGCTGACCAGCGTCGCGGTACATGGACATGCGCCCTATAAATCGGTGCTGACGCATGGCTTCACGGTGGATGAAGACGGCAACAAGATGAGCAAGTCGCTGGGCAACGGCATCGACCCGCTGCTGGTGATCGAAGGCGGCAACCTGAAGCTGAAGGGCAAAACCGCAGTGTTGCCTGCCTATGGCGCGGACGTGCTGCGGCTCTGGGTTTCGTCGGTGGACTACTCCAAAGACGTGCCGCTGAGCCTGAATATCCTGAAGCAGATCAACGAGATTCGCGGCAAGATCCGCAATACGGCGCGGTTTTTGCTGGGCAACCTGCATGACTTTGATCCGGCAACGCAGGCTGTGCCCTACGCCGAGCTGCCCGAACTGGATCGCTATATGCTGCACCGGATTAGCGAAGTCTTTGCCGAAGCCACGGATGCCTTTGAAACCTACCAGTTCTTCCGCTTCTTCCAAACCATTCAAAATTTCTGCGTCGTTGATCTCTCTAACTTTTACCTGGATATCGCCAAAGATCGGCTCTACATTAGCGCTCCAGATGCAGCCCGTCGGCGTAGCTGTCAGACAGTGCTGGCGATTGCGCTGGAAAGCCTGACTCGCGCCATTGCCCCGGTGCTGTCGCATTTGGCTGAAGATATCTGGCAGTATTTGCCCTATAAAACGCCCTATCAGTCGGTATTTGAAGCGGGCTGGGTGCAGATTAACTCAAGCTGGCAGCAGCCGCAGATGGCTCAAACCTGGCAGCAGCTCCGCCAGATTCGAGATGCGGTGAATCAGGTGTTAGAAAAAGCCCGCACCGCCAAAGATATTGGCTCGTCGCTGGAGGCAAAAGTGCTGCTTTACGTCACCGATGCGGAACTGCGGCAGCGCTTGCAGGCAATCAACCCGGCTGATAGTTTGAGCGGCAACGGCGTGGACGAACTGCGCTACCTGCTGCTGGCCTCGCAGGTGGAGGTGCTGGAAACCCCGGACGCGCTAGCGGGGCTGAAATATCAGTCGCAGGCAGATGCACTGGGCGTGGGCGTAACCGACGCATCGGGCAAAAAGTGCGACCGCTGCTGGAACTACTCAACGCAGGTGGGCGAATCAACCGAGCAGTCGCTCATCTGCGAGCGCTGCGTGGCGGCACTAGAAGGACAGTTCTGACGGGAGTTCTACCAGCCCAGCATGGTTAACTGGTAAGCAATAGGTTAACTGATAAGCAATAGCCAATAGAGATACATAGCTATGAACTTTAAGCGCAGTTCGAGAAGGTCGAAGATTCCAGACGTGAATCTGGTGCCGATGCTAGACGTGCTGATGGTGGTGCTGACTTTTTTCATTATTGTCTCCATGACGCTGACTTTACAGCAGGGCGTAGAGATCGATCTGCCCTCTGACGACGCTTCGCCTAGCCCTGAAGCAGAACCGCCTAAAGTGGCGATCATTAAGCTTGACTCGCAAGGCCAAGCCCAGTTTGACGACAAGCCTGCCGAAACCTCTGCTCTCACTGCCCAAGTCAAGGCATTCTTGGCCGAAAACCCTAAGGGCAACGTCGTGCTACAACCCTCGGAACAGCTGCCCTACGACCAGGTGGTAACGCTGCTAGGCGATTTGAAGCAGGCGGGTGGGGAGCGGGTGTCGTTGGCTATTGAGTAGTGAGCAGATTCAGCGTCAATCCAGCTAGCGATTCGAGAACGCAATCAGCAGGCTGACTGTCCCCAAGCCCGCCAAGATCCACCAGCCCTCGTTGCCCTTGAATCGCAGCCCGGTTGATCGATGGCGGCGCGGTGGCGCGACAGCGACAGCATTCACGTCCTGATAGAGCGTACATTCTTTGGCGTAGGGGCGCTGCGGATAGTTGCAGGTGTTGTCGGCTTCGTAGGTACAGCTTTGGCAGAGGTAGGCTTTGCCCTCGGCGCGATAGAGCGGAATGCCGGGATGTCCGTGGGCTTTGAGCGGCGTGCGGCAGAAAGGGCAGACAATTGCCTGAGAGTCAACAGATTGGTGGCAGGTGGGACAGGTAGGCATGACCTGGATCTGGGAATCAGCAATTTGATCGTAGCTCAAGCTTTGCCCAGGATCTTGGCTCAAGGCTCAGCTCAGATTTTGCTAAACCTGCGTGCGTTTGCGAACCTGATAGCGCAGAGCCTCGACAATTTTATAGGTGGCATTGCCCATTGCCGCATTAAATTGAGCTTCGGTACGCTGAAGTTCCGCCTCTGGAATCGCCTTCCACTGCTCAAAACTCGCCCAATGCACCACCAAAACGACCTCAGAGAGATCGTCCGGGCTAATCCAGACTTCTTTGTTCAAAAATCCTGGATAGCTCGCCAGCTTTGTCGTCCAGATTTCGGCATCTTTTTGGACAAACTGTTCGCGCAGTTCGGGCTGTACTTCGATTTTGAGCCATTCAATTTCCATTGTGGATTTTATGGGTTCTGTGGGTTTTATGGGGTTCACTCATGATCATCAATTTGCGACAGGAATTCACGACAGGCGCTGAGGGCGGAGATTGCGTTGTCGGGAGTACGGCAGTCCGACTCTTGGCTATGGCGATTAAATCAGCCAAATTTGCCAAAATAGAACTGTACGCTGGAGCCAGCCGAATCTGACTGCCCTCTGAACGCGCTAACTGCCTGCTGCGCGCTCGAAACGATCAGGTTTGTTGCTCTCTAGACAGACTATAGAGACTATAGGAATTCAACATGGACAGCAACAATTTGCTCAAGCAGCTCTTGATGGTTGGAATTGGTACGACTTCGCTGGTGGCCGAACGGCTACGGGATGTCAGCGAACAGCTCGTCAGAGATGGCAAGCTCGATCCGGAGCAGGCCGCCACCTTTGCCAATGATATTATGCAGCAGATCAAAACTGAGCAGGGCAATTGGGAAGCCCAGATGCAGCGCCAGCTCAAGAATATGCTGCAAGAGCTAGGCGTACCGCGCCAAAACGAAATGGACGAACTGCGCGGCAGAATTGATCGACTAGAGCGGCAGGTACGCGATTTAGAAAACAAGCTCTGGCGCTAGCGCTTTAGATCTATCTCAGGGTGAGCTGATGGGGCAGCGAGCCAGAAAGCAGCCCTAAAGCAGTAAACTAGAGGCTGGATTGGCATGATCCAGTTTTACGATGATGTTTAGCCTAGATTTAGTCTAGATTCTGAATGGCAACCCGCAACAGGAGGAGCAATTTTGCGAGAAATTCTGATCAGTTTTGGCGTGATGATGGCTTGCGTCGTCCTGCTAGTCGTGGCTCAGTTCACGGGACGCGGTGCTGATGCAGTGGCCTCTCCCCAAACCGTCTCAGCCACCGCGCTCAACACGGTTTTAGCTCAAGCTTCCGATTCTTCTAGCCCAGGGGCATCTGACCTTATGACCGACGAAAATATTGTTACAACGCCTTCTGGACTCAAGTATATTGACCTGGTGGAAGGCACGGGTGAAATGCCCAAAACTGGCCAAACGGTTGTGGTTCACTACACTGGCACGCTCGAAGATGGCCGCAAGTTTGACAGCTCGCGGGATCGCAACCAGCCGTTTGATTTTCCGATTGGTGCAGGTCGAGTCATTAAAGGTTGGGATGAAGGACTCAGCACCATGAAAGTGGGTGGCCAGCGCAAGCTGATTATCCCGCCTGAGTTGGGCTACGGCGCGCGCGGCGCAGGCGGCGTAATTCCGCCCAACGCGACGCTGATTTTTGACGTGGAACTGCTTGGAGTCAAGTAAGTTCTGGGTCAACGAAATCTGGGCCAACCAGCTCTAGGCTAACCAGCTTTAGGCCAACCAAATCAGTGCGCCGGAACCGCCCACTAGTCAGCGCATTAGGTTGAGTCGGGTTAAGCTAGAGCTGCGTTTGCTGTTGAATGAGCCGCATGGGCAAAAACTGGGCGATTACCGTCGGAATCAATCAATATCACAACCTGAAGCCGCTGCAATATGCTCAGCGAGACGCAGAGGCGATCCAGAACTTTTGCCTGAACGAGGCGAAGTTTGAGTGGGTCTATCACTTTGCGGAGGGTGCGCCGCTGATTCCGGTTAATCAGGGATCGCCCCTGCGCTCAGAGCCGACGCTGGGCAACTTGGAGCGGTTTTTGCGGGTCAGGTTTGAGCAGCCGTTTTTGGCGGCGGGCGATAATCTCTGGTTTTTCTTTGCGGGGCATGGCAAGCGGCACAGAGGCAGAGACTATCTGATGCCGATTGATGGCGATCCGGGCAACGTGGAGCGCACTGGGATTGCGATTCGGGATGTGGCGGATCGGCTGCGGCGCTCTGGGGCAGATAATGTGGTGCTGCTGCTGGATGCCTGCCGGGGTGAAGATGACCGGGATGGCGGGGCGGGGATTGGCACGGAGCAGCAGCAGGGCGTAATTACGCTGTTCGCTTGCAGCCCGAATGAGCTGTCGTATGAAATTGAGGAGTTGCAGCAGGGAACGTTTACGCATTGTTTGCTGCAAGGGCTGCGGATTGCGGGCGAGAATAACTGCGCCACGGTGGAGCGGCTGTATCAGCATTTGCGCTATCAGGTGCCGGAGCTAAATCGGCGCTATCGCAAGGCGGCTCAGTATCCCTATGCGATTGCTGAACCTGCGACTAAGCTACATCTGATTTTGCTGCCGCAGTATGCCACATTGCAGGATGTGATGGCGCTAAAGAATGACGCACTGGAAGCGGAGGCTGAAGCCGATCTAGATTTGGCAGAGCAGCTTTGGATTCGAGTGTTGGGGGCTTCTCCTGCCGACCTACAGGCTGTTAAAGCAATTGGACGAATTGCGCTGCGCCGACGTGATCAGCCCGCAATAGCGCAAACTGTAACGGTGACATCAGCCGCCTCTAGCCGCGATGCTGAAGCGTCTGAAGCTGTGCAGTTGCAGACATTTAAATTTGAAGTCGTAACGGTTGATGCGCGAGGAGAGATCACAAACCGCCAAACTAAGCAGGCTGAGTTTTTTGCTGAGGATTTTGGGAATGGTATTACGTTAGAGATGGTGAAAATTCCCGGCGGCTCGTTCAAGATGGGTTCTCCAGAAACTAAACTGGAGCGACACTCTACTGAATCACCACAACACATTGTTGATGTGCCCTCTTTCTTCATGGGCAAATTTGCAATCACCCAAGCCCAGTATCAGAAAATTATGGGGAGTAATTCTGCTAATTTCAAAAGTAACAAACGCCCTGTTGAACAAGTTTCGTGGAATGATGCTGTGGAATTCTGTTCTAAATTGAGTAAGCAAACTAGATGCACTTATCGACTACCCAATGAAGCAGAATGGGAGTACTCTTGTCGTGCGGGAACAATGCTTTCCTTCCACTTTGGAGCAACAGTTACAACAGATTTAGCAAATTATCAAGGAACTGATTGGGTATATCAAGGTAAAACTTATTCGGGTTCTTATGGTGACGCTCCTAAAGGAAAATTTCGTGAGCAGACAACTGATGTTGGTACGTTTCCACCCAATGCCTTCGGGCTTTATGACATGCATGGAAACGTTTGGGAGTGGTGCCAGGATCATTGGCACGATGACTATCAAGGAGCACCGACCAATGGTAGTGCTTGGCTGAGTGAAGATAAAAACACAGTACGGGTTCTGCGGGGCGGCTCTTGGTGCGATGATCCTTGGCTTTGCCGCTCTGCTACTCGCGTCTACGATGTTGCAGAGGTTCATAACAGCAATAATGGTTTTCGGGTAGTTTGTAGTGCTCCGAGGACTTTGTAGCCCTCTGCTCTTTTGCCCTCTTGCCCTTTGCGCTCCGGCTCTTCTCCCTTTGCGTCTCGCGCGATCGAATTTTTTTGGCGTTGCTAAGGGATTTCGCCCCCTAAATTCCCCTTTCTTGAATGCTACAGGCTATATTCTGAGGGACATTGAGCCGAAAATGGTTCGGAAGCCCCCAGAATTGGGGGTTTGGGGCAAACGTCAGCTCCTGCTAGCCGCCTAAATTTGGCAAAGTACCTGATCCAGATTGGTCATGACCTCGCTCCGATGGCTGAGAGCAATGGGTATTGAATATTTTCAAGACCGAGAAATTCCGCTTCCAAAACCAAAACTCGATCCTGCCCATCCACTGCGAGTCTCCTACTCCAGTACCTCCTTGCCCATCCGCAAAAAGCGGTAGCGCAGGTACAGCCCCAGCGTGATCTGCTTCATCACCCAGTAGAACACCGTCAGCACGATAAAGGTGAGGACAATCACCGCAACGGGGCGCTTGCTCGTCAGGTCATCCAATGTGGTGGCCAAAACATCGCCGGGGCCAGTTACCAAATCCCAGCTGTTGAAGCGGCGGAAGCGTCCCATAAACACACCAACAGCACAGAGCAGATGCACCAGTAGCTCAGTAGCCCAAACAATCAGCCGCTGCGCCCCCTGCTTGCGGAGATAGTAGCCAAGGTTGATTAGGGAAATCACGTAAGCTGCAAAGCCGCCCACAATGGCCGAGAGATGCAGCGGGATCAGCACCAGCACCACAGCCCAAATAGAGAGTCCGGCTCTTGTGCCGCGAATCAGATGCACAATATCGGTGAGCAGATAGGGCGCATTCGGCAAAAAGGCGATGAAGACAGCTAGCGCCAGCCACCAGGTCGGCTTGCGCGAGATTTTTTTGCGACGGAACAGCCAGAAGCTCAGCACCAGCGGAATAAAGGCCAAAAATAGATTCCAGAGAATCCAGCCGCTGTAGACATTTGAGGTGGCGGTGAAAATCTCAGACAGCAGTTCGCTCATGGCCAATTTCTGAAAGTTGGTTTTGCCTCCCCCAGATTAACCTCTCACCTGCTGCAACCGACAAGTGCGGCGAAGAGACGAGTAAATCTTCAAATTCTCTGCCTGCTAAATTCTCTGCCTGCTAAATTCTCTGCTGGCTTTAGAGAATACGCAGCGGTATATTTCAATGCGGTAAAGCCAATGCACAGATCCGACATGTTTACGCATCTCGTAACTTTATTTAACGAATATAAACTCTAGTTATTAATGCGCTAAGAAGTTTCAAAGTCCTACTGATTCTATTCCTGATATATTTTTGATCAAGACTGAGAACAGGGCACAAATTAAGATATTCTAAAAATTGCTAGAAGATGGCAAAGTTGAAGATTGTCAAATAAGCTGTCCTGGTTCGCATCCACTTCATCACCAGAACTTGATTATTCAAGCCTGATTATTCAGAGTTGCGGTTGGTTAAGCCTGCGTCAGTTGCCTTGCTTCTGAGCCAGAAGTTGGGTTTGCTCTTGTTCGGTCGAAATGAATCACAGGAAGGGAAACATGTCATATTCACAAACTAAAACTCAGGCCAAAGCTGGGTATCAGGCTGGGGTTAAGGACTATCGCTTAACCTACTACACGCCCGACTACACGCCCAAAGATACCGATATTTTGGCCGCTTTTCGGGTCACACCTCAGCCCGGTGTACCCTACGAAGAAGCGGGTGCTGCGGTAGCCGCTGAGTCTTCAACCGGCACCTGGACGACCGTCTGGACCGACCTGCTGACCGACTTGGATCGCTACAAAGGCCGCTGCTACGACATTGAGCCAGTCCCCGGCGAAGACAATCAGTTTATTGCCTACATTGCCTACCCGCTCGACCTGTTCGAGGAAGGCTCTGTCACCAACATGCTGACCTCGATTGTCGGCAACGTGTTTGGCTTCAAAGCATTGAAAGCCCTGCGCTTGGAAGATCTGCGGATTCCGGTTGCCTACCTCAAAACCTTCCAAGGCCCACCCCACGGTATCCAGGTAGAGCGCGACAAAATCAACAAGTATGGCCGTCCGCTGCTGGGCTGCACGATCAAGCCCAAGCTGGGTTTGTCGGCTAAGAACTACGGTCGGGCGGTCTATGAGTGTCTGCGGGGTGGTTTGGACTTCACCAAGGACGACGAGAACATCAACTCACAGCCGTTCCAGCGCTGGCGCGACCGCTTCACCTTTGTCGCTGACGCGATCTACAAGGCTCAGGCAGAAACAGGCGAAGTCAAAGGTCACTACCTCAACTGCACGGCGGCCACCTGCGAAGAGATGATCAAGCGGGCGGAATATGCCAAAGAGCTAGGCATGCCGATCATCATGCATGACTTCTTAACGGCTGGCTTTACCGCTAACACGACGCTGTCGCACTGGTGCCGCGACAATGGTGTGCTGCTGCATATCCACCGCGCCATGCATGCCGTGATCGACCGCCAGAAGAACCACGGGATGCACTTCCGCGTTTTGGCTAAGTGTCTGCGGATGTCAGGTGGCGACCATATCCACACCGGGACAGTCGTGGGCAAGCTGGAAGGCGACAAGGCTGTGACCTTGGGCTTTGTAGACCTGCTGCGCGAAAACTACGTCGAGCAAGACCGCTCCAAGGGCATCTACTTCACCCAGGATTGGGCTTCCATGCCTGGAGTGATGGCCGTGGCCTCTGGCGGGATTCACGTTTGGCACATGCCGGCACTGGTGGAAATCTTCGGCGATGACTCGGTGCTGCAATTTGGTGGCGGCACGCTGGGTCACCCTTGGGGGAACGCGCCCGGAGCAACCGCCAACCGCGTGGCGCTCGAAGCCTGCGTCCAGGCACGCAACGAAGGCCGCGATCTGATGCGCGAAGGTGGCGATATTATTCGCGAAGCCTGCCGCTGGTCGCCTGAGTTGGCCACCGCCTGCGAACTCTGGAAGGAGATCAAGTTTGAGTTTGAGGCACAGGACACGATCTAAAGTATCTGTCTCCTGTAGCTTTAGGTGAGCTTTGGGGTTTGAGTTGAGGCAACTGTGGTTAGATCACCGTAAGGTTCTACGACTCGTGACTCACTGCAAGGCTCCAGCACAAAACTCACAGCTCACGCAAGGCTCTATGGATTTCAAGCAGATTGCCAAGGATACAACCAAGGTGGTGGTAAGCTACCTCACCTATCAAGCTGTCAGGACGGTGATTGCTCAACTGAGTGAAACTGATCCGCCGCGCTCGCTCTGGCTGCATACGTTCTCAACTAAAGAGCGGATTCAGGACGGCGAGCTGTACATTCGGGATTTGTTTCAGGCCGAGCAGAGTCTGGGCTTTCGGATCCTGACCGTGCGGGAACATCTGGCCAACGAAGTCTGCGAGTTTTTGCCAGAAATGGTGCGAACCGGGATTCAGGAGGCCAATATCCAGCAGCGGCGGCAGCAGCTAGAGCGGATGACGGAGTTTGATCCGGTGCCCTCCCAGACGCATCCTGAGCAGTTGCCTGAGCCAGTCGAGCCAATTAAGCCAGCAGAGCCAAGAGAACCTGGATCTGATCCCTAGTTTCGTGATTAATTTGCACTTAGTTTATTCGAGGAATCCATGAAGACTTTATCCAAAGAGCGGCGCTACGAGACTTTTTCATATCTGCCTGCGCTCACCGATGCTCAAATCGCCCGCCAGATCCAGTACACAATTGACAACGGCTTCTTCCCCTGCATCGAGTTCAACGAGGATTCAGCCGCTGAAACCTACTACTGGACGATGTGGAAGCTGCCGTTGTTTAACGCCCGCAGCCCTCAAGAAGTGATCAGCGAAGTGCAGCAGTGCCGTTCAGAGTACGGCCATTGCTACATTCGCGTTGTCGCGTTTGACAACGTGAAGCAGTGTCAGGTGATGAGCTTTATTGTGCATAAGCCCAACAGCAACAGCAGCAGCAGCAGCAGCGGCTATCGCTACTAAAGCCAGCGGCATACCTGAAATCATTCTGAAATCATTCTGAAATCAACAGAGGTGGGATAGCCTGCCTCTTTTTTGTTGGGAGCTTAATTGAAACACCATGAGCTACTATCTCGCACCTCGCTTCTTAGACAAACTTGCTGTCCATATCACCAAAAACTATTTGGGTCTAGCCAACGTCAAAGTGCCGCTGATCCTGGGGATTCACGGTCGCAAAGGCGAAGGCAAGACTTTTCAGTGCGAGCTCGTCTATGAGCGGATGGGGTTAAACGTGGTGCAGATGTCGGCAGGCGAGCTAGAAAGCCCCGATGCAGGCGATCCGGCGCGGCTGATTCGGCTGCGGTATCGAGAGGCGGCAGATGCCGTGAAAGTGAACGGCAAAATGGCCGTGCTGATGATCAACGATATTGATGCCGGGATGGGGCGGATCGATCAGTTTACGCAATATACGGTGAATACGCAGCTCGTGGCCGGGACGCTGATGAATATTGCCGACAGCCCGACCAACGTCCAGCTTCCTGGCAGCTATGACTCGGAGCCAGTGCAGCGCATCCCGATTATTGTCACCGGCAATGATTTTGCAACGCTCTATGCGCCGCTGGTGCGCGATGGGCGGATGGAGAAGTTCTACTGGGAGCCAGATCGCGAGGATCGAATTGGCATAGTTCGCGGTATTTTTGAGACTGTATCTCAGAGTGAAATTGCTCAGTTGGTGGATACATTTTCTGAACAGTCGATTGACTTCTACAGCGCTCTGCATTCGCGGCTGTATGACGAGCAGGTGCGGCAGTTTATTCAGTCTGTGGGCATTGAGCGGATCTCGCTGCGGGTAGTCAATAGTGCCGAACCGCCGCCAGAGTTCCATAGTCCGGATTTTAGCCTGACGCATCTGATTGAGATGGGGCAGCTTCTAGTCCGCGAACAGCAGCGGATTCAAGAGCTGCGGCTAGTGCAGAGCTACAACAATTTGCATCAGGCGAGCGCTCGCCCCATACCGCAAAGTCTAATCCAGCCCAATGCTCAGCCGCCCGCCGCGAGTCTGCCCAACGGTGCCGCCAGTCCCTCAAGTGCCGTCCGCCCGCCCGCTCAACCCAACTCAACTCGCACTCTCCCGACAGCCGTTTTGCAAACGCTGCATGACATCCTTGATCGCGGCCAGCGGCTGGGCATTGAAATTGTGGATGCGCGGCGGTTTCGTACCAACTCCTGGCAGTGTTACAACATGGTCAGCCCTGACAGCAGCTTTGAGCAGGCGAGCAGCATCCTCGCCGCCTGCTTTGCCGAACATGCTCAAGACTATATTCGGCTGGTGGGCATTGACCGCGACCGGCGGCGGTTGGTGGAGGAGATTGTGCATCGACCTGAGTGAGCGGTGTTCCGGCCATTTCCAGCATTCTGCTACCGCCACGCCATTCCTGTGGGATAATGGGGATCACAATTATTTTAGATTTACCAGTGAGCACTGTCCGCACCGTTTCCGACACCAAAAGAGCCTTCTACAGCCTGCACACCCGCCCGATTAACTCAATCTATCGGCGCGTGGTTGAAGAGCTTATGGTGGAGATGCATCTGCTCTCCGTCAATGCGGACTTTAGCTATAACCCGATCTACGGGCTGGGCGTTTTCACGACCTTTGAGCGCTTCATGCAGGGCTATCGTCCCGAAACTGACTATAACTCAATTTTTAATGCCCTCTGCCAGTCCTTGCCTGACGATCCGCAAAAATACCGCCGGGACGCAGCGCAGATGCGAGAATTGGCGGCCTCAACCAACGCCGAGGAGTTTTTGGCGCAGGTGAAGCAATTGCCAGAAGGCGCAGGCAGCCTGCTTGACGTTTTAAGGCCAGTTGCCACCCATCCCAGCTTCAAGTACAGCCGTCTGTTTGCGATTGGCCTCTACAACCTGCTTGAAATCATGAATCCAGAGCTGGTGCAGGATGAAGCCAAGCGCAATGAGGCGCTTCAGGGTTTGGCCAATAGCCTCAAGCTCTCGGATGACAAAATGCAGAAAGATCTGGAGCTATACCGAGGCAATCTCGAAAAGCTGGCTCAGGTGCGGCAGGTGATGGAAGATATCCTCAAGGCTGACCGCAAGAAAAAAGAAGAGCGCGCCAAGGCTAAAGATCTAGCCGCGACCCCACCTCAAGATTCGGCTTCAGCCTGACGGCTCTGAGCTATGTTCAGGCTCAGGTTTAAGCTCAAGCTTGGCATCGGGCTGAACTCGTCGCTCGGCCAGCGTCGTTGAAATGATTTGGGCATTGGCTAAAATGAGTGCCTGAGCAATAGACTTGAGCTTGTCATACAGGTCAGAAGTTTCTGGAGTCGGGACAAACTGCTGAATGGGCGGCGGGTTGGCTGGCCAGATTTGATTGGGGGGCAGGCTGATTTTTTCAGGGAGCGCCAGATGAAACTGCTGTGAGGGTTTGTAGGGCGGAATCTGCGATTGATTCCCCATCCGCGAAGCAGGCAGCATAATCAGCGGCGGGGCGGCTGAGTCGGGCGGCGGCGATTCAGGCTGGAGAACCTCCAGATCAGGTGTAGCGCTGGGTATTTCTGACGTAAAGAGCAGCGGCAGCGTCCGTCCGGCCACCATCCGTTCAAACTCCCGGCTAAAGTGACGCAACGGCTTGCCGCGCCGCTGCCAGAGATCGAGAATCTGCCAAACCGACACAGCCTTGTAGCGCCCCTGATAGAGCGCTTCAACCACAGCTTCATGCAGCCACAGCGCCGGATACAGGTTTAGCCATTGATCAATCCAGCGTTCGGGGCTATACCCAGCCAGATCGAAGCTATAGCGAATCAGCAGCAGCTCAATTTCTGCCGCCATTGCAGCCTGAGTTGTCTGTTGGTATCTTGCTTCCTGATGCCCTGTCATGCTGCCGCAGTAGTTTATACCCAAACTGTAAGCGGGAAACTGCAATAGCGGATCGGGTTCAGAGAAAATTTATCTTTTTAGGGAGCTTTTTAAGAATCTTGTAAAACTATCCCGTTAGTTTACGCCTTCCACCACGCCGCTGTTGACCGGATCGCTGCCCAGCCCGGAGAACGGCCCCGGATCGCCCGTCCAGTTAAAGTCATTCAGCCGGAAGCTGACTGAAGCAGAGCTGCGCCCCGTGCTGTAGGTGGCACTAATGCTGTAGGTGCGGCGGCTGTATTCCAGCGTCAGCACTGTGTCAATATCATCGCCTGAGTCCAGGTTGTAGCTAGCCTGTATGCCGAACCGCAGCGGCCCGTAGATCTGCTGCGTGATGCCGCCGCTAACCACCTGCTCATCCGCCACCCGATCAAACAGAAAGGGCGATTCGCCGTCCAGAATTGTTTTGGCATAGCCAAGATTAAAAGCCGTGTAGTCAAAAAATCGCCTTGAAAAATGACCAAACTGCGCCAGCAGCGTTACGCCGCCCCGCAGGCTAGCCTGATGTTCACCGTTGCTGTAGACGCTGTAAACGCCTCTGCTGTCCAGGTTAATACCCACGTAGGGCGTTAGGGGGATAGGGCTGTAGCGTAGTCCTTCAGTGGGCGTGGGGGGTAAAGCTGTTCCCGTCCAGAGGAAAAACAGGCGGCTCAGCGTCACGGCAGCCTGATAGCGTGTCAGGTCAACGCAGCCGTTGCCGGTAATAGCTCGATCATCTGGATCAATGCAGCTTAAGTCGCGGTCGGCATCCAGCGGCGTAAAAATATCGGGCGTACCGGGCGGCACGAGGCTGCGATCCAGCGGCAGCAGGTCGCGCTGATCGGTCTGAGCATTGATGTACTGCAAGCTGCCTTGATATCTCAGGTTGATCAGGCTGCCGCCCAGCACATACTGCGGCGAGGTGACGACCAGCCCCAGGCTGCTCTGGACATTTTGAAAGCCCAAAGAGCCGTTGAACAGGCGGTTGCGATAGCTGTATTCCAGTGCAACGCTGTGGTTGAAAACGAGCTGCTGGGCTCGGACGCTGGCGCGCAGGTTGTCTTCGATATCTGAGAAATCTAAGCTGCTGAAGCTGGCGACTGCCTGAGCTGTGGTGGTGGGCGTAAACCGGAAGTCGGCGTCGGCAATTAAGCCATAGTGATCCGAGTCAAGGAGGAAATTGCCCTGATCAATGGCCCGCTGCACCAAAATCTGGGGCGTGAGGCTAAAGCTGACCAAAGGCGAGCTGTAAAGATTAAACGAGCGCTGGATAAAAAAGCCGTCGCGATCATCTTCGTCATAGCCAAAGTTGAGCAGTCCTGAATCGCGGCTGCGGCTGTCTAGGACGATCCGGTTGACCAGTAGCGGCAGCGAAAACCCCTGATCGAACACCAGGCGCGGATTTCTAGCTCTGATTTCGGCCTGGGTTGGCGAGAGGCGCGTATAGGTGACGCGCGGAGAGCGCAGCTCTAGTTCGGGTGGTGAGAAGGGGTCGTTGGTCAGGCTGACATTATCGGCTACCAGATTGCCCCCGATAAATTCTGCTCGCTCGGCCTCAAATCGCAGTCGGTTAATCTGCTGGGTGTTGTTGGTGTTGTTGCCGAAGCCGAACGAAGGGCCGGGTACGCCGCCTGCCACCTGCAAAGGCTGGGCTGCCGAGATCTGTTCGGTAACAGGTCGCAGCCCTCTGGTGCCCAAACTAGGGGCGGTGTCGGTGTCAAAGTCACGCTCGGTGGCAGGCAGCAGCAGTTCGCCTCTGGCGGTCAAGATGCTGCCTTGATTGGTGCCGAAGTTATAGTCGAAACGCTCGCCGCGCAGCACCTGATCGCCGCGCGTCAGGACGGCACTGCCTTCGGCTACGGCCACTCGGTTGGGAATATTCACCCGCACCCGATCCGCTGTCAAGATGCCTTGGCGGAATCGAATCTCAACGTTGCCGTCTGCTTTAAAGATCTGCTGGCGTTCGTCAAACTCCTGGCGGTCGCCGCGCACCTCTAGCACTTCCCCCAAAGCCTGCGGATCGATGAGCAGGCTGGGACTGCTGGGCGAGGGGCTAGCTGAAGGATTACCTGGAGTTTCAGGGGCTGGAGTTTCAGGGGTTGGAATCTCTAATATTTCCCCTGTGCCGTTCGGCTCTGGCAGCGGTTGAGCGAGCGGCGGAGACAGATCAAGGGGGAGCGAAGGCTGTGGAGCAGGTTGCTGAGCAATCTGGCGACTGGGAGATTGAGTCAGCGTATCCAGTTCGCGGAGTGGTACAAATCTGGCAGGCTGGACTAGATTTGGCTCTGGGATTGCTCTAAATCCAGGCTCAGATGCAGCCGAATCCAGCAGGTTCACTCCTGACAGTCCCGTTCTGGAGCCAGCTGGAGGAGACTGCTCTGCGATCAGACAGCTAGCTTGCGCGCAGTTGCCTAAATCGGGCTGTTGGATCTGATGGTTCTGCTGGATCTGATTGCTCTGGTGGCTCTGAGCAGGAATAAAATCGATAGGCGGAGCAGATGCTTTTGGGGCAACAGTGACGACCGCAGCAGTGACGACTGGAGGGAGAGCAGGCGGCGAAACTGGATAGGGCATATGCTAATCGCAACAACATCGACGGCAAGCCAACTACGGCAGCCTACCGTCTAATCTAGACTGCAAGGCGCTCAGCAATTGTTCCGGCTGCCTGAGGCTGGATCTTGAGCAGAGCTTCCTAGGCAGCGCACAATCGCCAATGCAGCAAAACTGCCGGATCATAGCCTGAGATAGCCTGAGTCAGCGGCAGGCCGTTAAACCTGCTCAACAGAGGCTAGACCTGGAGGTAACGCAATTATTCCATATCGCGGCGGTTGGGGTTGCGCGACGGGTCATTTGACAAAAAGCCAAACACAAACAGCCCGATGAAGAAAAATACGACGATATAAACCACAACCTTGAGGGTAAACATGCAGCGTCTCCGGCAAAATAGCTGTTAATTAAGCCTCACCATCATACAGAAACATGACCCCCTTTGAAGCAAAATCCGGGCATTTGACTCAGGGTGCACTTCACGCTTTTGAGGCCAGCTTTTAAGACACATTTTTAAGGCTGATTTAAGACTGACAAGCCCCATCGCTACAGCCCGGTTGGGCGACGGGATAGACCGATTGATAAGTGCCGTCTCGCTGCCCAAATAGCCGATAGCGGTTATCCCGCACTTGGGCGTAGAGCTGGTCGCCTGTCCATTGGGCACCGGGTAAGCGCCGATAGGCTTCGACAAACAGCTGGCCCAGCGGCAGATTGCCCACCGATAGCAGCTGGCTGATTTCTTCAATTGCCAGACTGCCCTGCCAGCGCCGATCTGAGCAGTCGCCGTCGATCAAAATGATGCCAAGCTCGCAGTCTGCGGGCTGGATCCCGAAGCGATCTAAAGCCTGCTGATCCTGCATGGGTGCATAGTCAAACTGCCGTCCTTGATCAAACTGCTCTAGAAGTTTGACTGAATTGACACAGAGATTACAGTTTCCGTCATAGATCACGTGGTATACCACTCAAGCTCTCCTGAGTTTTTGCCTGAAACTTGTGCTGAGACTCCGAGCCAGCCTGAAACAGCTCTAAGTCTCGTGCAGCTCTCTGCATTCTACAAAATTCAAAATTCTCTCAGGCGATTTCAGGCGATTTCTTGAGCAGGCTCTCCGGGGTGGCGGGTAGCCTTCAACATAAATTTTGTGTAAATATTTTTCTCTCGAAAAGGATAAACTTGGCTTAACCGTTTGCCATATGTTCCCTTCATGATCAAGTTGTACGATGCTTGCGACATACTGTGTAAATTTTCTTCAACACTGGGTAGACGCATGACATCTTTAACACGTTTCAAACGTAATGCCGCTGTGGCCACCCTGGCTTCTCTGTCGATGGGTTTGGCTGTTTCTTGTACTCCAAGCAGCCCGGATGTGGCGACTTCCCCTGCCGCAGGCGGTGACGCAGCAAGTCCGGCAGCGGGCAGCGGCGGCACGGTGACGCTGAGCGGTGCGGGTGCTTCTTTCCCGGCTCCGCTGTATCAGCGCTGGTTCGCTGACTACAACAAGCAAAATCCCAACACCCAAATCAGCTATCAGTCTGTGGGTAGCGGTGCGGGTGTGGAGCAGTTTCAAGCGGGAACCGTAGACTTTGGGGCTTCTGATGCGCCTTTGAAGGCCGCAGACAAAGAAACCTTCAAGGCCAAGTATGGCGCTGAGCCAATTCAGGTGCCGATGACGGGTGGAAGCGTTGTATTTGCCTATAACCTAGATGGTGTGGATGAGCTGAAGCTGTCGCGGGATGCCTACTGCGGCATTGTCGAAGGCAAAATCACCACCTGGAACGATCCGGCGATTGCCGCAGCCAACTCAGGTGCAACCTTGCCGAGTTCGCCAATCAACTTTGTGCATCGCTCAGACGGTAGCGGCACCACCTATGCTTTCACCAATCACCTGAAGGCAGCTTGCCCCGGCTGGACAGCAGGCGTAAACAAGTCGGTTGAATGGCCGGTGGGTACGGGTGCGAAGGGCAACGAGGGTGTGACCGCTCAGATTCAGCAAACCCCTGGTGCGATTGGATACACTGAGTTCTCTTACGCTAAAGAAAACGGGCTAACGATGGCGGCAATCGAAAATGCCTCGGGCAAAATCATTGCGCCAACTCCTGAAGCGGGTGCTGCGGCCTTTGAAGGCGAAACCGTACCGGCTGACTTCGCGTTGCAAGTACCCGATTCCAAAAACCCAGAAGCCTACCCGATCTCAACACTCACCTGGCTGCTGCTCTACCCTGAGTACAAAGATGCCGCCAAGCGGGATGCTCTCAACAGCGTAATCACTTGGTCGCTCACAGATGGTAAGGCTGCGGCTAACGACTTGGGCTATATCCCAGTTGATACGGCGCTAGCGACCAAAGTCAAAGATCAGGTTGCCACGATCAAATAGCTGTTAAATCGCTGTCAGCTCAGGGAGAGGTGCTCTGCCTCTCCCTACCCACACGGCATTTGATGCATGTGACCCATGTAAGGTAGAAGACCGCAAAGCTTTGATTTAATTGCTAAGTTTTTGCCAGTCTCTGAACCAGTCTCTGAACCGCTTGCTCTGCTCTGCAAGAGCGTCCTTCTTTCCCGCCTTTGCAAAAAATCACCGAGAACAAAATGCCACTCTATACACCGCTAGAACCCGCCACAACCGTTCAACTCTACCAGCGCCATGCTGATCAGCCGCAAGTATTTGCCGCCGGGGAGACAGTTTTTCGAGCTGGAGAGCCTGGTGACTGCATGTATGGGTTGCTGGAAGGTGAGGTGGAAGAATATGTGGACGGAGTGCTGATGGAAACAATTGCGGCGGGCGACGTGTTTGGGATTGGGGCGTTGGTGCATCCTGACGGCAAGCGGGTTTCTACAGCCGTTGCCAAGACCGACTGCAAGCTGGCTTCTATGGATCAAGAGCGGTTTTTGTATGTTGTGCAGGAGACGCCGATGTTTGCGATTGAAGCACTCCGCAGCTACTCCGCTCGCCTGCGAAGATTTAAGAAACATCCGGCTGAAGTGGCGGGTTGATCCCGATTGCGCTCTGGCGATGCTCTGGCTGGGCATGACTTCAAACGTGATTCAAAAAGTGACTGTTACCCCTGCTAATACCCCTGCTAAAACCTAACTATGACCTTGCAAACTATTGCTCATAGCGAGACTCTGATTGAGTCTTCTCAGAAGTTTAACCCGGTGCGCCTTGTAGATCGGATTTTCTACTGGGTGACAGTCGCAATGGCGATTGCCATCGGTGTTATCCTGCTCTGGATCACCTGGTCGCTGCTGTCGATTGCCTTCCCGGCAATTGCCAAATTCAACATCGGCTTTCTGTTCAGCACCAGCTGGAACCCGGTGCAGGACTCGTTCGGGGCGCTGCCGCAGATTACTGGCACAATCGTCAGCTCGATCATCGCTCTGCTGTTTGCCGTGCCGTTAGGAGTTGGGGTAGCGGTTTTCTTGAGCGAAAACTTTTTGCCTAGCAAACTTCAGACCCCGCTGGCCTTTGTGGTTGAGCTGCTCGCAGCCGTGCCCAGCGTGGTCTACGGGATGTGGGGCATCTTTGTCCTAGTGCCGTTTATCTTGCCAGGGCTACAGACTATCCACAATCTATTTGGCTGGTTTCCGCTCTTTTCAACGGCTCCCAGCACCCGCCAGATGTTTGCGACGGCACTGGTGCTGGCGATTATGATTTTGCCAACGATTATTGCCATCTCGCGTGACTCACTGCTGTCTGTGTCGCCACAGCTGCGTCAGGGCGCTTACGGGCTGGGCGCGACCCGCTGGGAAACGCTGGTTCAGGTGATTGTGCCTTCAGCGCTGTCAGGGATCATTGGCTCGGTGATGCTGGCGTTGGGACGGGCATTGGGCGAGACGATGGCCGCGGCCATGCTGATTGGCAACTCCAACCGAATCAGCGCCTCGCTATTTGCCCCGGCCTCAACCATTTCGGCGATGATCGCCAACCAGTTTGCAGAAGCCAGCGGTCTGCAAAAGTCATCTCTGTTTTACCTGGCGCTGGTGCTGATGGTGCTGACGCTAGTGGTCAACGTGCTGGCGGAGATCATTGTCAGCAAGTTTCAGCAGGTTGAATAGCTTTAGGCTCGATCCAAAGCTAGCTGGCAGCGCCGTTGCGGTTTGAATCTTGTCCTTTTCCTCGGAAGCGCTCATGACGACACAATCTGATAATGTTCTAGAAGACATTGCGCCCGGTACGTTTGACACAGAAGTGACATCCGGCCGTAAAAACTTTGGCAAGCTGATGACGGGGCTGGTGATTGGCTGCGTCGTCGTCGCAATTTTGCCGCTAGGGTCAATCATCTTTATGCTGCTCAAGAATGGTCTGAGCCGCCTCTTTCAAGATTTTCCATCTGTGTTTACCGAGCTGCCGCCGCCGCCGCTCGTGGACGGGGGTGGATTTAGCAACGCGATTGTGGGCACGCTCATCACCTGCTTGATTGGGGCTCTGATCAGCCTGCCCGTCGGGATTCTCACCGCAATCTACACGATTGAATTCGGTCGGGGCAACAAGCTCTCCCAGTTCGTGCGGTTTTGCACCAACGTACTCAGCGGCGTACCGTCTATTATTGCCGGACTGTTTGCCTACGGTATTGTGGTGCTGACGATGGGCAACTTCTCGGCGATTGCTGGCGGCGTGGCTCTCTCGGTGCTGATGATGCCGATTATTATCCGCACCGCCGAAGAGGGCTTGAAGTCGATCCCAAGCGAGGTGCGTCAGGGCTTGGTGGGCATTGGAGCCACTAATTTTCAGGGTGTGGCCAGCGTGATTTTGCCTGCGACTCTGCCCTTCATCGCCACCGGAGCGACGCTGGCGCTGGCGAGAGCGGCGGGTGAAACGGCTCCACTGCTGTTTACGGCGCTGTTCAATCAGTTTCAAGCGCGCAGCCTCAAAGAGCCGATTGCCACGCTTTCAGTGCTGATCTACAACTTTGCCATTGCGCCTTACAAAAACCAGAATGAGCTGGCCTGGGCTGCCGCACTGGTGATTGTGGCGCTGATTATGACCGTCAGCGTTCTGTCTCGCACCCTGACGGCGCGCAAGGTTTATTGAGCTTGCTGCTGGCTTACCACTAGGCGGTCTGTCAACGCTGAGCGGCTAGTTTGAGTGAGCGCTGGTTCTGATTCATTCCCTTAGTGATTATTTACCCCCCTTCCTGCTATGACGAATCCTTCAACTCGACCGAATCCCTCTAGCGCTACCCTCTCTGAAGATATTGTCATCACTACCGAAAACGTCTCGATCTTCTACGGTGCGTTTCAGGCGGTTCGCAATGTCTACCTCGATATTCCTAAAAACAAAGTCGTGGCGTTTATCGGCCCTTCAGGCTGCGGCAAAAGCACCCTGCTGCGCTGCTACAACCGTCTGAATGACCTGATTCCCAGCGCTCGCGTCGAGGGTAAGGTCACCTACCAAAATATTGACCTCTACGACCCGAAGGTGGATCCCGTTGAGGTGCGTCGCCGGATTGGCATGGTGTTTCAGCGCCCCAACCCCTTCCCCAAGTCAATCTATGAAAATATTGCGTTTGGGGCAAGGGTGAACGGCTACAAGGGCGATATGGACGAGCTAGTAGAGCGTTCGCTCCGAGGTGCGGCACTTTGGGACGAGACCAAAGACAAGCTGAAGCAGAGCGGCTTGGCGCTTTCCGGCGGTCAGCAGCAGCGGCTTTGCATTGCCCGCACAATTGCAATTGAGCCAGAGGTGATCCTGATGGACGAACCCTGCTCGGCGCTTGATCCGATTTCGACGCTGCGGGTGGAAGATCTGATGCATGAGCTGAAGCAGCGCTTCACAATCATTATCGTCACCCACAACATGCAGCAGGCATCGCGTGTGGCCGACTACACGGGCTTTTTCAACGCTGAGGCAACAGAGGGCGGCAGCCGCTTTGGCTACCTGGTGGAATATGACAAAACCGAGAGTATCTTCAACGCGCCCAAGCAGAAAGCGACCCAGGACTACGTGAGCGGTCGTTTCGGCTAGTTCTTTTCCCCCGCCTTATATTTGAGGGGCTGGCATTGCTGGCCTCTTTTTTGCTGGGTGAATGTTTTGCTGGGTGAATGGTTTGCTGGGTGAATATAAGCGTCACATTCGCCCAGCAAACAACTCATATTTCAAACATCATCGCTTGATTGTCTCCGGGTAATTCCCCAAACATTTGTTTGTAATCACGGGCAAAATGTCCGGCACTCCAGAAGCCAAACTGATTGGCGATTGCCATAATACTGTTGGTGGTAGGATCAGCTACTTTCAGCAATCGACGCACGCCATGCAGTCGCTGGATTTTGAGATAGGCCATTGGGCTAAGGCCAAACATATCTTGAAAGCCGTAAAAAATAGAACGACTATTGATATTTAACGCCTTGCACAGATCTTTCAAAGTCAGAGGTTGATCGAGATGCGCCAGCATGTAATCCTCTGCCTGTTTGACTAATTTGGTTCGGTTTAAGCAGGTTGAGCGATGGGTTGAGGTTTCGTTCCGCAGGGGAATGGCTTGGATCAAGAGCGGAATAAAATCGTCGAGAATGAGTTTTTTGAGTTGAGTCAGCTTTAAGAAATTGGGCTGTTGCTGAATCAATCTCATCAGGTCTAGAAGATAGGCTCTGACGGCTGGCAAGGTGATTGGGGCAGAGAGATAATTTTTGGCCAAAAACTGCGAATTGATATCGAGCCGATCCATCACTTGCAGACAATCTTCAAACAGATCCTGTCGAATTTGCACTGTCCCTAACTTTAAATTCGCGGGCACAACAATTCTGGTTTCACGATTAGAGTCGAAGCCAAATAAGGTGTTGGGAGAAAGCCGATAGTGATGCGAGATAATGCTTGCATCAATGCCTTGTAAGGCGCAGGAAAAATCTAGGTAGTCTGGCCGTTTTGCGCCCAGCGTATAGACCGGACAAGAGGCTTCTGCAAAGAAAAACTCAGCCCCGTCAAATCTGGCGAGTAGCAGATCGGCCTGAAATTTTTGACTGTCGAGTTGAGTCAGTTGGATATTCCGATTGGCATTCATTGCTACAGCCAGTTCGTCAGGGCTATTTCATTCCAATTGTGAAACTGATATGGTAGTTAGGCCATCTCTCAAACCCTGACCTCGATGCCTCAACTTGCTATCGTCGAAGCCTTTGCCGACCTCTGTGATACTCGTCG
>JAHHHV010000003.1 GCA_019359155.1 Pegethrix bostrychoides GSE-TBD4-15B
CTGTGCGACGAGTATCACAGAGGTCGGCAAAGGCTTCGACGATAGCAAGTTGAGGCATCGAGGTCAGGGTTTGAGAGATGGCCTAACTACCATATCAGTTTCACAATTGGAATGAAATAGCCCTGCGCCAAAATCATCGAAGCCAGCAGCAGACTCTGCCTCTAAATATCTTGATCAAACAGCAGCAGGGTGGCGGAGCAGCTGAACCCTGCTAAACTACGCTAGAGAGACGAGCTGAATGCAGCGGACGTTCGCTAGATTTCTGATGAAAGGCGCTGTGGGGCAGGACGCGCCGCACTTCTTCCACCGTAGTGATGCCAGCGGTAATTTTGGCAATCGCGCCCATCCGAAACGAAATAAAATCGCTCTCGTAAAGATAGCGACGCAGCTGAGTCAGCGTGCCTTCGTAGATCAGCTGGCGGACTTTGTCATCAACGTTGAGCAGTTCAATCACCGCCTCGCGTCCCTGATAGCCCGAATTAAAGCAGTGCTCGCAGCCTCGGCCTTTGCGCCACTGGTCAGCGCTGGCCTCCTCGCGGCGTAGCCCCAAGAGCTTTAGGTCAGCCGCAGTCGGGCTGTAGGGTTCGGCGCAGTGGGGACAAACTTTGCGCACTAAGCGCTGTGCCACAATGCCCAGCAGCGCGTCGCTGATTAAGCCTGGATCAGGGCCAATGTCTTTGAGCCGGGGAATCACGCCAATTGCGTCGTTGGTATGCAGCGTCGTCAGCACCAGATGCCCGGTCAGGGCAGCTCGCACGGCAGTTTCAGCAGTTTCGTGGTCGCGGATTTCGCCCACCATAATAATGTCGGGGTCTTGGCGTAGAATTGCCCGCAGTCCGCCTGCAAAGGTCATGCCTGCCACCTCATGCACCTGCGTTTGGGTGATATCCGGCAAAATATACTCTACTGGGTCTTCTACTGTAACAATGTTGACTGACTCGGTAGCAAGCGTTTGTAAACTGGTATAAAGCGTACTGGTTTTGCCTGATCCGGTGGGGCCTGTAAAAATCACCATGCCCTGCGGCTCTTGCAGCCAGCTTTCGTAGGTTTGCAGCGCTGCCTCCGAAAATCCAATGTCTTTAATCGTAGCAAACGAGTTTTGCTGACGCAGCAGCCGCAGCACCACCTTTTCGCCCGGTTCGCCCTTCCGACTGCTGACACAGGGCAACGTACTCACGCGCATATCCAAACCCTGCTGCTGCTGTGCGGCCATATATTTCTCACCAATCCGACCATCTTGCGGGCGGCGGCTTTCAGCAATATCCATATCGCTCATCACCTTCAGCGAGACAATCACCTTCCGGCTAATCTCAGGCGGCAGCGTCGTGATATGGCGTAGAATGCCGTCGATCCGAAACCGGACGCGCAGCCCATCAGATGCCGGGGCGAGGTGAATGTCGCTGGCACGGTTTCGCAGAGCACTGGAAATCAAGGTTTTGATCCGCTCAATTTGGTTGTCGGTTTGCGATAAATACAGCTCAGCAATTTCGGTGATGTTTTCGCGCTCTAGCTCGCCCGTCAGCGGATTGACCAGAGCGGTGCTGCTGAGCTGTCCGGCATCCAGACTTTGCAGCCGATGCCAGTGGCGGTAGCTTTTTTCGGAGATGGCAATAATTTGAATTTCGGCGTTCAGCCGATCGGTCAACTGCTGAACTGCGGCGGGGCTAAGCGTCACCGGACTGCCCAAATAGTAGCAGCCGCGCCAGAGCAGCAAGGGCATCACAATCGGCAAGCTGCTGCCCGAACGACTGCCAAAATGCCGCCAGAAGCGCTGGCTCACTTCAGGATCAAGCCGCTCTAGCTGCACCTGCCCTGTAGGATCTACCAACAGCGCAATCGCCTGCTCGCAGCTAATCTGCTTTTGCTTGAGCTGTTGCCAAGCACTGAGGCTGGTTTGCGGATTTATCTGTGAGTTGGCCTGCATAAGATTTGCCTGCATGAAATTCACCTGTGCCCGTATGGTAATGCTGCTGAAGCTTTCTAGCGCGTTCTAGCGTGTAGTCGGGCAACGTTTGCCCTGATCGTCTAGACCAAAACAAGGTTTAGCGCCCGCGCCGCCTGCGTTGATTTCCAGTCCGCCTAAATTGCTGTAAGGGCTGATGCTGGAGGGTGGGGCGACAGTCACCGGGCGGGGCGAGCGGCTAGGGGTGCGGCTGCCGCAAAGTGAGCTAAGGTCAACCGTTCTGCCATCCGCGGTTTGCATGTAGCAAACCAGATCGCTTTGATTAAATTCTGACTGGGCAACTGCTGGAGCTATCAGCATTCCTAGAAATGTGATCGAGATGGTGAATTTTAGCATTATCTTAAAGTGTCTAAGTTTGGCCATTTAAGTTTATCGACCCGCAATTTGCAGAGCGGCCTGTGCCGAAAGCCCAATGCCAATCACCACAATGCCAATAGCGCTGAATGTAGGCAGCAATCTAGCCGCGCCTTTAGGAGTCGGCAAGTGACGAAACAGCGGCTTTGCATAGACCATCAGCAGCCCCAGTCCAGTCAGCACAGCCGCCAAGCCGAGGCTAAAAGCCAGCACCAGCAACAGACCCAGCCCAACATTGCCTAACGCAATACAGCTCAGCAGCAGCACCAGCGCCGCCGGACAGGGAACCAGACCGCCCGAAACACCTAACGCTAGAAGACTGCGCCAAGTAATCGGTGAACCGTCTGCATCAGGCGGCAAGTGGGAATGACCTGAGTGATGACTATGGTCATGGTGATGGCCGTGATCATGGCCATAATGCTCATGCCTGTGATGCTGATGATCGTGATGCTGATGAGTAGGCTCTAATAGTTTAGTCTGAACAGTCCCATGGACGTAAGCCATAGTCTGTAAATCTAATTGTGATTTGTGATCATGCGTATGAATATGATGCAAATGACCCGCATGAGATTGATACCCAAAGAACTTTTGAAATCGACTCCAGAATAAATTGCCACCAATCACTGCCACCATCACCCCAGAAACCAAATTCATCCAGGGATAGAGCTGTTCAGGCAAAATATAGCGCGAGGCGAAAACTGCAATGAGTCCCAGCGCAAAGATGCCCAGCGTATGCGTTACGGTCGTCGTCAGTGCCAGAAAAACAGCGTGTTTTGCCGTCGCCCTTGCCCCCACCAAATAAGCTCCCACCAGCGTCTTGCCATGACCGGGCGACAGAGAATGCATCGCGCCCCAAACAATCGCACCGCCAACTGCCAGCAAAATGCCGCCGCTGCCAAATCGATCTAGACCGGGCGCAATTGCAAACACCTGCTGCTTGGGCGTAAATACGAAGGTTTTGAGCTGCTGATTTTGCAAAATGGTCGCTAGACAGCTCGCTGTCGAAACGCCCGGTAAAAACAAGCCATAGCGAATTTTCAACGCCTGCACAGGCTGCGGCCAACTGTAGGTAAGCTGAAGCGTACTGTGCGTGTTTTGCGGCGCGGCCTGAATTACCGGAGAGGCGGTTCCCTGCGGCAGTGGCTGCACCGTCAAGCTGCCCACCTGAGCGCCGTTAGTCAACTGAATTGCCGCTGCCAGAAAGTCGGTTAGCTCGCGCTGATGTGCCATCACTTCGCCGCTGGAAAGCTGACCGTTGCGATCATCGTCCGCAAAGGGCGTGAGTCCAGTCGGGTAGGTGAAATTCATCTGGGCGCTGGACTGCTCCAGCAAAATTTCAGCCGCCGACATATCCGACCAGTGAGCCTGACTGGGTAGCGCCGCGATAGCCCAGATAAACAGCGCTGAAACCAGAAATAACACAAAATAGCAAGCCGATCTAATTTTAGAAGACATAAATCTAAGAAAGTAAAGGGCTACGAACCGAGTCCAGCGCCAAGACTGACGGCGCGGCGGGCATTGTCGTTAAACTGCGGGTCAATTTGCTGCATTTTTTGCCGATAAGCATTTACCTGAGTCGCGTTGCCCAACGCCTGCTCAACAGCGGCAGCTCGGTCATACAGCCCAGCACTCCGCACCCCTGATGCCATCGCTTCCTGAACTGCCGCCTGCGCCTCCGGCCAGCGCTTGGCCTCAAACAGCGCCCAGGCGTAAGTATTCAGCGTTTCGGCATCGCGGCGGTGCTGCACCTCAGCCTGCATCAGCGTCACGGCTTCCGGGATATCTTGGGTTTGACCGCGCTCCAGCAGCAGCCTTGCCAAATCGCGACGATGTCCAAACGAGCTGTCGCCCAAGCTTTGCCGCAGCAGGGTTTCTGCCTCCGTCCAGAGCGCTTCGGCTCCAGTCCGGTCGCCCTGCAAAGCCTTGATCTGTGCCCGACCTCGCAAAATTAGCGGGTCGAACAAAGTGGGTGCGCCCTGCGAAAGTTGGTTCATCCGCTGGTAGCGTTGCTCAGCGACCTGATAGTGGCCTTGACGAATCGCAAGCTGGGCTTGATTCAGCAGCGCTTGCGAATAGTCGGGCAGGATATTGAGCGCCTCATCATAAAAGTCACCCGCCCGTTTCAGATCGCCGCGCTCGTAGTAAAATCGCCCCAGCAGGGTGCGTGTCCGGGCTGAGCTGCTGAGTTCGCCTGCTTCTTCCACCTCCAGCGCATAGTCAAAGCTCTTCAGCGCCGCCTCGTCCTGCCCCTGCGCCGTCTGCACCAAGCCCAGCAGACTGAAAGCATTCTGGCTCAAGGTCTGGTCAACCAGCGTATCTGCCGCCTGACGTGCCGCAGTCAATTTACCCAGCGCCAGATTTGACGTAGCTTGAATCGAGAGCGTTTCGGTGGGCTTGGGAATCTGCTGGGCAAGCCGCAAAGCCTCTGCAAAATCATGCTTGGCCTCCGTGACTCGCGCCATCACCGACAGCGCCTCAGCGTTTTCAATGGGCAGAATGGCCAGCGACCGTTGCGCCGTCTGTTCAGCTAGCAAATACCAGCTGCCCTCACCCGTCATCCGAGCTGCTCTCAAATATGCCGCAGCCAAAGCCGCCTGATCCAGCGCCCGATCGGGATACTGCCTCACCTGCATTTGATAAAAGCCAATCTCCTGCTGCAACCGCGCCATAGGACGACGTTCGCCCTGACTCAGCGAGTCATAAAACGGGTAGCGATAGGGTTCTTTAAGCGGACTCAACAAGCGGCTCTGTAAAGCGGCCACTTTCACCGGAAAGTTGGGCTGCGTCACAATTAGCAAACCGCTGGCAATCGGCAAGCCAATCAGCGCGCTCAGGCTAATCTGCTGCCAATATTTCGACTTCCAGAATTTCGACTTCCAGAATTTTAGCGATACTGAATCCAGATAGATGCTACGTTTCATACACAAAAGCCTTCTCAGATGCGTTTGAGATCTTTAGTTCCTGATTTCTATACGGGCGAACCGATCCCCCTAACCCCCTTAAAAAAGGGGGATTAGAGTTAGAACTGGTTTGAAGTCCTCCTTTTCAGGAGAAATCTAGGAGGATCTAATTCGGCAGCGCCAGATATGGGAAATTCGCGTCTAGCGGATCATGTCCCTGACCTGGATTGCCCGATACGCCCTCATAGCTGACGTTGTCGGTCGTGACCGCGCCGTTGGAGAGCACAGATAGCGCGATGTCCACCACATCATCAGTCAACATCCGGCCTCGAATCGGTGAACCTTGGGCATTGAGAGCATTGGCAAACCCGCTAGGGCCAGTGGTGTCAAACCGCATCACGTCTGGGATAAAGGCTCCCAGCAGGGCTGTAGCTCTCTCTGGACTGTTGCCCAACGCCAGCAGCGTGTTGGTGGCTTCAGCCGCCACAGAGGGCGGCACGACACGGCTGGGCTGCGTGCGGTTGTAGCCTGCTAGGCTGCCCTGCGAAATCAGCAGCACTTCGTTAATGCCGGGACGCGCCAACTGCTCAGTCTGGACAAACTGCTTCGTGCGCGGATCTTGCACCAGCAGCGAGAGCCAGACATCAAACGTGGTGGCAGGGCTCTCGCCTTGCAAAAATCTGCGGGGGACGCGCACCACGACTGTGTTCACGTTATAGCCTGTTGCAAAATCTACAGCCTGCTCTGGCGGACGGAAGCCAACCGCAGGGCCAAGTCCTGCTAGCCCTGCCCGCACCCGGAAAAACTGCTCCACGTCGAAATAAAACGGATCTTCGCGCAAGCCCGCAAATACGGTGAGCCTGCTGCCTCTCGCGGCAACGGTATTAATGGTTGGGCTGTTATTCAAGGAGGTGGTGAACAGTGACTTATTGTCCACCGTTTTGTCCACCACCTGCGTGCCTTTGCTGTCCAGCACCGTTATCGTAATTTTTTGGCGGCGATTTGAGCCTTGCGGACGGCCAAAGGTGAACCGCAGCGTTGTATCAGGCGTGGCGGTGGGTGTCGCGTCGTTGTTTCTCACCCGCGAAAACCGAAACTCGTAGCGGGCTTCGCTGCTAAAAAAATACTGCTGCCGCGCTAGCGAACGCGGGTTGGTATTCATCACGAAAATCAGATCGTCAGGGCGGGCTGCCGGATTGAGATCGGTTTCTCGAAAAGCATAGAGGTCGGTCAGGCTCAGGGAACGGCTTCTAACATCAATATCGCCATCGTCGTGGTCAGAGGCTTGAATTGTCTGGGGTTGCAACGCTGTGGCAATTCCCAAAGCACTCAGCGACAGACTTAGCGCTACTGCGGTCAGCCCCAGCAGCTTTTTCGGCTTGATGGGCAGCAGGCTCCTGAAAGCTTTGGCTTTCGACTGATTCACCATTTCTAGATCTCCTTAAAAGCAGAGTAAATGAGAGCTGCGCTGGAAGCGAGTCTCTGCAAGCGTTTGAATGTATCAAAACCCCTCAGTCAACGGTCGAGGTTTTCCTCTTATGGGGGTTTACGTAGCCCGGTGGAAGCTGGATTTAAAAAACCAGCAGATCTTCGGAAGTTTTTGGAAGATGGCTGGCTCTAGCGGCGAATCCAGCAACTATATCAGTAGATCGCAAATAGGGCAAGAAAGGAGTAGTGTCAGGCTAAACACATTGAAAATCAGCCATGACAACTCGGTTCTTTGCCTATGCCACAGTTTACTTGGTCTCTCGCCACAAACGTCTGACTCTGGGCATTCATGCCGTGCATCGCCAAGAGACTTTGGTGGCAACCGTGACGATTCTACTGGCCATGCTGCATCCGTTGCGCGTTGGAGTCAAACGGCTCTATCTCGAGTGAGGCTTCTACAGTGTGCCCGTGATTCGCTGGCTCAAAGCCCTCAACATCCCATTTATCCTGCCTGCGGTGATTCGGGGCAAAACAGGGGGGACTCGGGCTTTACTCAGAGGCCGCAAGAGCTATGCCACTCACTACAGCCTCAACAGTCAACTGCATGGGACGGTGAGTTGCCAGATGCAGGTGGTTTGTCGATATCACAAAGGTCGCTTACAACACAGTCGTCAGTATCGTTCGCGCCTCCAGTACCAAAGCCTTGCTGGTTCATAATCACCAAGTTAAAGCAGTCGCGACTGAGGAAGTGAGCGGTGACGAGATGTGGTCATTCGTGCAAAAAAACAAAAGCAATGTCTGCCCAAAGAACTAGAGGTCGGAGATTGTTGGATTTTAGCAGCGCGAGTGGGGAAACACACCGATGCACTGCTTGAGGAGTTGGTGGTGAGTACAGAAGGCAAAACAGCTTGGCAACACTGGAACAATGATGACTGGGGAGGTTATGAACGGGTGCTGCCGCCTGAGATTGAGCATTACATCGGCAAAGACCAGACGCAACGTTTGGAGCGCACCAACGGCATTGTCAGGCAGCAGACAGGCCGGTGGCACCGACGGCAGAACAAGTTTGGCAAGTTGTGGGAGCAAAGCAAAGTGACGACGCGCTTAGTGGTGAGTTACTTCAATTGGATCTGGCAGCACAGCCGATTTAAGACAACAGCAGCGCAACGAGCAGGGCTGGCTGACCATCCTTGGAGTTGGCATGACCTCGCTACCTTCCCAACAACAATCTGATGCACTACCGATAGGAGTTTGAGCCTAAAACTGCCTAAATTCTGTCCGGACTATTGACGAAATAAGACTACCCGGATGAGTTTCGCTGCATGAACAATTACCAATTTCTGGGACTATCGTAGTACCGCCGATCGAGCCAGATGCGCGTCTCTAGCTCTGAGCTAAAGGTTTTAGAACTCTGCGTAGCTGGATCATAGACTTGATAGTAGCTGCCGTCTTGATCGCGTTTTTCGATAATTACAGGCTGCGAGCTTGGCACTAGCAGACTCAACAGCCCATCCCAAAATCTTTCCCACCGCGAAGATCTTTGAGTAGTAAATCGAGATTTTGAGCGGACGGCTGACTGAAACGGCACAATATTTGATTGTGAATTAGAAAGGGACGTTGGGTTGAAGCTTTTCATGATATGTCCTGAATAAGGGAAATAAGGGGCAACTAGTCGAATGTTTTTAGTTTAGAGTGACTGCTTCTTTAGATCAAAAGCCTAGACGGATAGCTTCCATGAAAAAAATAGATGGAAGGCTCAAATCCAATCGTATGGACTCTCTTGCCTAAAACCAATCTATTTTGCTTACCATTAGATCGCAGTCTGAAAACGTTTGAAAAAGTCTGACTTTCTTCCTGCATAAAGTTGGATCGTTGAGTCAATAGTCAGTTGACAGCAAGTTAAGAAACTAGCGTTTTAGAGATTAATCTAGGCGCTGGAAATTACGCCTTTGAACAAGGCTGTGCTCTAAAAGCAGCAACTTAATCTGAACCAAATTTCACCTGAACTACGCTTATTTTCAACTGTGGAATCTGGTTTGCACAGATGCAGTTAGGCTAAATTGTAATGGTAACAGTTTGGCTTCCAGAAACTGTTATGGTCGTGATCTGTCAAAACTGTATTGGTGCTCTGTTCACTTAAATCTGTATTTTTAAATCTGTATTTTTGAGGACAGCCCTCAGTTTCAGCCCCCTCACCCTCATTGCGTTATGACCCATCAGCTTTCTCAACCAGCCGACAAAACCCTCTACGAACAGATTGCCGACCGGATTCAGCGCCTGATTGCCGAAGGTACACTGCAAGTGGGCGACCGCTTGCCATCGGTGCGAAAGCTGCATAATCAGTGGTCGGTCAGCATTTCTACCGTACTTGAAGCCTACCGCCTGCTCGAAGATCGGGGTCTGATTGCGGCGCGGCCTCAGTCGGGCTACTACGTTAGGACGGCCTTAAGAGCACCCGGCGAGCCGCCGCAGTCCTGCCCTCTGCCCAAAGCGCATCACGTCGATACTTCGCTGGGCTTCCGGGTGATCTGCTCAATCCGCGACTCGCAGACTCTGCGGCTGGGTGCGGCGATTCCCAGCATGGAGCTATTGCCAATTGCGGCCCTGAATCGGCTCACCGGGCAAGTGCTGCGCCAACATCAGGATTTGGCTCATGCTTATGATGTCCCGCCGGGATGTGGTGCATTGCGGCATGAGGTGGCAAGGCGGCTGATGGACGCAGGCTGCTCAGTCACGCCGGATGAAATCGTCACGACCAACGGCACCTTCGAGTCGGTGTTTCTGTCGCTACGCGCCGTGACGCAACCCGGCGATACGGTCGCCATTGAGTCGCCCACCTACTACGGATTACTGGAGGCATTGGAGATCCTGCATTTGAAGGCACTAGAACTACCCACGCATCCCCGCGACGGGATTTCTCTGACGGATCTGGAAGCTGTATTGAAGAAAGGTGAGATTGCCGCCTGTGCCATCGTCTCAAACTTCAGCAACCCACTGGGCACCTGCATGAGCGATGAGCGCAAGCAGCAGTTTGTCGAGCTATTGGCTCAGCATGAAGTGCCGCTCATTGAAGATGACATTTACGGTGACGTATATTTTGAAGGAACGCGCCCCAAAGCCATGAAGGCATTTGATCGAGATGGCCTGGTGCTCTACTGTTCCTCTTGCAGCAAGACGCTCTCGCCCGGTCTAAGAGTTGGCTGGGCGGTGGCGGGTCGCTATCAGGCCAAAGTCGAGCAGCTGAAGTGGGTGATTAACCAAACGACGGCCATTGCGCCTCAGCTGACCGTCGCGGCATTCCTGTCCAACGGCGGCTACGATCGGCATCTGCGGCAGTTGCGCCGCGCCTATCAGTCGCAAATGCTGCGGATGACGCAGGCGATCTGTGACTATTTCCCTGCCGAAACCCGCGTGACTCGCCCCAACGGTGGGCATGTGCTCTGGGTGGATCTGCCACAGGACTTCGACTCGCTGGCGCTGTACGAGCAGGCTTTGCAGCAGCATATCAGCATTGCTCCAGGTTCAATTTTCTCGCCCTCCGGCAGTTACGGCAACTGCTTTCGACTCAACGCCGGACTCATCTGGTCAGACGAGATTGATCAGGCGATGCAAAAACTGGGCGAGATGATCCGGCAGCAAATGGCCAGCGGCTAGGTTCTGCCTCTTGCAGAAACAGCCTTGAATATTTTTGTTTACAATTCTTAGTAATCACACAGGTTGTTTATGAGTCTCTCACTCTCTTTGACCGCTGTGCCTCGGCAGGTTTGGGTGCAGGCTGCGGGGCGCGGCCTCTATCAGCTCGGTTCGGCAGTGCTGCTGTTTTACATGCCAATTGTGTTTGTCAACTACAGCGGGTTCTCAGCGACGCAGGTGGGGCTAGCAACGAGCGCGGGCGCAGTATCGGGCTTCTTTGGCAATCTGCTGGGCGGCAGCCTCACCGACTCGCCCCAGTTTGGACGGCGCAAGACGCTGATTGTCTCTGGAATTGCCGCCATCATTACGGCGACCTTGACGAGCTTTAGCCAAGCGCTCTGGCTGCTAGTGGTCGCCAATCTGTTCTTTGGAATCAGCACCGGGCTGTACTGGACAGCGGCAGATGCAGCGGTCATGGATGCCACCCCTTCCGAGCAGCGACAGGAAGCTTTTTCGGTGCTGGGCGTGATGGATAATTTAGGCTTTGGCCTGGGCACGCTGGGCGGCGGGCTGCTGCTGGTGCGCTTACCTTCAGCGATTCAGATTTTTGCGGCGGCGGCGGTGCTGTTTACGCTGTTTACGCTGCTGATCACAACTGCTGCCGAAGACCAGCGCGATGCTTCAGTTGAGATCCCGGCAGCTCAAGCGGGTTGGAAGCAGGCGCTCACCGATCGCAAGCTGCTGATTTATCTGCTGGTGAATACGCTGTTTATTGTCTATATGGCCCTAGTCAACGGCTCGCTGCCGCTGTATTTCGTCAATTTCATCGGCACGCCAGAGCTGCGGGTCTCCAGTCTGTTTACCTGGGGCTTTATTGGGCTGGGGGCAGTGGTACAGGTGCCGGTCGTTAAGGCCTTGGCGCGGTTGAGCTATTTGCAGTCTCTGATGCTGTCGCTGGGCATTTGGGGCATGGGCTTTCTGCTGGTTTGGCTGTCGGGGACGCTGGCGCTGGCCTCTAGCTGGGCAGAATTTGGCATCTTTGCGCTGTTTGCGGTGGCGGCAATCATTTACAAACCCACCTCAGCCGCCTGGATTGCCGAGCTTGCGCCCAACTCGCTGCGGGGCATCTACACCGCAATTGCCTACCAGTGCTGGGCGATTGGCTACGTGATTGCGCCAATTGCGGGCGGCTGGGCGCTCGATCAGCCGCGTCGCGTTACGGATCTGTTTTGGCTGGCGGTGGCGCTGAGTACATTGGCCGGACTGCTGGTTTTGCTAGCCTTGCAGCGTCGCGATCAGGCTGAGATAAAGCCAGTCGCGCTGCCGGAAGCCTAGTAGGCGCGCAGAAAATTTAGAATCGCGGCATTCAGCGCTGCGGGGTTGCCGCTGGAGGCCACATGGCCGCAGTTAGGGATGAGCTGAAATTGGGCGTTGGGCAGCTGCTGGCAGAGGCGCTCGCCATCTGAGGCGGGAAACCACTGGTCTTGATCAGCCCAGAGTACCAGCGTCGGCGCGGTAATTTCCGGCAGCTGTCTCTGAATCTGGCTAATTAAATTGGGCTGCCGCTGCCCGCAGAGCTGAATCTGTTCAGCCGCCTGCTGTAAGTCAACGGCGAACTGGGTCAGCGTCCCGCGACGATGCAGATAGGGATAGGTGAGCCAGTAGATTTCTGCGTCGGTGATGCTGGCTGGATCCAACACTACCTCAGCACGCACTAAGCGGGTCAAATATTCGACAATTGGGGCGCAGGGTTGCAGCATGCGCCAGTCATCAACCCGCTGAATGAGCGGCAAAGGCAGCTGCGACAATACCCGCATTCCCCAATTCGGCAGTTCCTTCGGGAAGATTGGCAGGTTGATCACGATCAGGCGATCGATCAGCGCCGGATAAGACTGGGCGGCAGCCAGCGCGGTCAGTCCCCCCAGAGATTCAGCGGCTAGGGTCACCGGTTGATCGCTTAACGCCTGAATAATCTGCGCTAGCTCATCCACCTGATGCCCCGCAGTTTCGGGCAGGGGCGCTGCTTCCGAGAACCCATAGCCTTTGGCATCGACGCAGATGACGCGGTGCTGCTGCGAGAGCGGCTGTACGTTATGCCGCCAGCTATAGCTCCAGCTCCCCAGGCCATGCAGCAGCAGCAGCGGCGCTCCAGTTCCGGCTTCTCCATAGGCAATGGTCACGGGTCGCCCCGCGCTGTCGGCAATTTCCAGGCGTTGACAGCCACTGGGAAAGGTCTGTTGCCACCAGTCTTGGATGTGAGCTGGCATTTTGGCTGACACTTGAGCTGACACCTAGTGAGCTGAATATCTAGCTGAATATCTAGCAGACTCTGTAGCTACTGAAATTGTTTCATCCAGTCTTTACGAAATAGAGACAGTTGATTCCAGTTTAAATAAGATGCAGGTAAGCAGGGTCAAATCATAGACATTGCTCATAAGCTAGTCATCCAACAATTTGTCACTGATTTGTCACTGATTTGTCACTAATTCTACTTACTTGTCCTAACTGATTTTCTCCAATCATTTTCTTTATAAAAGGGATTAAACCATGATCATTGATGCCTTCACAATTTCGGCAGATGAAGAATTGACAACTGATATCTGTATCGTTGGGGCTGGGCCTGCGGGTATTACCCTGGCTCGCGAGCTGGCGGGACAGGACTTTCGGGTCTGTCTGCTGGAGAGCGGCGGCTTTGAAAAGCCCGATGCCGCCACGCGCTCGCTGGGGGAGGTTGAAACCCTGGGCGACTTTGTGCAGATCGGCACTGAAAATCGCAACCGCCGATTTGGCGGCAACTCCAGCTATTGGGGGGTCAACCTACCCCATACCGAAATTGGCCTGCGCCTGGTGCCGCTCGATCGAGCTGACTTTGAGCAGCGGGACTGGGTACCCCACAGCGGCTGGCCGTTCACTTACGATGACCTGCTGCCCTACTATGAGCGGGCGCAGAGCGTCATCGGGTCAGGGCCATTTGCCTATGAAGCCGAGGATTGGGCAGATGCAGATGCGCCTCAGCTCAAATTTGCCAGCGACCGCCTGCAAACCCGGATCTTTCAGTTCGGCAACGGGGCGCTGTTTTTTGACCAATATCGCCGCACGCTCAGCCAGTCCAAAAACGTGACGACGCTGCTCCATGCCAATGCGGTCGAGCTAGAAACCGACGACTCTGGCCGTACCGTGACGCGGGTTAGGGTGGCAACCGTCGAAGGCAAAGCATTTTGGATCCGCGCCCAGCAGGTGATCCTAGCAGCTGGCGCAGTCGAAAATACGCATCTGCTCTTGCTCTCCAACAAAACCCAGGCCAGCGGTTTGGGCAATCAGCATGATCAGGTCGGGCGCTATTTTATGGATCATCCGCTGGTGCATGGCGGGCTGTTCATTCCCTCTGATCCCAGCCTATTCAACCGCACAGCGCTCTACGATTTGCGCCAAGTCAACGGCGTGTCGATCATGGGCGGACTGACGCTCTCAGATGCAGCGCTACACCGCGAAAAGCTGCTAAACATTGCGGCCTGGATTTTTCCGCGTGCCAAGCAATTCCGCTCGGCTGAGGCCATCGCTTCTCTGAAGGTGCTGCTGAGCGGCAAAGGCTTGACGGGTGGCCTCAAAACTCTGCAGCATCATGCCCAAACCATTATGTCTGGACTGGATGACGTGAGCGAGTCGATCTGGCGTAAAGTCAGCGGTCAGTCGCTCCCCTATTGGCCAACCCTCGCCAACGGCGGCTGGTCGCATCTCCAAGATCACAAAGAGTCGGTCTACGGCGTATTTGAAGTGCTGCATATTACTGAACAAACGCCCGATCCAGAGAATCGCCTCGTCTTGGGTGCAGGCACCGATCAGCTGGGACGGCAGGCGATCTGTCATGTCTCTTGCTGGTCAGAGCAAGATAAAGACGGCATCAGACGGGCTTGGCAGGTGCTCTCAGAGGAAATTGAGCGAGCGGGACTAGGGCAGTTTATTCCAGAAACAGAGGACGGCGAGTTTATCTTGGCCTCGCCCGGTGCTTCGCATCATATTGGCGTGACCCGAATGCACAACGACCCGAAGCAAGGCGTCGTCGATGCCAACTGTCAGGTGCATGGTCTCTCCAACCTGTTTATCTCCAGCAGCTCGGTATTCCCCACAGGCGGCTATGCCAACCCGACGCTAACCATTGTGGCGCTGTCTTTACGCCTCGCCGATCGGATTAAGGCAATGATGCAGTGCCGAGTGCTGGAGCGCTGCTAGAGCGTCATGCTTAGAACGCCCCCTAAAACGCCCCCTAAAACGCCATATACTGCAAGACCTGGAGCGCCATCCCGGCCAAGCCGCCAATCACGTTGAGGATATTGCCGCCCGCGCTGCCGCCGTTGACGCGCCGCTTTTGCTCATCGGCATAGGCTTCATCCGCCTGCTGAATTCCGGTGGCAAACTGGGAGGCAATTTGCTCACCCTGGCTGTTGTTTTGAGCCGTGTACAGCCGATTAGCCTCTTGAGCATCCACCATGGCTCCAGAGCGGTCAGCTAGCCGATAGCGAGCGATACTGCGCGCCATATAGGCATGGGCAAAGTCGGGCTTGAGGCTAATCGCCTGGTCGTAGTAGTAGACCGCATCTCGGAAGTTACCGCGTCCGGCTTCCTGCATCCCCCAGCGGTAGTGATTTTCAGCAGTCGCCACTGTCTCTGGTAGCCCGACCGCGCCTAAGAGCATCGTGTCTTGCAGATTCGCGCCCTCCAGGTTGGCATTCAGCAAGATCGCGTCCCGCAGGTCTGCGCCGCTGAGGTCTGCGCCGCTGAGGTTGGCTCCAGTCAGGTCAACGCTGTAGAGCGCCGCGCCCGTTAGCCGAGCGCCGCTGAGGTTAGCTCCGCTCAAATCTGCATGGCTGAGATTCGCCTGAATTAAGTTAGCCTCAGAGAGATTGGCGCCGCTGAGATTGGCATGAACCAAACCTGCTTTGTTCAGCTCGCACTTGGCACAGTCTCTGGTGTTGAGCAGCTGCTGAGTCTGCTCCAGGTTTTCGGCTCGCAGCGGCGCAGCCAGCAAAATCGTCGCGGTGCAGGCGGTGAAAATAGACAGACTAGAGACGCTCAGGATAGAAGTACTCAGGCCAGAGAGAGTGCTAGAGGAGAGGAATTTCATAGGTTCATGCGCTACATCTGCGGTTTCAACATGACCAAAGTGTACTGAAAAACCTAGCTTTTGCCTACGATAAAAAATTAATTTACCAAACTTGGGTTCTCGATTATTTCTCTATTTTTCTTGCGGAAAGAAAACTTCCTGCCAGCTGTCAAACCCAAACTCCTGCTGAAATTCTTCCACTACCCAAGCAATTGACTTGCCCTGCTGCTGAGCGATTTTGACCAGATAATCCCGGTAGGCATAGCGATCCTGGAGGCTGGGCTGGTCACCAAAAATCGAGCCGAGACACCAGTCAGCTTCCGGCGAGCAGTTAAACCGCTCAAAAAACAGCCGCTTTGCCCAGTTGGGGGCTGCCCCCTCGCGGAACGCCCGCTGCCGCTGCACCCGAAAAAAGTCTGACATCTTGCGGCGCTCGATCTGGCGCAATAGCTCCTCGCTGTAGACCTCAACGAGATCTTGAGTCTGGATCTGCGGCTGGCTCTCCCAGCGATAGCTACAGCTAGGGCAGGCCATCACAAAGCCCCAGACCAACCGATTGCAGTCGGGGCACTGCTTAGTGGGTTTGGCCTCGCTGCTGCCTGGTTCTTGGCGAGTTGGCAGGCGGTATTCCTGGATATCTTCGGGGAAGCCCAGCCGCTTTAAGTTATTGGCCTGATCCAAAATGATCCCAAACTTCTTGCCGCTGGCAGGCGAGATCCGCATCACCCGGCCAATCTGCTGGTAGTGCAGCGCCCGTGACTGCGTAGGCCGTAGCAGCAGCCCCACCTCAACGCTCGGTTCATCAAAGCCAATGCTGATCACGTTACAGGAGGTCAAAACTTGCAGCCAGCCGCTGCCCAAGTCCCGATAGAGCTGCTGGCGCTCCTTAATGGGCGTGCCGCCCTCGACGACTGCCGCCGCCACGCCAACTGCCTGAAACGCCTCGGCCACATGCCGCGCATGCTCCACGTCCACGCAGAAAGCAATCGTGCGTTTGCCGGGTGTCAGCCGCTGCCATTCCTCGACGATCCGCCGCACCAATGCGGGCTGGTCGCAGGCGTTTCGCAGGTCACGCTCGTCGAAGTCACCTGCCACCGTGCGGACTCCAGAGAGATCGATCTGCGAGTCACTGGGCACGCCGTAATACTGCATCGTAGCCAAAAAGCCGAGCCGCTGTAGCTCAGATGGAACTGGCGTGGAGACAAAGCTTTGCATATGGTCGCCCAACTGCTCGCGTCCCAGACGGTAGGGCGTAGCGGTCATGGCCAGATGCACGGCGCGCGGGTGGGTTTTGTAGATCATCTCCTGACCAATCTGGCTGAACACCGTGGTGTGGCCTTCGTCAAAAAACACGACCTGCGCCGGCCAGTCGCGCCACCAGGAGCGCTTTTCCATCGTCTGAATGCTGGCAATTTGAATCGGCGCGTCTGGGTCTTCGCGCCAGCCCGCCTTGATAAAGCCGCAGCGCAGCCCAAATGCCTGCATTTTCTCGTAGGTCTGCCCCACCAGCACGTCCAGATGCACCAGAAACATCAGCCGCAGGCCGCGCGCTGCCGTGTCGGCACAGATCTTGCCGCCAATCACGGTCTTGCCTGCGCCCGTCCCGGCAATGATCGCCACCCGGCGATACCCCTGTCCCAGCTTCACGTAAAGATCTTTGATCACCCGGCTCTGGTAGGAGCGGAGTTGGGGAGGCTGGGGCTGGGGCTGGGCTGCGGACATATCTGGCTGCTGCTCTGGCTTCTGTAAACGGCTTCGAGTGAACAAGTGTACCAGATTCAGCCGATAACCCGCCTTCAACCCGGACGGCCATAGATTAAATAGTCGCTGTTGCGATAAACGACCGGGAACGGCAGCTCGTGGTTGGTGAGCGTCATGAAGTAGCTGGCCTGATATTTATCCATCAGCGCCGTGACCTGATCAGGGCTAAGCTCATAGTAGTTTTGCCGCAGCGTTTCTCTGATCCAGTCACGGTGGTCAACGGTGCGAAGCGGTTCGGGGAGCGGGAAACTGCCGCCGTTGAGGTCACCTAGCCGCTCATACCAGGCGATGATCCCAGCTTTGGTCTGCGGCAACAGCTTATATTTGGCCACGGTGGGGCGTTCGGCTAGCCAGGTAAATTCCACAAAATCTACGGGCGGTGTCACAAACAGACTGCCCGCTGGCGTTTCTTGCTTTGCCCAGGCGCAGAGTTCCTCAAAGGCTGGCTCTGCGATGGGAAACTGTCGCAAAGCCAACAGCTGGCTGCCCAGCAGTCCGGTCTGCAAGATCCCAGCCACCAGCAGTAGACCCAGGCAAAGGGGGATGACTCGCGCTTGCCATTTCGCTGAAATGCCCTGCTGAATCGCCAAAGCCACCAGCAAATAAGTCGCCAGCGGCAGCATAACATCGCCCACCCGAAACGGATAGTACTGAAGGAGTTGGCCAGTCTGGTCAAAGGGTGCAGCCAGAAGACCCACCAGAAACGGGATCAGGCTCACCCAGGTAAACCGGGCGAGCTGCATGGGAGCAGGCGCTGGGGCGTCTGGCGCAGCCTGTCGGCGCAAAACCCGCTCGGTCGCCCAAAACACTAGCAGAACCAGCAGCAGCCGCAAAAACCAGATTGACCAGATCAGCGGGTTGAGGTGATGCGGCAGCCGCAAAAACACATAGATCTCGGAGGGTGAAATGGCGGCAGCGGGCGCGGTTGCCAGCAGCTGCGCCAGAACCGCCTGGATAGCCAGCAGACTGGCGCTGAGATAGATCAGCAGCAGCCAGCCGCTCTGCCGAATCAGCCGGGGGCGTGTCTGGGGATCAAGCGTCAGCGTGCCCACCGCAATCAGCATCGACCAGCCGCCAACTAGCACATGCAACGAGCTGGCAATGCCCAGCAGCAGCGCCATCCAGCGATAGCGACCAGCCAGCAGCAGCCAGAGCGCCAGCAGCACGAAGCCATAGGCCAATGACTTGGCCTCCAGCCGACCCAGAATCCACTCTGAGGCGATCACGCCCTGACTCGTGCCTAAAATAAACAGCTCAATCGCCAGCACGAGCGGCAGGAATTTCAGCCGCAGCTGGGCGCCAATCTGCACCAGAGCCGTAGCCACTAGGCCATAGCAGACCAGTCGCCCAATGATTGAGCTTGCCAAAAAGCCACAGGCTAGAATCAGCCAGCCCGCTAGCGTTTCAAACAGCAGTCGGTAGCTCTCAGGCTGGTTTAAGTACCAGTCGCCGGGAATCCAGCTGGGCTGAACATGCTGGCGAGCTAGCGGCAAAACATCAGCTTCGTTGACTGGCCCCAGGTTGCCGTCTAACAGCCAGCGCAGGCTGATCAGCGCCATCACAATCAAAATCTTGCTCAGCAGCGTGACTGGAACGCCAGTGCTGAAGCGGCTATTGAGCTGCTTTAAGTTGAACACTGCCAATAAAACGCTCCGAGATGAGCGCTTGACTTTGAAAAACACTTTAAAAAACAAAAGTCAAGAACTTGGAGAGAACAGCGCCAAGATGCCGCTGACTACGATAATTCTTTCCGAATTCCTGACTCTTCAACATCAAAAAAGGCTCAAGCCTGATTTGCTTGAGCCTTCTTGTCAATGGGCAATTAATGGGCAGTTAGACGCTAGGGCAATCTCTGCCCAGCTTATCACCTAGAATCCGCGAGCCTAGTAGCCGCCGCCACCACGCGAGTAGCCACCGCCACCGCCGCCGCCGCCGCCACGACGACCGCCGCCGCCGCCACCAAACGAACCGCCACGATCTTCGCGAGGCTTGGCTTTGTTCACTTTCAAATCGCGACCCATCCACTCAGCGCCATCTAGCGCTTCGATGGCTGCATCTTCTTCAGCCTCAGCATTCATTTCGACAAAGCCGAAGCCGCGCATCCGTCCGGTTTCCCGGTCGGTGGGTAGCTGAACGCGCTTGACCGTACCGTATTCTGCGAACACGGTGTTGAGGTCAGCTTCCGTAACGTCATAGGACAGATTGCCTACGTAGATTGACATGGATCTTCTCCAAAATTAGGGCATAGAGAGCGAGATTTCGGAGAGAAGCCTGCCAAGGTAAAGCGTGAAAAACTCATCAATTACTAAAAACAAACGCTGCAACCGAATACCTATACTCGCTCAACAGTCTAGCATTCTGATTCAGATATTTTTGCGGTACGCAGGCAGGCGCGGTAAAGAAATATGACGATCCTGTTGCAGTTTTTAATCTAGATGCGTCTGGATCTGTCTAGATGCGAATGCTTTTTCAGAGCACCTCTAAACCTGAGCCAGCAAACCCAGCTTCTCCAGCACCGGACGGGTTGAGACAATATGGCGATCGAGTCCCAAATCATCTGGACTCACCCCCGCCGCCAGCGCCACGAGCTGCGGCAGATGCAGCACGGGTAGGCCCAGCGGCAGACCCACAGCCTTGGCCACTTCCGGCTGGCGCGAATCGAGGTTGAGATGGCAGAGCGGACAGGGTGTGACCATGCAGTCTGCTCCAGCAGTAATCGCCTCCTGGATATGTCCACCAGCCATTTTGAAAGAGGCTTCGGTGGCATAGCTGGAAAGCGGCCAGCCGCAGCATTGGGTGCGTCCCCGGTAGTAAACTGGCGTGGCTCCGACGGTCTGGAAAACATTTTCCATCGACTGCGGGTTATAGGGGTCATCGTAGGGCAGGTGGTCTTGGGCGCGCAGCAGGTAGCAGCCGTAAAACGCGGCGCATTTCAAGCCTTCTAGCCGCCTCGTGACGCGAGCCGCCAATGCCTCCAAGCCCAAATCGCCCACCAGCGCCCAGAGCAGATGCTTGACCTCAGTGCTGCCTTGATAGGGCGAGCAGCCTTCTTGCTTCAGCAAACCGTTCACCTGCTCTAGATAGGCCGGATTGTTTTGCTGAGCGGCCTTCAATCGCTCGTCCACATGGCCAATCACGCCTTGACAGGTGCTGCAATGTGTCAGCAGCGGCAGATTCAAGGATTCGGCCAGCGCAATGTTGCGGGCGTTGACCGTATCTTCGAGCAGCTGCGACTCTTCTTTGAAGGTGCCAGAGCCGCAGCAGGAGGCTTTTTTAAGTTCTAATAGTTCAATGCCCAGCGCTCGCGTTAGCGCTTTGGTGGAAAGGTCGAGTTCGCGGCAGGCTCCTTGGGCAACGCAGCCGGGGAAGTAGGCGTATTTGAGCGGCGGGGATTGGATCGGGGATTGCGGCATGGATCGTGGCGTAGATTGCGGCATGGATCGTAGGTAATCGTGGGGTAGTCGTCAGCGAAGCGTATCCTCTGCTTCTATGATGGAACGTTACAGCCCGAACTGATGATCACGCCGCAGATCTCTTGGAAAATCAGATTGAAACTTAAACTATGCTCTCAGCCACGCTCTACCTGATTCGCTCCAAAGCCGATGGCCAATATCTCGTCGCTCGCCCTCGCGCCGCCAATCCTGATGCCCCACCTGATCCGGGATTTCTGCTGCTGTTTAAAGAACATGCGGACGCGCTCAGCTACCTGAACACACATGCCTCCGGCTTGATGGATCGCTTTGGCGTAGAGTCAATTCCGGGTTCGCAGCTCAAAACGCTGATGGGACGCTGGGGATTTACGGGCATTGGCATGGTCCAAGATCCGCTGGTTCCCGAAGTTGAGTTTGCCCGCCCGGATCATTCGCTGGGCTTCGGGTTCTAGATTTGCAGCCCGCCTTTCGCTCATCAATCGCTGACCAATTCAGGTTATGATACTCAATCGCTAACCTGTTTTATCTGAACTTTTTATGAGCAACTATCGCATCACGCTGCTTCCCGGCGACGGCATTGGCCCCGAAATCATGAGCGTCACCACCGGAATTTTGAAGCAGGTGGGCGAGCAGCTCGGCATTGGCTTTGAATTTAAAGAGGCGCTGATGGGGGGGGCAGCAATTGACGCGACGGGTAGCCCGCTGCCAGACGAAACGCTGGCCATCTGCAAAGACAGCGATGCCGTGCTGCTGGCCGCGATTGGTGGCTACAAGTGGGACAACCTACCCCGGCATCAGCGCCCTGAAACTGGCCTGCTGGGGCTGCGAGCGGGACTGGGGCTGTTTGCCAATCTGCGACCCGCCAGCATTTTGCCGCAGCTCATCGATGCTTCCAGCCTGAAACGCGAGGTGGTCGAAGGCGTGGACATTATGGTGGTACGCGAGCTGACGGGCGGCATTTACTTTGGTCAACCCAAAGGCATCTTTGAAACTGAAACGGGTGAGAAACGCGGCGTGAATACAATGGTGTATTCCGAAGGCGAAATTGATCGGATTGGCAAAGTCGCGTTTGAAACTGCTCAAAAGCGCAGCGGCAGGCTTTGCTCAGTCGATAAGGCCAACGTCCTAGATGTCTCGCAGCTCTGGCGCGACCGGATTACCCAGATGGCCGCTGACTATCCTGATGTAGAGCTGTCTCACCTGTATGTGGACAATGCCGCAATGCAGCTGATTCGCGCCCCCAAGCAGTTTGATACCATCGTTACAGGCAATTTGTTTGGCGATATTCTCTCAGACGCGGCGGCGATGCTGACCGGGAGCATCGGCATGTTGCCTTCGGCTAGTCTGGGAGCTGCTGGCCCTGGCGTATTTGAACCCGTGCATGGCTCTGCGCCCGACATTGCCGGACAGGACAAGGCGAATCCACTGGCGCAGGTGCTGAGTGCCGCCATGCTGCTGCGCTACGGCCTGAATGAACCAGAAGCCGCCAGCCGTCTAGAGCAAGCGGTACAAACTGTGCTAGATGCCGACTACCGCACGGGCGATATTATGTCGGCGGGTAAAACGCTGGTGGGCTGTCAGGCCATGGGCGAGGCGTTGAAGCAGGCGTTGGGGTAGTTTGGGCTTCTGGATCGCGAATCTGATAGTTCTCATGGCGACGGGTTAAGTTGGGGTTGTAGTACGGATCGTGCTGCATCCAGTTGGGCCAGCGCTGCCGCATCCAGTCTGTTTCTTCAAAGAATCTCGCCTGTTTGTCTGGTGCGAGATCTTCGCCGCGACTTTTGGATTCGTAGTGGTAGAGCTGAACATGCGGCAAATAGATATTTCTCAAACCCAGCTCTAAGAACTTTAAGCAGAGGTCAATGTCGTTGTAGCCAATTGTGAGCGTTTCCTCAAAACCGCCGACTTGCTCAAATAGGGCTTTACGGCACATCAGGCAGGCTCCGGTGACGGCTGCATAGTTGCAGATGCTGACGATTTGCCCCATGTAGCCAAAGGCATCTGCCGGGAAATGCTTGTGGCTATGTCCGGTGGCGGCAGCAATTCCTAGCACGACTCCGGCATGTTGAATCGTCCCGTCAGCGTAGAGCAGCTTGCCTCCTACGGCACCAACTGACGGACGCTGCGCCTGTTCGACCATTGCGGTCATCCAGTCGGGCGTGATCACTTTAGTATCATTGTTGAGAAACAGCAGGAACTCACCGCTGGCTTTGGTCGCCGCAAAATTATTGATTCGGGAATAGTTGAAGGGAATATCGAGCGGATAAACTTGAAATCTGCTTGGCTCTTTGGCCTGCCATTTTTTGAATAGATCTTGCGTTTTCGCTTCAACGCTGCCGTTATCAATTACGATGACTTCATAGTTAGGATAGTTACTCTCGCCAAAAATAGAGATTAGACAGGGATCGAGTAATTCTGAGAGATCGCGGGTGGGAATAATAATGCTAACTAACTTCTGTTCTAAAATTTCATAGCGAATGATATAGTGCCCCGGATGCTGAGGAATACTGAGCACCTGTCCCGGCTCTTGTCGTCGCTGAAGGGCTTCCTGTAAGGCTCGCTCCGAGGCATCGTAAGCATAGGGTTTGGCAGCAGCGCTCTGGGCAATTGAGGCATCGTGAATCCGCCAGTGATACAGTACTTTGGGAATGTGAAAAACGCGGTCAGTTTGTTCGGTAAAGCGCAGCACCAAATCGTAGTCTTGACTGCCCTCAAAGCCGACTCTCAAGCCGCCGATAGCGTTGACAATTGAGCGTCGATAAAAGCTGAGATGGCAGGAATACATGCGGCAGAGGAACGAATCGGGCGACCAATCGGGCTTAAAGGCTGGATTGCTAAAGTCTCCCTGTTCGTCAATTTTGTCTTCGTCGGTATAAATAAAATCAGCTTCGGGATGTTTATTTAAAAGCAGCGCCGCCTCATAGAGGGCATCTGGGGCGAGCAAATCGTCGTGATCCAGCAGAGCAACGAACTCGCCAGTTGCCAGCTCTAGCGCTGAGTTGGAGCAGCGGGAGATATGGCCGGTTTCAGGGCGAAAGGTGACTTTAATCCGCGAGTCTTGGGCGACGTAAGCTTCCAGCAGCGGACGCACATAGGGAGCAGTAGAAGCGTCATCAGCTAAACACAGCTCCCAGTGGGGATAAATCTGTCCCAGCACCGAGTCGATTGCGGCACGCAGGTAGGGTTCGGGTGGGTTATAGACTGGGACAAGGATGCTGATCAGCGGCTTGACTGGGAAAATATCGACGGTCTCGGCCATGCGAGCATAGTCGGCAGGACGAGGCGCGTAGGCTCTGCGCCAGCGATCATAGATAGGCTCCTCAGGTTCAGGCAGGAGTTCAGATACGGGCGGAATATCAGGCAGCTCAGGCTGCCAGTCCAGTAACTCTTGGCCGCCCAGCCGATTTTTGAGCTGCATCCAGCGACGGCGCAGCTGCCAAAATTTGCTGCTTTCAATCGCTGAAACTCTGCCGCGATACTGGTCGCGTTCGGCTTGAGCCAGCTCCACTTCTCGCTCTAGCTCACGAATCCGCTGTGCGAGCTGACGTTCCTGACGGGTAGCTCTAGGGTTCATTGGACGGCAATCCAAAGGTTTTTTTGAAGGCAAACCAGGATTTTCTCAGCTTCCAAAACTTGCTGGTTTCCATTGCCTGAATGCGGCTAGAGCAGGCGGAACTCTCGGTCTTTAGACGCTCTATTTCTAGCCGGGCCTTGTCAAGCTGCTGTTTGAGAGTGCCAATTTCTGCAAAAGGTGAGGCAGACTGCGGTACGGAAGAAACTTGGGTCGGTTGAATTGCTGATTTGGTTGCCAAGAGGGCGAAGGCTGGCCCGTTGGGATGGTTGGTATCGTCAAAGCAGATCTGAATTTCGCTAAACCCAAAGTGTTTGCAACAGTCGAGAATATCAGCGCGGCTCATCCACTGGCTGTAAGGGGCGCTACCGCCGCAAAAGCCGTTCCAGCCAAGCGACGCGCCATATTCCTGACGGTAGAGCATATGACTAAATCCTTGATAGGCTGAAGGCTTTCCTTCAGAGATGCGATGGCTCATAGTGGAATGATTTTTCAGCAGTTCTTCGTCGTAGTAATGCGTCCAGATAAACATTTGATCGGCAGCTTTGGCGATCAGACCAATCAGCTCGGCTGGATTTCGCATGTGGTAGAGTACGCCACTGGCAACGCAAAGATCAAACTGCGCTTGGTTGGCTCTGAGAAATTCTATAAAGTCGCCGTAGAGTAGGCTAAGGCGATCGAGCTGAAACATCTCTTTGATGATCAGACATTTGAGATAGGCGCGCGAGTTTGCTTCAATGGCCAAGATAGACTCAGCGCCTTTCTGGTGCATCATATAAGAGTGTCCGGCTTCTAGGGGGCCAAGTTCCAGCACCGTTTTGGCTTGAAATCCGCCAATCTGCTCAACAATCCAGTCAATCCGGGCATCTTCAAACAGATTGGCTGAGCCTGCTCTGAGATCTGCTAATGGCTCAGGTAGCTTTGATGACCACTCATCTTTGAATAGATCCAGCAGGCTTTGTAAGCTGGGAGCAGAGGTCGTGTACTCATCCAAAATGGTCATAGCTGAAAGCTCCTACTCATCTACGTTCAAACTACAGTCCGTCCGTCTGCGCGTGAAGTTTGGATTGTAGCAGGGATCATAGTCAATAAAGTTCTGCCAGTGATCATGCATATATTGAACTTCTTTATGAAACCTAGCCAGCTTTTCAGCAGTATCTTCTAGCCCACGGCTTTTGGATTCGTGGTGATAAAGTTTGACATGCGGCGGCAGCACAATTCTAAATCCCTGAGAGATAACTCTGAGACAAAAATCAATATCGTTAAAGGCAACCGCCAACTCGATTTCGTTGAATCCTCCCACCTTGTCAAAGACATCGCGCCTGCACATCAGACAAGCTCCAGTAATAGCGGTGTAGTTGTTGACGATCATCAGCTGACAGAAGTAGGCCGAGGAGCTGCCGGGAACCTGTGAGAGTAGATGTCCGGCCACGCCGCCAATTCCCATAGCAACTCCTGCATGTTGAATTGTGTCATCGGGGTAGAGCAGCTTTGCCCCAACCGCACCAATCGAATTGCGCTGTGCCTGCTCAACCATGCCTTCAATCCAATCTGGGGTGATGACTTCAGTATCGTTGTTGAGAAACAGCAGGTACTCGCCCGTGGCCTGACTGACACCGTAGTTGTTCAGCTTTGAATAGTTGAACGGAATATCGAGGCTGTAGCAGCGAAACCGCTCTGGCTCTTGCGCTTGCCAGAGCTGAATGACCTCTAGGGCATCAGGCTCGCTGCTGCCGTTGTCAATCAGCACAACTTCGTAATTTGGGTAACTGCTCTTTGTGAAAATCGACTTGAGGCACTGGTTCAGATCATGCCCCAGATCGCGACTTGGGATAATAATGCTGACTCGCTGGTAGTTTTTGATCTGGTAGCGAACGTTGAAGTAGCCTACGTATTCTGGTACATCTTGCAGTCTGCCGGGTTCACCTCTGCGTCGTAGCGCGTCACCTACGGCTTTCTTGGCGGCGATGTAGGCGTAGGGTTTCGCGTCGGTGCCGCTAGCTGCCGACTGCTGGTGAATTCGCCAGTGGTAAAGAATTTTAGGAATATGGAAAATCTGGTCGGTTTTTTCGGTAAATCGCAGCACCAAGTCATAATCCTGACTGCCTTCATAGCCAGTCCGAAAGCCACCAATATCATTAATGATACTGCGGCGGTACGTGCCCAAATGACAGGTGTACATCCGGCTGAGGAATGAATCGGGGCACCAGTCTGGCTTAAAGAACGGATGGCAGCGGTTGCCAATCTCGTCAATTTTGTCTTCATCGGAATAGATCATGTCGGCTTCAGGATGCCGATTGAGTAGGAATATGACTTCGTAGAGCGCTTCAGGACGCATCAGATCATCGTGATCAAGTAGCGAAATATATTCTCCAGTGGCTAGCTCTAGCGCTGAATTTGAACAGCGAGAGATATGGCCATTTTCAGTGCGAAAAACCACCTTGATCCGCTGATCTTTCGCGCTGTATTCTTCTAAAATTTCTCGTACATGCGGTTCACTCGAAGCATCGTCGGCAATACAAAGCTCCCAGTTTGGGTAGAGCTGGTTAATTACTGAGTCGATCGCTTCGCGCAGGAATGTCTCTGGCGTATTGTAGGTTGGAACAATAACGCTGATCAGCGGCTGGAAGGGCATGAGCTTGAGGGTTTCTCGCATCCGCTGATAGTCAGATGGGCGCGGCTCGTTTTGCTGCTGCCAGCGTTCGTAGGTTGCTTCGGTTGAGCGCTTGATTGGCTTGGGCTCTGCTAATTTTACAGGCTCAGGTTGGATAGGCTTGGGGTAGGGGATTTCGGGCTGCCAGAACGGACTCTCTTTGCCGCCGAGCAGCTGGTTTTTGAGGAGCTGCCATTGAGTGCGAAGCTGCCAAAATTTGCTGCTCTCAATTGCCTGCAATCGACCGAGATACTGATCGCGCCCTGTGGTGGCAAATTGCAGCTCCAGATCACGAAATTGCAGCTCTGACTCGGTCTGCTGAAGCCGCTGTTGCAGCTGCCGACGCTCTTGCTGGAGCTGTGCCTGCGCTTCTTGAAGCTGGCGCTGAAGCTGATGAATTAAAGTCAGCCGCTCTTTGCTAGTTGATTCTGCTTGTTTAAGTTTTGTCTGAGAGGCTTGAAGCTGTTCTTGTAGCTGTTGGATTTGCATTTGCTGCTGTGTTTGCAGCTGTTGAATATGCGCTTGTTGCTGTGTTTGCAGCTGTTGGATTTGTGTCTGCAACTGTTGGATCTGCTCTGCCTGCTGTGTTTCTAGCGTTGGCGGTCGCTCTAGAGGCTGGCCAAATAGCAAATCGAAATCCTCGTATCGCTCAACGAGAGGCTTGAATTTCTGCTTAAAGTAATCAACTAGCGTGTCAGCATATAGATTCGTTGTGCTGAGCATTGAGGATGAATGAACGCGATATTCGCTCAGCACCTCTGGTACAAATCGGCACTCATGTCCCGACTGAGCTAGCTTCAGCCACAAATCATAGTCTTCCCAGCCAAACCAACCGTAGTGAATCAGCTCTGATGAATATCCAGACAGCGATAGCAAAATCTGGCGATCAAACATTGCCATTGCGTCAATATATGGACAGCATACTAGCTCATAAACGTTCCATTCCCGATTTGAGATAAGATTAACTTCCTCGCCACTATCATGATTAAATCTACGAATCATGCCATATGCAGCAGCAGATCCTTGAATGGCTTGGTATAGTCTAGTAATACAGTCAAAGTGAATCCAGTTATCAGCATCTAGAATAAAGACATACGGCGCACGCGCTAGCTTTAGACCCAGATTTCTAGAATCAGCCAGACCTGTATTAAACTGCTTATTGACTAGAGAAATCGGAATATCAGAATGTTTATCGAAATAATCTCGAACAAGCTGAGCTGAATTATCAGTTGAGCAGTCGTTGATCACCAGAATCTCGAAGCCATCGGGTAAACCGCTAGCATCTGAAGCGCACACGCTGTCGAGGCATTTGTGAATATAGGCTGCGTAGTTGTAGAGCGTGATAACGACTGAAACTGAGGCCACCTGCCGCTGTTCATAAGCTTCGTTGCTGATTACAGCCCAAGGCGCTTTGCCCCATAGCTCCGATAGCTTAGCTAGCTCTAAGCGCTGCATGAAGGCACTACGTAGAGATTCAATCGGGGTTGACATGGGTTTAGGCTCTGAATTCATCACTCATTCACAGGTAAATTAAGCCGCTTTTTGAGCTTGAACCAGCCTTTGCGGAGCAGCCAGAATTTACTGGTTTCCATGGCATTAATCCGGTTTTGAGCCTGAATAAGCTGATCTTGAGTCAAGCTTAGCTCTGATTTTGTTTTGGTTAGTTCTGCTCGAGCGCCCTTTAACTTAGCTCGTAATTCTTTGGTACCAACCTGTTGAGATGGAGATGAAACAGCGACTGGTAAAGCCGCAACCTGCTGTGCATGAAGCTGATTTAGCAGAGTCGGATTGAGCAATGTGCCAATTGCATTGACCAGAAAGCGTCGGCTCCACCAAGGCAGCGTTTCGAGCAACGGGCTAATACCAACCATTTGATTGCTATAGCTGCTTGTGATGCGATTGAAGCCTTCAGCCCGCAGTCTGTATCTGAACAAGAATGCTGGGATCACGTCCATAGAGTATCCCTGAACAACTAAGTTAGCTAACAGCTCTCGGTCTTCATGATTCACATCAGAGCGCTCCTTGAAACCACCTAGCTCAGAGAAAACACTAGCCTTGACAATAAAGTTCGTATCCCCTAGAACATTATCGTAGATACTGGCTTCCAGACATGGCCCCGTCATGAAGCAAGCAAATTTGTACAGATTTGCAGACGGTGGGAGATATTCGTCAAAAATGCGATAGTAGCAGCTCAGACAATCTAGTTTTGATGTCTGCATACAGTGCACCATCTTTGCTAACATATCCGGCTCGGCAGCATTATCTGAATCTAGAAATACAATGTACTGTCCTCCAGATTTACTGACAGCCAGGTTTCGGGCGCTACCTGGGCCGCCATTTTCTTTTTTCAGAAATAGCCAGCCTGAATCGCAGTAGTGTTCTGTAAGTCGATCGAATGCTTCAAGAGATTTTTGCTCTGTAGAACCATCGTCCACTACAATTACTTCAAAGTTTTTGTAGGTCTGCTTCTTCAATGAAGCTAGTGCATCTGGTAAATATTGGCCGCAGTTGTAGTGTGGAATGCAGATAGACACTAGAGGTTGTTCTGAAGACTGATTTAGCGCTGAGCCTGTAGAAATCTTGGGTGTATCTACTGCAACCTGCTCACAGAAATCTCGCCAAAGCTGGCGGCTGTTTTCTATAGAAAATCGTTTTTGAAGCGGCGGTAACCCTGTAAACAAACATTCCCGCAGCTTAACCGTTAGAGATTTAACCGTTGGAGTGAACAGCCGAGCGTGATCAGCAAACATCTCTGGAATGCCACCTGTGTTCGCAGCAATGATATTAATGCCTAGCTCAAGACATTCTAGAACTGCAAAGGGCAGGTTATCAACTAAAGAGGGCGTTACGACTAAAGCACTAGCGTGATCAGTCAAGAACTTTAACGCTTCAGCTTGGGCAAGTTGATTAAAGATTTCATGTCGATACACATCAGTATAATCTGCAAGCAATGTTTCAATTGTTCTGTTACCTTCGCCATACTGCGTTGTGCCATTTTTGCCCAAGAAACTAACGCGCAATGTTCTGGCTGACGCTCTTAATTCAGGCGCAAGCCGCTGTAAAGCCTTCAGAAAAACTTCTAGCCCTTTGCGGGTTTCTAGACGGCCAAAAAAAATCAGATGGTTTCCAGCAAAATTGGCTCTGACTGAATTTATCGAATGCTCAAACAGGTAGGGAATTACCGCATTTTGCTCAGCAATCACCCAACCACTGTTTCTAGCCCAATCAAACATAGCTTGACTCGGGCTTAACGCATAGTCAGCAAATTCCATGCAGTATCTTTCAGCGTAGTCTAAAATCAGATCGTCCGCTTGCTGCGTCGGAAAGAGCTGCATGCCCTCGCGAATCCACTGACTAGAACTATGAGCCATACAAACTAGTTTGGTATGATGCAGCGCTAATCCGGTTCTTTTAGCTTGGATTGAGATAAAACCGTTAGCGTGCCACTCCTGAAAATAGCAGACATCAAAATCCTGATCTTTCAACCAGTGATAAACTTTTTGCGAGCGTAGGATAAACCACTTACCGCCATGCCCATGTCCATAAAACAGCGGCGACAATTCAGCTTCAGAAATAAACTGGATGCTAAATTCTGACAGATAGTATTTGCGCCAGGAATCTACCGAGCCAATTTCAAACGGGCCAGTAAAGACGACTGTGACATCCTGCTGCATCTCCTGAGCTAAGAACTTAGCTAAATAGAAGCAATGTGTACCAATACCGCCATTTTTTATGGGGCCGATGATATCAGGCGTGATGATACATACTTTCTGCCGACGCGCCATGTGCTGCTCCAAAGTTGAAGTGAACCATTAAGGCTTGATAAATCCCACAACTCCCTCTTATTAAATCACTACTCAGGCAAGCCTAAACGATTTTTCAACTTAATCCATTGAGTTCTGACCTGCCAAAACTTGCTGCTCTCCATGGCAGCAATCCGCTCCTTTGCCTGGACAAGCGCACAGTGGGTTTGCTCAGATTGCTGTAATTTTCTCTGTAATTGCTGATTCTGAGCCTGCACTTGACGCAGCCTAGCCTGTAGTTTTGTCTCATCCGCGCTCACGACGGAGGTAGACTCTAGCATAGCTTTGCTAGCCTCATGTTCAATCTGCTGTGACTTGGGCTGAGGAGTTATTGAGTGGGCTAGAATTTGCGGTGTCCTATCTAGGGGTAAATTCGGATGCCGTATTGCCGAAAAAATCAGGGATTCATCAGTCTCGGAAATTATTTTATGAAGGCGTAATGGCGTTTCTGAACTAACTAGGGTTTGAGTATCGCCAGATTGGTTCCGACAGTTGATTACATTATTAGCATAGTAAATGTCATATTTATGCAGTTGATCCCAGTTTTGCCGAGTTCCTTCGTTAGTCGCCACTTGAACAACAGCAATACCTTGAGGAGAAAGCACTGTGGCAAGTTGAGTCATCACTGTCGGCGGATCTTGAGTGTGGTCAAGAGCATTGTTAGTGTACACAAGGTGAAACTTTGCGGATACAGATTTATGGTCAAATTCTTCAAATCTAACCGAATGCCTCTCACTGGGGAGTAGATGCGGAATCAAGTCGAGTCCATGACGCGCCAGCACTGTTTCATAGACCTCTAATAGAGGATCAATCCCAGTAACTCGAAGCAACCCCTGAGTTACCCCCCATCTGAGCCAAGAGAGCGGACCGCAGCCCAAGTCAAGCGCCTCAAGGGGAAAGGCTTGGGTTTGATGCTGAATAGCTAGCAATTCTTGATATACATGAAGGGGAAAAGAGTCTTTTGAGTGTGTCTTGCTCAACAGACGAAGCATATAATGACTATACTTAGTCAACTTACCATCCCATTCATTTTTGCCACCAATTTCAAAATCATGATGAGCAACTTCCCGACAGAAATCATTGTCGAGAGTGCCAAATTCAGGGAAATCACTTGTAATTACAACAACTCCTTTACTTGTGGCCAAATGGGTTATATCACCAAGTTCTGCTTGATCATTTGAGTCAAGCAGAACGAGCACAGATGTTACTCGACTACGGGGAGTATCAATAAAGTTAAGTTCTATAGCTTTGGTGAGATTTTCAAATGACACAATTCCAATAACATGCGCCCACGAAGTCCATGGTGAGAACATGTTGCGAATGTAAAGCTCGTCAAAGTCATCCCGCTTTGATTTAGCAAAAAGAATGCGAAGCGGTCGAGGGCTCACCTGAGAAAGCTTATATGATGCAATTAGTAGCGGGTTCATGCCAGGTATCCTTGCAATTTTGTCAGCTCATTCGATAAGGACTATGAGATAAATTAGTCTATTTGGTTTTAAGAATTGTGTTTCAACCAATAGCGATATCCCCCAAGAGTTTCCTTGAGCTTAAACCAGCCTTTCCTCAGTTTCCAGAATTTGCTGCTTTCCATTGCCTCAATTTTCTCCCAGGACTCTCGCAACTCAAAGTCTTTCTGTTTCAACCGCATCTGCAACTTCTGCTTCTGCAATTTCAGTCGTTGAACCTGTTCAGCTTGTCGAGCATTGGCAGCCATTTGGACTGAATTTGCTGTCTGAGATTTCTCAAACGCCGTGCGAGAGTGCTCAAGGCTTGCTTGCATCGACTCTATTTGCTCTTCTAGTCGATTATTTTCTGCTCGAAGCTGCTCAATTTGACGATAGCACTCTTCACTTAAAGCCTGAGATTGCTCCAGTGCTGCTTGCGTAAGTTTGACCTGATTCTCTAGCCAGTCTTTACCTGACTGAAGCTGCTCAATCCAGAGATGACGCTCTTCACTCAGAGCCTGAGACTGCTCAAGTGCAATTTGAGTTTTTTGCACTTGCTCACTAGATTGAGCTGTAGCTTTCCATAAGTTTTTTAGTTCGATTTGCTCCGCCCGAACCATATCGCGCAAACGATCTAGCTCCTCTTGGTAGCGGCTCAATTGAGGATCTATATGTAGTGGTGAATCAACGAGAAAATCTCGTAAGTGCGTTGGGATTTGCCAGAAAACACGAGGGTCGGGCTGATGATCAACAGGTTCGACATTGCCGCGCCACGCTACGCCCATGATCTGCATAGTTTGATAGATTTTAGTTTGCCAACCTTGCTGCTTCAGATAAGTTAGTCCCTGAGCGACATCTGGAGAAGTCAAGTCATGAAACAGGATTAAGGCATCCTCTGCAGCAAACTGCTCGCAGACTTGTGCATCTTCTAGGGGGCCTGGAGCATCATGATTACCGTCAATAAAGATTAGAGGCCATTTACGCTGCGTTTGATCTACTAGCCTGTAGACTTGCTCAGGACTATAGCCGGAGATTAAGTGAACCTGATCCAGCACCCCTGCTCGTCTGAGTGAGTAGACAATGCTCTCATTAAATTCTGATTTTTCGAGCACCGGATCGATAACATCCAATATGACTCCAGCTAATGCCAAATGGCAGGCTGACCAACCCAACCAGCAGCCAATCTCTAATGCTGCTTGACCCTTGAATTTAAGCGCCGTATTGTATAGGATATGAGCCTCATCCCGATTGAGAAACCCGACTTGAGCACTACGCCGATCAACATACCAGTTGTGCGGAATTTCTCGCCTTAAGTATGGCCAAGAGGCGCTGTTAACATCCCCAGGAATCATGTTTGGAAAACAATAGTCAGGTTTGACCTGAGCAAATCCAGGAGAGACATAATCATCTTCGGCAAACGGGATTGGATCTGCCGGAGAACCGTAGAGAACAGATCCTCCCCAATCGGGGGCAGAACTATTACGCTCATCAGGTATAAATTCTGCCTTCTCTAAATCTTGAGACATAAGTGGAGTTGTAAATAGCTCTGCGGTTAGGGTGGGGAGGTTTTGGCGTTCCTGTTCATAGGCGACCAGCAGCATTTCGTGAAAGTAGTTGATACTGATATCTATAGTATCTTTGTACTTAGGGCTAGAATTTTGGCTGACCGCTTGCATCATTTTGATTATCTCTTTAGCCTGCCAAACAGGTTTTTGCGAAGACCAGACGCTATCCTTATGTATTCTATAGACTGACATAATCTCGTCAATGTACTTCATCTGACCACACTGAGCATGCAGTAAATGCAGCGGCCAATCTAACATTTTTAGCTCAAATACCCAATCGGGCAGCTGTTGCACCAATCCAGCTCTGTATATGACCGAAGCGGTCGGAATGTAGTTAACCTGAAATAGACGTTCTATATCTGGAGTCTCTAGTAGATCGGATGGACAAAACTTTGTCTCTGGATGTTGCTGGTCTTCAAATACGATCAGAGCATCATGAAAGCAAAGCGCATAGTCTGAATGCTCATCCAGGAAATTAATTTGCTTCTGTAACTTTTGGCTTGATACCCAATAATCGTCACCCTCTAGTAGCGCGATGTACTGTCCGCGACAGGCTGTAAAGATCTGCACGAAATTCTTGTGCATTCCCAAATTTGTCTGATTTAGAAACAGCTGAATTTGTCCAGGGTGTTGCTGTTGTAGCGAAAGTAAAATACTGGGTGTGCTGTCATTTGAACAGTCGTCACCTACAATAATCTCGTAGTCAAAGTTAATCTCCTGCGCTAAAACACTCTCAATCGCTTGAGCGATAAACTTCTCGTGATTATAAGTAATTATTGCTACGCTGACTTTTGGAGTTAGTGTTTTGTGCACTGGAATTCTCCTTGGTTTTCAGCAAAATGAGCGGGTTTCAAAGCTGACTGAAGCTGTTTTCTGATCGAGATTCCATGTGCTAGTACAAATCGCAGAATCTTGCAGATCAACCGAATATCTGACTCATCAATCGCGGTTCCCGTCGGCAGCACTAGCACTCGCTCGGTTAGGCGTTCAGTTTCTGGCAGCAACAACCCTGCATGGGGAAAGTAAGAGCGGTAAGGCTCCATGCGATGACAGCCCGGATAGAAATAGCGACGAGCCATCACATTCTCAGCATGGAGAATTTTAACGATCTGATCTCGACTTACTTGGGTCACAGACTCCTCCATCTCCACCACAATGTACTGATAGTTGCGCTTTTCAGCTTCGTCATGAGCATAGAGCTTGAGTCCAGGAATTCCGGCTAGCTCTGATTGATAGCACTTGTAGTTGCGATAGTTGATCTGAGTAAATTCATCCAGGCTTTCTAGAGAAGTCAGAGCCATGGCGGCGCAAGCCTCGTTCATTTTGCCGTTGACCCCAATATAGGTGACGTTGTCGTAGCCAGCAAAGCCAAAGTTTTTCATCAGGCGAATTTTGGTGGCTAGATCGTCGTTGTTAGTGACCACCGCTCCGCCCTCAAAGGCGTTGATAAACTTAGTGGCATGAAAGCTGAACACCTCTGCATCGCCAAAATTGCCAATCATAGTGCCGTTATGCGAGCAACCAAACGCATGAGAGGCATCAAACATCAGCTTCAAATTGTGTTTGGAGGCAACTTCTGTCAAGGCTTCAGTGTTGCAAGGATGTCCCCACAGATGTACGCCAACAATGCCAGTTGTCCGAGGTGTAATCATCGACTCAATTCGCCAAGGATTGAGGCAATGCGTCACTGGATCAATATCACAAAAGACAGGCGTAATTTCCTGCCACTGAAGCGCATGAGCCGTGGCAATAAAGGTGAAGGACGGCACAATCACCTCACCGGTTAAATCCAAGGCTCTTGAGGTGATCTCTAGCGCTACGGTAGCGTTGCATATGGCAATGCAGTGCTTGACATCTAGCAGCTTCGCAATTCGCTTCTCCAAATCCTGAACATAAAGGCCATTATTCGATAGCCAGCGCCGATCTAGCATATCAGCAATCCGCTGCAAGATTTGCTCGCGATTGCCAATATTAGGACGCCCCACATAGAGCTTTTCCTGAAAAGCAGGCGTTCCACCAAAAACAGCTAATTCGTCAATTTGATCTTTCATGAATTTGATCTACATCAGTAACTCCTATGACTCTGTCTAGCACAATGCCTCAGCAGAATCGCAGAGACTCATATTCTAATCCTGTTCTAATCCTGAACCTGCTCCTCTAAGAACCTTGTGTAGGTTGCAAGAATCCCCTCTCGATTGCGATTTTTATATCTCCGATTGCCAACATATATGCCCCATGGCTCTAAGTTTTTACTGATAACGGAACCTGCACTAACTGAAACGCCTTCTCCAATAGTGACTCCTGGCAAGATAACGCTATTTGCACCAACAACACAGAATTTCCCGATATACACTGAATCACGCCTGACATTTCTGTATTTTTCATCAATTGTAGGGTTTCCAAAGCCCCAGTCTGAAAAGTCCTCTGACCCTGTAAAAATCCTGACACCAGAGGAAAGTCCCGAAAAATCCTCCATAACTAAGCTCTCACCACCCGTTATTGAGCTAAATGAAGCGATGTGAACATAGTTACCTATCCTAATTTTGCTCTTTGCGTAGATAAAAACAAAATCATCAATAATTACATCCTTTCCAAACTCTATATTTTCAATTCCTACGATCTTGGTATGCTCAAAGGTCTGGACATTTGGTATGTCATACTTCATAGTTTTAACTAAATTAGAAAAAGCGATCTTAAGTTTTGGTTTCTGCTTGAATGCCTCTGATGTAGTCCCTGTTCTCTACATTGAGGTGCAAAAGACTTTTGCATTTTCGCAGGTTTGCTTATTTTTATCTAAGATCAGCATCCTCTATTTCTATCTATGCCTGCTAAATGGATTAAACTGTAGTACCTTACTCTTTAATCGTGTTTTTAATATTTTGTCTGCTGATTGAAAGGCAAGCTCTGGATTATGAAAGCTGTTTCAATCGTATCCACCCTGTTCGCAGCCTCCAAAACTTACTGCTCTGCATCGCTGCAATCTCCTGCTCGCGGTTTGCCAACTCAGCCTGCAAGTTTTGCACCTTCTGCCGAAGCCTTTGCTTATCAGCTTTCAGCCGCTTTAAGTTGGTTCGACTCTGTTTCAACCGCTCCTGATCTCTGGCCAGCTCAGCCGTAGAGATTTGAACAGCCGTAATTAGCTGAGCCGTAGTGCCTTGAGGATCTTGCTGGAGACTCGGAGCTTTAGGCTCTAAGGAAATACCTAACAGACTTTCAAGCTGCATCTGCTGGCGAACATTCTCATCTTTACTGAGGTCTAACGCTTCCAGAGCAAGGTGAAATTCGCAGCCTTCAGGTGGATAAAACTTGATTACTTTAAAGTCAAACAGATTGATTTGAATCAGCGTTTTCAGCAGCTCTGTCAAAGAATCGGGTGTAAACACCCAGCAGTGAACGTCATGATATGACTCACTTGCCACAACACGGCTCGTCGCCTGCCAAGCTTCGAGATCTGACCGTACCCGCAGCACATCTTCTGATCTAAAGCTTGGATCTTGTCCCCAGGCATAGTGCCCCTGCCAAAATCCCATCTGCGAAAAAAACTCAAATACCTGCCGCGGCCCCGGCTTGCGCTGATGTCTCAAATAAGCATCCACCACATCAGCAGGCTGCGTGAGTTGCCGAAAGTAATCAAAGCAATAGCGCTTGTCTGGAATCGCCAACGACAAGATGCCGCCCGGTTTTAGCACCGCATGAATCTCTTTCAGCCAGCCAATTAAATCCGGCACATGCTCAATCACATGTGAGGCAATCACATAGTCAAAGCGCGTATCGCCGACCAGATCAACCAGCCGCTTTTCGCCCCAGATGTAGTTCACCTCAACGATGTCTTCAGTCTCGACGTTGGGGTCAGCCGCGTATTTGGCCTGTAGCTCCGCCGTTGTTGCATAGTCTACATAGCGAATATCGCCCATCTTAGACGTGACAATCGGCTTGCTTAAAGCGCCGATTTCCAGGCCAGTCTGAGTCGCTGGATCGAGGCAGGCCAATATCTTTTCCTGTCGAGTCTCCATAAGCACGCCCTTCCCAAACCAGACTGTCAGCACGTCATCAGAGATAGTACCATAGCCCTCAGATATTAGAGCGACCGAATCTCTGTCTGCTCAGTGGCGAACTTTGATTCAGTGCTGCTTATCTCAACCAGTCAAATATCTGCTCAACAGAAATAGTCCAATCAATGCCAGTCAAGATCGTTACTGACTCTGCTCCCATAAGCAAATCAGGCAGCCGATCAGGGCGATACAGCAAAACCGAGCGCTCCTCTGGATCAATTAACCACCCTAGCTGGCTGCCATGCCGGATACAGTGCAGAATCTTGCCTGTAACTTTAGTTTGGCTCTGACGCGGCGAAAGAATCTCGATGACCCAAGGAGGTGCAAAGTCAATGCCGCTGCTAGAGATTTCGCCTGTTGCATCCAGCGGGATTTGGTCGCCTGAGACGACTACAATATCGGGTACTACTGAGCGACCGCCAAACGTACAGCGCAATTCTGGAAACGCCTCGTACTGATCACCTGCTTGATCAAGCGCCCCAATGATTCGCTTCTGTAACCTACTGTGTTTGCCGCCACCCATGGGTTTTTGAATCGCCTCACCGTTGATATATTCCCAGGCTGGCGACTCATCGAGATTGGGGATCTGAAGAAACTGCTCTAAGGTTGGACATTCAGATATTGAGGAAACCATAGGTCACCTGCTGGGTAAGCACAAGATTTGCCTTCTGAAAGCTGAACAAACTAACCGATTGTATCAGGGTCAAGCCCCAAAGCCCTCAACCTCGCTGCTAGATCATCCGCTCGCTGCTGTGCCTGCTGCACTTCCAACTGCGCCCGCTGTGATTCTAGCTGCGCCTGCTCTGCCGCTTCTGCCGGAGTCGGAATCAGCTCGCCCGCCTCGCTCAAATAGCGCAGCTGTCGCTCAACCACGCCCAAATATAGCCCCAACTCCTGACTCCAGAGCCAGCCTGCCGTGTTAGCCTGAATCGGCTGATACTGATTGCCCACCAGAGAAAACCCAGCAAACTCCAGCGTCTCCGGCGAAGACCAGAAATACTCTGGCGTATGGAACCGACTGGCATAAAGGTCTTTTTTTAGCCCCCGGTCGATGGTGGCAGTTGAAGTCGAAAGCAGCTCAAGGATCAGATTTGGATAGCGGCCATCCTCCTCCCAGACCACCCAAGAGTTACGAGGGCGGCGCTCTGTTTCTTTGACCAAAAAGAGATCTGGCCCTCTAAAATCACGGTTTTTGAGCTGCTGACGGCTAAAATAAACCGTCAGGTTTGCGCCAATGAAAAAGTCCTGACGGTCGCGCCAGAGCCATTCCAGGCAGCTGACCAGTAGCGCTAGCTGAGCATAGTGCAGCGAACTCTCCAGTTCCGGCTCATCGCTTAAAAGCTGAGTTGCATCTGGCATTTGAGCTTCTAGCTCTTGGGCAGTCAACGTCATGGCTCTACTCCAATCCAGCGCTTCCTTTAGCATAGACGCTTGTCGTCCGGCGAGCGCTGGCTCCAGGCAACTTGCGGTTACTACGGCAGCGACAGACGGTTCTCCAGCGCTGATTTTTGGGCAGAAGTTCAGCAGACTATAGGCAGAGATTCAGAGTCTGTCTAGAACTATGCCGTCATTGCTCAATCCGTTGCCTCAGCCCGCTAGCCCATCTTCTAGCCCGTTACCCAGCCCAGCTCCTCGCCTCTGGATGCCGGAACAGGTCTTGTTCACGCCCGCCGCGCTGGACGAACCTTGGGGACAGCAGATCTTGCAGCGGGTGCAGGCGCTGAACTTGCCGATCGAAGAGCTGCCGCGCAATCGACTCACTGGACTGCGGGGCGATACCGAGCGCGAAACCTACGATATCGCTAAGCGGACGCTGGCCGTAGTGACCGCTCCAGCTAGCCAGCTCAAGCTCAGCCCAATTCCACCCTCCGCCGACTGGCAGTTTCACCTAGCCGAAGGCTGTCCAGCGCACTGTCAGTATTGCTACCTGGCCGGCAGTCTAAGCGGGCCACCCGTGATTCGCGCCTATGCCAACCTGCCGCAGATTTTGGAGAACCTAGCGCAGTACGAGCAGCCTGGTCGCCCCACCAGCTTTGAGGTGAGCTGCTATACCGACCCGCTGGGCATTGAGCACCTGACTGGCAGCTTGGCCGAATGCATCCGCTATTTTGGGACGCGCCCACAGGCAGCTCTGCGCTGGGTTTCCAAGTTTGACGCGGTGGAGAGCCTGCTCGATCTGCCGCATCAGGGTCGCAGCCGCTGCCGAGTTAGCGTCAATGCTGCGCCCGTTTCGCAGCGGCTAGAGGGTGGCACGGCTCCGGTCGCGGCCAGACTGCAAGGACTGCGACGGCTAGCGCAAGCTGGCTACCCGGTGGGGCTGGTAATTGCGCCGATTATGCCCATCGAGGACTGGCAGATGCAGTATGTCCTGCTGTTTGAGCAGATTGAGTCAGCGCTAGATTTTGACTGCGATCTGAGCGTTGAGCTGATCTCGCATCGATTTACGCCCGGTTCAAAGCAGGTGCTGCAAAGCTGGTATCCGCAGAGCAAGCTAGAGATGGACGAGCAAAACCGCGTCATCAAGCGCAACAAGTTTGGCGGCATCAAATATGTTTACGACCGCGACACCATGCAGAGGCTCAAGCAGTTTTTTGAGCGCGAGATTGGGCGGCGCTTCCCACAGGCTCAGATCCTCTACTGGACTTAGTGCGGGCAGCTACTGCTGGATGAGCGTCAGTGTCTCCTGCTGCGTTTGCCCCCCATTAGCCGTTGTTAGGCTCATTTCGTAGCGTGTGCCCGAAATCCCCAATGGCGGCTGAAAGTCAAAGCGGAAGTTGCCCTCCGCGTCGGTCTGGATGTCGCGGTCAAACACATCGCGGTTGATGCCAATTACGCCACCCAGCGAGTTGTTGGCCTGCACCTTGACGTTGATTGTGGTTTGGGGAACGCTGCGGCCTGTCACCTCGACGTTATCGCCAATCTTAGTGCTGTCGGCTGGGCTGAGGATTTCCAGCGGGATGGCGGCTGTAGGGGCAGCAGCGGTAGGGGCTGTGGCGGTGGGGGCAGCAGCGCTGGCGGTGGAGCTAGTCAAAGAATTTTGCAGACGCGCACTGCTAATTTGACTGCCCTGGCTGAGATTGGCGCGGATGATGGTGCTTTCAGAAATTGGGTCACTGCTGCGGATTGTATAGCGGCCTTCGTAGACCCCTGGCTCGACTTCCCGCATGGTCAAGTTGCTGGCAATATCGCTAATTGTGAAAGTAGCTTGGGCGCTGGGCGTGCCCTGAAGCGTAAACAGCAGCTCGCTACCGGGGGTGAGCTGAGCAATAGGCTCGACGCTGAAGCTGTCGATTTCGGGGGCGGCTGTCGCGGGCGAAACCTGCTGAGTCGTTGGTGAAGTCTGGCTTAAACCCGGCGCAGCCATGCCCAAAACCAGACAGACGGCAGCGGCAAATATTCTGGCGTTCTGTAAATTCATGGTGCTTTTCAATTGCTTCTTACAGTCTAGTTAAGAGCGGAATTTAGCCAAATGCCCTCTGCCAGCGGTTAGACATGGCGGCGCAACCTGCTGATCACCTACTCAGAAATTGCGGCTTTAAGGCTGCGGCAAAAGGTTTCCAGCGCTTTCAACCCCTGGTCGGGCGAGCCTTCGGCCAGCCGTTTGACAAAGGCGCTGCCGACAATCACCGCATCAGCCCCCCATTCCATTACCTGCTTGGCCTGACTGGCCTCAGAGATGCCGAACCCCACGCCAATTGGCTTGTCGGTGATGCCGCGCAGATCGGTAATCAGCTCCTGTACCCGCGACTCCAGCTTGGTACGCATTCCCGTCACGCCCGTGACGCTGACCAGATACAAAAAGCCCTGCGTCTTCTCGGCAATCGTGGCAAAGCGGGCTTGGGGCGTGGTGGGAGCCACCAGCAGAATAATTTCGATCCCGGCTAGCGCTGCGGCCTGTGAGATTGGCTCGACCTCCTCCAGCGGCAGATCGGGCACGACTAGCCCTGTAGCTCCGGCAGCGGCAATATCCTGAAAAAACTGCTCAACGCCGCGATTTAAAATCGGGTTGTAGTAGGTGAACAGCACAATGGGCGCGTTGAGTTCAGGGCTAGTCGCCTTCAACATTGCTAGGACGCTGTCGAGCCGAGTGCCGTTGGCCAAGGCGCGAGTGGCCGCCGCCTGAATCACCGGCCCGTCAGCCAGCGGATCAGAGTAGGGGACTCCCAGCTCGATTAGATCGGCGCCATTGCGATCGAGAATTTTCAGCGCCGCAGCCGTGGTTTGCAAATCCGGATCGCCAGCCGTGATAAACGGAATCAGGGCGCATTGACCGCGATCGCGCAGCGCCTCCATGCAGCTCGAAACTGAAGCCATAGGGGAGTACCGGAAATTAATCGTCCCCCATTCTACCGTTAGGGGTGCGGCAAATTATGGTTTGGCAGGGTTTGAGAGCGGTTCAGCCGCGCTCGCTGGCTTTAGGGCTACGGCGATCCAGCTGCATGGCCTGCTCAATTGCTAGCTTTTCACGGGCGCGACGGGCATAGGGCTGGAGCTTTGCCAAATCTTGCCCTGTCAAAATGCTGAGGTTTTCTAGGCTCATGCCGCGCATCAGCATTTCAACCGCCCAGGTTTGAGCGGCTTGAGCGAGAGCAGGCGGCTGACTGTCGGGGGTGAGCAGGTCGGCTGTCCAGTCCTGCCAGCGTTGGGCAATGGCTTCAGCGGTGACTGGCTGGCCATTTTCATCGATAAACAGGGCGGGGTGGCGATCTTTGCGGCTTTTGAGCCATTTGGTCAGCGGATTGTTCAGATAAGAACCATAGCGGCTACCCGCGATCCACTGGTTGACGGCCACCTGCCGACTGCCGCTGCTGCTCACGACCTGTAGCAGATGCTGCTGGCTGCTGCTGATCTGCTGCGATCTTTGTAGGCTAGCCAGTTCATTCGGCGAGAGTCCGGTGGCAAACAGTAGATAGGCTAGCGCGGAATCCTGGGGGCTAGCCTTGCGCGCCCGCTGCAAAATTTCTTGCACCAGCGGCGCGGGTAGATCGTGGATTTCATGGATTTCGGGGATTTCAGCAGTTTCGGCAGGGGCAATAGAGCTGGCTGGAGCCACAACTGCGCTCAAGAAAAGCTGGACTAGCCCTTGCAGAAAATCCTCGCGGTCTTGCCAGAGCTGATGAAACTCACTGGTGAACTCAATAGCGGCATAGCCCAGCAGCAGCCCATTCAACAGGCTAGCTAGCTTCTCAGGCGGCAGCATGGGGCTGAGGGCTGTTTGTTCAATGACCTGAGCCAGATAGCGTGTCAGCACCTGGGTGGCTTCGGTCAGCCGAGCCCCAAGCGCCTCACGGTTTTCGGGCGGAAACTGGTTGGCCTCACCAATTAGGGAGCGAATTAGTTCGGGCACTTGCTCTAGCGAACGCAGGTAGAGGCTGGCATAGGCCATCAGCGCTTGGTCAAAGTGGCTGGCTGAGGTGAGGCGCTGGCTCAGGGCTTCGCCGAGATGCGTAAAGGGAGTAGACTCCTGAATCACAGCTAAGAGCAGCCCGTACTTGTTACCAAACTGCCGAAATAGGGTGACTTCGTTCACCTCGGCGGCGGCGGCAATTTGGCGAGTAGTGGTGCTGCTCACGCCTTGAGCCACGAATAGCTCTAAAGCAGCTTGGATCAGGCGCTGTCGCGTCGTTTGAGAGGACATTGCGGAGAAGATGAATGAGCCATGCCTTGAGCTGTGTGGAGCCTGCAAACCTAGATGTAAGCAAATATGTAAGCAAAGCTTGGCACAAAAACTAAAAAACTAGATGAAGATAACGTGCAAGCAGCACTTGCATTTTGCGGACGGGGCTGTTAGGATAATTTCATGCAAGCAGCACTTGCATTTTACTATAGCAGTCGTTCTGTAGCAGTCGTTTACAGTCGGCTCTCATTGCAGGCTGAAAAGGAATTTTCTATGACTTCACTGACCGCTCCTAAACCGGCGCTGAGCTGGGTAAACGTGGGCTTTTTTGGGGTGTTTCACGCGCTGGCGCTGCTGGCTCCCTGGTTTTTCTCTTGGTCGGCTTTGGGGGTGGCGGTTTTGCTGCACTGGCTGTGCGGCGGGATTGGGATCTGCTTGGGCTACCATCGGCTGCTGAGCCATCGCAGCTTTAAGGTGCCGAAGCCGCTAGAATATTTGATCGCGATTATTGGGGCGCTGGCCATCCAGGGCGGACCGATTTTCTGGGTGGCGGGGCATCGACAGCATCATGCTCACACTGAAGATTTGGTGAAAGATCCGTACTCAGCGCGGCGGGGCTTTTGGTGGAGTCACTGGCTGTGGATTCTGTATCCGAGTCCGGAGGCGTTTCGGCAGGAGCACTATGGCAAGTACGCTCAGGATTTGATGCGGCAACCGTTTTATCGCTGGCTGAATCACAACTTTTTGATCTTGCAGCTGCCGCTGGGGCTATTGCTCTATGCGCTGGGCGGCTGGTCGTTTGTGATCTACGGAGTTTTTGTGCGGGCGGTGCTGATTTGGCATTCGACTTGGTTTGTGAATTCGGCGACGCATCGCTGGGGATATCGGACGTTTGCAGCAGAGGATGGGTCGCGGAATCTTTGGTGGGTGTCGCTATTGACTTATGGCGAGGGTTGGCATAACAACCACCATGCCTATCCGCATTCGGCGCAGTCGGGTTGGCGCTGGTGGGAGATTGATACGACTTGGATGATGATTCGGCTGCTGGAGTCGGTGGGATTGGCGACGAAGGTGAATACGCTGAAGTCGGTGGGGGCGGAACGCGGGAGTAAGCTGTCGGGGTAGATGGTTTGGGGGTTGGAGAGAGTCTGGGTTCCGAGCCGAAATGCTTGGGGGCAGGCCCCCAAACCCCCGTCAGGGGACGCTGTCGTCCCCCGACACCCCCTCACAAAGTGTCGTATCTGTACAGCGCCAGAGATAGGGGATGGCATTGTTTTGTTGCGTTCTATTGTTTGCGTCGCGTATTTGCGTCGCGTAGAACTGTAAAACTCAGGCAGGTTTCCGGCCTCGCGTCACGGAGGGACAAGTTTAAAACCCCACGAGGCGAAGCGAAACTGAGATACATACAGATATACCCTTAGTCGGGGTTGTAGGGGCGGACTGCCGTCCCTGCCGAGGGTTTGGGGGCTGCTCGCCCCCAAGCATTTCGGCTCGGAACCCCAAATCTCCAGCCATAAAACAGCCCCTACCTCACGACCTCAAACCGCAACAATCTCCGGCTCAGGAGCCACAAATAGCGCTGCCTCAATCTGATCCAGCGCCCGCTCTAAGCTATCGTTGACCACTTGCACATCAAACTCATCTGCGGCATCCACCTCAGCTCTAGCTCGCTCCAGTCGCCGCAAAATTGCCTCTTCCGACTCCGAAGCCCGCTGCCGCAGCCGTTGCTCCAACTCCCGCATCGAAGGCGGCAAAATAAAGATGCCCAGCGCGTCTGAGAAGCCCTCAAAGATCTGCCTTGCCCCTTCTAGCTCGATTTCCAGCACCACCCATCTGCCCCGCTGAATCTGCTTCTCAACCGCCAAACGCGGCGTACCATAGCAGTTCCCGGCGAACTCTGCCCATTCCAAAAGCTGCTGATTCGCCGCCATTCGCTCAAACTCAGGCCGAGACACAAAATAATAGTCTCGCCCATGCAGCTCACCCGCTCGCGGCTGGCGCGTCGTCACTGAAATTGATAGGTATAGCTCAGGATGCCGCCGCATCAGCGAACGCAGCAATGTTCCTTTGCCGACCCCGCTGGGGCCGGTCAACACAATGAGTTTGCCTTTTGCCATGCTTGTACCACCCCAAGAATCTCAGATTGTATTTTATTTTACCTAACATCGTCGATTTGCCCAGTCAGTCGCTAAGCTACTCAAAGGCAACAAGCGATAGGATGAACCGAGATGAACCGAGCTATGACCTAAGCCTGTGACCTGAGCCTGTGACCTAAGTATCCGTCTGCCCTTCCTTGCTCACCACAAACCGATTCGCCACTGTTTCTGGCTGAATCGCCGAAAGCACGACATGACCTGAATCTGTAATGATTACCGCTCGCGTCCGCCTCCCATAGGTTGCATCAATCAACTGACCCCGTTCGCGCGCATCGCTAATGATCCGCTTAATCGGAGCTGACTCTGGACTGACAATCGCAATGACTCGATTGGCAGAGACGATGTTGCCAAATCCAATATTAATTAGCCGAATATCCATAAGTGAACCGAGGTAGCCTAACCAGTCAGACTGCGTGAGAGGATTATTTTTCAATGGTATCGACAAAATTTGCGGACTGCCGCCTCAAAACTGCTGATTCTCGCATTTCATAATCACTTCATATGCAGCCTCTTGACTTCACCACCCTTACTGCCGCTGCCGCCGACCTCCGCGCTAGCTGGCTGCCCGCCCGTCTAGAGCAGGTCTATCAGCGCGATCGGCATCTGCTCTATCTGGGGCTGCGTACCCTAGAGCGGCGAGGCTGGCTGACGCTCTGCTGGCATCCACAGGCGGCGCGTATCTGTATTGGCGACTCTCCGCCGCGGATTCCGGACACCTTTACCTTTAGTCAGCAGCTGCGGCATCAGCTGGGCGGGCTGGCGCTGGTGGCAATTGCGCCCGTGGCCGACTGGGAGCGGGTCGTAGACTTACAGTTTGCTCAGCGCCCCGGCGATCCACTGCTCTGGCATCTCTATGTGGAGATCATGGGCAACTACAGCAACGTGATTTTAGCAAACCAGGACAATCTGGTGATTAGTGCCGCGCATCAGGTCAGCAGTCAGCAGTCCAGCCTGCGCCCAATCCAAACAGGTCAACCCTACGCGCTGCCGCCCGCCCTGAACCATGCCATGCCTGCGCTGGAGGAGTCGTTTGAGCGCTGGCAGGAGCGACTGGCGCTGATCCCTGCTGCTCTCAAGCGCAGCCTGCTCAAAAACTATCGGGGGCTGAGTAGCTCGCTGGTGGCCTCAATGGCGGCAGAGGCAGGGCTAGATCCAGAGCAGTCTACTGCTGAGCTAAGTCTGGCCGACTGGCAGCGCTTGTTTGCAGGCTGGCAGGACTGGCAGCAGGCGCTGAAGCAGCAGCAGTTTCAGCCGGGATGGCTAAGCGAAGCCGGGAGGCGGAGTGGCTATACAGTATTGGGCTGGGGCAAATATCAGCCAGAAAACCTGCAAACGCTTCTGCACCGCTACTACAGCGACGCGCTCAACCAGCAGGAGTTTGGGCAGCTGCACCACCAGATTAGGCAGCGGCTGACTCATTTAATTAAAAAGCTCAGCGTCAAGGCGGCAGATTTTCGGGGGCGGCTGGCGCAGTCGGATCAAGCTGATCGCTACCGGGAGCAGGCCGATCTGCTGATGGCCTATCTGCACGCATGGCAACCCGGCATGAGCGAAATTACGCTGGCAGATTTCGAAACCGCAGCGCCCGTCAAAATCAAGCTGGAGCCGGAAAAAAACGCCGTTCAAAACGCCCAGGCTTTTTATAAGCGTCACCAGAAGCTGAAGCGTTCGCGAGCGGCGGTTGAGCCACTGCTCGTCGAGGTGCGGACGGAGCTGGACTATCTAGAGCAGGTGGAAGCCTCGCTCATGCAGCTGGATAGCTACCACAGCCCTGCCGACCTGGCCTCGCTAACTGAGATCCGCGCCGAGCTGATCCAGCAGGGCTACCTAGAGGATCCTGAACAGCGCTACCGCAGCGTCAGTCTGCCTGAGACGCCCTATCTGCGATACTCTACCCCCAGCGGCTTTGAGGTGCTAATTGGCCGCAACAATCGCCAAAACGATCAGCTCACCTTTCGGCTAGCGGGCGACTATGACCTCTGGTTTCACACTCAGGAAATTCCGGGAAGCCATCTGCTGCTGCGGGTGAGTCCGGGGGCGGTGGCCGCAGATGCCGACTTGCAGGTTGCGGCAGATTTGGCAGCTTACTACAGCCGTGCCCGTCAGAGCGACCAGGCTCCAGTCATCTACACCCAGCCAAAATTTGTCTATAAGCCCAAAGGCGCGAAGCCGGGAATTGCCATTTACAAGCAGGAAACCGTGATTTGGGGCGAACCGCAGCGCGGTAAAACCTATCAGGCTCGGCTAGATGAGCCACCGCATCAATAATCTCGCCAGATCTCGCAGCCAGAGCGCGGCTGGTTCACTAATTAATCTTGCCTGTGGCCGCCGCGAATCCGGTGCGGAGTGCCGCGCCTCTGCCGCGATTTTGAGGATGATAAAAAATCTGATCGACCCGATCATTGAGCGATTGCAGCAGGTCGCGGATGCCGTCTGTCGAGCAGTCATCGACAACGATAATCTCTACGTCTTCAATCGGGCCAGATCGCACAGCCTGCACGATGCGCCCAATTATTCCAAATTCATTGTGGCAAAGAATCACAACCGAAAGCGTCATGCTAACTGATGCTTTAATGGCGCTCTAAATTAGCTGTTCTGATTTTATGATGCCTGCACTCGTCAGCATATTCTCAGACGAGAGACTTCGCCCGTTCTGCGGTTTCAGCTGCCAAAAATTCCGCTACCTGCGCTTCAATTTCAGTGCGGACAATCTGACGATATTCCAGGAAATGCTCAATCTGAGCGCAGACTGCTAGATAGCTGCTCACCCCGCCCGGATTATGCCGCATCATGCTGAACAAATTGCGCCAAAACTGCCAGCGGGTTTCACGCCGGATCCCCTGCCGCCAGCAAATTGTCAGCAGCGCTCTCAGCGTCACCCAGTCCAGCTTTTTGGCCGATTTTTTGCCTTTTTTGGGATAGGTGGCTTCGCCCAAAATCCGGTAGTGGCGATAGGCGCGATCGAGAAACCGCACCGGATCGTAGAGCTGCCAGAACGCCTCGATATATTCTTGGGCAATCTCTTCAAGCGGACGGGTGGGCACAAAGTTCATCAGGTTAGTTTGGTTGATGGCCGCTGATTTACTCCGCAGGCGACCTTCTTTCTCTAGTCGATGCCAGAGTGCCGTATCGGGTAAGGCTTGCAGCATACTGAACAGCGCTGTTGGAATCGCCGTCTGCTCCACAAACTTGACGATGCGCGCCCCGGCTCCCGTCTTTTCGCCGTCAAAGCCGATAATAAAGCCCGCCATGACCCGCAGCCCAGATCGGGTAATCGCCAGCACCGCATCGCTGAGTGAGTCGCGCGTATTCTGGTGCTTTTGGGTGAGCGTTAGACTCTCTTCATCCGGCGTTTCGATTCCCAAAAACACCGCTCCAAAATTGCACTGCACCATCAAGTCCATCAGCTCTTGATCTTGAGCCAGATCCACGGAGGCTTCGGTAGCAAACGAGAACGGATAGCCATGCTGCTGCATCCAGGGCTTGAGCTGCTGCAAAAACAGCTTGACGTTGCGCTTGTTGCCGATAAAATTGTCGTCCACCATAAAAATGCTGCGGTTCCAGCCCAGCTCACAGAGGCGATCGAGTTCGGCCAAGAGCTGCTCTGGGGTTTTGGTGCGCGGCTTGCGCCCATAGAGCACAATAATGTCGCAGAACTCACACTGAAACGGACAGCCTCGCGAAAACTGCACCGACATTTCGGCGTAGGCATCAAATTCCAGCAGATCAAAGCGCGGAATCGGCGTTGTGGTCACGTCAGGCCGATTGCCGTCGGCGCGAAACCTGCCGCTTGGCTTGCCCTGCTCAATTGCCTCGACAAACAGCGGCAGCGTGATTTCGCCCTCGTCCAAAATCAAATAGTCAGCCCCGGCTTCTGCGGCTTCTTGGGGCAAGGCAGTTGGGTAAGGGCCACCCACGGCGACTCGCTTGTGGCGCTGCTTGGCCTGCCGCACTTGCTCCAGCAGGTCTGCTTTCTGGACAATCATGGCCGACAGAATCACCAAATCAGCCCAGTCCCATTCGGCTTCGCTAATCTCGCGGATGTTGCGATCCACCAGCTTGAAGCTCCAGCTCTGCGGCAGAATTGCGGCTACGGTGACCAGTCCTAGCGGCGGCAGCATGGCCTTGCGATTGAGTAAAGCCAGCGTTTTCTCAAATGACCAGAAGCTCTTGGGAAACAGCGGATAGATCAATAAAACATTCATGGAGGGAGCATCTTTAAAGGCATTGGAGATTTAGAGCTAGAACCGGGCAGCTAGGTTCCCCAAGCTCAAAGCCGCAAGCTAAGCCTATCGTCAGTCTAGCGTCTATAGGTGACGAGATTAAATTAGGCATCAAAGAGCAGCAATTCTCACTTTAAAACGCTTGTACTAAAAACCGAGGCTTCATGCACAGCACGCTAACAAAGGAATGCGGGTTTCAGATACCTGAGTTTTTTCAAAATAGCAAGTTTTGGATTGAGAGTTGCCCACCATTGCTCTACTATATCCACAATAAAATATCTACAATAAAATCACTCGTTTTATAAGAACTCCCAAAACTAATGTGCAGTGCCCCAGTATCTTTATCGACGATGCCACAGGGAATATATTTTTCTTCGCAACCCATGTCATGATCACTCGCTAGAGAATTGCCTCTTTCCTACCTTTAGCATAATCCCCAATACTGATCACTGCTTTGCAATCGACACTTAATCGCTTAACACTAACATTATTTCGCTGTTCATTGTAGCGGGTAATATTTTTGAAAATCTCGTTCGTTTCTAGCAGTTTTCTTGGTTTTGCTTTGACCACTTTCCTCAGACGATATCCCATTCAATTCAGGATTTCTGCCATCGTGCTTGGAGCAGGTAATTGTTCTGGCTCAAAGCCTAGCGTTGCGTAATGAAGGGATGAATTGAGGTTGGTTGTGATGCAATGCCCAGAGTGCAAATCTACGCATATCTGGAAAAATGGTAACCGAAGATGTAAACAAAATCACATTTCTGTGGAAGGTGGCCGACAATTCATCGAACATTACACCTCCCGTTAAGGTTACAGCAATGAAGTCAAACACGAATGTCTCAACACGGATGTCTCAAATGTATGTCAATGCCGACTGCACCGCAAGACATTGTGCTATTCAAAGACAGTAGAAAGGCTGAAGCACTCAGTTCGGTTGCTACTTCATTATCTTAAATTCTGGGATGTCCCGGTGCCTACCTAATTCATCCTGCTATTCAGCAACGCCTTTTTTGGAGAGATGGACGAGCGGGTTTGTGGAAGGATTCAACAATCGGGTCAAGGTGATGAAGCGACGATGCTACGGTATTTCTGATGTGAACCGACTCTTTCAGAGACTGTCACTCGACCTCGATGGCTATGACAAGTTTGGCATCACTAAACACCATACCTAGCGCGTTCCACGGCAATTCCGGGAGAGCCTTTCAACCAGAGCTTCTGGACGGCGGAGCCAAAAACCGATGAGTGAACTATCAGGTGCTGAACTGGAAAAGAGTTGATAAGCCTGAAATTGAGGGTCGTGTCCTGAAGGGCAGGGAGAGTAGGAACTAAAGGAGCCGAAAGCTAGATTCTCTAAAGGTTCTATGCTTTTGATTCAGCTTCTACCCTTACCTTCAGGACACTACCGGCGGCAGCTGGCGTTACCTAAACTGCAACGCCGCTCAACTAGCCTGATAGCTACGCTGATAATAACGGTCAGCTCATGCAACTCACCTGGACTACTGCCTATGCTGATCGCTGACGCTCGATTTTCGCAAATCTTCTGTCTGCTGCTGTTTTTAGGTCTGGGCATCTTCACCAGAGACTGGTCGCTTCAGCCTGTGAATATTGGCGTGACGATTCTGACTTGTCTAACTGTCCAAACGGGCTGGATGCTGGCCTGCCGCCGTGAGGTTAGCGCGCTGGTTTCTAGCCTGCCAAGCGCGCTGATTACCTCACTGGGCTTGAGCTTGCTGCTGCGTGCGGAGAGCTGGCTGCCGATGGCGTTGGCTGGCAGTATCGCCATTTCTAGCAAGTTTCTGTTCAGGGTCAACCACAAGCATCTATTTAACCCCAGCAATTTTGGCATTGTGATTGCCCTGACGCTGACCTCTGCCTGGGTGTCGCCCGGTCAGTGGGGCGAAGAGAGCAGCTATGCACTGCTGTTCTTGGGGCTGGGCGGGCTGGTGACAAAATTGGCGGGTCGCTGGGATACAACGGGCCTGTTTTTAGGCAGCTATGCCGGACTGGAGGCGGCTCGCAACCTATGGCTGGGCTGGAGCTGGGATGTTTGGCTACATCGCTTGAGCAGTGGCTCTCTGCTGGTGTTTGCCTTTTTCATGATCACCGATCCGCGCAGCATCCCAGACTCGCGAACCGGACGGATGATTTGGGCTCTGGGAATTGCTGGCCTCACCTTCTGGCTGCGAAATTTCTGCTTCATCTCGACGGCAGCATTTTGGGCGCTGTTTCTGCTCGCGCCGTTGGGCAGCTTGATTGATCGGCTCTGGCCTGCGGCTCGCTTCACCTGGCAACCACCTATCAAGGCAGATGCAAAGTCAGATGCCAAGCCAGACGCTAAATCTGAATCTGAAGCTAACGTAACATTACAGTATTCGCAACATTCACCTGGAATTCTATAGCTATGAATCTGATTCGTTCACTCTGGATTGCGCTAATCGTTAGTATGTTCTGCGCCATTGCCACCCCCGAAGCCTCAGCTTTCTGCGGCTTTTATGTGGCTAAAGCCGATGCTCAGCTCTATAACCAAGCCTCGCAGGTGGCAATTGCTCGCAGCGGGAGTCAAACTGTATTAACGATGGCCAACGACTATCAGGGCGAGGTCAGAGATTTTGCTATGGTGGTGCCCGTACCTGTGGTTTTGCAGCCCGATCAGGTGCAGGTGGCTGAGCCCAGCATCATGGCGCGACTGGACGCCTTTAGCGCTCCGCGCCTAGTCGAATATTTTGATCCTGATCCCTGCGCTCCGCCTGACTTTGAAATCTGGGATCGGTCGAGTGCGGCAGCTCCTCTAGCCGAGGCTCCAGTCCAAAAAAGCAGCAGTCGGGCATTGGGGGTGACGGTTGAATCGCAGTTTTCGGTGGGCGAATATGAGATTGTGGTGCTCAGCGCTCGTGAGTCGCACGGATTAGCAACCTGGCTGCGCCAAAACGGCTATCGGATGCCAGCAGGCGCAGATCGCTTGCTACAGCCCTATATCCGCCAGAATCTCAAGTTTTTTGTGGCCAAGGTCAACCTAGAAGAATATGAGTCATCTGGGTTTCAGGCGCTGCGTCCGCTGCAAATCCAGTATGAGTCGCCTCGGTTTATGCTGCCAATCCGGCTGGGGATGCTGAATGCAACCGCAGCGCAGGATCTAATTGTCTATATTCTGTCGCCTGAAGGGCAGGCAGAAGTGACCAACTACCGCACGGTCAAGATTCCTTCAGATGCCGAACTGCCGCTGTTTGTGCAAGATGAGTTCAGCGGGTTTTATAAGGCAATGTTTGGCAAAGCCTACGAGCGCGAGGGGCGCAACGTAGCGTTTTTGGAATATGCCTGGGACATGGCTGGCTGCGATCCCTGTTCGGCAGAGCCACTGACCCCCGCAGAGCTGCGGCAGGCTGGCGTATTTTGGCTGCCCAATCCCAATCGTGCTCCTGACTGGAGCCGCCCGACTAGCGTTTTCCTCACCCGACTACATATCCGCTACAGCCGCGACCGCTTTCCAGAGGACTTAAGCTTTCAGCAGACGGGCAACCGCAGCTTTTTCCAGGGACGCTACGTTTTGCGCCATCCGTTTACAGAAACGACAGAGACGGCTCGCTGTCCTGCGGGTCGCCAGTATCAGCGAGAGCTGCCGCGTCGCTTTGAGCAGCAGGCGCAGACTCTAGCGCAGCTCACAGGCTGGCAGCTCTCTGATATTCGCCGTCGGCTGCCATCTATTCAGATTACACCCATTTCGCTCTGGCAGCGGCTTTGGACTGCTGTTTGGGGTTTGGGGTAGCCTGCTTGTCTCAGGGTTGAGCTGGCGTTTTTGAGAGAGTTCAAGAGACAGTAGCCCAACTCAACCCTAGCCTGCTATACTTACTAATCGATGGCGAGCGTAGCCAAGTGGTTAAGGCAGCGGATTGTGATTCCGCCATTCGAGGGTTCAAGTCCCTTCGTTCGCCCTAGTTCTAGTAAAAATCTGATTTTAAGGCTTGGTCTAGCTTCCCTACAGCATCTGTTGTATTGACTCTAGGGCAGCGGTTTTGGCCTGCACTAACCCTGCACTACCCTGATTGAGCAATAGTTAAGGCATACTGCAAGCTAGCTGCCGGAAGGTCGCTATTCCTGTGAGTATCGCTATTTCTATGAGTTTGGCATCAGTACAATAGCATCGATGTTACGATTGCTTCATTAGAAGAAGTAAGAAGTTAATTGGAAGGATTGAGCGCTTCATGCTGCAAGAAGTAGATAAGTCATTATCCATCGATGGAAGGGATATTCGACTCAAGGTAGGTTTACTCGCGCCCCAAGCAGGCGGTTCGGTTTTGGTTCAGTCGGAAGACACCGCAGTTTTGGTGACCGCTACAAGAGCGTCAGGACGGGAAGGGATTGATTTTCTGCCGCTGTTGGTTGATTACGAAGAGAGACTCTATGCCGCTGGACGCATTCCAGGCGGCTTTTTGCGGCGAGAAGGCCGCCCGCCAGAGCGCGCCACGCTAATTAGCCGCCTGATCGACCGTCCGATGCGCCCGCTGTTTCCCGGCTGGATGCGTGACGACATCCAGATTGTAGCGACTACGCTGGCGCTAGATGAGCGAGTGCCACCAGACGTGCTGGCCGTGACGGGCGCTTCGATCGCGACGCTGCTGGCCAAGATTCCGTTTTATGGCCCGATGGCAGCTGTGCGCGTTGGCTTGGTGGGCGATGACTTTATCATCAACCCCACCTACCAAGAAATTGAGACGGGCGATTTGGATCTAGTTGTGGCTGGTTCCCCTGATGGCGTGATCATGGTGGAAGCTGGAGCCAACGAGCTGCCAGAGCAGGACATCATTGAGGCGATTGACTTTGGCTACGAGGTCGTGCGCGATTTGATTCAGGCCCAGCGCGATTTGATCGCCGAGCTGGGCATTGAGATTGTCACCGCCGAGCCGCCGGAGGTTGACCCGACGCTAGAAAACTTTATCACCGAGAAAGTCAAAGACTCGGTGAAGCAGATTTTGGCCAAGTTTGAGTACACCAAGCCAGAGCGCGACGAGGCGCTAGATGCGGTGAAAGCCACCGTGGTGGCCGAAATTGCCGAGATGCCGGAAGAAGACCCGATCCGCGTCGCCGCCGCCAGCAACCCCAAGGCGCTTAGCAACACCTACAAAGACATCACCAAGAAACTGATGCGCCGTCAAATCGTCGAAGACGGCGTGCGTGTCGATGGTCGTAAGCTCGACCAGGTGCGTCCTATCTCCTGCCGCACGGGCATTCTGCCCAACCGGGTGCATGGCAGCGGCCTGTTTCAGCGCGGGTTAACGCAGGTGCTCTCGATTGCAACGCTGGGTACTCCAGGCGAGGCGCAGGAACTCGACGACCTCAACCCCGACGGTCAGAAGCGCTATATGCACCACTACAACTTCCCGCCCTACTCAGTGGGCGAAACCCGCCCGATGCGCTCTCCCGGAAGACGCGAGGTGGGTCACGGGGCGTTGGCTGAGCGGGCGCTGTTGCCGGTCTTGCCGCCCCGTAGCGAATTCCCCTACGTGCTGCGCGTCGTCTCTGAGGTGCTGTCTTCTAATGGCTCAACCTCAATGGGTTCGGTCTGCGGCTCGACGCTGGCGCTGATGGATGCAGGCGTGCCGATTACCAAGCCCGTCAGCGGCGCGGCGATGGGACTCATCAAAGAGAGTGACGACGAGGTGCGAATTCTCACTGACATTCAGGGCATTGAGGACTTTTTGGGCGACATGGACTTTAAGGTGGCGGGCACCGACAAAGGGATCACGGCGCTGCAAATGGACATGAAAATCACCGGTCTACCGATGGAAACGATCGGCGAGGCGATTAACCAAGCCCGTCCGGCGCGGATGCATATCCTGGAGAAAATGCTGGGTGCAATCGACAAGCCGCGCGAGGAGCTGTCGCCGTTTGCGCCGCGTCTGTTGACAATTAAGATCGAGCCAGACCTGATTGGTATGATCATTGGCCCCGGCGGTAAAACCATCAAGGGCATCACCGAGCAGACCGGCGCCAAAATCGACATTGAAGATGACGGCACGGTGACGATTTCAGCAGTTGATGGCGTGAAGGCAAAACAGGCGCGCGGCATCATCGAAGGCATGACCCGCAAGCTGAGCGCGGGCGATGTCTACGTCGGCAAGGTGACGCGGATTATCCCGATTGGCGCATTTGTCGAGTTTCTCCCCGGCAAGGAGGGGATGATTCACATCTCGCAGCTAGCCGACTACCGCGTGGGCAAGGTCGAAGACGAGGTGGCGCTGGGCGATGAGGTGGTGATTAAAGTCCGCGAAATCGACAGCCGGGGTCGGGTCAACCTGACTCGGCTGGGCATCCACCCGGATGAGGCGGCGGCGGCTCGCGAAGCGGCGGCAAGCTAGAGATCACCCAAAGTCCTCCTTCAAAAGGGGGACTTAGAAAAGACTTGGGAAGTCTCAGCTCGGTTCCCCCTTTTTCTAGGCCTCGCCTTCCCGAAGGGTAGGGGGCTAGGGGATCTTCGGCTAGCGTTGGTGTGGAGCCAGAGAAAATAGCTGTTTGGATATGTGCCTAGATGGCAACCTTACATGGTAGCTGGCTGCTTCAGCCTCAACTCAAAACTGACTCAGATGCCCCAGCGTCCTTGAGCGGTTTTTTGGTGTGGGGTGAAACTTGGCGACGGATTGAGCCAATGCAGGATGAGGCATCTAGCCTAGAGCATCCGTTTAACTCTACCGAAGCTGAACTGTTGCCCCTCCTGCGGTCATTGGAGCAGCAGCAGCGAATCCGCTGGCCGATCGCTGAGGCGCAGCTTGCGACGGCAGGTCGCTCCCGCAAGAAGCGACCTGAGCCGACTTCCGAGCGATGGCGTTCGGCGCTCTGTGCGGTTCCGACTTATCAGCGAGAGGGGGCACTACTGCCGCAGCATTCAGAGGCTGGAGCTGTACAGACAGTTGCAGAGACAGTCGCAGAGACAGTCGCAGAGACAGTCGCAGGAGAGACAGCCGCAGAAGCAGCCGAAACGAGCCTAGAGCTGCGTGACTGGCAGATCCAGGGCTTTTTGTTACATCCGCTGGAGGCGGTGCAGTTTTTGCAGTCGCTGCCGCTGAGTTCGGTGCAAGACGATAGCTTGAGCTGGCTGGGAGCTGATTTGCGCTTTTGGTCGCATGTAGTACGCTGGCGACTGGATCTGCTGGCGCGGAGCAAATTTCTGCCGGAACTGGTGACACAATCTGATGGCAGGAAGCTGGCCTGCTGGCGGGTATTAATCGACAGCGCTACCGACCGCAGCCGATTGGAGCTGTTTGCACGGCAGATGCCGGGAATCTGCAATACTTACCGACCCATAGCAACCCCACCAGATCCAGACCGTTCGCCCGCCCGCCTGATTTTAGAATTTCTCAACAGCACCATCGACGCGCAGGTGCGGCAAGCAGCTCATCAGCCCTTAGCGCCTGCCATTGCCGTCAAAGAGGTTGCCCTACGTGAATGGGGACAGGCGTTGGGGCAAGCTGCTCCTGTTGTCGCCGCTGAGCCACAGAAGCTAGAGCGACTCGCAGCCAGCCTCAGCCAGTGGATGGCTCCGGTGCAGCGTCAGACTGAAGTTGCGGCCTTTCGGCTCTGCCTCTATCTGCATCCGCCCGCCTATGGCAATGACTGGACGCTGGAATATTTCTTGCAGTCTACGCATGAGCTAGCCTTTTTGGTCAGCGCCAAAGTAATCTGGAATAACCCAGTCGATCGGCTCGACTATATGGGGCGCACGATTCGCGCTCCCCAGGAGACCTTGCTCACTGGCTTGGGGCTAGCCTCGCGCCTCTATCCGGTGCTCGAACCCAGCCTGCAGGCCGCTCAGCCCAAAGCTTGTCAGCTCAACCCACTGCAAGTTTACGAGTTTATCAAATCTACGGCATGGCGCTTGCAGGACAGCGGGTTTGGCGTGGTGCTGCCGCCCAGCTTGGCGAATCAGGAGGGCTGGGCAAACCGACTGGGACTGCGCGTTCAGGCCGAAGCCCCCAAGCCCGGAAAGCAGCTTGGCTTGCAGAGTTTGCTCAACTTTAAGTGGGAACTCACGATTGGTGGCCAGCGCCTCACCAAAACCGAGTTTGACCGACTAGTGGCACTGGGTACGCCACTGGTGGAAATCAACAGCGAGTGGGTGGAGCTGCGTCCGCAGGATATTCGCTCAGCGCAGGCGTTTTTTGAGAGCCGCAAAGATCAAATGTCGCTGTCGCTGGAGGATGCGCTGCGAATTAGCACGGGCGACACGCAGATGATTGAAAAGCTTCCCGTACTGGGCTTTGAGGCATCTGGCTCGCTGCAAGAGCTAATCAACACGCTCACCTCCGGCAACCAGAACGTCGAGGCCATCACGCCGCCTAAAAGCTTCCAAGGCGAGCTGCGGCCTTATCAGGTGCGGGGCGTTTCTTGGCTGGCGTTTCTGGAGCGCTGGGGACTCGGAGCCTGCTTGGCCGACGATATGGGCTTGGGCAAAACGCCACAGCTGATTGGCCTGCTGCTGTATCTGCAAGAGCAGGGGACGCTAGATCAGCCCAGCCTGCTAGTTTGTCCGACTTCGGTGCTGGGCAACTGGGAGCGCGAGGTGAAGCGGTTTGCCCCTAGCCTGAAGCTGCTGGTGCATCACGGCGATAAACGCTCGCAGGGCAAGGCGTTTGCTAAAGCAGTGGCAGACAAGCAGATCGTTATGACCAGCTATTCGCTCGTCCACCGTGACCTGAAAGACTTACAGAGCATTTCCTGGCAGGGGCTGGTGCTGGATGAAGCCCAAAACGTCAAAAATTCGGAGGCCAAGCAGTCTACCGCGATCCGCGAACTCGACGCGCAGTTTCGGATTGCCCTGACCGGCACGCCTGTCGAAAACCGCTTGACCGAACTCTGGTCGATTATGGATTTCCTGAATCCCGGCTATCTCGGCCCCAAAAACTTCTTCCAGCGGCGCTTTGCTATCCCGATTGAGCGCTATGGCGATACGGCCTCGCTACGGACGCTGCGTTCACTCGTGCAGCCGTTTATCCTGCGACGGCTGAAAACCGACCGCAGCATTATTCAAGATCTGCCTGAAAAGCAGGAGATGACGGTATTTTGTGGTCTGTCGGCAGAGCAGGCTTCACTCTATCAGCATTTGGTTGAGCAGTCGCTGGTCGAAATTGAGTCAGCTGAAGGTATTCAGCAGCGGGGGATGATTTTGGCGCTGCTCACAAAGCTGAAGCAGGTCTGTAACCATCCGGCGCTGTTCAAACCGGAAGCTGCTAGACCCGACGAGAATCTGGCCGACTTCCGGCTGGCTTCTGGCAAGCTTCAGCGGCTGGAAGAGATGCTGGAGGAAGTGCTGGCTGAGGGCGACCGCTCGCTGATTTTTACGCAGTTTGCGGAGTGGGGGAAATTGCTTCAGCCCTACCTCAGCGAGAAATTCAACCGTGAGGTGATTTTCCTTTACGGCAACAGTTCTAGAAAGCAGCGTGAGGAAATGATCGATCGCTTCCAGAATGATCCGCAGGGGCCGCGCATTTTCATCCTCTCGCTGAAGGCAGGCGGCGTTGGACTTAACCTGACTCGCGCGAATCACGTCTTCCACTATGATCGCTGGTGGAATCCGGCGGTGGAAAATCAGGCGACGGATCGGGTCTTTCGGATTGGTCAAACTAAGAACGTGCAGGTACATAAATTTGTCTGCACAGGAACATTAGAAGAACGCATTCACGAAATCATCGAGAGCAAAAAAGCGCTGTCGGAACAGGTGGTGGGAACGGGCGAAAACTGGCTGACTGAGCTGGACACCAACGCTCTGCGCGACCTACTGTTGCTAGATCGGGCGGCGGTGATTGATGACGGGGATTAGATGGAGCGGTAGCTACAACTAAAACTAACGGAGAAATAACGGTGGTATAAAAGTCTCTTTGGGCGGAAAAGCGAGATGAAGCTAGAGTTCATAAAGAAAATAATGCGTTGTACCTGTGCTTAGACGATACTGCAATTGTCGAGTCCGAAGAAATGAGCGATGGAATTGTCTTGGATTACAAAGCTGAGGGTAAAGTTTTTGGGATCGAGATGATGTACATAACGATTCTCAAGCTAGCGAAGCACAGCCAATGCTCGCCTAGCAAGGGCTTCGGACTGAAAACGTACTGCACTTGGTCGGGAACCGCTATAGCGGATGCCGTTGCCGCTAGGCACTCCTTGAAGCTGTCGTACCGTAGGTTCGATGTTATCGCCGCAACTGGCAGCTCGCAGCAAGAGTTCAAACAGTTCTTGAGGACTTAGCCACCCTCCATTTGAATCGGCAGGTGTTGTTGCACACAGTTGAGAGCAACTTCCAAGGTGGCTTCATCAGTCAAGGCCGGGGCTGTAGATAATGGAGAGAGGTAGGTTGTCATAGCTTATTTTCAATGCGTTTAGCCTGACCCTATCCGTTTCTTCCTCAATTTGCGATCTACTGATTTTAGATATAACTCGCACGATTTCAGTTTCGGCTCAAATTCGCATCGGGTCGGAGCAACCGTTCCGGCAAGCAACCTGCCAACAGAGTATGCTGAAGAAGTGCTGGTCAATCGATGCAAGCCCATGCCTACTCAGTCTGTCTCGCTGGTCAAAGATCCAGAGAAGCTTGAAGCGCGTCTCAAAGAAATCCCGCCAGAGCCAGGGGTTTATTTTATGCGGGACGCGACAGATCATATTCTCTATATCGGCAAATCCAAAAAGCTGCGCTCGCGGGTGCGCTCGTATTTCCGTGACGACTCAGAGCGCAATCCCCGAATTGCCCTGATGGTGATGCAGGTGGCCGAAATTGAGTTCATCGTCACCGACACCGAAGCCGAAGCACTGGCGCTAGAGGCCAATTTAATTAAGCAGCACCAGCCGCATTTCAACGTGCTGCTCAAAGACGACAAAAAATATCCTTACCTCTGCATTACTTGGAGCGAAGCATATCCGCGCATTTTTATCACCCGCAAGCGGCATTCCGGCAAGGCCAAAGATCGCTACTACGGCCCTTACGTGGACGTTTACGCGCTCCGCAGCACGCTGAGACTGATTAAGCGAATTTTTCCGCTGCGTCAGCGTCCCCAGCCCTTGTTTAAGGATCGCCCTTGTCTTAACTACGATATTGGCCGCTGTCTGGGAGTTTGCCAGAAAATGGTTTCGGCAGAAGAATATCGCAAGATGATCCAGAAGATTGCGATGATTTTTCAGGGTCGCACCAAAGAGCTAGAAGACTTGCTGGTGCCACAGATGGAAAAGGCGGCAGAAGAGCTGAACTTTGAACATGCGGCGCGGCTACGTGACCAGATCCAGGCGCTGCAAACCCTGAACTCTGAGCAAAAAGTGGCGCTACCCGACGATACGGTTTCCCGCGACGCGATTGCCCTGATGGCAGATGATCATCATGCCTGCATCCAGCTCTTCCAGGTGCGGGCAGGCAAGCTAGTCGGGCGCTTGGGCTTTGTAGCGGACGCACAGTCGGGTAGTCCCGGCGCAATTTTGCAGCGGGTGCTGGAGGAGCATTACTCCACGGTGGAGGCGGTGGAGATCCCGGCAGAGATTTTGACCCAGCATGAATTGCCCGAAGCCGAGATGCTAGCCGAGTTTCTCTCAGGCCGCAAGGGGCGCAAGATTAGCCTCTACGTGCCGCAGCGCCAGAGCAAAGCCGACTTGATTGAAATGGTAGAGCGCAACGCTGGCTTTGAACTCGCTCGCACTCAGCGCTTCGCGGATCGCAACAACCAGGCGATGCTCGATCTGGCAACGCTGCTCGACCTGCCCGATCTGCCGCACCGCATTGAAGGTTACGACATCTCGCATATTCAAGGTTCAGATGCGGTCGCTTCACAGGTGGTTTTTGTCGATGGATTGCCTGCCAAGCAGCATTACCGCCACTACAAAATCAAAAACCCGACTGTGCGAGCTGGCCACTCGGACGACTTCGCTAGCCTGGCTGAGGTAATTCGCCGTCGCTTCCGTAAGTACGACAAAAGCCAGGATAGCCTCAGCTCAGAGCCAGGAAAAACCAGTGTTCTCGCGCCCAAACCGGGCGGTGATTTTCCCGATCTGGTGATGATTGACGGCGGCAAGGGGCAGCTCTCGGCGGTGGTGGAAGTGTTGCGCGAGATGAACCTGCTAGAAGAGGTGAAGGTGGTGAGTCTGGCCAAGCAGCGCGAAGAAATCTTCCTGCCCGGAGAGTCACTGCCGCTCGGCTCTGAGGCCGAACAGCCCGGAGTTCAGCTCTTGCGACGGCTGCGCGACGAGGCACACCGCTTTGCGGTCAGCTTTCACCGTCAGCAGCGCAGCGACCGGATGCGGCGTTCGCGGCTCGATGAAATTCCGGGGCTGGGGCATCATCGCCAGAAGCAGCTCTTGGCGCATTTTCGCTCGATCGACTACCTGCGCGAAGCTTCGCCCAAGCAAATTGCCGAGGTGGACGGGATTGGCCCCAAAATGGCACAGCAAATTTACAACTATTTTCATCCCCAAATGGTTACAGATGAGGCAGCCTCTGGCTAGAGCTACGCCTGAGGTGGGGCTCGCCTAGGGCGAAAACTCAGTCTGAATGTGAGCCTTTGGAAAGGCTCTGGCTGATCCTTTGGGTGGAGGCATGAAGCTGTTAACAATCGTTAATCTATTGAGAGAACGAGACAGTTAAACGCTCAAGGATTCAAAGCTATGAAATTTCAAAAGAACAACTCAGGGATTAAAACAGGAACTAAGACGGCGAAATTTATGGGTATGGGTATTGTTGGGCTGAGCGCTGCACTACTAATCGGCTTGCCCAGCTCTGCTCAAGGCTCTGCTCAAGGCAACTCAGACAGCAGTTCTGGCGGTTATGCCAATCCGGGTCAATCGCCCGCTGGGTCAGTTGATTCGCCTTCTGACTCGGTCAACTACCCGACCAATCCGAACTACGGCGAGCCACAAGACGGCAGCACTACCTCTGGCTTTAGCTCCGATGCAATGCGCAGCGACTCAACACAGCCGACAGGCGGCGAAGTGAGAGGTCCCAGCGCAGTGGGCGAAGGTTTCCCAGGCCCCAGCGAAGCCCCAGCAGGTAGCCCTAGCTCTGGTACTTCTATTGAAGATCCGACCCGCCGCCCTTCGAGCAATCGTGATAGCTCGACGAGTGGAACAAGGGGCGATTCAATGAACAATCAGCAGATGGCGCCTGATGACGAGGTAGAAGGCCCCAGCGCAGTAGGCGAAGGTTTTCCAGGCCCCAGTGAAGCCCCAGCAGGTAGCCCTAGCTCTGGCACTTCTATCGAAGACCCAACACGCGCCAACTAATTCAGCAGAGCCGCTCGACCAGAGGTTTGCTGTTAACAAACTTGTCTGTTAGCGAGCCACTGACAGGCTAACCCTAGCTGCTCTTAGTATGAGCCTTCATCGCTTGGAGCCACAGATAAACCAAGACGGACTGGACAGGATTAATTTCCGCCAGTCCGTCTTTTGCATGAAGCTCGTTTAGCTCATTCTAGACTGCACTTTTGCTCTGATCAATCGCTAGACAACAGGTTTCCACAGGCTGACGTTGCGACATCGCTAAAACAAGTGCTTCGTAGGCTGGACGCTGCTCTTCTAAAAGCGTTTTAGCCTGCAATATTGCCCAGCGTTCTTTCAAAGCTCCTTCGCTGTCGGGGCGCTGTAGCTGTGACCACAACAGCCGTAGCTGCTGACGGTCATCGCCGCCCCCCTCCGCCTTGCCATAGGCCAATGTTTCAGCCGCTATCCCAGCCATCCAGACCATGCAGAGCCGATCAACAAGCTGACTGGATTTGCCCTGTAGCTCCACGGCTAGATCCGGTAAGGCAAAGCTCACCCCACCTCGACCAGACTGCCCCTGCCGAAACGCTTCCCAGGCACTGAGGCTGTAGCCCGTAACCGGAATATCCAGCAGGTGAGCCACCAGAAAATGTCCGGCCTCATGCTGCAAGACTCGCATCCGATGCTCTGGCGAAAAGCTATCTACCCAGCCTACCAGCAGCGTTCCAGCTTTTCCCTGCCAGTTAAAGGTATCCAGCGTTGCAATCCCCAGAATCCCAATCGTGGCGGCGGCTGGAATAAACGGCGAAATATGCAGTAGCGGCCCCAGCAGACTAGACATAACTAGCGTAAACAGGGTAATTGCAACCAAATTCAGCGTCGTTTGACTCATAGCAGCAGACTCAAATGGAGCCATATGAACGGCAGTAGTTTCCACTCTACCGCTCTGGCGCTCTGGCTGCCCCTAGTTCTCTGAGGCTGAACCAGAATCAGAATCTGCGGGCGAGTTCTGAGGAGTCAGTGTGCTGTCTGATCTGGCGCGATAGAAAGTTTCAAGACTCTGGCTGTCGCCGACAAACCGCCAGTGCCAGGGTTCGTAGCTCACACCCTTCAGATTGTCCTTGGGAAAAGACATCTCAAAGCTGTAGTAAGCCGCATTTCTCTCTAGCCACTTGAAAGCTTTGGTTTGCTCGAAGCTAAATTGCAGATCGGCACTCGGCGCGGCGCTGTCGCCAATATCCACCGCATAGCCCGTATGATGTTCGCTGTAGCCCGGTGGAGCACTCACCGCCGCCCGCTCAGCAGAATCCTCACCTCGTGCCGCCTTCACGTCAAAAAACAGCGTATTTTGGTCGGCAATTGAGCGAAATCCTGAGATGACGCTGAGCGAAATACCGTCTGCGGCAGCTGCCTCCAGCATCTCCTCAAATTTTTGGGCTGCTGCTTTGCGCAGCAGAATGCCGTCTCCAGATGAGAGCAGAACCAGTTCGGCAGCAGGCGCTTCGGCATAGTACGAATGGCCAAGCATTTCGGCAGGTGAAGCCGTTGGTGAGGCAGATGATGGGAGGGGGCTAGTTGACGGGGCCGGACGATCAGCAGCTGCCTGCGGCATAAGCCGATCGCGCAGCAACCAGAGGGGGAGGCTCAGCGCCGCCAGACCAAGACCCAAAATCAGCAGAACCTGCGTTAGATTGGGCTGTTTTGCGGCTTTTGAGTTGAGCTTGGCAGATCGGACTGGGCTGTAGGGGGCGCTGGCCGACTCACGGACGGCAGTTGGGATATCTTGAGTGGAAAGCGCCGACAGTTCTGGCAGTTCGTCTTTGATGGGGGATAAACCTTGATCGTCCACGCGCCAATTCTCCTGCGAGCTGTGCCGTCGCAAATTCTACATTTTGTTGCCCATCTTAACAACTGCTTGTCCAGCAGCCTGTTGCCCAGCCTACCTGACTTTGGCCTACCTGACTCTGGCCTACCGCTCTGGCCTTACCCGACCCAGTTGACATCACCATCCCGTGGCCCGACAGAGGGCAGCGGTTTGGCAATGGGTGCATCCCGGCGCACGATGGCTTTTTGGGCGACTCTCTCAACCTCTGTTGACGGCACTGTGGGTGGCACTGCTGGCGGCACCGTAGGCTGGGCTGTAGTTTTGGCAGGCGTACTATGAGCTATGCGGGCTGCGGGCTGTACCTCGGCTGGACTAGCAACGCTCCGGTTCGACGTAGCCCGACTAAACTGAGCTGGGTTACTTCTAGCTGGGGCAGCTGGCTCAGGCAGCTGCCGTTCCGGTTCAATGACTTTGGTAACGATCCATTCGACCGTCTGTTCTTTGAGCCAGCCACGCGCCACGATAATCTCGCCAAAGCGCATCCCTGTTGCCTGCTGGTCGTTGAGGACGACGTTGATCTGATCGTGAGTCAAGAGACCCGCCTCAACCAGATAGCCCCCAATCCGCTTGGGTGAGGTCAAAGATGAAATGCTCTGAACTTGATATCGGTCGCTGATGTCTCGCATATTTTACTTCTCAACGTTGCTCAGGTCACAACTCCCACAGATAGCCTCTAGACCGGATAGCCTCGACAGCCGCCGCCTAGCTAAAGCTCTGTGATGTTCCTATCAGTATAACAACCGAAATTTATCGAGTCTTGACACAGAGCTTCGCAGATCCTTTATATACAGGCTACATGCAGGCAGATATGTCAGGATGCTGCGGCTTGAGTCTGCGTGACTTTTCTCGGATAGAACGCGCTCAGGTGGTGATCAGCGATTGATTTTGGGGCACTCCTTAATAAAGATCAAGAAGCCTTCATCTCCAAACCTGAGGAATCAAACTCGGTGGATCTCCCCAAAAATAAAGCGATTGCAATTGGCCTGCTGCTGGGCGGTCTTCTGGGCATTATGCTGGGCAGCGTGGCGCTCTGGCGACGGCCAGTCCAAGGTCAGCCTGCATCAATAGTCTTGCTCGACCCGCTGCCTCAAGATACAGAGGTGCAGGTCTACTTTAACCACTCGCAGGCCGCAGCCTACCGCGAACCCTATCGGCAGCAGTACCGTCTGGGCGACGATCTAGAGCAAGTGGTGGTGACTGCGATTAATTCAGCCCAGCGTTCGGTGGATCTGGCGGTGCATGAGCTGAATCTGCCACAGGTAGCGCTAGCACTGAAAGCAAAGCAGCAGGCGGGCGTGAAGATCCGGCTAATTGTCGAAAACAGCTACCGCCGTCCGCTGAGCGAATTGACTCCGCGCCAAGTGCAGCAGCTTGACGAGCGAGGCCGCCAGAAATATCAGGACTTTGTGCAGATCGTAGACCAGAACCAAAACGGCCAGCTTGAGCCGAGCGAAATTGCCGCCAGAGACGCGATGGCAATTCTGCAAGCCGCCCAGATCCCGATCCTCGACGACACCGCAGATGGCTCGAAGGGCAGCGGCCTGATGCACAATAAGTTTTTGATCATCGACGGACGCGATGTGATTACAGGCTCAGCAAACTTTACCTGGAGCGACATTCACGGGGATTTTGCGACGCTGGAAAGCCAGGGTAACGCCAACCATTTGCTGAAAATCGAGAGTCCGGCAGTGGCGCAGCTCTACCAGCAGGAATTTAACCTGATGTGGGGCAAAGACAACCCCGCAACCCGGCGATTTGGCCTTAAAAAACCTTACCGAGCGCCTCGGACTCTGAAGCTGGCCAGCTCACAGCTCACCATTCAGTTCTCGCCCACCTCGACCAAACTGCCCTGGGAGCAAAGCGTGAATGGCCTAATTGGGCGTAGTCTGACGCAGGCCAAACAGCAGATTGATCTGGCGCTGTTTGTGTTTTCGGAGCAGCAGCTTAGCAATCTGCTAGAGGCTGAGCATACAAAAGGCGTGCAGATACGTGCCCTGATCGAACCCAGCTTTGCCTTCCGCGACTATAGCGAGGTATAATGCGTTGAACCTCAATAGAATCAAGCCTTATGAGGATTGGTCGCTACCTACGCATCAGTAATAAAGAGCAAAGAAAAGGTTTAGACCGCCAGCTTTTTCAGCTTGAGCGATGCGTTTTGGAAATGGGAGGAGAGCTTGAGGATAGCCCGCTCTATGTCGATGTGCTGTCGGGGCGCAACAGATCCCGGCCAGAATTTCAGAAAATGTATCGGGATATTGAGGCAAGGACTGTTGATGCCATTGTGGCCTATCGGGTTGATCGGTTGGCGCGCGATCTGGAGGTGTCTGCGAATCTCTTCAGATTATTTGAGAGTACCGGCGTTCGGCTCTATGACTTCCAGAAGATGGGCTATGTTGATTTCTCCAACCCCGAAGAATGGGAGAGCTATGCTCAGCGAGCGGTCAGTGCGGAGGGTGAGAGCCGGAAGCTGAGCAAGCGGATTAAGTCAGGGTATGAGTACTCTAGGCACCTGTCAAAAGCAGGCAGCAAGCCGCCTTGGGGCTACATTCGCAACAAAGAAACAGAGCGCTATGAGCTAGACCCTGAGCTAGAGAAGGCTGTCAGGGATTCTGTTGCAACAATAGTCAGGACAGGCAATTTTCAAAGGGCTTGCCGTCAGATAGCCAAGCGCTGGGGAAAGCAATGGCAGCCCAATAGCTTGAGGAAGTGGATCTCCAACCCAGTCCTACGCGGTCATACCGGATATGACCGTCAGGGGCGGAGCTGGGGCGAGGTGAAGCGAGATACCCACCCAGAACATGCGATCATCTCAGAATCTGAATATCAGGCCATAGAAGAGCTAATTGCAGAACGACGGATGTACTGGGGAGCAAACTACAAGCGAGAGCAACGTCATCCGCTAGGCGGGTTAGCTTTTTGTGGGCGCTGTGGCACCAAGATGTGCATCACGGCTGGCGGGGATGATGACAACGAAGACAAGATTTTCTATTTCTCTTGCCGGGAGCGAGTGCATCGAATTAAGCCGGGAGAAATCTGTACTCTGAACAGGTCTTTGCGGGTAAACCTGCTGGAGTCGGCAGTAATTTCTCAGTTGGTGCAGGCGGCTGAGGCGATTGTCGATGTGGCAGAGACACCGATAGAGCCTGTTAAGCCACCCCGACTAGTCGAATTAGAAGCACTGCTGACCAATCTGAACCGACTGGGCAATGACCCAGCATTACAGGCCAGCAAAAGCCAACTGAGGACGGAGATAGCCAGCATCCAGGCTGCGATGGTTACACCTCAACTAGAAGGCTTCTCCGAGAATAAAGCGCTGCTGCTGTCGATATTTGGAGAGCCACTGTTTTGGCAGACGATGAAACCGCCAGAGAAGCGGGTAGCATTTACCAGCCTGATAGAGCGGATTGTGATCGATGTGGCAGAGGTTGACACAGGCGAAACTTCCCGGCGCGGGCGGCCTAAGCTACGTCTTGACTGGTCGATCCAGATGGAGTTAAAACCTGCGTTGCAGGCGCGTTATCAAGTACCGACGGTTCAGATTTCATGCGCTCCACGAGGCAGTCCTTGCAAGCCTCCAGGCAACCCTGAGAGCAATTCTGGAGACATTCAGACCTGACCCGTTCATAACGAGCCGCCATTGCCAAAAACACTTTCTGAGCTTCAGGATTCAAACGAACACCTCCAGAATCTGATCCAGAATCTCCAGCCTTAACAGCCGATCAAGTCGGCTGACTATTCGGAGCCAGCTACTCCAGCCGACCGCCCCCACAATGGTTGTGAAGATTTCAACGAACTCGGCAGGCCGTCGCTTCAGTGCCGTCACTACCGCCTGCTTAACCTCAGCCTCAGCCTCAGTCAGATCTGTCTTGTCTGGAGCAGGCGGGGCGAGTAGAGAGAGCGCTACCTTTTTGAAGTTGCGCCAGCCGCCAGCAAATCTCTCTGCCAGTTGGCTGATCCAAGCTGCTGAGCAGTCGAACCAGATAGCAACAGATTCTTGAAGCGGAAACTTGCCGTCTGCTTTGAGTGCCTGCCTCACCTGCTGGTCAATCTTCCGCCAAAGACGGACAGAGGCTAAATCGGCTTCAGGGTTCAGATCTGCTGCTCTGACTTGCTCAGCTTCAAAAGGCAATGGTTCTTCAGCTATCCAGTAAATTAGAAAATCTTTATCCGGGTATCGATCTGCTCGCAGCCGTCCAGCGCCCTGCAAAAAGGCTTCATCACAACGCTGCTGATAGTATTGCTCGAAGGTGAAATCTGGTGAGCGCAAACAGTCGTATTCGTCTTGAACTGCGCCCAGATTGATTTTTGGCAATCCATGCTGAATCAGCACCTGATAGCCTGCAATCGCATTTGACCCACGCGAGTTGACCAGATGTTCGATTTGGCTATCGAACTGGTTGCCTTTGAAATCAGCAATTGCCCAATCAAACTTTCCTTCTGGTAGCCGCTCTGCCGCGTTAGCCAAAATTCCTGAATGCACTTTCTGTAAGCGGTCGTTAGTTGACTTAGCACGATCCCGACCGCACTTACCAAATCCACTCACCTGAATATGGCGCAGATTTCTTCCTTTAGGCTGATCTAGCTTGCAGACAAGCAGTTCGGATACCGGGATATCCAAACGAGTCGCTAGAACTTTTGGCAAGCTGGTTGCATCCAGGTACAGATTAGCCTTGACCTGTCGTGCAATCTGTGGGATTCGACCGTCAGGAAGAGTTAGAGTAATCGACGTGCCATAAATGCGGAATGCCCCTCGTGCATCTGTCAGGAGCAAGTTCAAAATGTCCCATAGCAACAGCGGCAAAGCTTCACGCACAGCATCAAGTGACCCGTCCAGAACCTCAGATAAATCGGGTTTTAAGATTGGCTTCAGCTTCTCTAGGGCGGTCTCTAGACCAACCAGCGGCGGCAACGCAGCCTTGATTTTTCTACCCTCCACTCCGTAGCGGCCTGGAGCCTTAACTTGTCTGTAGCTCAGAAGGTAAGCCACTGGTTTTACCAGTGCGACTTGAACAGCTTTTAGCGTTTCTGGCGTTCTTGAGCGCGTGTAAAGTAACTCCCACGGTGGCTTGAACCAAACCGTAG
>JAHHHV010000004.1 GCA_019359155.1 Pegethrix bostrychoides GSE-TBD4-15B
TTGGCTTTGAATTGTGGGTTGTATTGTTTGCGTTTGTTTGCCATGAGATACTCCTATCACAGTTGAGCAATGAGGAGCTTAGTGACCACCTTAGCCACCTGTCCAGTTTTTCGGGTCCACCTCAGTCGTCGCTCAGGAAAACAATATTGTCCCGCAATGGGTGCTGGAGATTGTCTCTCAGATACCGGGGGGTGAGTATGACAGTAAATTTGAAAAGTATGCCCAGATCGGGGTGCGCTACTATGTGGTCTACAACCCAGATCACTGGCGACGTGACCAGCATCAGCCGTTTGAGGTCTACCGCCTAGAGGAAGGCCATTGTGTCCCTCAGCAGGGCAATCCATTCTGGATGCCGGAACTAGGGCTGGGGATCGGCACTGAGCGGGGGCTGCATGGGGGGCTGGAACGTGAGTGGCTTTACTGGTATGACGAATTGGGGCACAAATATCTACCGATTGAGAACCTCATTGCTCACCGAACGCCAATTGCATCTCCAGGAGCACCTATCTTGGGAGCAGCCACAACAGCTGAGCAGGTGATACGAACCCTTGTCCGCCGTCAACTCTCTCAGCAGCTGGGACTACTACCAGCTGCTGCCCTCGACTCGCTCGAACAGCTCTCTATGCCTCAACTGGATGCATTAAGTGAGGCCATCTGGGGCTTTACTTCAGCGGCAGACTTCTCGGCTTGGCTCCAGAATACTTTGAGCCACTGATGGCCGGTGCCAATTCGACAGTCCCCTCTAGCATCGGCTTCGACAATTGCGCTCGGCTCATCTGGCGCGGGTAGCGATTGCCTTAGCGTACAAGAGCCTCTTCAATCGGCACTGGCGAGGTTAATTTATCCAAGATCTTATCTATCGATAAGGATAGGTGAGGTTGGCAGGGGGACGAGATTGCGACTATCGCCGTGAAGGTCTAGCCTTTGTGCTCAGCACGACATCAGGAATGCAATGCGGTAGATCTGGATTTGGCCCAGTCGCTCTCACCAGCGCCAAAATCGCCGGGGCAGTCCCCAGAGTTTAGCCTACGGCAGCAAGTTGAATCTGGGGCATGGGGCAATGCTCGACGACAACAGACCAGAACTGTTTCCAGATCTGCCTGACTTTGCGGGTCTGAGTCACGATATCAAGTTTTGTACTTTCCTTAGATCAATTTTCCTAATCACGCTTTAATTGACCCTCATACTTCTTGCTTTGGGGGTGAGAACCAATGCCTACCGTTTTGAAGTTAGCTCAGGTTCAATCTGAAACAGCGTCGGATCTTTTGAGTTCTGCTGACGTGATTGAGACCATGATCGATTTAAAAATTCAATTGCATCAACTTGAACAAGAAATTCAAGCACTGCAACCCGCCTTCTTTGCTGCTTGCCTCATGCTCAATACTGAGAAAATCACCCGTCAGCGCGCTATTATTTCCAAACGCCTCACTCCAGGTCAATGGTGCTATTCACCTGATATTTTGGAGCAGGAGTCCCTACTCAAACAGCTTAAACAGATATTTCAACAAGATCACGACCCCACCAAGGGCAGAGAGCTATCTTGGGTCATCAAGCTGCTACTGAGCGCGACCGTTCGCTGAACGCTCGTCGGTCATTTCGCTAAATCGCAGCCAGCAGTGTTCACAGATCCCACTTTCCCATAACGCTGGCAGCCGCAAGGAGGTTCCACAAGCCGGACATTGCCATCGCAACGACTGCTGGTGTCGCTCACAGCGCTCAACGCTCGCATATTGCCAAGCCCGTCGATGAATCGGCACTTCTCGATAGCAGACCGGACATAATCGAGTTCCAAGATGGAGCTGGCTGGAGTCTGGCGGCAGCATCTGGACTAGCGTCTCTCGGTTGACGCCAATCCCATTTGACAGAGATTCAAGCTCAGAACTACTAGGGGGGCGCTGTCGCGATGGCGTTTCCCAGTTTCTGACCATCACGCCACTGACGGACAGAAGTTCTGCTAACCCTAAACGACTTAAATCATTGGCTCGCCGAAACCGTCCTAGAAAATGCCCAAGGCTTTCATCAGGGTGGGGCAAGACTTGAAAGAGCCAAAAGACATCTGCTCCATTCATCGGCACTCCGTGGCCACTGCTTTGAGAACACTTAACTCAATCCGTTCAAATCCTTGTTCGAGCGATCTCACCGCTGCTTCGCGCACGATTCGGTCTAGTAAACCGATATAGCCGCCACTAGCAGGGCCTAATACTTTTTGCATTTTGGCACTGCTCAGATGGGAGGGTTGAGGCAGTTTGAGGACATGCATCTCCCAAATGGCGCTGGTTTCAACTAATTGACTGCTGCTGAGCCGGTCATAGCGATGGCTGGCAATGAAGCGGCGCAATACCTGTTCATCTCGTCGCATCACCGCTTCGAGTCGGTCGGTTCCCACTAGCACGACCGCCAGCTGTAAACTATCCAGAATATCTTGTAGATCCGAGAACGTCTTGGGGCGCAGTCGGTGGGCTTCATCAATAATCAGCATCTCTACGCCACAGGCTTGCAGGCTGCGATAGACCCGACTGCGAATTTCTGACAGGGTGCCTCGACTCAGCTGGTATTTCAGCGCAGACAGAATTCCTTCAAACAGGTCTCGATTGCCGCTCTCTGGTGGCGACTGCCAGTAAACCACGGGGACCACGGGCGGAGACCCGGCGACTAGAGTCGGCAGATGTTTCAGCCGATAGGCATCACAGGCAATCGTTTTACCGGTGCGCGAATCTCCCATCACTCGGCAGGCCTGACGGGCTAGACGCTTGCTATCTAGCCATCGATGAAATTGCACCATCGGCTCTAGTTCGACCACGTAACGTCGTTGAAGTCGCACAATTTCTGCGCCACGACACCAACCGACCGGAGCCTCACTCGATTCAAACTTGTCCGCTTCACCAGAGTCCATATTCCTGCTTCCACTCCTCATAGTCATGCACCACAACCTCTGGCACTGGCTGAGTCAATAAATCGCGCTCGCCCACCCCATCGTCTTTGACCGCTGCTCTCTCTTGGGTCACGGTGGGGAGAGATGCTGATGGAGCAGCTGGCGGCGGGCTTTCCTCAACAGTCTCAACAGTCTCAACAGTCTCTGGCACCCGCTTCTGCTTGCGCCCGCGTCGCAGTTGCTTGACTTCGCTATCCCGCCGTTGCACTTCTAAAAGCAATGATTGATTGCTCACAACTCGCCCTGCTGCTCTCACGCGCCGACTAATCGCTTGCGCTTCAGCTAACGATACACACTCGGTCTCTAAGCCCTGGGCGTGGGCACGCGCCACAAATACATCCTTTGTGCCTGAGCACTGATAGACTAAGACACTCGTGATGTCTCGCGGATTGTAGCGAATTACAATTGATTCCCCAGCATGTCCTCCTAAATGCTCTCCCCGGTAGGTTAAATTGGCAAATTGAATATATCCTCCCCGATATACCACTCGCCGCTCTTGTCGCATTAAACAAATATCTAATTCCCGCTCCCCTATCAGCGGTAGCTGTCTTTCACTTCCTGCTTCCCATCGCCCAATTCGACTTTGGTTCCCCATCCGCGCATCAATACTCTGGTTGTAGCGTTCTACGATGTATCGCACCAGCAATTTCTCTAGCTCTATTAGCGTTAAACTCGCTGCTCCCTCGGCTTGCTTCGGGCGTTTCGCTACGTTACTTCCTGTATATCCAGGCAGGCTTGAAAACAACTCGCTGTTCAGCGTCCCGAATGGCCGCTCCACGATCCCGCCTTCTGACGGATACCGCCGTTGCTCACTCACTATCCCTAATTCTGTTGCTACTTGCTCTAGATGCTGGGACTGAAAGTCTTTCCCGCCATCGGTATACAAGTATTGCGGTATGCCATAGGCTCCCCAGCTTTGACTTAACTCATACCCCCCTCCATATTGTTTCGGCATTATCGCATGGCGCAACGCTAGACACACAACTACCGCACTCGGCGCTTCCATCCCCAGATGAAAGCCCATAATGCAGCGGGAATAGCTATCTACCACTATCGTTAACCACGGTCGCCCTAGTAGCTCTCCTGATTGATCTACCACCAGCAAATCGACTCGCGTGTGGTCGCACTGCCACACTTGGTTACTCTCTACGATCTCTAAATCTTGTCCGCCTTTTGTCTTTAGCCGCAAGCGCTCCCCACGCCACCCCAAACTCCGCTTCTGCTGTCGTCGCTGCCGCTGCTCGATCTCATCTCGCAATACCCGATATACCGTTGAACGACTCGGATATTCTGCTTCCCCAAGCTCACTCGCCCGACTCGCTACTCGCACGGCTACCTGCGCCGCACTCATCCCTCGCCCGCCTCGATTCCCGGCTCGGTACGTCTTGATAATGAATTCCTGCCACGCCTCACCCACTCGGTGCTCTCCTCGGTCTGAACGCACCTGCCGCACTAGCCCCTTTAATCCCTGCTGCCGCCATTGCCCGACCAACCGCTTCACGCTGCTCTCACTTAGCCCTAACTGCCGCGCCACTGCTGCCTGCGCTCGTTGATACTCAACTCCTCCTCCCGCCTTCAGCAACCGAGCAATTGCTCTAACTCGCTCTACTTCTGCTCCGCTCAATTCCCCTAGCAGCTCTGCTTCGTCCTCGCCGGCTGCTGTTTCCCCACTCAAGCTCTCTGCTTCTCCTAGCCCTGCTTCTTCCACTCTCCCGCTCCTGTTCTCTGACTAGCCCTCTCTGGCCCACTCCCGCTCAGTTTATCCTACTCCCTATTTTTCTTCCTAAATAATTTGAAACTCTTTACTGACTCTAACTCCCCTCAAATCCCCTACCCTTAACCTTTTTAACCCCTCCCTCTCTACCTTCTCTGCCTATTTAATCTGACACGCCTACTCTCAAAAAGTTTTCCTATTTAATTTGACACTGCTCCCAAGTCTCATTCCCCCTGTACTACCCAGCCTCTATCCCCAGCTACATAAGCCTCTCAGCTACTTTTACCCTATCCTAAATAATTTGACATCAGTCCTATTTAATTTGACACGCGACATCAATCCTTATGGCAAATTCCGCTTTGACCTCCCGAACCACTCCCACCACCTCGGCTTTCGTCCCCTTAATATCCCTTAATATTGCTTCGCTTTTGTTAATATGAATTTCAGCGGAGAATAATCGATAGCACCCCTGTAACCCACACCACGCAACCATCTCAGCCTTAACGTGCGTTTCCGTCCGATTTCTACCTATAGGCCTTGTGCGGGTAAAGGACTTCTGGTTTCTTTCACCAGTTGTTTGCTGCTCTCATCAAGGCAAATCACAGGATAGCTGGGATCATCGCAACGGTGGTAGACCTCAAGTACCGCTTCCATGCGCCAAACAAACTCAGCATTCTGCTCTGGTGGGATTACCCAACACTCTTGCTTCCACGGCTGTAGTTCGTTTTTTTAAGCGTTTGTCGCACCGTTTCATGACTGGTTGATTCAAGATGGCCTAATTCCACCATCTGGTCTGCTAATAACCGTAAAGTCCAACGTCCTTTTCCCTTTGGGGGTTCACTACACCGTAGGGCAATCAAATGGGCTTCCTGTTCACCCTGAATCTGTCGTTTGCGTCCGGCCCCAGGACGCTGTTTGAGTGCCGCTTGCAGACCTTCTTCGACAAACCGTTGACGAACTCGTTCAATAGTACGAACGCTAATGTCCAAAGCTTCTTGAATATCGCTATCAGACCAACTTCCACCTGTTTGATTTTGATCTGCCTTCAAGAGAATCCGAGCATGGTTGATTTGATAAGCGGCATGTCTACCCGTTGTGGTGAACCGCTCCAGAAGCTGTAGTTCTTCTTCATTCAACGTAACAATGTATTTCTTAACCATCAGTTTGATATAAATGCTTCCCTCCTACTATAGCTATTACCCGTCAAAATTTACCTGACAAACCACTAGTACGGTTCGTCAACAGCATCATTTGCTAGAACTACCCCGATAAAAAACGTTAATCAGCAACGCTTCACCAAGAATCTAAAACCGATAGATTTATTAACTCTTGAATTACATTAAGAAATTGGCGTAAGACGATCGAGGAATCATCACCTCGCCAGACCACAGCAACCTGACGAGTTAAGCCGATATCTCGGAGCGATCGATAGACGACTCCTTCTCGACTCAACGTTTGGACATGGTTAGGGAGGATCGATACACCCACACCCGCTGCTACTAAACTGAGCAGCGCTACGGCTCCACTAGCGACCACGGTTTGGACAATCTTAGGTTCAAAGCCCGCCTTCTGACACAACAGAATCACCGATTGGTAAAAGGGAAAGACATCAAAGGAGGGCAAAATAATTTGCTCATCTTTGAGGGCGGTTAGGGCGACTTGGGATTGGACAGCGAGGGGATGATTGGCGGGTACAGCCAGGATAAAATATTCCTGCAAAATGGGTTGGAAAATCAGGTCTGATTCGCTGCTGTCAAACCGCTCAGCCTGTTGAAAAGTAATATCAATCTGCTCAGTTCTTAGCATAGAAATCTGTTCTTCAACGGTCACTTCACGCATTTCCAATACCACATTCGGAAAACGCTTATGAAACGATTGAACCACTTCAGGCAGAATACTATTTGCCATGACATTAGTAATGCCAATGACTAAGCGTCCGATCTGTCCTTGACTAGCTTGCTGCGCCCGTAAGATAGCGCGATCGAGATGGGCGATCGCCTGTTGTGCTTCGGCTAGAAAGACTTCTCCGGCTTCAGTCAAAGCAATAGGGCGTTTGGTACGGTCAAGCAATTTGACTGGATAGGGATTCTGCCCATTACTCAGCAATTTTTCCAGCGCCTGGATTCTCTGCGTCAAGGGCGGCTGCTTAATTCCTAACCGTTTAGCCGCTTCCGTAAAATTGTTCTCAGATTGCACCAATGCTAGGAAGTAGCAGATTTGTCGAAGTTCAAACTGACTTAGGTATTGAAAATCCATAGGCCTCTCTACTATATCTTTTAGAATATTTTACTATTTCTAAGTTTACTTGCAAAATACATTGCAAGCCGCAGACACTTGCTGCACGCCCCTGGTTAGCTGTAGAACGATACCAAAATAAGAAGCTCATGAACGACAGTGTATTTTCCCGTGCGAACTATATCGGTCGCATCAGCAGTGCTGGTGGAAGTTTACGGGTCAAAGATTCGCTGAACGCTGCTGACCCGATCGATATTTATCAATACAGGGTGCACCCTAGGTCAGCGTTTACTGCTAGGAGTTCGTTTAGCCCTGGGGGAGGTAGTTTTGATTTAGGCATCTATTACAAAGATCGTCAAACGGGTAAGGTCATTCCTTTTACAGGATCTACTATCCGAATTGAGGGCAACGACACAATTGATATTTTAACGCCTAGTCTTTCCAGAACCACTACGTTCTACCTTAAGCTCAGCAAACCTAGAGGAGCAGTTGATTACGAGTTTAAGCTTCAGGCGGTAAAGTAAACCTGGGCTGAAGGATACCATTTTTGTGGTAGGCAATGCCCACCACAAAAATGCTGATTACTGATTTTGCATAACCTCGACTCCCATTGATCTATATCAGTCTCTATATCAGTCCGAGATCAGTTGTTATCCCGTAGTGCAGGCTTTTAATCTACGCGGGCAAGATGCCCTCCCTATGTTCCTGATCCAAATAGGAATGAAATCAATTCAAGCACGATCGAAAGGATGAAATATGATTAAGCAATCTTTTGCGTTGGAAGAAAGTGGCGATCATCGTTTAGAAATTGTTTGGGAAAAGCTCTACAAGAACGGTGTGGTTTCAATCGACGGACAAGAGATCGGCGTTCTTCCCGATCAAAAAACGTTGTACCAGGGGCTGGAATATGATTTGCCAGATGGCTCAATGTTGAGTTTTCGGTTGGTCAAGCAACTGACCTCTACAGAATTTCATGTCCTTCGGGACGGGAAACCGCTTCCGGGTTCGACTTCTGACCCCCAGATCCGGTTAGCAAACGCCTACACAACGGTGTATATAATTGCGGGATTTAATCTCCTCCTCGGATTGGTCTCTGTCCTGCTTAACATTCAGTTCCTACAACAGCTTGGCATTGGGTTTAGCTCCATTTTGTTTGGTCTACTGTTCTTGGCTTTAGGCTATTTAGTCCAACGCAAGTCCTCGCTGGCACTGATAGTAGCGGTGGTGGTGTTTGTGATAAATGATTTCGCCAATTTCATTTATACGGCTGCTCAAGGTCATGGGTTGAGCAATGGAGGATTAGTGATAATGATTGGGCTACTCGTCCCTATGTTTCAGGGATTTGGGGCGATTGAGGCGTTGAAACGGAAAATCTAGAGCAATATCAGAGTTGCAAATTTAGTACGCTTCAGCAATTTCATTTTTTAACTTAAGTCATTATAGGTCTAACCTAATGAATACTGATGCACAAAATCCTCGCTGGCAATTCTGGATCGATCGCGGCGGTACGTTCACCGATATTGTCGCGCGTCGTGCAGATGGGCATACCGTGGTTAAGAAATTGTTGTCTGAAAATCCCGATTGCTATCAAGACGCGGCAATTCAGGGCATTAGAGAAATCTTAGAACTGCCTGTGGGTGCAATAATTTCCACTGAGCAGATAGAAGTTGTGAAGATGGGAACAACGGTAGCGACGAATGCGCTGCTGGAACGGAAGGGCGATCAAACGGTGCTCCTGATCACAAAAGGCTTTCGGGATGCCCTGCGCATTGGCTATCAGAATCGTCCCAATATTTTTGCCCGCCAGATTATTCTGCCGGAAATGCTCTATGAGCGGGTGATCGAAGTGGAGGAACGCCACTCGGCTCAGGGGGAAGTGTTGCTACCGCTGCGAATCAATGCCACCCTGCGGCAAGCACTCCAATCGGCTTACGAGGATGGCATCCATTCCTGTGCGATCGTGCTGCTGCATGGCTATCGCTATCCGGCTCACGAACAGCAGTTGGCCGAGCTGGCGGAAGAAATTGGCTTTACCCAGATTTCGGTGTCCCATCGGGTCAGCCCCTTGATGAAGCTGGTGAGCCGGGGGGATACAACCGTCGTGGATGCCTACCTGTCGCCGATTTTACGTCGCTATGTCGACCAGATTGCAACGGTGCTAGGGGTGAGAGATCCAGCAGCCGATCCAGCAAAGCCACCCAAGCTGATGTTTATGCAGTCGAACGGCGGGCTGACCGATGCCCGGCGATTTCAGGGCAAGGACAGTATCCTGTCAGGGCCAGCGGGCGGCATTGTCGGTGCGGTCAAAACTAGCGCCATAGCCGGATTCGACAAAATCATTGGCTTTGATATGGGCGGCACCTCCACCGATGTTTCGCACTTCAACGGGGACTATGAACGTACCTTTGAAACTGAGGTGGCGGGTGTGCGGCTGCGGGCCCCCATGATGGCGATCCATACCGTGGCCGCAGGGGGCGGTTCGATTCTGGGGTTTGATGGTGCTCGCTATCGGGTCGGGCCAGACTCCGCCGGAGCCAATCCGGGACCCGCTTGCTACCGACGGGGTGGACCGCTGACGGTCACAGATTGCAATCTGATGGTGGGCAAAGTGCAGGCTGACTTCTTTCCAGCGGTATTTGGTGCAACTGGAGACTTACCACTAGATCAGGCTGTCGTGCGGCAACAGTTTGCACAGTTGGCGGCTCAAATTGCTGAGACAACTGGCAGTCTGCAAACGCCAGAACAGGTAGCCGCCGGATTTCTGGCCATTGCCATCGACAAAATGGCGAATGCGATTAAGAAGATTTCGATCCAGCGTGGCTATGACGTGACCGAATATACGCTCTGCTGCTTTGGTGGCGCAGGCGGACAACATGCCTGCCTGATTGCCGAAACCCTGGGCATGACGCAGATTTTTATTCACCCGTTTGCTGGAGTTTTGTCAGCCTACGGCATCGGTTTAGCAGATGTGCGGACGCTGAAGGAAAAAGCCGTCGAGTTACCTTTAGGCGACGCGACGCTTCCCGACCTCAAAGCTACCCTAACGGAGCTATCCGAGGCCAGTCGAGCTGACCTAACGGCCCAGGGCGTTCTGGAATCCCAGATCCAGATGGTTCAGAAGGTGCATTTGCGCTACGCTGGCACCGACTCGGCCCTGCTGGTAGATTGGGCCGACCTAACCGCCATGCGTCAGCAGTTTGAGCAAATCTATCAGCGTCGCTATGGGTTTACCATGCCCGATAAAGCCCTGCTGATCGAAGCTGTTTCAGTGGAGGGCGTTGGACAAATCACCCCACCCCAGGCAGTGTCTAGCCAACGGAATCGCACCCGTCCCCTAGAACCCCTGGCGACCGTGCAGGTCTACACGCAGGGTAATTGGCACGATACTCCGGTTTACCAGCGGCGGGATTTGCAGCCTGGTGATCGGATTGTCGGGGCGGCCCTGATTGTCGAACCTACGGGCACCAACATGGTTGAACCGGGCTGGTGGGCCGAACTCACTGAGCAAGACCATTTGCTGCTGAAGCGATCGGCTGCCTCGCCCGTCCGCCCAACCCCTGCGGAAGCTGACCTCTCCTCGCCCACTCCCGATCCCGTGCTGCTAGAGATCTTTAACAACCTGTTTCAAGCGGTTGCCGAAGAGATGGGCATCACGCTGCAAAATACCAGCTACTCGGTGAATATCAAGGAACGGCTAGATTTTTCCTGCGCGATTTTTGACCAGCAAGGCCAGCTGGTTGCCAATGCGCCGCATATTCCCGTGCATCTCGGCTCCATGAGCGAGAGCGTTCGCAGTTTGATCCAGGCCAAAGCCGAACTGCTGAAACCGGGCGATGTCTATGTCTCGAATAATCCCTACAACGGCGGCACCCATTTACCCGATATCACCGTGATCACGCCCCTGTTTCTGGATTCCAGCAAGCCTTGCTTCTACGTTGCTTCGCGAGGCCACCACGCTGATGTGGGCGGGATCACCCCCGGTTCAATGCCCCCTTTCAGTACCCGCCTGGAACAGGAAGGGCTGTTGCTGGATAATTTCTTGCTGGTTGAGCAGGGGCAGTTTCGCGCTGCCGAACTGCTGGAGCTGCTGACGGGCGGCCCCTATCCGGTGCGCAATTCCACCCAAAATCTAGCCGACCTGCAAGCCCAAATTGCTGCGAATGAACGGGGCATACAGGAATTGAGACAGATGGCTGAGCATTACGGGTTGAAGAGGGTGCAATCCTATATGCAGCACGTGCAGGAGAATGCCGCTGAATCGGTGCGGCGCGTGATTGAAGTACTCAAGGATGGTCACTTTATCTACCTCACCGATGAAGGCAGCCAGATTGAGGTTGATATTCAAATTAATCACGCTAATCGCACTGCCCGCATAGACTTTACAGGCACCTCTCCCCAGCAGGAGAGCAACTTCAACGCGCCGCTGGCCGTCTGTCAGGCTGCCGTGCTCTATGTGTTTCGCACTCTGGTGGACGATCAGATTCCGCTCAACGCCGGATGTTTGCAGCCTTTAGAGGTCATTGTTCCGGCTGGATCGATGCTGTCTCCCCATCCGCCTGCTGCCGTGGTGGCGGGCAATGTAGAAACGTCCCAGGCGATCGTCAATGCCCTCTATGGGGCGCTGAACGTGATGGCTGCTGCCCAGGGCACCATGAATAACTTCACCTTCGGCAACGCGCAGTACCAGTATTACGAAACGATTTGCGGTGGATCAGGAGCCGGAGCGAATTTCAACGGGACAGACGCTGTCCAGACCCACATGACCAACTCTCGCCTGACCGATCCAGAAGTGCTGGAATGGCGTTACCCAGTGCTAGTAGATGCCTTCACGATTCGCAACCAGAGCGGCGGTGCAGGACAATATCGCGGTGGCAATGGCGTGATTCGCCGGATTCGATTTCGAGAGGCGATGACGGCAGCAATTCTGTCGGGACATCGAAAAGTACCGCCGTTTGGTTTGGAGGGTGGCTTACCCGGTGCAGTCGGGCGGAATACCGTAGAACGTGAAAATGGAACGATTGAGGAACTGGGCAGTAAGGCCGAAGTCCAAATGAATCCAAACGATGTTTTTGTGATTGAAACACCAGGCGGCGGCGGGTTCGGTCAGGATCTAGAAGATTAGCCGCAGCTTTGACGATGCATAGGCTGTCAAAGCTAGCGGATATGTGTTTAAAGCAGATGGTAATACCAGGGGACAGGGAGCAAAACTGCTGGCTGGCGGACTTTCAACGTGTTTTGTTGCAAAGGTTAATTTCCTATGTTGATTTCCCGGCTATGTCGTCAATGGATCACTGTCAGTTTTACAATCTTAGCGACTGTTTTAATTGCAATTCTGCCCGCAGCTGCTGAAGCGCCGTTTTACTGGAAGGCAATTAATGTCGAAGTCAATGTCCAGCAAAACGGTGATATGTGGGTCACGGAAATCCAGGACTATGTCTTTACTGCAAATCACACCAATCAGCGCTACCGCTACATTCCGCTAGATAAAGTCGATCAAATTACAGATATTACCGTGACCGAAAAGGGCCAGCCGTTAGCAGCCACAACGGGAGTTGAAAACAATCAGCTCTGGATTCGCTGGCAGCATCCTCTGCATCCCCCTGAATCCCATACCTTTGTGCTGAAGTATCGAGTAATTGGCGGCATCCAGGTGAATGGGAACACCGCTCAGGTCTACTGGAAAGCTATTTTTGCCGACCGTCAAGCACCTGTGCAATCTGGCAAAGCGACCGTTCGTCTACCATCAGCTCTGTCAGGGCAGATTCAGGGCTACACCGCCTATGGAGTTCCCTTTAGCAGTCGAGCAGTTGACGACAGAACTTTTGAATTTGCGGCAGTACGTCCTCTCCAGCCTGGAGAAGAACTCGAAGTTCAGGTCAGTTTTCCGAACTCAGGGCTGAATTTTGCAAAACCTCAGTTGCAGCATTCTAATCTTATAGAACAAATTTTTCTGACTGTATCTGCTATTCCATTTGTGCTGATTTTCCTCGCTATACCTCTAGCTATAGTAACCGTGGTAATTCTGAGTAACCGTTGCCCTCAATGTGAAAAGAGGTTAACCATCAGGTCTCGTGTTATGACCCGCCCTACTCCTCAGGCAAGCGGCAAATCGTGGGTAACGCACCACTGCGACCACTGTTCCTACCACAAAGAATTTGAACAAACTATTGCCTACAGCGATGGTGGGGATGGCGGTGGTGGCGGTGGCGGTGGCGGCGGCGGCGGCGGTGGCGGTGGCGGTGGATAATAATCTTTCTGTTTGGATGATTGCGACTACCTGCAATTTTTCATAATCGAGAAAAATTTGGCGTTGCTGAATAGCGGTATGAATTCGCCCCCCAGCCCCCAATTCTGGGGGAGCCGGATTCCTCAAAGTCCCCCAGAATTGGGGGATTTAGGGGGCGAGGAGACTTGCGACTCAGGTAGATTCATACCTTAATTCAGCAACGCCAAAAATTTTTCAGGCGCGGTCAAGCACTGGAGAACTTGGGCTAATCGTCACTTCTAATTCGGCATTCAACCTACCTATTTCCCCTATGAAGTTACTTAAACTTAGCGTCATCGTCTCGATTACATTTGGTTTCAACATCGCTCCAGCAATTAGAACTATTGCTGTTGTTGGCCAGAATCCAATTAATGATGCAGCTCAATTTGGTGTTCTCAATTCTCAGGTCATCCGAACAGAGCTGACTCAAACCGCAAGCGCATTCGTTTCTCAGCGTCCAGACTCGGCTCAAACAATTGAGCAGAAGGCTGCTGAAGCCGACCGCTTGATGGAGCAGGGCATTCGGCAGTACCAGACAAATCGCTACCGAGAGGCAATTCAATCCTGGCAGCAGGCATTGGAGATCTGTCGAGATCCGGCTGTGCGTCGAGCCTATCCCCAAGCTAGCCGCAACGAAGAAGCAAATGCGTTGAATAATCTAGGAGCTGCCTACCGTGCTCTAAGCCAGTATGACCAGGCAATCGAATATTGTCAGCAGGCATTGTCCATCTTTCGAGAAGTGGACGATCGCAACGGTGAAGCAGCGACGCTGAATAATTTGGGAGCTGTCTACGATGCTTTGAGCCAGTATGACCAGGCGATTGATTATTACCAGCAGGCATTGCCCATCTACCGAGAAGTGGACGATCGCAACAGTGAGGCAGGGGCGCTGAGCAATTTGGGAATTGCCTATGCTGCTTTGAGCCAGTATGACCGGGCAATCGACTATTATCAGCAGGCATTGCCCATCTACCGAGAAGTGGCAGATCGCAATGGTGAGGCAACAGTCCTGTTGAACCTGGGGGCAGCTTACACGGCGTTGGGCCGCTTCGATCGAGCAACTGACTACTACCAGCAGGCGCTCCCCATCTTTCGAGCAGTGGGTAATCGCAACAGCACGGCAAAGGTACTAGTTAATTTAGGAAATATTGACGCTTCATTAGGCCAATACGACCGGGCGATTGACTACTATCAGCAGGCACTTCCTATCCTGCGTCAGGTTGGAGATCGAGCCAGCGAAGCAAAGCTTCTAGCCAACATTGGCCGCCTCTATGCTGCCCAGAACAGTCCTGTATCAGCCATCCAGCAGCTTCAAAGGTCGGTAGAGGTGCGGGAGGTAATTCGCGCCGATCTGCGAGGACTGCCTGAGGCTGACCAGCAGGCTTACGCCGATAGCATTGCCGATGACTATCGGTTGCTAGCAAACCTACTCCGGCAGCAAAACCGCGACCGAGAAGCACAGATTGTACTGGATTTGCTGTAATTCGTTGCAGAGTATGCCGCTGACAATATTTAGAACATCTCGCTTTTCAAAAGGAGTTTCACCCTATGCCAGCCAAAACGAGCCAGACCGAGCTAGTCACTAGCAAAACCGTGACTTGCCTATGGTGCCACCAAAAGAATCGCCTGTATCAGCAAGCTGCTCAAGGCAGTTACACTTGTGGCAGCTGTCAAAAACAGATCCCCAATCCATTCGGCTCCTCACCCCCGCCACCCCAATCTGCTGCAAAATCTAGCAAGACTTTTGATTTTGTGATTCTGACAGGCGTTGTTCTAGCGGGTGTCGGATTATTAACGTTTTCAATTCGGATTCTATCGAGAGGAGAGCAGTTGCCGCCTGTTGCTTCAATGCCCGTCAAATCAGCCGTCACTGCTTCATCACCCAAGCCAATTCCGAGTCTATCCGTTTCAAGCCCGTCCGTTCCGAGTCCGTCTGTAGTTTTGCAAAACCGCTCTTTGCCCGCCAGCAAAGTTTTGGTCTCGCCTACGTCGAGCGGGGACGGGAAACTCAAGGTTTCCAACGGTACAGCCCGCGATGCCTACGTCAAGCTAGTCGATTCGGTTTCTCGCAAGTTGGTGACAGCATTCTACGTTAAGTCTAGCGCCAACTTCACAGTTGAGCAGATTCCCGATGGTACCTATGCAGTGTTATTCGTAACTGGTGAAGATTGGGATGCCAAAACAAAGTCCTTCACCCGTAGAGGCAGCTTCACAAAGTTCGACAAGTCTCTCAATTTCGTTACCAAGCAGGCATCCAACGGCATTCAATACACCATCATTAAGCTGACGCTGAATCCGGTTGTTAACGGTAACGCGACGCTCAGCGGTGTGGACGAGCAGGAGTTTGGCCGGTATTGATCGAGCTTTTCAAGTAAAAGAGGTTTGTTAAAAATGGAAGCAGATAAGAACGCAGAAATCATCCAGATCCTCTCGAGCAGAGAACTTGAAAAAATGCGGCAATCTGGACGGATGGCGGTCGATCTCCTCTCGCACCTCGCGCCAATGATCAGGACTGGAGTCAGCACTCTTGCCCTGAATGATGCAGCAGCAGCCTGGCTTCAGGCAAGGGGCGTCAAGAGCGCCGTGCTGGGATATCACGGATATCCAAAATCAATTTGCACTAGCGTTAATGAAGCTGTATGCAATGCTATTCCCACAGTAACTCAGATTCTTCAGCAGGGAGACATCATCAACATCACGGTTGCTTTGATAGTAGGCGGCTATCATGCAAAAACTTCCCGGACTTTTTGCGTTGAGCCAGTCTCCCCACTGGCCAGAAGATTAGTGGCGGCGGCAGAGGAATGCCTCAGGTGTGGCATTGCAGAAGTAAAACCCGAAGCCAGACTGGGTGACATTGGCGCTGCAATTCAGGAATACGCGGAGCAAGAGGGGTTCTCTGTAGTGCGCGACTATGTAGGACATGGAATTGGCAGAGTGTTTCATGCCGCTCCTCAGGTTTCCCATTACGGCACTCGCGGCAAAGGTAAAAAGCTCAGGCCCGGTATGGTATTCACAATTCAACCTATGATCAACGAAGGCACCTGGAAAGTTGAAGTCCTGCCCGATCGCTGGACTGCTGTCACCAAAGATCGCAAACTCTCGGCTCAGTTTGAACATATGGTTGCCGTCACGGAGAATGGTGTAGAGATTCTGACGCGGTTCTAAAGAGAACAAACAAGTTGATTGCTAGATCCAAAAAACTTCCCTATTGATCTAAGGATTGAATCATGCCCCAAATTGGTAAAACAACTAGAATTATTCAGCTCGACGAAACGTTTGAAACGGTGAATGTGGCTCCGGTACTTTCCGCCAACGGGCGGTACTTGGCCTTTGCAACCGGTTTAAATCTGATCCCTGGTGATCCAGCTGGGGAAGGCAGCGATATCTTTCTGCTGGATCTGGCAACGCAGCAAATTCAACAGGTGTCCGTCTCTTCCCAGGGAGGCAACGGCAATCAATTCGCCTTCTATGACTCGCTCAGCATCTCCGCCGATGGCCGCTATATAGCCTTTGCTTCTGACGCGACGAATCTAGCGCCAAATGACACCAATGGCGAAACTGATGTTTTTGTGCGAGATATCTTGACGGGCACTACGGTTCTAGCTTCGGTCAGCTCCAGTGGGGCTCAGTTGGCAGCTAACACTCTAGACTTCAATCTCAGACCGGCCATTTCAGCTAACGGGCAGTTTGTGGTATTCCAGTCGGAGGCGAATAATCTGGTTGCGAACGACACAAATGGGGACGACCAGGATATTTTCGTGCGGGATCTGCGGGCAGGCACAACCACTCGCGTTTCGGTCAACTCTAGAGGCGAACAGTCCAAGCCCTGGAATGTGATTGCTTCTGCCGATTCGCGCACCCCTTCAATTTCGGGCGACGGCAGATTTGTTGCCTTTGAATCCAATGCCATCAACTTGGACAGCCGCGACACGGGAGCCAATAACTTTGATATTTTTGTGCATGACCGCCAGACCGGACAAACGCGACAGGTGTCTGTCAGCTCCCAAGGCACAGCGGCAACCGGAGAAAGCTCTCAAGAGACCTCGATTGGCTTCTCAAAGACCAGCTGGTCAACCAATGCGGTGATTTCAGCCAACGGTCGCTATGTCGTCTTTCAGTCTGGCGCAACCAATCTTGTTCCTAATGATACGAACGATCGGGTGGATATTTTTCGCCATGATCTGCAAACGAATGAAACGATCCTGATTTCGGCTGGGCTAAATGGCAGTTTGGCCAACGGGGGCAGCAGCATCAGCTTTAGTCGAAATGGCGCAATTCCCAGCGATGGCCGCTATGTGGTTTTCCAGTCGTTCGCCAGCAATTTGGTACCAAACGATAACAACAATGCTTTGGATGTGTTCGTGCGGGATGTAGAGGGAGGGACAACCGAGCGGATCTCGGTCAACTCTACTGGACAGGAGGCAGTCGGCGGTCGGCCCGCTACGGTATCCGGCGATGGCACCGTTTCGGACGACGGGCGCTTTGTTGCATTTCTATCTCAAAGCGCGAACCTGACTGATGATGCTTTTGCTCCCTTTGGGGTGAGCATTTATCTGCGCGACCGTCTGGGAAGCAATCAATCTGGCGGTGGTAGCGGTGGTAATGGTAACGTCAATTCAGGTAAAACCCTGACTGGGAATTCTGACAATAATCGTCTGGTGGGCAGTAAAGGAGATGATCTGCTGAATGGTTTGGGCGGCAGTGATCATTTGGTGGGTGGAACTGGGAATGACCAGTTGATTGGGGGGAAGGGACGCGATCAGTTTATCTTCAATCGCCTCTCGGATCGCCAGGATGAAATTTTAGACTTTACGCCGCGTAAAGACAAGATTATACTGCGCAGCCTGTTGGATCGTGCGGTGAGAGGCGGTTTTCGGGGTGGTAACGCGATTGCTAAAGGATATGTTCAATTGCAGCAAATTGGTAGCAGTACCCGAATCGACATTGACAGCAATGGTAAGCTTCCCGGTGGAATTACACCGCTTGTAACGGTAGATAGCATTGCAGCTGAAAGTCTCAGACAGCCACACAACTTTGTATTTTGATCAGCTTTCATCTTTAAGAATTCACCTCAAAGCAGGACAGCTATGGATCTAGATGCTCAGAGTGCTTTTGCAATGCTTTCCAGTCCGAAAACTGCGTTGAACAGGGCCACAAGTCATAGAAGTGCCTTGGAGCCAGCCGCCAGCCGCTTTCGCCCGAGCCGTTCGCTGAACCTCGCTAGGATTGAAGGGAAATATGCAGGGATCGCTTTTGGAGTTGGCGTGCCTGATAACTATCAGATTACACTCAAGCATATAGGCGGCGCAAGATTTGTCGGCAAAGCAGAAGCCAGAAACTCCTCTAATTCAAGCCTGTTTGTGAACACATCTCTTCAGGGTAGAGTGGTTGAGGGGGCGCTCCTTTTAAAGCAAGCCAGGGTAATTCGAGATAATTTGCCAGCTGGATTTTTTCCTTGTCTCAGAGCAGGTCAATTGAATATTTCGATTGAGAAGAAAAAGCTGGCTTTGAGCGGCCTCTGGATATCTAAAAGCGCTAGTTGTGGATCTTCTCAAATTCGTTTACAGAAATTGTCATGAGCTTATCCCCCATGTTATCAATCCCAATGACTCCTGCTGAAGTCCGCTACCGTTGTCGAATGGGCCTACTCGACCGATCTACAGCAGGGCTGGCCCTGGGTTATGTGCAAACGAATGTAGTGATCCTGCCATCAACCTGGGCATTCGAGTTTTTGCTGTTCTGCCAGCGTAATCCCAAAGCCTGTCCCATGCTAGATGTCACGGACGTGGGCGATCCGGAGCCCAGACAGATTGCCCCCGGTGCCGATCTGCGCACCGACCTGCCGCGCTATCAAATTTTGCAAGATGGCAAATGGACAGAGGCGACAGATATTCGCTCCATCTGGCGAGAGGATCTGGTCGGATTTCTGATCGGCTGCTCGTTTTCATTTGAGAACGCAATGCTGAATGCAGGATTACCCGTGCGGCATATTGAAGTCGGTAGAAATGTGCCCATGTATCGCACCCATTTGACCTGTGTACCCACGCAGCGATTTTCCAGTCCCTTGGTCGTTTCCATGCGACCTCTGCCGCACCATCAGGTGGTTCGAGCCGTAGAAGTGACCAGTCGGTTTCAGCACGCCCATGGCTCTCCTGTGCAGATTGGCGATCCAGACTCAATTGGAATTCAGAACCTAGAGGCTCCAGATTATGGCGATCCGGTTCCCATCTATGCCAATGAAGTGCCGGTATTTTGGGCCTGTGGCGTCACAACCCAGACCGCACTTTTACATGCTAACCCTGAGTTTGCCATTACCCACGCACCAGGACATATGTTTGTAAGCGATTTAAGGGATGAGTGCTTGAGTTAAGTCATGGAAGTTCAGCTAAATTACCTGATTGTGCTTCAAGGAAGTGTGGAGTAGGGTCATAGAAACCATCCTGATTACTGCCATAGCCTATGGAATGCCCATTCTGCGGTCACATCAACATCACATATCAAACGAATGGGAAAATTTGCGGTGTTGCTGAATTGAGGTATGAACCTGGTATGAAGTGGGACATCCCAGAATTTCAAGTAAGGGGCTTGCAAGAAAATACCCCCCCAATCAAGTCGGGACAATTGTAATATCCCATAAAAGGCCGCTTATCTCAATCGCAGCAAGCTACGGGGTATGCGCGGCCTTTTTTAGATCAAACGGCTATGAAACTCAGCCCAGAGCACGGGGAGTTCGAGGTAGGGATTCATGCCAGGAAACGGGGTAGTGCTCTGAAGGTAAGGAAACCTAGGAATTAAAGGAGCCGAAGACTAGATTTTTCAAAGGTTCTAGCTCTTTGATTCAGCTTATCCCCTTACCTTCAGGGCACTACCGGAAACGGAAAAGGCATCCGTCAAACTGCCACAGCATCAAGGGTTCACCCCAGTATACAGCACTGATTTATAGGCTATTTCACTGCTTAGTCGTAGATTAGGTTATAAGCTAAGTACAGGACAAAAACTGTAAAGCTTTTAGTAACTCGGTTTCATGCTCTTCAAGATTCAGTATGACTCGGCGCAGATAGTCAAAGCCACAGCGAAATATACTCTTGGCCTTGCGTCCATGCTTTTTGATGACAATCGGATTCTGCTTGACCAGCCATTCTCCAGTACGAAACGCCCAGCATAGACCAATTGCTAAGAGCGCTATCATTCGAGACAGCCAAACAAAGTCTCAATTGCCCACCGCTCCCGTATAGGGCTTCGCCCCGCCCTAGGCGTACTGCAATCGCCTGTTCAGGTCGTTCATGGGTTGCCACAACCAGCAACGTCCCGTCTTCTAGTCGCAGTGCTGCCCCAAAGCTTTCGGGGTTTGTTCAAGACCTGCTGTTCTCCAATTGCCAATGCAGAGAAAACCACCTTAGCTTTGAGACATTTCTGGCCATCGTCGAGCTTATCACTCTAGCGGGTGCGGATGCGGAAAGGCACTTTGGCATGTTTGAGTAGATATTCAAACCAATCACCGCCCAGGACATCTCGGTCTGCAGTCAGATTCGCCACTTTCACATCTGGAAAGATCGGGAAAACCTCGCCCAACAGGTCAATGCGTTCATCAATGTTGAAATTGCCCTTTTTGTCCAGTATCCACCAAAACAAGGGAAACGCGACGCCGTTGTGGACAATGGCCAGCATCAGAATATTGTGGCAGCAGTTGCCAAACTCCCAAGTGGTGCGGTCAACAGAGAGCGTCTAGGGTTGCGGTATATCCATCAATGCAACGACTAATTTGGCTAGGGGGATGTAGTCCAACTCAAAGTTGGCCAAGAAGCGCTGCAAGCGTTTGTAGTGAGATGCAGGTTTAGCCTTGTCGACAAAAGCAGTGGGCAATTCGACGAGATTGACGGTTTTGACGCGAAATAGAGCCACCGGGAACAGGGCGAGGAAAGCGACCCTGGCTCCGTGCCCTGTTCTTGGTGGGGCCGCAAAGTATTGCGGATTAGAGTAACCTGATGCATGGGATTTCATGTTTAGGATGTGGTAATTCCCACAAAACCCGGCCCTGCTGCCTTTCGCAAGGTTTTGTCCTGTACTGAGGGTTATGATCTACAAATTTGTAGCTGCCTAAAATCAGAATGCAACTCAGATATATCCTTGAATTGCAGTCGCTTTCAATCTCTGTTGCCGTCGGCTGAGTCTCAGCAATTATCATCTTAAAAGCTGCATGGAATGAGCTAAGCAGCTTTTTGCTCAGGGTCAAGAACTTTGGACTGTAGAAGATTGGTGCAGCTATAATAGCTCCGATACCAGCTCACAAAGCGAGGAATACCGATTTCAATTGATATCTGCGGTGCAAAGCCAATCGCCTGCTCAAGACCTTCGATATCAGCGTAGGTTTCCAGAACATCGCCAGGCTGTAGGGGCAAGAAGTTCTTTTGCGCAACAATTCCCAGACTAGCTTCCAGCACCTCGATAAAGTGGAGTAGCTCGACGGGTTGGTTGTTGCCAAGATTATAGATGCGATAGGGAGCATGGCTAAAGCTAGGATCGGCTGAGGTGACGCTTAGATTTGGCTGCGGAATGTGATTGAGAACGCGCATAATGCCGTCAACGATATCATCAACATAGGTAAAGTCACGACGCATTTTTCCGTGGTTAAAAACGTCAATTGGTTTGCCTTCTAGGATGGCTTTGGTGAATGAGAAAAGTGCCATGTCTGGGCGACCCCAAGTACCATAGACCGTAAAGAAGCGTAGCCCGGTAGTTGGAACACCGTAGAGATGGCTGTAGGTATGGGCCATGAGTTCGTTTGCTTTCTTGGTTGCCGCATATAAACTCAGCGGGTGATCGACTGGCTGGCTAGTTGAAAACGGAATTGTACGATTGGCTCCGTAGACTGAGCTAGAGGAGGCGTAGACGAGATGTTGCACCTGCTGCTGGCGGCAGCCTTCTAGGATATGCAGAAATCCAGTCAGGTTGCTGTCTACATAGGCATGAGGGTTTTGCAATGAGTAGCGGACTCCAGCCTGAGCGGCAAGATGAATCACTCGGTCGAATTGATGTTGGCCAAACAGAGCTTCCATGCCCTGTCGATCAGCCAGATCTAGCTTACAAAACTGAAAGTTATCCTGCTGTTTGAGTTGTGCTAATCGATCAAGCTTTAAATTGACATCATAGTAGTCGCTGAGGTTGTCAAGTCCAATTACAGTATTACCGCAATTAAGGAGAGCTTGACTGACATGGAATCCGATAAATCCAGCCGCTCCGGTAACTAGAATCTTAGCCATTCTGTGACTCCTCGTAGAGATAGATTATAAACAGGCCGTGAGAAAAAGCCTAATCAGGGAAAGTTCAATGCTTGAATAACGGGTGAATAGCCCACTGCGGGATAGTGCAAAATACTCACGGCTCCAGGCTGAATCTGTAAACGCCAGCGCTGAAGCGGATTTAGCCCAATGGCTTCGCCCAGAATTTGCTGAATGTCAGCGCTTTGGGCAACCACTAATCCAGTAATGAGATGCGATGAGTAACTAGATTTTGCGGCAATGGTCCGCTGCCAGTTGAGCAGAAACTGATGCTCTTGGCTCTGAAGCTGCACAGTTTGAGGATGCTGTTTCAACACTTGATCGGTGAGAGCCTGAGCTGAATCAGAAGTGCTGGTAAGGCTGAAGTCAATTGCAACTTCGCGCAGTTGGTCTGATAGAGATGCTACAGACTGAGCTGCTGATTCAGCAGGCAATAGCAGCAGGCGCAAGCCCTGTTTGCCTTCTTTGAGTTTTGGCAAGGTTTCCCCAATGGCCTTGGTCAAATTCAAGCTACTGAGATGTCCGGCATTGAGGCATCCACCCGGAAAATCGAGGATGCTGATGCCGCAGTTTGACTGCTGGAGGCTATGAAACCTCGCAGGTGCCAGCTCGATAGCAGCGCTGATCAAAGCTCGATTGGTGCCGCCGTGGCTAGCAATCAGGACAGTCTGTCCGCAGTGACGTGGCAGAATCTCTTGCCAAAATTGCTGAGCGCGCTTGTATAGGTCGAGAACCGGATAGCAGTGAGTCTGAACCGCAACGGCGACCGAACTAAATGGGCTAACTGGGCTAGCTAGAGGGGTTTCTAGCCTGAATTCGTGAGGGCGTTGCTTCCAGCATTGGTAAGCCTCTGGCTCAGTTTGCTGCACATCTTGAAACGAGCGGCCTTCCCAGCCCAACATTTCAATCTCCCGCAGGCTCTGGTGGATTTCCAGCCGCATTGGGAATCCAGAACCCAGATGTTCGAGCATGGCATCAACGGTCTGCTGGACACGCTTGAGGGGGCTGGTGTAGATGGCATCAATCGGCTGATTGGTGAGAAAATTACCCACCTGACGGGCTGTATCGTAGCCTTGTTCAGTCAAGACCGAGACATCAGAACTACCCTGATAAAGCTTAAGTTGGTTGAAGGTGCTGCGTCCATGCCGGAGCAGGATAACGCGGGTGCGTTGAGTCAGCGTCGAATCACTAGATGACGAGTGCATTGTTACCTCCGTTATTTGGGTGGGAGTGATCTGCGCTGCGCTTGCTCTCAATCGAGTAAACGTTAGATTGAAGCTGGTAAAGTTTGGCGTATCGTCCTTTCAGGCGCATCAGATCTGGGTGGGTTCCCTGTTCCAAAATCTCGCCATCCTCAACATAGAGAATCCAATCGGCTTGCTCTGTAATCCGGAGATTGTGCGATACCGTAAATGTTGTGCAGCCTTGTGTTAAACGTTCTAACGCTTCATTGACTGTCTGTTCACTATGGTTATCTAGCCCCGTAGTCGGTTCGTCTAAAATCACGATTGGGGAATGGCGAATTGCAGCCCGAGCGATCGCGATCCGCTGGCGCTGTCCGCCAGAGAGAGTAGCTCCCCGCTCACCCAAAACGGTATCATAGCCCTGCGGCAATTTCAGGATGAACTCATGGGCGTTCGCCAATTGGGCAGCGGCTTCAATCTCCGCCTGCGTTGCGCCCAACCGTCCGTAGGCAATGTTTTCGCGCACGGTAGCTGCAAACAAGATACTCTCTTGCAGCACGACGCTAATCTGTCGGCGCAGGGAATCAACTTTATATTCGCGTATATCATGTCCGTCAATCAGGATACGTCCTTCGATTGGGTCATAGAAGCGCAGCAGCAGGCTAATGAGCGTAGACTTGCCGCTACCTGACGGCCCCACTAGTGCTACTCGCTGTCCAGGTGATACTGTAAAGCTGATGTTGTGCAGCCTGCCGCCCGCCTCAATTTCTGTATCGTAGGCAAAACTGACTCGTTCAAACTGCACGGCTCCTGCAAACGGCGAGGCTTCCAGCGCACCGCGTGTATCTTGAATATCAGGGATTGTATCCAGAACATCAATCACTCGTTCACCTGATGCGGTTGCTTTGGCGATTTGGCCTGTATATTTCGCCAACTGCCGAATCGGTTTAAATGCTGTTTTTAGATAGGTGATAAATATCAGCAAATCGCCGGGTGTGATTGTCCCTTGCAGCACCAACTGCACACCTTTCCACAGCACTAGCGCTACTGCCACCGTCACCAGCACTTCCATCGTCCGCTCCATCCCAGCGCTGAGCTTTTGAGCCGAGGCATCATCTTGTAAGCTTTTGCGGTTCTGTCTAGAGAACGTATCTTCTAGCAAGTTTTGCAGAGATAGCGCCTGTACGACCTTAATGGCTCCCATTGCCTCTGCGGCTGTTGCGGCCATTGCCCCTTCGCGCTTGCGCTGCCGCCGCACTACTTCGCGGATCTGACGTGAGGTGCGGGTGGTAGAAATCACAAACAACGGGAAGATGGCAATCGCAATTACCGCCATCTCCCAATGTAGCCAGAACATTACCCCCACCATACCGACCAGCGTTAGCGAACTTGCCAGCAGCGGCAGTAACGCCATGACGGTAACTTCGCGCAGCCGGGTGATATCCTGCGTGACCCGGGCAATCAGATCGCCTGTTTTCGCCTGATTATGGAACGACATTGACAGGCGTTGCAGATGGCCGTAGAGGTCGCCTCGGATCTCTGTCATGACGTGAGAAGCAGCTACCGCCATGCCTGCGGTGCTAGAGTAGGCTGCTGCGCCGCGCAAGACGGCCAACCCAATTGAGCTAATGGTGAGCAATGTCAGCAGTAAGATAGGTGAAACTGTGCCCAGTAAGGGCAGCGTGATTGCAGTCTGGTTGACGCCGGGTAGCAAGATATAGTCAAAGATAATCTTGAGTGGCCAGGGTTCTAGCAGCCGCAGCAGGGTTTCTGCCAGTAGTGCTAGAAACGAGACAATCAGCAGCGATCGCTGTTTCTGAATTTGGGGCGCAAACCGCTTGAGAATGCGTCCCATCCCTGGCAAAGTCTCTTTTACGCTTGCAGTGTGTTTCATGGCTCCACGCAAAGTTGATGACCCTAGTATGCTAAGGGCGAATGAAGCCACTGTGAAACAATCATGAGAGAACGCTCATGGAGCTTGAACAACATCCTGCAATCTGGGTTAACTTGCGTTCGCCTGCTTGTAATTTCTTCCTCAAAGGCGCAGATTCTGGCTTTCAGCATACGGCTTAGTCGATATGACTTACATCAAGTCAACAGAAAAAAGCGGGCATCTTGCCCGCAGCTCAACCTAGTGACTTCAACAGCTATTTTGCCGCCGTTAACACAAGCTGCTCAGCCTCATTCTGATTTATAGCAGTCGAAGTCTGATCAGTCTGCATGTAGCCAATTAACCGCTCACGTTCGATCTCAGTCATCACTTGCTCGCCGGCTTTGGCATTCATTGCCACCTGTTCAGGCGACTTTGCGCCCGGAATTGCTACAGGCTGCACCGGGTGAGAGATCGCAAACCGCAGGGCGGCTGTAATCAGATCCTCACCCGGTTGGATAGTTTGCTTCAGTCGTTCTACTTTTGCAAAATTAGCTGCGAGCTTGCTGCTGCTCGTTTCATCCAGGTACCATTCAGAGCGCACCGTATCCGTGAAAACGGTATCGGGTGAATATTTGCCAGAGAGTAAGCCTTTGTGCAGTGGCCCGCGCACCAGTACAGCAATGTTATGTTCCTGGCAATAGGGGAAGAACTCGGCTTCGGGCTTGCGGTTGAGCAGCGAGTAGTCTACTTCGACAACCCGGCAGCTATTGTTGGCATTGAAGCCTTTCAGTACTTTGAGTTTATCGGTTGAGATCCCAAAGCTGCGAATATAGCCCTGCTGTTGCAGTAGCTCAAAGCCTTCTAAATAGACGCTGGGGTTTTCAATTTTGCCTTCGTGACAGAGCATCAAGTCAATGTAGTCAGTTTTGAGTCGGTAGAGCGAAGCATGGGTGCAAAGCCTCACCATATCTACGGTGGTCATGGGTACAGTCTGACCAGAGCGCCTGCCCCAGCGTCCGATCTTGGTGGCAATGTGAACCTGATCACGAACGCCCTTGAGCGCTTTGCCTAAACGCTCTTCGGAAAGGCCCGCCGGAATACCATAGGATTCTGCGGTATCAAATAAGTTGATGCCACTCTCTACAGCAGCTCGAAGGGTGTTTAGCGCAGTAGATTCCTCAACTTCACCCCACTGATTGCCAATATTCCAGGTGCCCATGCCGATTGCAGAAAGATGGAGTCCAGTCGTGCCAAAAGGTCTGTAAAGCATTGTTTTGCGTAGGTAGAGTGGATGAAGCTGTTGCTCTTTGTCTGTTTCCAGCATCCGAGCGTGCTGTTGAGATAGGTAGCGGTTGAGCCGTTTTTCGAGGGCAACGAGCCGTTTTTCAAGCCACTTGCGGCCAGCGCTGTTCAGAAAGCTGAAGCGCTCGACGATAGGCTGGATCATTTCCTCGCGTCTGCGCCAGCCCAGCTTTTTCAGGCGTTTCTGGAAATATTTGTTTTCGACCAAATCCCATTTTTTCTGAAAGTGGATCAGGCTATCGCGCTCCCAATTGTCACTCCAGCGCACCATAAAGTAGGGCAGATCGGCCCATTGCAGTACGGGAGCGGGCGGATGGGTGAGGAAGGTGACAACGGAAGGCGGCTCTAGATAAACTGTGCCGCCTGCCTGCACGACCGTCATGCAGAAATCGAGGTATTCTTTGGTGCAGGAAAAGCCTTCGTCCAGTAGCCCAATTTGATCAAAGATTTCGGTGCGTACCAGCATGGCGTGAAATTCGACAAAGCCAATGGGCTGGCGTTTCAGATGTTCGCGCACGTCTTCCACTTTGCGGTTTTGAAAATAGGTTTTTTCGTTAATCTGCCACTTGCCTGGAACGCCCGCCTCTGGGGCTACGGTCGGTTCACCCTGGATAAACTTGGCGTAATCTTCGGCCTCCATATAGTCTCCCCCCGCACAGTGAATGATCGTATGTGCGGGGCGATATTGGCAGACCAAAGAGCCAACCACCGTTGCCCCTGTGTCCTCTGTGCAATCTACCAGGGCTTGCAGCCAGTTTGGTGCAAAAATAACGTCATTATCTACGAATACTACATACTTGCTATCAACCTGACTTAAGCCAAAGTTTCGGGCTTGATTGGGTGAAAGGAAGCGATCAGAGTGGAGTAACTGAAAGCCGTACTTTTCTGCTGCTGTCTGTAGATATACTCGCAGTTTTGCAGGCGAATTATTATCTACATATATCAGCTTAAATGAGCAAGATGTATTATCATAAAGGCTTTCGAGAGATTCTTGAGCGAACTGAAAGCGCTCACGCGGAACAACAACAATTGTTACATATGGCGTTACATCTAGAGATGACATAAGCAGTCTCCTTAGCGTCGATGAATTTGAATTGGGTAGGCGGATAAAGCATGATTACGGCAAAAGTTCAGCGGCTAGCTCTCGCTCTATCGGGGCATCATCATCGGTTGAGCAACATTGAGAGCCTGATGATAAACGCGCTCCCAGTTTTGCTGTTCCATGGCTGGGGCAAGCTGAGTCAACACCTTCTCTCTGGCGGCAATGCCGAATTGCTGGCGCAGGTTGGGCTGGGTCATGAGCTGGCGCAGAGCGACCGCGAGTTCTTCGCTAGAGAACGGGTTGATTGCTAAACCATTCACGTTATCTTCTAGAATTTCACCAATGGCATCTACGTGAGTGCCAACAATTGCTTTGGCAGCCAACATTGCTTCGAGTAGAGCATTGGGGCAGCCGTCATGAATTGACGGAATTGTGAAAATGTCCATCTGGGGTAAATAGGCTAAAGCCTCGGCTCGGCTGATTTTGCCTGTAATCAACACCCGGTCAGCCACACCGCTGTCTCGCAGCTCTTGCTCCCAGTAGTCGCTTTCTTTGCCGACAAAATCGCCTACAAACAGCAGGGTGAAATCTAGGTCGCGTAGGGTGCGGCAGGCATCCAACAGATACTCTACGCCTTTTTTGTCGCGGAAGCTGCCGACTGAGCCAATTACAGTACCCTGAAGCTGATCAGATAGAGCCGGTTGGGGTAGGTGGTCAAACTCGATGGGCGTGATTGAATTCCAGAACGCAGAAGATCGGGCCGCAATTGAGGGCGCTAAAACTCTGGCGCGCTTCATTAGATCACGGCTGACAAAGGTTGTCCAGGCAGAATTCTCTAGCGTCCAGGTGATTTGGCCATGCTGGGAGGGGCTAAAAATATGCTTGTGCAGATCTGCGCCGCGAATGCTGTTAATCACCGGCACGTTACTCTCTTTGGCGAGCAGTGTCGTGAGGTAGCCCATTTCGTTGATGAAAAAAGCGTGAAACAGATCAAACTCATAGCGGCGGTGCAGGATACTGAGCTGATCATAAATATCGCTGAGGTAGTCTTGCTCTTTGGCAGCGGTGGAGCGAATAGCAGCCTGAATCCGATGGACGGCAACTCCATCACGTTCGGAACTCTGACAGCTGGCGCGGCGATATTCACCCGATGCGGCTAGCTCACGCTCGTTGCGGAAGATGGCGCGAAAGACTGCCACATGCACCTCATAGCCAATTGCTACCAGCATTTGAGCAATCCGATAGACTGATTCACCGACTCCGCCGACATCTGGCGGAAATTCTAGAGTCGTGATGCAGATTTTCTGTTTCATGATGTTTTACCGCAATATTCAAAATAGCCTAAAGGTACTCTCAAGCGTTTCAACTTCATCGACTACCCGGTTCAGACAGACTGCTCATTGTCCATACCTGATCGGGCTGTATAGATCGCTGCTGCCGATCAATCTGCTGCTGCCGATCAGGCTGCTGCTGATAGTGACGGTAGACAGCCTGATTAATCAGGCGTTCTAGCGGGATCAGCCGGTTTTCTAGCCAGATGCTGCCCTTGCCAAAGGTGAGACGGCGCACCAGCGGTTTAATTAACAGCTCATGCCGCCGCGCCCCCACTTTTTTGTAGCGCGTTTTGAAATAATTGTCTTCAGTCAGGTTCCACTTGTCCCGCAGGTGATGCAGGCTCGCCAGATCCCAGGCATCATTCCAGCGCAGCATGAAATAGTATAGATCTGACCATTTGAACTCAGGAAGCTGTGCCTTACCAAACCAGTTGGCTAGCCCCTGCTGATTCGTTTCAATGCCAATAGTGTCAGTGGTCACGATAGCCTCACGTTCGCTGTAAATGCTGCCACCTGCTTGCGTCACCACAAAGCAGAAGTCGATATGCTCACGAGTTGCCAGCATTCCTTCATCTAGCAATCCAGTTTCTTCAAAGATTTCGGTTCGCACCAACATGCAGTGAAATTCTACATAGTCGGTCTTTTTGCGAGTCAGCTTATCAGCTGCTTCGGCCACGGCTTTACCCGTCAACGCTGCGCTCTGGTAAATATAGCGGCGCGTCTGCCCATCTTTGACTTCGGTTGTAATGTAGGATTTGCCGCCCGCATTGTGAATCACCTGATGCAGAGGATTACCAATACAGGTCAGGGGGCCGACCACGGCTGCGCCCGTTTCCTCGGCACATTGTACCAGCTTCGTCAACCAGCCTGCTTTCACCAACACGTCATTCTCGATGAACACAATATACTTATATTTATCTTCCGCCTCATTCAAGATGTAGCGAAGCCCAACATTCTTAGCCTGAGTTGGCGAGATATAGCGGTCGGTTCGCAGCAGCTTAAATTGCTTTTGCTGCGACTGTGCTTCGATATAGCGCCGAATCAGTTCTGGGGAGAACACGTCAACGTAAATCAAATCAAAGGGATAATCTGTATCCTGATAGATACTCTCCAGTGAAGCTTGGGTTGAGCTAAATCGTTCCCTTGGGCCAACAATTAAGGCAACTTTAGGTTTTAGCATTGTGAATTGCTCCTGATTTACTTCTAAGTCAATGCGTTACTATGCTACGGCTGCGGTTTGATACAAGAGCTTCTGAAGCTGGATCATGGACTGAGTTGCACCCTGTAAATTAAAGCCATGGGCAACGAGCGGCTGTTGCAGTGCTGCCATGATGATTTGAGTGAGTCGATTGGGTTGCAGATCGTCGCGGTATAGCACTTGCAGCACGCCCTTTTCAGCTAGTTTTTCGGCACGAATTGTTTGCTCTCCGGTCTGCTCTTCTGACGCCTCTGGAAAAATCAACGACCGCACGCCGGTTCTGAGAATATTCATCGTGGTGTTATAGCCACCCAAACTAATCGATAGATCAGCACGTTCCATATACTCTAGCAAGTGAGATGTGTAGCGACGAATCACGACGCGGCTGCTAGCCTCGGCTTGTAGGGTCGCAAACTGATTCTCGGGCATGAACGGGCCGGTAAACACCTGAATTTGGTGAGGAGTCTCTAGAATTCTGCTGGCCTTCACCACTGCATCAATTAACTCATATCCAAACCTGCCGCCGCCAGCGCTAACTACAACCATCGGCGTATGCTGGTTCAGCGCCATCTCATCCTCAGCGCTGATCGGCGTGGATTCTAGCAGAGATTGAGCTACATATCCCGTGTAAGCGACCTGACACTTGAGCTGATTGACTTTAGGAAACTGCTCTTCTAATCTCACTAGCTTTGGATCGCCATGCACCAAGACTAGATCAAAATATTGATTGACTAGATCACAAACTTTGTCATATCGCTTTGCCCAAGCTTCAGCCGTCATGGTTTGCGTCATGATCAGGTCTCTCAAGCTGCAAACCACTTTGGGCGGTTGAGGTGAAGCTTTTACCCAGTCGAGCAGGGGAATGAGTTCAAACTTGAGCTTGTGTTTACTGAACGGAAAGCATTCGATGATTAAACAATCGGGCTGAAACCTCTCAAAAATTTCGATTAGCTGAGTTTTACGGGCTGCTTTGACAGCCTCAAGAGTTTGCAAGCCATCCACCGCCTTCAGCTCGCCTGCTTCCTCTACAATCGGCGGCAGATGCACTACCTCAGCCTCAGTTGGAAACTCAAAGCTGGCAATTGGCTCTCCGCCGTTCACAAAGCAAACCTGAAATTCATGCACCAAGCTGCGAATAATCTCGGTGCTTCTCACCAAATGCCCCATGCCTGCTAAATATTGGCAATAGAACATAATCTTTTTCATCTCGCTTGCCCTCCTGGGATGAGTTGGATGGACTTCACCTCGCATGTCTGAGCTTCTCAATTTGGATTAAGGCAGGGATGAAGCTTTGATGAGAAGGCTTTCATCCTCTGGGTTCACCGAACCGCAGCCGCCTCTGTACTGCGAACCTTGTCAGACTGCGCTAGCTCGGCAACGAGCTGTAGCTGTTGCTCAGCAGTGAGGAGTTGACTACCGGCAGCGGCGTTTAGCGTAGCTTGCTGAGGCGATTTCGCGCCTGGAATGGCAACAGGCTGGACGGGATGAGAGATCACATATTGCAAGGCAGTCGCCGCCAGATCTCGATCGCTGGGCGCAACGGCTTTTAGCGCTTCGACCATGGCGAGTTGCTGCTGAAGCTTCTGTTGGCGGTTGTCTTTTTCATGCCAGCGCGCCCGAATGCTGTCTGTGAACACCGTATCAGCCGCATATTTGCCCGACAGCAAGCCTTTACCCAGCGGGCCGCGCACCAATACGGCGATACCATGTTCCTGACAGTAGGGCAAAATCTTCGATTCGGGTTTGCGATTCAGCAGCGAATAGTCCAGTTCGAGGACGCGGCAAGTCTGGTTGGCGTTAAACCGCTTCAGCACATCGTATTCGTTGGTCGAGATCCCGTAGGCACGGATTAGCCCCTGCTGCTGAAGCGCCTCAAAGCCCTCTAGATAAACGCTTGGGTCTTCGATTTCTCCCTCATGGCAGAGCATCACATCGACCCAGTCGGTTCGCAGGCGATAGAGCGACGCCTGAACGCAAAGGCGAACGTTATCCACCGAATCGAGCGGAATCGGGCTACCGTTGCGTCTCCCCCAGCTGCCAATTTTTGAGACGATGTATACCTGATCGCGCACTCCAATCAGCGCTTTACCCAACCGCTCTTCTGATAGTCCCATTGGGATACCATATCCCTCAGCAGTATCAAATAAATTCACGCCGTGATCAAATGCAGCTCGTACCGTGCTAAACGCCGTCACGTCATCAATATCACCCCATTGGTTGCCAATATTCCAGGTGCCCATGCCAATTGCTGAAACCTGCCAGTCTAGCTGGCCAAATTGCCGATAAAGCATTGATTTTCCCTCAGATAACTTTACATTGCCTTAAGCTGAATCTGCCTTAAGCTGCAACAGTCTGGCGTTGCACAATTGCCTTGACTAACTGCGCAGTTTTGATAACACCCTGCATATCAAACGTGACAGGCGATGGCGTTTGTTGCAGGCAGGCAATCACCTTTTGGGCAAAGCGGTCTGGCTGCAATTCTTCCTGGCGGATGACGTTGACAATACCCAGTTCCTCCAGCCGTTCTGAGCGCATCCGCTGCTCCTGATCATCGTTGCCCATAAAAGGCAGCAGCATTGATCGAACGCCCGTTGTCAGCACGTTCATAGTTGTGTTGTAGCCCGCCATGCTGATTGATAGATCGGCCTGCCGCATATACTGCAATAAATGGGGCGTGAAACGTTCTACAATCAGGTTACGCCGCTGGTTGGCAATCTGGCAAAGCCGTTCATGTAGAGCATCTGGCGCGAATGGGCCGGTAAACATGCAGATTTGGTGCTGAATTTGATCTTCCAGCAGAGCGCTGGTTTCAGCCACGCAGTCTAGCAGTTCGTGGCCAAAGCGACCGCCGCCAACGCTCGTCAAAATTAAGGGCCGGGAAGGCGGCTGGAGTCCAGGCTGGTCAGACTCTTGCTGCGCCACATAGCCCGTGTAGTGAACCTGGCAATTTAGATCCGAGACGCGCGAGAAGCTGGTTTCTAGCGGCATGAATTTGGGGTCGCCGTGGATCAGCAGCAGATCAAAATACTGGTTCATCAGCCGACAAATTTTCTCCTCGTGCTTCACCCGATCTTGCTTAGTGACCACGATGTCGCGCAGGCTGCACACCACCTTTGTGTTGGCGGCTTTGGCGCATTCCATCAGCGGGATTAGCTCCGTCGAGAAGCGTCTGCGCCCAAATGGAAACAGCTCGACCATTAAAACCGTGGGCTGAATCTGCGCAAATAAATTCAGCAGCAAATCGCGGCGGTGTTCCAATACTTGCTCCACGTCTTGGAAGCCATCCGGAATTTGCAGTTCTCTAAACTCGCTGTCGGTCTTGATTGCCGGAATGTTAATCATCTGCACGCCTGGAGGCAGTTCAAATCCTTCGACCACCTCGCCGCCGTTGATAAAAAAGATTTCAAAATCGTTCAGCAAGCCGCGCACAATCTCCATGCTGCGGACTAAATGGCCAATACCCAAGATATGCTGACAGTAAAACATTAAGCGTTGCATCGGAAAATCCTCAACTTGATTGCTTATATGACTAACACCCGCTTGCCGCCAAAAGTGGTGTATCTACAGAGGAGGCATTCTGGTAGACGAGACGAGAGATATACTCAGCGATTCGGGGCAGGGCGTTCATATCAAGGCGCGGTGGGGCGATTATATCCACTGCGTCTAGCTCGGCCTGAAGCTGCTGCATCAAATGCACTGGGGTAAGTTGATCTGGGTGAATAGCGCGAAACAAGTTCATTGCCGCCATCCGCTCAGCCCGAATCCACTGTTCTTCCACCGGCTGAACTCGGGGCACAATCACCGCCCGCTTTTGCAAAGACAGGATTTCGCCCACGGTGTTGTAGCCGCCCATCGACACCACCACATCGGCTGCATCCATAAAGCCAACCAGATCGTCAGTGAACTCTAGCATTTCAACCTGGGGCAGCCGCTCAACGCGCTGCTGGATCTGGGTGCGCTGCTGGGCTGGCATCTCTGGCCCAGAGATAATCACGCTGCGGTGGGTGACATCGCGGCTCTCCAGCCCCGTCAGGTAGGCATCGACCAGTCGGTATCCGTCCGCACCGCCTCCGGGCGTCACTAGCACCAGCTTGTCTTGGGGCTGTAGCCCCAGCTCTTGCCGCAGCGCCAGCCGTGATTTAATTCCTGGCTCGCGGCGAATATAGCCGCAAAAGCGCGTCTTCTGGGCAATCTCAGCCGGAAACTGGTATTCGCGGCGCACATCAAAGATTTCGGGAGTGCCAACGACCCAAACCTGATCGTACCAGTCGGCAATAATGTTGTAGTAGCCGTGCCGCTGCCACTGCGCGATCGTCGCTTCCGGGCAATCGAGAATATCGCGCAGCAGCAGCACCAGCTTGGTTTCAGGCTGCTCTGCCTTCAGGTAAGCTAAGGTTGCATGCAGCTCTTGCTGTAACCCATCCGGCTTTTTGTCGACCAAGACCAAGTCAGGCTTAAAGTTTTTCACGGTCAGGTAAATTAGATCAGAACGAAGCTGTACAGCTTCGTTCTGATCGGTATCTAGGTATTTGGTCGAAACCACACCTGCATCATCACGCTCTAAGCAAGGTAATTTGATATAGTCCAGCCCTTTAGGCAGGCGTAGGCTGTGCAATACAGGTGAACCCGAAACGACTAGAATCGACGCCTCTGGATATACTTTGATGACATACTGGCAGATTGCCAACATCCGGCGAATGTTCCCTAACCCAAACGCATCATGAGAATAGACAATTAGCCTCATTTTTGAATCCTTCTGAGGCAGATGGGATGTTGGCGACTGCGAATCTGAAAATGAATGGGCTAATGAAATACCTGGGCGAGAGTATGAAGCAATCGGAAATTTCATCTGTTTCGCCTTTTGGTGAAGGAGTTGCGGAGTCAGCATCAGAAGTGAATCAAGCCGCCAAAGGATGAGCCTGAAGCTCACGCTATGCCGCTGCTTGCTGGCGCAGTGAGCGCGTTGCTGTGATTGGACTGCCCGCTGAAGGACGACCGATGCCGACATAGTAGAATCCGGCAGCAACCATTTCGTCTGGGTTGAGATAGTTCCGACCATCGATTATAATTGCGGTGTTCATCCGTGCAGCTAAGCCTGTATAGTCCAGTTCGCGAAACTGCTGCCAATCTGTTACTAGCACAACCGCATCGCAATTCTCGGCGAGTTCATCTGGCGTAGCTGTCAAAATCACCTGCTCTGGAGCTTTATGGAACCCATGAGAGCCTTCGGCATACATTGGGTCATAGGCTTTGACTTTTGCCCCCAAGCGGCTGAGTTGTGTGATCAAATCTAGCGCAGGCGTATCGCGCATATCGTCCGTGTCAGGCTTAAAGGTGAGACCCAGCAGCCCAATCGTCTTGCCCTTAAGAATGCCGAGCACCTGCTGGAGCTTTTCGATTGCCAAAACCCGCTGCCGACTGTTGGCGCTGACTGCCGCTTTCAACAGCTCCGCACTGTAGCCATAGTCATCTGCCGTATGCACCAACGCCGCCACGTCTTTTGGGAAGCACGAGCCACCCCAGCCAATCCCCGCCTGCAAAAACTTGCTGCCGATGCGAGAATCGAGGCCAATGCCTTGCGCCACCTGCGTCACATCTGCCCCCACCCGGTCGCAGATATTGGCGATTTCGTTAATAAAGCTAATCTTGGTTGCTAGAAAAGCGTTGGCAGCATACTTAATGGTTTCTGCTGAACTCAGATCGGTTGTGACGACTGGAACAGGGGGCAGATCGGGGTTTTCAGCAAAGACACGGTGGATGATGGGTGCATAGAGAGCCTGCATTTGATCGAGCGCCTTCTGACTGCTGCCGCCCAACACCATTCGATCGGGGTTGAAAGTGTCGTAGACCGCTGAGCCTTCGCGCAGGAACTCGGGATTGCTGACCACATCAAACTGAGCGGCCATGCTTACTGTACTCATTTCCTGCTGCTCAGAGATCGCATCTAGCACAATTCGCCGCACCCAGTCGCCCGAGCCAATCGGCACAGTAGACTTGTTCACTATCACCTTATAGCCCGTCTTTAGGTGCTGCCCGATGCCGCGTGCTACTGCCTCAACGTACTGCGTATCGCTTTCGCCAGTGGGTAGTGGCGGTGTGCCCACCGCAATAAATAGAACATCACCATGCTCAACCCCTGCTCCTAAGTCAGATGTAAACTGTAAGCATCCGTTCTGCATGGCTACCTGCATAATTTCTGAAAGCCCTGGTTCGTAGATCGGCGATTTTCCAGACTGCATCAGTGTGACTTTCGCCTCATTATTATCGACGCAAATTACCTGATGTCCGGTGTGTGCCAAACATACGCCTGTCACTAAGCCAACATAGCCAGTTCCAATCACGCAAACTTTCATAGGTCTATCCTCTTGTTACAACTAAAAACTGCTGACTACCAGTTGACTGCCAGCTACGCCTCTGGAAAATCTGTTAGTCTTATTAGACTTAGCAAATTCAAAATCTGCGGTTTCTCCGTTAGCTAACAGATTGACAGCCTCAGATGAAACTTACTTAAAGCATTAATGAGAGCTATCTCATAAAGCTACGGGTTGAATGAAAGCTTTTTCATCCTGGTTCTGGCTAGATTTCAGATGCTGGGCGAGGCTATACTGGCGGGTCGCTCAAAATTACCTGTAGAACGCTGTTAGCAGTCTCGCTCAATGCAACCTTTAACTGCTGATCTCGTCAGGAATCGCATCAAGCCAATCGCATCGAGCCAACTGTATTTCTGATCAGCCCATTTTCTTAGTCCAACCATGCTAGATCGAAGCAAGGAACTGCTTACACCTAATGCCACCGCTCAGCATGTAAACTATAGTTTGAGTCAATCGTCTAACCCACGAAACTGGTGGCATCAGGTGCTGAAGCAAACTCGCACTCGAATTTTGTTGATTTACATCGTACTGATGGCCGGAGTGACAGCCGCTTCGATCCCGATGTTCATGGCTCTGTTTTTGCACAATGTCAACCAGCGAGTTCGGAGCGATTTACTGGCTGAAATGCAGAATTTTCAGCAAGCCTATACCGACTGGAAAATCTCACCTGGCTACGACGGCAACTTAAAGCATTTTGCCAGTGAGGTGTTAGGAGATATTGAGCCAGAGGATGACAATTCGCTGATTTTCTACATCAACGGCGAATACTATAAATCTAACCCTAGAGGGCTACCGCCTGAGTTGGCAGAAGGTTCAGATATTGAAGCCCACTGGCTGAAAATTACCCAGCTAAGCGAAGGGCAGTTGACTTCCAACCATCCACAGCTTGGTAATATCATTTACCTGGCTCAGCCCTTGGAAATTGAAGGAGAACAGCGGGGCATCTTTGTCGCGGCGCATACGACGGGCGGCGAACGTCAGGAAGCCCTGAATGGCATTGTGATCTTTGTGCCAATTGTAGCGAGCGTGGTGTTAATGGGGGCGGGTTTGGCCTGGTTGGCGACCGGCAAACTCTTGCAGCCCGTGCATCAGCTTGCCATCACCGCTCGCTCAATCAGCGAAACTGATCTATCGCAGCGGATCACGGTCAGCGGTTCTGGTGAACTCTCCGAGCTAGCAAACACTTTTAACAGCATGATGAATCGACTGCAAGAGGCTTTTATGAGCCAGCGCAATTTCATCAATGACGCCGGACATGAGCTGCGCACGCCAATTACGATCATTCAAGGACATTTGGATCTGTTGGACGACATACCGCCTGAACTGGCTGAAACGCTCGATATTGTCCAAGATGAGCTAGACCGGATGGCGCGATTAGTCAACGATATGATTCTGCTCGCCAAATCCGATCGCCCCGATTTTCTTCAGCTTGAAACTGTCGAAATTGCCCCGTTTGGCGAAGAGCTATTGCAGAAAGCGCAGACGCTAGCCGACCGCAACTGGCAGCTCAAACAGCAGGGGCAGGGAGTAATTGTGGCGGATCGGCAGCGGCTGACGGGGGCGCTGCTGAACTTGCTCAACAACGCCGCCCAACATACCCAGCCCCAAGATTTGATTGAGTTAGGTGCAGCCGTGCAAAAGCAGCAGGTGCGGTTCTGGGTGCGCGACACCGGCGAAGGGATCGCCCTCAGCGACCAGTCCCGGATCTTTGAGCGCTTTGCCCGTACCACAAACAGCCGACGCCGCTCGGATGGCTCAGGGCTAGGTTTGGCGATTGTGCAGGCGATTGCCGAAGCGCATGGCGGTCAGGTGCAGCTAGCCAGCAAACCTGGCTATGGTTCGACGTTTACGCTACTGTTGCCCTTAGATTCCCCTAAAGAACAATCCAACCATGACTCATATTTTAATCGTTGAAGACGAACCCCGCATCGTCACTTTCCTAGAAAAAGGGCTGCAATCCAATGGTTTTGTTACCACGACCGTGCTAGATGGCGCAGCCGCCGTACCAATGGCGCTAGAGGGAATTTTTGATCTGATGATTTTAGATCTGGGATTACCGAAAAAAGATGGATTGAAGGTGTTGGAAGAAATTCGCGGTCAGGGCGCACAGCTTCCGGTGCTGATTCTCACCGCCAGAGACGATATCCAGGACAAGGTATCAGGCTTTGAAAGTGGAGCGGATGATTACCTCACCAAGCCGTTTCGGTTTGAAGAGCTGCTGGTGCGGGTGCGGGCGCGGCTGCGTCCCATTATGGCAGCCGCCGCTCAATCTGCCGACCTGACGCTGCGCCAAGGCGATATCACGCTAGATTTGCGAACGCATAAAGTCAAGGTGGCCGAGCGTCCCGTTGAGCTTTCAGCCCGCGAATTCACCATGCTAGAGGTGTTTTTGCGTCACCCTGGGCAGGTGGTCAGCCGCGAGCAGTTGCTGAATTCGGTTTGGGGCTATGACTATGATCCAGGCTCTAACGTAGTGGATGTCTATGTGGGCTACCTCCGGAAAAAAATCGGCGGCGATGCGATTGAAACAGTGCGCGGCATGGGCTACCGCTGGAAAGCATGAGAGAATTCTCATAGAGGGTTCATTGGCTTCTTAGTTCGCCCATTTAGTTTAGAGCTGGTCATCCTATCATTAATCTGTCACTGCCCCCGCTGACTTCACACCAATTTCACTCGGTGGTTCAAAAATCTTAAAAAATACCAAGCTTATTCAAGCCTGTAAGCTTTAGCAATATGATAGATGTGAAAAGGCACCGTCATTCACAGCTTCCTGTCAGACTCACCTTAAAAAACTACCAGAACCAATCGTTTATATACGATTTTGACTATGGCTTTAACCATGTCCCAAATTTTAATTGTCGAAGACGAACCTCGGATTGCCGCTTTTCTGGAAAAAGGCTTGCAAAAGCACGGCTATGACACTGCCGTTGCAATCGATGGAGAAGAGGCAATCCAAATGGTGCAAAAGGACGTTTTTGATCTGCTGTTGCTCGATTTGGGACTGCCTATTAAAGACGGCTGGACGGTTTTAAAAGAGCTGCAACAGCATGATCAGCCGGTGCCTGCGGTGATTATTCTGACGGCACGATCTGGTGATGGGGATAGAAGTCAGAGCCTGCGGTTAGGCGCTAAGGATTACCTCACGAAGCCTTTCCGCTTTAATGATTTACTAGATCGTGTCAAAGCCATTTTGCCAAGTTAGGCTTTTCAGGTTAAGCCAGATATCTAACCACCTGATATATTGAATGAGCCAGCCAATAAACGTCTACGCAGGTTAGATGTGGCTAAACGGTGCTCTATGTTGAAGTTACACCGCAAACTTGTTGGGTTGAGTCTAGGTTGGATTGTCTTAACGCTGTCGCCCTTGAGTGCGCAGTCCGCTAAGCCTAAAGACCGAGGCTATTTTGTCCGGCCTCCTAGCCTTGAAGCCACGAGGGTGACGCAGGCTCAGGTCTTTGCCCAGGGAGCCACCTATTACTTCACGCTCAGCCTGCCCAATCACGACAATACGCCACTTCAGCAAATCAGCATTGCTCAGCAAGATGCTGCTAACCGTGCTCGATTCATTCAGTTTGATCCTACTCAAGCCGAGGTGTTTGTAGGGACGCCAGACCAGAAAGGCGAGCTGATTCCAGTGCGTGAAGCGCAGTTTGACCCAGACAAACAAACGCTGCTGCTCACCCTCGACTCCCCAGTACAGCCAGGTGATACGGTCACGGTAGCGCTGCATCCTAAGCGCAACCCGCGCCGAGACGGACTTTATCTGTTTGGGATCACGGCTTTTCCGACCGGAACCACGCCCCAAGGTCAGTTTTTGGGGTTTGGCCGAATCCAATTTTATGGAGATGAAAACGCGGCTTTTGAAAGTGATTAAACCTAGAAGCTAAACGTGGCTCGGACAACTCCCAACACGATATCTGCATTCTGCTCGTCATGATTGGGAGCCGTCAGCCAGATCAGTCCGGGCGTCAGCGATAAATTATCGGTGAGGCGAATCCGGTAAAACCCTTCGATATGCAGCCCCAGATCAGTATCCCGGCGCTGTCCGAGTTCTTCTCCCAAACCGGCTGTAGTTCCAGTCAGGCGGGGCTGCATTCCCACAATCAGTCCGCCCAAATTGCCCTCACCGCCCAAATCGGGAAACGCCAGCCGCAGCGCGTAGTTCCAAACCTCCGCATCGCCTGTTTCAATCACCCGCACAGACGAAAAGCCAGCCCAGCCGCCGACTTCTACCCAGTTGGTAATCCGGTAGTTAAGTTCTAGGCCGTAAGCGTTAATTATCACTGGCTTGATATTATCGCTGTTGGGATATTCAACGGCTACATTAGAAAGCAAGCTACCAGTACCCGTATCGTTACCATCATCGCTCACGTAAGAATGGGCATAGGTGAGCGACAGGGCAAAGTCTCCGGGCGTGATCACTAACTGTCCGCCAATACCGTAGCCACCGTTAAACAAGCCTTTGCCTGCTCCCGGGTCGCTGCCATCGGCGCTAATATATCCCAGGCTGAGCAAGACATCATCTCGCAAATCAAAACTTGCGCCAATGCCTGCCCCATCGTCAAATCCAGATCCCCGCAAGATGGGATTGCGTTGGGCAAACCGGGATAATGCCCCTCGCCCACTGCTGGCTAAGGGATTGATCGACTCGACGACGCTGCCAAAATTGCCGCCCTGAGCAATCGCCACCAGATTCACCCGGTCACTGACTGGAAACTCGTAAAACAAATCGCTGAGTTCAAATTCCTGATCGGTTTTAGTGTCAAACGCCACTCGCCCTTCGGAGCTATCGTCTGGCAGCTCAAACCGTTCAAAATTACCGGCCTCAATGCTGGCTCTGAGCCGATCTTCGCCATTAAAACTCGTGTCGAATACCAGCGTACTGCGTCCCTGAAACACCAGATTATTCTCAGCTCCAGATGACTCGCCCCATAGATCTTGCAGGGCAAACACGACATCACCCCGCAATTGAGTTGTGGCCGAAAAGTTGTTATCTAGTGCCTGCAACCTGATCTCTAATGCCTCCACCTGCCCAGTGAGCGAGGCTAGCTCTGCGGCAAATTCAGCTTGCAGGCGCTGGAGGACAGCGAGATCGGCCTGGGTTGCGAGCGGGGAAATCGCGGCAGCAAGCTGTTGTTCGATGCTGTTCAAGCAAGCGTTCAGTCCGGCAGCAAACTCAAATCGCGTCAAACTGCGATTGCCCTGATAGACCTCGGTGGGAAACCCCACCATACAGCCATATTGCTCAACCAGCGACTGCAACGCTTTGAACGCCCAATCTGTAGTTTGGACATCGGAGAGTTGATCAACTGAGGTAATCTGCGCCATCGAGGATGGAGCCGTTTCGGAAACGCTGGATATAGGAATATTAGATTCAGGAATGCTGGGTGTATGAATATTAGCCTGAACCCATTGTGGCATCATTAAAGCCTTTACGAGAATCACAAAGTATGTTAAACTCGCAATCTGCAACCTTACAATAGACATATCTTGATGGCAGGGATAAAGAACAATAATAGAACCACTTCTGCAACAGGATGAACAGCTAGATCCGGACTCTCAGTTGCCAATCTTACACCGACTTGACTGGATTACTACCCTGATAACTCGTGGCTTTATGCCCCTTACTAATCGGCAAGATCAGCGTAAACGTTGAGCCTTCGCCCTGCTTGCTTTTTACTTCAATTCTGCCGCCAGCCGCCGCCGCAATCGCCCTGACAATCGATAGCCCCAGCCCAGCCCCCTCCGAACGCCGTTGAGCCGTTGAACCTCTGGCAAACCGCTCAAATATCCGCTTTTGATCGGCGGCAGAGATTCCCTTGCCCGTATCGCGCACCCAAAAGCGAATATTCTTGCGGCTTTTGGAAGAGCCAATCGCAATTGTGCCGGTCTGGGGCGTATGCTGATTGGCATTTTCAACCAGATTGAGCACCGCCTGAGTCAGCCGCTGCCGATCGATCGAGAGATTGCCGGTGGCAACGGCATCTAGCTTGCACTGACATTGGGCAATTATTCTCGCTTTCTGGTAGAGTTCCTCCGTAAAAGATTCTAGCTCGATCAGTTCAGACCGCATAAAGTCAGGGCGACCAGCCTTAGCCAAGGTTAGCAAATCGTTGACAAAGCGATTCATTCGGTTGAGTTCATCGTTGACGATTCCGAGTACTTCTCGCTGCTCTTGGGGATCATCTGACATCAGATCAAGATGTCCCTGGATGATTGTAATCGGCGTTCGCAATTCATGGCTGGCATCATTAATGAAATTCTGCTGGCTGAGAAATGAGGTTTGAAGCCGATCCATCATTTCATTGAACGTGGTTGCCACCTGCGCCAGCTCACCCTGCCCCGTGACCGCAATCCGCTTTGACAAATTCGCCTCGCTAATGCTCCGCGCCGTTTCGGCCATTGAGCGCAGCGGCTGCAAAATGCGTCCTGAAATAAACCAAGCCAGCACAGCCGCAATCACCAGCATCAGCAGCATCACTACCAAAACCGACCGCACAATCTGGCGAACCTGCTGCTGTTCACCGCCCGTGGTCTGGACGGCAACAAATACCCCACCCGCCTGATTTCTCAGAAAAATCGGCTCGACCCGGTAGATCACTGTTCCAATACCCGGCTCGGCAGCAGCCTGTTCACTTTGAGTCATTTGACTGAGGCTTTGCCATTTTTCCATCAGCGGTGAATTGTTCTGGATCGAAGCGGGTAACTCAGGCGGACTGCTGCGGTAGAACTGTCCATCTGCAATGAAAATAAAGTATTGCCCCGGATCAACTAGCTCATCGTCAAGATATTGATCGGCTAGCTGCTTAAATTCTGGAATAGTTTGAGGGGATGATTGCGCCAGCACTTCTAAAAACTCCTGCACTTCATCCACCACATCGGCCTGTAAACGACGCTCAATATCTCGAAACAGCGCTCGATAAACTACCGGCACAGAAATGCCAATAAACAGCAGCATCAACCCCAAATAGCAGAGCAAAATTTGCGTCCGAGCCTCAGCCCAATTTAGCTTTGTGCCAATTTGCTGCAAGCGTTTCTTCAATGGTTCAGGCAAGGATCTCATGGATTCAAAGCTTTTATCCTACTGCTGATCTCACAGGCATTATTCCACCACACAGCATGAGAGAATCGGCTGCGATTCTAAATTCCCTAAGCCAATTGATTGGAGCAGCGTTCGCCAATTTTTGCGGACTTTATTACTAGGCGTGTCCCGAAGCCGAGTTGCCGAGCTGTCGAGTGCATCATACCAAAGGTTTTCAGCAGCATAGAGATCGGCATGAGCGTCGAGGGTCAGCGTTGCTAACTTCTGTTGAAGTTCCGGGCGTTCTAACCGTTGAATTGCGCCATTCACAAACACAAATCGCTCTGGATTTCCGGCGTCACACTGCACCAGCAAATACCATTCGTAGGTCTGATTCATCTCTAGCACAACCGATGCAGGTAAGCGCAGATTGACAATACCCGCAGCCGTTTGATTGCCCGCGAGCGTTTTGCGATGCACCAAATTATCCTGGCCGTCTTTCAGCACAAACTCAACCGAATGGCGCTCGGTCAAATCATAGGGCAGATAGAACCAAAAGCTGGGCGACTGCGCCAAGGTAAACCCGGTGCTGCTGTCAGGGACAAGCGCAGTTAAAGGCGGCTTATCGGCAATTAGGCAAAAGCCGCGACTGCCTCCGCCCTGCCGTCGGCGCGGTCTGCCCGCATCCGAGAACTCTGGGCTAGAGGCTTGAGCAAACCTGGGAAGTCGGGGAGCTTCAGCGGCGGGGCGAGCTAGCGTTGAGCTGGCGACTAATGAAAATCCCAGCAAGAGAACGCTAAGAACGCCTGAGTGAATGAGCAATAGTCGAGAATGCAAGAGCAGGTTTACGAATCGCTTTTGAGTTAATTTAGAGTAATTGACTGCCATTTTGGTATCCATGAGCTATAAAGAATCACCGAACTGTAAGCCGCAATCAACCCGAACGCTGCCGGAACAATTGGTAGCTAAACACCTTGTAGCAAGCAGCCATAGCTAATGCCGCCCAAGGCAACAACCGCCCCGATCCCAGCCAGCCCCAAGCTCAGCGGCGATCGGCAGTAGAGCAGCCCCGCGCCCACCGCACCCAGACCCGACCAGCCCCAAATCCAGAGCGCCGCGCCCCAGTTGGGCAAACTTACCAGCAGCGGGCGCTGATCGAGCACGGCGCTCAAAATCTGGCTGGTCATCTGGGCTTGAATCACCACACCCGGCATTTTCTGCATTGGGTCAGACTGGCTGTAGGGCATCAGAAAATAATCTTTGAAGCTGGGATCAACTGTGCCAATCCACACCACCCGATCGCGCACTAGCTCTGCGAGCTGAGCATCCAGCGCTCCGCTCAAAATCTCGCCCAGCGTCACCTGAGCAGACGGCGGATTCGCAGCCCGGTAGTTCAGCATCACCTGGTAGCCCAGCGCATCTAGCTGGTGATAGCTGCCGCTGTCGGGGCGCAAGGGCGGAAATGGGGTCTGGCCAATCTTCACTGTTCCGGCAGCGTCACGGCTGGTCTGGATGCCCTGAGCGCTCAGGTAGAGCTGCGCCAGCCGCAGGCTAAACGCCGTATCGGTCACGCAAAAGCCCGGAGCCGCCGCCATGCCTAGGATCTGCCGCCGCACGACGCCGTCCGGGTCAATCGGCATATCGCTAAAGCTGATCCGAGCCGCCGGAATGCCCGCTAGCGGCTTAGTGCCTGCCCCATCTCCCACTTCGCAGACGGCTACAAACTGCGGCGTCTGCTGGAGTTGTGCCACCAGTCCAGAAGCCGGATCAACCGGGAAATCGCGGTAGAGATCTAGGCCAACCACGCGCGGCTGATGGGGGCGCAGTTTATTCAGAAGCTGCGCTAACGCCTGATCGGACAGCGAGGCTCCGCGCCGCTCTTGGGCGTCCTGCTGCTGCACATCTTGATCGGTAATGGTCACCAACAGCAGACGCGGATCAGGAGCTTCAGCCGGACGCAGGCGCATCAGTTGGTCGAATGCTCGCAGATCCCAGGTTTGGAAGCCACCCAGATGACGAATGCTGACTGCACTTCCGGCCACGAGCAGGCTAGCCAACAGCACGGGCCAGCGCGGTCGGGCAGGTGAAGCCAAGCGCACTGATGGTTTCTGAAATAATTCCTGTAATGGTTCCCGTAACGTTCGCCAGCGCATGGGTTCCTCCGCCGGATTCTGGCAAATCAGCGGCAGCCAAGTAGCGCAGGGATACTCACCCTCAAACTGTTCCAGCTTTTCGCGGGCTTCGCGCACTGCTGCATAGAGGCTTTGGCCGCGCGAAAATTGGCTGAGAAACTCCCGAAAAAATGCCTGCGCCACCGCATCGGGCACGAGTTCTCGCATCACGATCACCTGGGGAATATGCAGATCTGCCAGCGCCTGCGCCAAGCCAAGCCCATCGCAAGAGTTGAAAATTGCCAGCTTTAAACCCTGCCGAATCGCTCGCTTCAGCCCATTTCGCAGCTGATTTAGGGTGAGGCTATCCTCATCGCTAATATAAAGTCGTCCAGTCTCGCCGGTTGCCTGCGCTTCCGTTTGGCTATGTCCAGCAAAAAATAAGACATCCCAGCCCTGCTGATCCCAGAGCTGTTCATGCAGCTCTGCATGGCTAGGCTGATTCAAAAACAGGGGTGCCGCGTTAGGCAATGCCTCAATCACCTGGCGTTCGCTCTGAAGATCGATGTTGTGACTGTTGCCCAGCACCGCTAGAATTCGCACTGCGCCCGTGGACTGGGGGCGATCAAGGCGCTCATATTCCGCTACGCTCAACGCCACTTCTGCTTGAGGAAAGTCTTCAAAAAAGTTCCACAGATGCCAGGGCAACCGTCGCAAAATCGGATCGTTCGTTTGGATCGTCACCTGAATCGAATCAGTTGGGTCAAACAAGCGGCTCAATTTACGATCAATTGAATGAAACGACTCGGCATTCAGCCAGGTATTCAAGCACCATCGCAACTGCTGGGCTAGGTCACTAAACTCAACTTCGGAAAAGTGGGTGACGCCGCTCGATGAAATTGTGATCGCCCGCGTGGCAGAGAATCCCGAAGCTCCTCGCTCCCGGTAAAACTCTCGATAGAGCAACTGCCAGCGGCGATAGAGCTGCTCTAGCTCAGGGGCAGGCGGCAAACTGCCCACATATCGCATTGGATACTGTTTTTCAGCTTTATTTAACACCTGTGCGATTACGCTGGCACAGCCATTCTGCAAATCTCCAACGCCCAAATTAAGCACGATAAAATGACTCATTTGAATATGAATTAGATATCGTTAATTACTAAAGAATAAAGCTCTCGCTAATGCTGGCATGGTCAATTGTGATCTGAATATCAAAGCTATCCCCCGCCTCGCCGCGAAAATGCCGGAGCTGAATGTAGCTGTCCTGTGCCCTAGAGCAAACTTCTTGCAGATGATCCCCCGTTTCGCTCAGCATGGTTAGCTTCAAATTGGGTGGCAAATAGCTGCTTCCGGGCGCAGGATAAGTCTGCACCAGCACGTTCATACTGGTGTCCGGATTCAGCGTGATGGCCAAAGAGAGCACAACCGACTGCTCGCCCAGATCCATGCCCACATCAATTAGCTTGGCCTGCCGCACAGCAATCTCAAACTGCTCTGGACTGCGGACGGTTGCCATTTGCCTCTGACTGTCGCCCAATACCTCCTCGAAAGTTTGCCAGCCCGTTTCGGCAATTCCCGTTAGCCATTTCCTTAAGCGAATAATTTGCCGGTTGCTGCCCACAGCCCGCTGGTTCTCTGGACTAAGCCGCTGCAAATAGAGCGGAAACTGATCGAGGGGTTGCAGTTCAGTCAGCGGCAGTTCGGCGCTGGGAGTGGGGGTGAAGCCCAGCAGCGTTGCCGATTTGAGGCTAGGGTCAAACTGCACTGCCAAATAGCCAATCCGGTCAGCCCAAGCGTCAGCCGCAACATGCAGCCGCTCAGCGCCTGGCAGCACCGTACAGCATTCCAGCTTGCCGTAGGGTTCAACCCAGAGATCGGCGACGTCAATAAATTTCGCCATCCAGGGATCGCGCCAATCGCTCTGGCCAGGGTCAGCTTCAATGCCCAGACAGCGCAGATACAACTCAACCGCATAGACTGTCAAAGCCTTTAAATAGAGCTGCGGCGACTGCTGGGCAATGGCATGAGCTTCGTAGGAAAGCGGGACGGTAAAACCTGTTAATGCTACGGTCTGATTCATAACTAATCTCGCTGCATATTAAAAGATAATCAACCATGAAGCACAAAATCTATACTTCTAGATACTGTTTGAAATAAGGAACTAAATCTCTGAGCTGACGATTAAAGAAACTACAAAGCGTCTGGGCTGGAACATCTAAACTTTTGGCGATCTCTGGCCAGGCTTTGCCCTCAACGAATTTGGCAATTGCCAGCGCCTGGAACGTCACGTCTGGGCGCTCGCGCAACCGCAGCTTTTGGAATCGACCCTCTGGGTCTTGCCGCAAAAACTGCTGAATTTGCATGTCAGCATCTTCTACAGCCGGAGAGAACAAGGGTAAATCTTCTAGCGAGGGCAGCCGCACCGGGAACCGACTCTCTGCTTTTGGCATTTGAGTCATGCCCTGCTTCTGATAGTCTTTCACAACCTCAATGAACTGGCAGTTTAACCGAAAGTTCACCCAGGCCATTACCGGATGCTCTGGTTTGTACTGATCTATTTTTTGGCAGATTTCGATCAGCGTTTTTTGCAGGGCTTCGTTGTATAGATCTATGTATAAGCTAGGCGGGTAAGCAGAGCGCTGCGGATGTCCCAATCGACCCGATCGCAAGATACCGTTTACAAACTGGTTCAGCAACATTTGCCGCTCCGGACTGCAAGACGGACAGGCTGAAATTTGTTTCACCTGTGCTACCAACTCTGCATCAAGCTGCATCTGAGCTGATGAATTGAGAGCTTCCTCCTGGTCAACCATTTAATCACGCTCCGCCGAACTGAAGTTATGGGCGATTCTGTCGAGATCTGCTTCAGTATGGCAGCAGCTTGAGCACTATATCCATACCTCCTCAATGACGCTTTCTATAAAACGATTCTGCCTCCACTCACGCAGTCAACGAAATTTGTTTTAAAACTTAACATGTTTCATCTTATCGCCTTAAAGCGCCGCGAAAGAAGAAGAATCAGCGCAAAATATTGTAAATTTCTGTAAAGAAGTCCGTTGATTAGGGTGATGTTGAACTGAATAGGGGTAGTGGGCACATAGGGGCAAAAAACGGCAAAGTAGTACAAATAATCGAAAGAACCAGCAAATTCTACTTCAAGTAGTTATACTAAATAGATTCATAATTTATGCCGCGAGTTGAATATTTAAGCGCTCCTCAAGATTCAACTCAAACTTCCCATAAGGGTTAATATGGACGTACACTAATGGTGTAATTCCTCGCAAGTCCTCCGTGCTCATTAGCTGCGACCAATCTGATTCCGACAGAACCTTTTGCATCATCAGCGTGTTAATATAGACCAAACACATCTGAAGCAGATGTAGCGATAGAAGCGATAGTTCTTGCTCTGCGCGATGATTGCTCGTAAGTTCACCACTCTTGCCATAACAGATAAAACTATTCGCGCTATTCCAATTCTCAACTACGTTCAACCCTTCCTGGATCTCTTGACGTAACTCTTCTAAGTTCAAATAGCGACAGAGAAAGCTTGTCTTGACTGCTCTGCCCAATTCGATTAAGGCTTGCAACTGGTTGCGGGTTTTGTTCAAACCGGATGCGGCATTTTGAAAGTTAGGGACAAATTGAGCACTCAGTGAGTTGGGCGGAAGGATTTTTGATATTTTCCCCGCCATTTTTGCAATCATTCCCGGTTCCAAAGCACGACAATGTTGGGTCTCTCAGCGAGAAACCTCAAAGGAAATGGATGCAGAAGCCTTTAGCCTTTACAGAAATGCCTGAGATTGATCATCGTGTAGGCCAGGGTTTTCAAGGCATAGTGCAATTTGCTGATCCGTTCGAAGCGCTTCAGCAAACGCCGAAACTTGTCCTCCCACGCGAAGACTCGCTCGATGGTGTAAAACCGTTCCTGAACAATGGCTGGGTCGAAAATGGGTTTGCGCCCCCGCTTTGGCGTCCTTCTACCGTGTAGATTTTCAGGAACATTCGGAATCATCCCACGATTGAAGATGGCTTTGCGGTTTGAGCAGCTATCGTAGACCCCATCCAAGCTGACGATGGTCTGGCTTAAATCGAGTCCGACTTGCTTGGCAATGCTGATCACTTGTGACAGTGTCCTCTTCAACAGCGGCGATTCGTTGCGATGGCCAGGAGGCGCTATGAAAGGAGCGATGACATGGCAGTGACGGTCACAGAAGGGAGTCACTTTGTCGCCTTTCATGTGCTTGTGCCCGCTAAATCCAAGATTGTCGCCGCCCTTTTTCGCTACTGTCATCGTCCCGTCGTCCTGGATGACGCTGATGTCGAGATGCCCTTTGAGAGACAGTAGCGACACAGAACCTGCGAAAATGGCACCGAAGCAGCCCTGGGCTTCGTAGCGCCGAAAGGCGGCATAGATCTGGGTGTAATGTCCTGCTTTACGTTGATACCCTTGGAAAGCCCAGCTCAACGCGGGTTTCTTGGTCAGGCTGAGTACACCTGCGATTTAAGCCATCAGTTCGCTAGACTTGGCCTAGAATTGCCCTTACTCGGTAAAACCTGATGCTGCGCCAACACCCCTGGAAGATCTGGAGAAACCGTTCTACCCGACAATGGCTCTGGTTTATTGACTTGGTGGGTAGCATTGCGATGCTAATGGTCGCCTGCGGCAATCTAAAGCCGTGGTCGTTTAACGCCAGCCAAGTCTCAGGAGCCATCGGCGACCATGCTCCCAATCTGGTTGACCCAGCCCAGTCATGGGACTTTATGCCCGCAGTCGATACGTTTAGCGATGACGCTCTCCTAGACTTGCGCTATCTCAACGAATCGGTGGCAGGAGAGACGGGGTTTATTCGCCAGTCGGTGACGGGCCAGGATTTTGTGACTGGGAATGGAAGCGCCATCCGCTTTTGGCCTGTGAATACTACCATCTGGAAAGACAGTGCTGCCGCGATGGCGGATCAGGCCAGGTTTTTAGCTAAGCGAGGAGTCAATCTGGTGCGCTGGCACGGACAAATTCCCTCACTGCAAGAGCATGCCTCGCTCCAAGCCATTGATGAGACCGCCCGTGATCAGCTGTGGCAAATGGTAGCCGCTATGAAAGCAGAGGGAATTTACACAGTCATCTCACCCTATTTCGCTGCTTTTTTGCCCTTGCAACCCCAGTGGCCGGTGCCCCGCGATAGCGATAATATGATGGGTCTATTATTTTTTGATGCCACCCTACAAGATGCCTATCGTGCCTGGTGGCGGGCTTTACTAGAACCCGTCAACCCCTACACCGGCCTAGCCCTAAAAGATGACCCCGCAGTCGCCCTATTGCAGCTACAAAACGAGGACTCGCTGCTGTTTTGGACGTTGCAGGGGCTGCGTGGCGAAGATCTCAATTTGTTGACTAACCAATACGGTGACTGGCTAAAGGGCAAATATGGGGCTTTAGAGAAAGCCCTCGCCGCCTGGAACAATAGTCGCTTTGACGGCGATGACCCAACCCAGGGACAACTTGTGTTGGCCAATATTTTTGAGCTGACCCAGCCCGTCAGCGATCCTGGTAAGGCTCGGCGACTGGCCGACCAAACCGAGTTTCTCACCCTTACCATGACCCGCTTCAACGCCGATATGGTGAGTTTTTTGCGAGAAGAGGTTGGCACTCAGTCTCTCATTAACGCCAACAACTGGAAAACAGCAGATACGTTGCGGCTCAATGATGCCGAGCGGTATTCCTATACGCCAGCCGAAGTCATGGCCGTCAACCGCTACTATGGGGGCATCCACACCGGTGAGCATAACGGCTGGGCTATTGTCGATGGCGATCGCTTTACTGACGAGTCTGTTCTCTTCCACCCTGATCAGCTGCCTACCAACCTGAAGCAGGTAACAGGGCATCCCATGCTAATCACCGAAAGTTCTTGGGTGCCACCCTTAAGCTATCAGTCGGAGGGCCCCTTCGTCGTCAGCCTCTATCAATCGCTGAACGGAGTAGATGGGGTTTTCTGGTTTAGTCTAGGGCAACCCCAGTGGCAACAGCCCGAATCGGCTAACGGGTACTTACCTTCTTTGGGTAAATGGAACGCCGATACACCAGAACTGCTGGGTAACTTTCCAGCAGCGGCTCTCATGTACCGCAAGGGCTACATTCAATCTGGCGAGGTCGTCGTCCAGGAGCACCGCCGATTAGAAGATATCTGGCAGCGCCAGCCCCCTTCTATTGCTGAGTCGGCCACCTTTGACCCCAACCGAGATACAGAGGTACAAAGCTCTCAGTCTCAGAGAGATACACCAGTGCATCCCCTGGCGTTTTTGGTGGGGCCGGTGGAGGTCAGTTATGACAGCGATCCGGCTCAAAGTCAGGCGATGAATTTGACCCCTTACATCGACTTAAGGGGCAAGACCATCACCTCGGTTACGCAGGAAATAACCTGGGACTACGGCCGAGGGCTGTGTTGGCTAAACAGCCCTAAGGCCCAAGGTGTAACCGGCTTTTTGCAGGCTGCTGGCTCTCTGGATCTGGCTGATATAGCCGTGATCTCAGGTAACCACTACGCCACGGTTGTAGCCGTGTCGATGGATGACCAACCCCTGGCGATCTCTGGGCAGATTTTGGTGCAGGTTGGCACGACCGCTCGCCCTACTGGTTGGGGGCAAACTGCTGTGCAATGGCAAGACGACGACGGCAACAATCACAGCGGCTATGAAGTGACCAATTATGGTGCAGCCCCCTGGCAGGTGGCGAATGCTGACGTCAGCTTAACCTTGCGAAATTCAGCTATCACCCAGGCAATGGCGCTAGATATGAATGGTATCAGCCAGGGTGAAATAGCCCTACAGCCTCAGTCAGGTGCGGTGACCTTCACCATGCCGGCCAATACGAAGTATGTCGTGTTAACCGCTTCGTGATGCCCAGGGCAACTCAATGACCAATTCGACTCAGCCTGTGAAATGTCAACTATGATTGGCTCTTCCCAGCTTTTGGTGATCTGCGGAATGACGCTAGCTTGAACCCCTAATTTTTCGTTCTATCAACAGGCAGCATAGTGCAACTTCACCAAAAGTTGGGAAGAACCCTCTCTTCTAATCGTCGCGCAATACTCGCTATTTCTCGGCTTCACCAAAAGTTGGGAAGAACCAATCATAGTTGACATTTCACATAGACCGAATTGAAGCCGTCTTGGAGCGGATGGCTGAGCGGCAAGATAACTCAGAAGATAACTTGACTCGCGCAAATGCTACTCTTGCTCTTCTAGGCAAGCAGCAAAAGGAGGCACAGATCCAGCTTGATCAGGGGCGTGAGCGGCAAGAGCAGATGCAGCAGGAGGTGAGAACAACTTTGAACACTTAGGCTCAGAGACAGGCAAGCTGATTAATGCTCTAGCAAAGCTGCGTCAACAGATAGGAGCCGTTGGGCAAATGATAGCTGCTCTTGGACAGGTGGTAGAACAGGATAGAAGCCAAGCGGCTATACGCGCTGAGTTTCGCTCAACGGTAGATCGGCTGCTACAAGTGCTGGCTGAACGATTTACGCGCAACGGCGATGGTTGAACTACTAAAGATCTCTGGGGCTAACTATCAGCAACTCCAAGCAATGCTTGAATTTGGGCAAGGTGTTTGGGTTGAATCGTTCGCTGACCTTTGAGCCAACGAGTCACTAGAGAGCGATCCACTCGCAGGGCATCCGCGAGCTGTGCCTTGGTCATCCCAACTTTATCAAGGGCAGCCTGGATTGCATCAGAGCCGAATTGAGAAGGCTGGACAGGCGGACGCGCAGCTTTCAGAGCGACTGGCGCACTGCCGCCAAGCTTCTCCTGAATTTTTACTGAAGGTTTGATAATCACAATCGCAGTAAGCCACTTTGAAAGCCAGTTGCGGGGTCGATAGCCAGTATCCATGCTGTCTTGCAATGACCAAGCCGGTCGAATGCTCTCAGGATAGCTGGGCAGATCAAAATCAATTTCCCAGCCCAATTCTTTGAGCGTCAAAAGAGCACTGTCCCACTGATTGATTAATTTAATCCGGCGCGAGCGATCCGCCTGTATCGTCTCAAGCAGCTCTTTGGGTTCTAAGCGTTCCAGCAGCGTCCGCACCTGATAGCGCCCATCGTCCCGGATGCGAGACATGATGGTGAGGAAGATAGCGAGTTTGGAAGCCAATCGCTGACGGTAGGGATTGATCTGAAGCGTACTCTTGGCTAAATAGCCATATTGATAGAGCGACTCTTTGGCATCGATATCGCTAGCGTTGAGGAATTTTTCGGTCCAGACACCGGGGCGCACCTTAATGAAGAGTTCATCCGGCTCCCCGGCCTCATAGCGAGACGATCCAGGTTGATTCACATCCATTGTTAAGGCTAGCTGACCTGCATATCCTAGCCCTTCTAGCATCCACATCGCGCCCCGCTCGACGTTGTAGCGCTTTGTGCCAATGTTGATGTTGCTAATTAGCACAGAAAGACTGCAAACTAATTCCACCAGATGCCCAATCTTTTTGAGCTTCTGGGCAATGGTGATATCGGTGCGCTTATCCCAGCCAAATAGCCGAATTAGGTCGGTGCCCTTGAGCCGAATCTGCTCGGCCCAAGGTTCTTCCGAATCCGTTGCATAGGACGAAAAGATCAAGAACACATAAGCTGCTTCAGGGCCAAACTGCTGGATAATCTCCCAGGCTGCCTTGCCTGGAACCAGCTCAATCTGCTGCTTTGAAGGGCTTTGCCGGACAATTTGGTGCTGGATGAATCCATCTCCCACCAGCTTCTTCCAGTGAGGATATTCGCCATCTTGCCATTGAGAGTTGATTAGCGCCTGGGCACCCGTCAAGATGGGGTACCCAGTCGCCACGCGCTCGACCTCGACATCTTGAAACAGCGGCTCGCGCATGGCGGGCACACCCGCCGTCTTAATGCCCAGTAGCTTATCCAACTCAGCTGCGCTATGGCCCGACAAGTCCAGATGCCGCAGCCACTGGCTAGCCGTATGACAGGCACAGGCGCTCACAACCAATGACTCACGCCACTCGTCGCTGTCGGTCAGATCAACGCCCGATTCGAGTGACAGCATACCCACAACCGAGCAGTCAGACGGCATTAACTCATCCTGCTGCCACTGCTCAAGCCGCAGCAAAATCCATCTGGCCGTCTGCTCCCAAAACTCATCTGACTTTAATATCGAGCGAAAGCGCCGCTCAAGCTGCACCATTGCCTGCTTTTGCAGTGCCCCAATCTTCTCAGTCTCCCCATAAAGATTGATTACTTCAGCACTATCCTTGGACTGAGAATGAGCCAGATGGAGTCTAAACTGATTGATGCCAGTTGCCACATTCACAAGCAGCAGGTTGAGAAATGCCCTGCCTGCTTTAAGCTTGGTCGCGTAAATCTGTATTTGGTCTAGGGAGATTGACACAAGCTCTGAATCAATCGGCCCATCTAGAACTGTGACTAAATCTAGGGCTATCGGCTTGGCCACGGGCATCACGCGCATTTACTTTCGGCCTAGTATAACGCTGAGCGTAGAGAATGGCGCTTTGACGGCCAGGTTTGGCAATAAGGAGGACATTAGAGGGAATATGATTAGGATGGTCGCAAGCTGTCAGTGCCGGTCAACTCAAAAGATACAACGCACTCAGCCCTTCTTTCTGCATGACGCAATTGACTAGGATCAAGCAACTCTAGCTCTAGGATCATTCAACATTAGTTAGCCCCAGAAATCTTACAAGCTTGATCCAATGATATCCACCTTGCCGAAAAATCAAAGCAGCCAGCCAGATGTAGAAGCCAAATGGCCAGAAGAAAGCCAAAGCTAGAAATATCTTTCAAAGATTAAAAATCTTAACAATTGCCAAAATTGCCAACGCCTCTAGTATCAGGCTACGTTGCAACGAAGCTGGCCTGGGAGTAGGCTTGGTGATCTTGCTCGTGCAAACCAGAGGGCAGCTGTTGCCAAAATTGTCTGACGCACTAGGTTCCGGCAACATCGACTCAAGCTCGCTATAAACCGCTAAATTGACAAATTGACATCAAGTTCTAGAATCCGGCTACATCGACCCTTTCGAGGCAATTGACTAAATTGCCAGCTCGACTAGAATCCGGAAACATTGGCTTTGCTAGCTTCGGCTCCTCACGCAAAGCCGTAACCGGCGTTGACAGATTTGCCAGATATTCTAGAATCACGCAACAAAGCCTGCAAAAGCAACTGTTGACGCTCTAGAATGTCGCCACGAAAAAAACTGGGGTTGATTTTTGCGCTCTAGAATCAGTCAACAAAACAGTTGTCCAAACAAGCGCTGCCAGATGGATTGAGCTGCTGTTGCCAACTCTAAGCAACGCTGCAATCTGCGCGATTGACTAAACAAGGAACCGAGAGAACAGGCGCTTTAATGATCGGTCTGTAGCGTTTTCCTCACCTTTGAGGCCGCAGGTTTATGTGCGGACAAGATCGCCAGTTGGGGCAGCGCTGCGCGTCACATTCAGACCAACAAGATCTATGCAGGCTCTATCAAGGTCAAACGCATCTTTAGCGTTAGCGTCATCCGCTCTTGCAGACTCAGAGAAAATTACTATAGGTGCGGATTTCTACGAGCAAATCCACCGGGAGTATACGGCTGACTCCGCAATTGCACTTGAGCTGTTCGAGGCAACCGTACAGCTCACACCCGATCTGATCTTGCTCCCCGGTGGCGAAGTCGAAACGCCTATCCACAACACTCTCAACTGGAGCTACAGCCGCTTCACCCAGCAGGCCAAACGCGGCGAACTCTGGGCAGCGCTACTGCTCAACGAAGATGGTTCCACCTGGCAAGCCAAGCTCAGCTCTCCCAGACTAGACCAATCGAAAACGCTCAGGGCACTCCAGCAGCGATTGGAGCAGCCCGTCCTCAAGTCTCAGCTCAAGGATCTGCTCAAACAGTATCCTGATGCCACCATCTATCAGAAATACGAAACGGCAGTCGGCAACGGCTCTAGAGCTTATCTGCCGCATGTGCCACCAGAGATTCGCCAGCGCATTGCTGAGCGCTACCAGGTCGATGTCCCACTATCGGGTTCCTTCTGGAGTTGGTTAGCAAACCATCCTGAGATTCCTATCCTGTTCACCGAAGGCGGCAAGAAGGCTCTGTCACTGCTGAGTCTGGGCTACATCGCCATTGCGCTCTATGGGGTCAACGGCGGCTACCGCTCTAAAGACGATCTGGGCTACCCGGTCAAACCACATCTAGCTGCCGATGTGGAGCGCTTTGCTGCTGGTCGCTCAGTGCTGCTGGCCTTTGACCAGGATGTAAAGACATCCACTCGCCACAGTGTCGCGCTGGCAGTTCGGCGCTTCAGCTATCTGCTCATGCAAGCTGGCAGTGAGGTCAGCATCGTCCAGTGGCAGCCTAAGCAGGGCAAAGGGGTTGATGACCTGATTGTGGCTCAAGGCGAGGCTGCATGGCATCAGGCTTACAGTGATGCCATGCCCTTTGAACACTGGCAGATTGCCCAGCGCCTAGAGAACCGCCTCACCTATCCAGCCACGCTAAAGCTGACCACAGCAGATTTATCGACGATTGCTGTGGAGCAACTGCCTGAATCCGGCATCATTGGTCTGACCTCAGCCAAAGGAACGGGCAAAACCAAGTTCATTGCCAAGACCGTAATAGACAGCGACAAGGTGCTCAGCGCTGGGCATCGGGTCTCGCTGATGCGGAATCTCTCTCACAGGCTAGGGCTGGACTACCGAGGAGATCTCGACAAGGTAAAGGGGCAGTTCATCAACGGTGCTGGCTACTCACTGCGGGTTGGCTTTTGCGTTGACGCACTGCTTGCCATTGACCCAGAGCGCTTTGCAGGCTGTGACCTGGTACTCGACGAGTTGGTGCAGGTACTACGACACTTGCTGACCAGCTCCACCTGTGCGAAAGACGGCAAGCGGCCTGCTCTACTGACTCGCTTTCAGCAGATCGTGCAAGTATCGCGGCGGGTGATTGTCGCAGATGCTGACTTGGATAACGTCTCGCTGCATTATCTGCAAACCCTGCGTCCAGAAGACAGCGGCTTGTTCTTGATCCGCAACGACTATCAGCCAGCAGGCTATCCTGTCCGCTTCATCGACGCGCCGGATAGAGGCGGTATCACGCTGGAACTGTTGCAGGCGGTGGATCATCTGCCCTCTGGTCAGGTACTCTACATTGCCACTGACAGCAAGGCATTCTCCAAAACGATTGCTCGCATGATTGGGCAGCAGAACCCAGAGTCAAGGGTGCTTGTGATCAACTCCGAGACTAGCGGCGGTGACTGCGAGACTGAGTTCATGCAGCAGCCGGATGTAGTACTAGCAGTCGGGGAGTACGATGTGATTATCGCCTCTCCTTCTGTTGCCACGGGTGTCTCAATCGAAGCACAGGGCATCATCAGCAAAGTATACGGCATCTTCACAGGTGCATCCTCAACGGACGCAGATCTAGCCCAAGCGCTAGGTCGAGTTCGAGAACCAGTCGAGCGTGTGGTCTGGTGCTCGACTGTGGGCAATAACTTCAGCAAAGTCAGCCGCAGCGCTAACCCGATTGAGCTGAAGCGCTATCTGCTCGACAAGACCAGCACCACCATCAGCCTGATTCGCTCTGGACTTAAGGCTGATGTAGCTGGAGCTGTAACAAACTGTGACTGGCAGGCAGACCCCCACATCAATCTGTACAGCCGCATCAGCGCTGACCAAAACTTTGCCATGCAGCACTTGAGGACAGCGCTGCTGGTGCGGCTCAAGCATGAGGGCAATCAGGTCAAGCTTGAGGCTCAGGAAGCCGACCCAGTGATGCGACTGCTGCTGGCTGATGTTCGCAATGAGATTAAGCAGCAGGACGCAGAAACGCTGGTCAAGGCCGAGATCTTATCCTATCTGGATGTCGCATTGCTAGAGCAGAAGGAGCTACTGTCGCTCGATGAGCAGCGAGCTTTAGCGCGTTACTACCTGTGTGATTTCTACTGTCTTGAGCCGCAGCTGCTCACGCCTGAGTTTGTGCTCTGGGACAGAGAGGGCAAGCGCCGATCTGATGTACTGAGCTTAGAGGCACAGATGCAGTGGGGGATAGCGCTAGAGCGAGATATCAAGGCGCTGGAGCGGCAGCTCTACTGGGGACAGGGACACTGCACCTGGGACTTCTCTCATGCTGAGCTGCGGCGAACGCTACGGCAGAAGTTGGGACTAGAGAAGTTTCTAGATCCTGAGTTGGAATGGACAGAATACGACCTGGAGGCGGAAGCCAAAGGAGCTAGGGAGCTAGCCACACCCGTTCAGGCAGGCTTGAACTTCACGATTCCCAGCGGAGAACGAGAGAACGGCAGGCCAAAGATGAGCGATGTGCAAATTGTGCATCAGCTGTTGTCTCAGTTTGGCATCAAGGTGGCGTTTCGCTGGTCGCGCTTAGTGGCAGGGCATGAGGGCGAGAAACTGCGGGTGTATCGACTCGACGAGGAGCACTGGCAGACGATGACGAGCATTCTAGAGCGGCGGCAGGGCAAGCGAGTCGGCCTGGAGCAGAAGGCAGCAGCAGAAGCTGGATCATCCCCACAGTTAGATAGTCAAATTCAGCAGGGTGATCCAGCGATGGGAGGTGATGGATCTGCGTCTGAAGGGCTGGAAAGGATGGATTCAGCAGTCTTGGCTATGTCTACAGATCTTCTATCTCTCGGTGATTCACAACCTGAAACTGATGTACTAGAATGCTCAGAGTCACTCACACCACTACTTAGCCAGGAAGCCGACTCCGATGAGCCAAACGCCACCGATTGCTGAAGCCTTTCTAGAGCAGAGCTGGGACGATGCTGGTGCGGCACAGGCAGCGCGGGACGACCGAGCGACTCAACTTCAGGCGGCAGGCTATGAATGCAGCTGTGCTGACCTCTGGAACGTGATGGGTTATCGGGTTTACGTCGTCAGAGCTGAGCCAGTTGTAGAGGCTAAGCGCACTATCCCAACATCTGGCTCTGGTTCAGGGCGTGATAACAACAGTAGGAGCAGCAAGCCAAGAAGGTCGGATGCCAACAAGCAGCGACCAGCACGGCGACGAGCAGCGACAGAAATTCGCTGAGCTGTTAGCGTTCAATCGGCTGTTCTGGCACAGGCTTTGCTTCATTCGATGGCATTGATTGTTCAAATTGACATACTGCTTCAGGCGATTGGTGAGCTTGTGGCTCAGACATCTCCTCGCTGCTGCGCTCACAACTATCAGGAGACAAAACTGTAGTAGCAGCAATTAAAATGCGGGACAACAGGGGCTCTTGTGGTTACTCCGATCTCGATAGGTTCGACAAGCCTGCAATCCAGGATACATCTAGCTTAAGCATGTCGCAATACGTCTTAGCTTGGCGACAAAGCCTGTCTGTGTTGGTGACGTACCTGACACTGCTTGCGAGGCAATACAGAGCGATCTCTCTACTTAAAAGCTAAATTTAGTCGTAGTTTAGTCGTAGACAAGAAAACATGCAGTTAATTTGTCTGCCAATATGGGCAAAAATCAAGTATCTATTTATCCGGTAAAAATGTCTGACTACGCCTGTCAATTTGCTATCGTTGTTGATCTGCCCAATCCAACCTGCTTAAGTCATGTCAGCCACTCAACCTAGAGACAGCCGCTGCCCCCAATGCGGCACTGAAGCTATCGCCTTCGATAGGACATATGGTTTCTACGCCTGCTCTGACGCTCAGCACGTTTAGGCCAATGTCGAAGATGAGCCTGATTTAAACGAGGCCGAGGGCTATAGCGAAGTGATGCAGCAGATCTACGAGGCTGATCCTGGCCACTGGGCAAAGCTGGTGGAAGGACGCAATGCCTAGAGCTATCAACCCACTCTGTCTGTCCTGTGCTGAACTCACCTCAGCCCAAGCGCATCTGCGTTCCTGCTGGGACGATGTTCGCTGCCACAAGCGCCGGTCATTCTATCGCGGCAAACTGGCTCAGGCTACTGCTCCAGTAGATAGCCCAGTGCCCATCATCAAAGTGCCACTGCCCAGCGTTTGCTATGCGGTGCTGGTGCAGTGGAAACAAGGCAGCAGGCTCCACGCGGTGGCGGGGGAACTGTACCGGGGCAGTGAACTGCTGGCCAAGAGCAGTCCAATTCACTGCGGGGCTTTGACTGAACGGATGCTGAAGCAATATTTAGAATCAATGCTGAAGGCATTCTCAGCCCAATGCGGCTCCAATGTAGCGCTGTTTCGAGATTCTATTGAGCTAGAGCTGAGTCGTCACCCCTGCCCCGTCGAGGGTTGCAATCTAGATTAGGCGATGAACATGCACCAGCTAACTCTATGGGACTGGCTAGAGGAAGCGGCAGATCTGGCAACGGCGCTGCCAGAGCAAATTGTGCTGAGCGACGGCCTTGCTGTCTTCGAGGCAGCTTTGGCTCAGCTGCCTGCTAATGGAGTGCAGCAGCATCTCGCTTTGGGTGCTGAAGCATTGGCTCAGTTCTGTGACCTGCTAGAGCGCAAGTCTGACCTGTGGCTAATGAACTGGCAAGAGCCAGCAGGGGCAGGCATTGAGCTATCGGCTGACTGGCTGGACGGCCTAGTGCGGCAGCCTGTGAGCTTTGACTTGTCGGCACTGGTGGAGCAACCTGAACCGCTGACTCCAGCCAAACGTCAGCGGCCAACGGCGAGTAGTCCAGTTGTTCGGGCTGTGGAGCCTGAGCAGCTATTAGAGATGCTGGAATTGATGGGGCAAGAACCAGAGCTGCTTCAGCAGTCACTGGCGCTATTTGCTGGGGGTGAGACGCCGGGGCAATGGCAAGAGCAGATCGACCGGGTGCTCTATGACCAGTCAGGTGCGCTCAGCTTTGAGGTATTGCAGCAGCAGACAGGACTGGCCATCGTCGAGTTATGGCTGGGGCTGCTGCTGGGTGGCTATGTGATCGATAGTTCAGCCACCGCTGCTGACTTCTACCGCCAGCCGATTGAGCTGCTGATCCAGAAGCCGTAATGGGAAATGCCCCACTGGTAGCGTTGATTTGTCTAGAAGAAGTAAAATGCAAGCAGAAAGCGAGGCAGTATGACGACATCACCATCGGATCGGCTAGATCGCATTGAGCGAATTTTAGAAGAGTTAGCAACGAGTCAGCAGCAGACTCAGCAGCAACAGCAGCTAACCCAGCGGCAACTCGAAACCACGCGGTCGATTGTCGAATCAAACGCCGAACAGCAGCAGTTCATCCAGAGGCAACTGGAACTCACGCGGTCGATTGTCGAATCAAACGCAAAAGCAATCACAGCACTGGGTCAAACAGTGATTGATGATCGAGAAGAGACGGCAGAAACTGCGTCTCGAAACATGGTGCAGGGACGTAACAACGAGCAGTTGATTGAGATTTTAATTAGCGAAGGGCAGGAGAATATACGGCAACATCAGGCTTTTACAGAGCGCTTTGATCGTATGCTGCTGGAGATTCAGCGCATTTGGCAACGAATAGCAGGGTAGGGTGACTGGTCGCTTGCTATTGCCCCGTGCCAAAGCTCATACCCAGCCGCTTGGTTGAGGTCTTGTGCCATGGCAGGTAAAACTGGAGCCTGTCCGACTCGATGCAGGTATCATCCGCATATGGTCGCTTGTGAACTTTGCTGGAGATTTAACGTGCAGCCAATTGCCGCAGCATTTCTAGAGACGAACTGAGACGATGCCGCAGCAGCGAAAGCTGAACGTGACCAGCGGACGGCTGCTTCAGTCCGCTGGCTATGACTGCACCTGCTCTGATGTATGGAACGTTGTAGGTTGTCGGGTCTATACCTTGAGCGCTGAGCCAGCAGAGACTAAACTAGCTAGGGGTGAGCGATGTAATTCTGCTTCTACTCGTTCCCGGCAGTGGCATATTGCTAATCTAGATCAGAGTGCGGTTGCGGGTGAAGCATCAGCCAGTTCGACTGCTAGCGATCGCCCATTTCAGCGGCGTGTGAGAACTGAGATTCGGTGAGGGAAGAGAGCTAACTAGACATGTGCATCTCTGTTATATCAAAGTCTCGAAACCGCCTCTATCTCCTCATTTTACCGAAGATTCTTTTCTCGATTCATCAACATGTCTTCTGCTAAAAGCCATTGTTGGTGAAGTTTACAAACATTCTGCAAGTTTAACTATTGTGGAATAGTTAGACCTAAATAGCTACAGATTAATCTAGTATTTTTCTGAGTTGATTTTAAATTTTGAACTACAATTCTGAATAGATTCTCATAGCCATCGCTTCACTGCATCAGCATTAAAGCAGATTACTCCATCATTTTTTTGAATTATGATGCCATCTCTTTCCACTCCACAGGCGCAAGATAAAACTCTAGAAGTAGAAGCGGAATCTTCCTCAAAGTTGCAGAAGCATACTAAATCCAAAGTAAGAAGCCGTGCTGAGCATAAGCCCGAAACGATTATGCCACCCCTTCAGGCATTGCTCGACGCAGGAAAGCAGTTGCCCAAGCTGATCGGATTTACCAATCAAAAGGGTGGAGTTGGTAAGTCCACTTGCTCTGTCCATCTTGTGGATTGGCTAATTCGGCAGGGATATCGTGCATTGCTGATTGATGCGGATGGACAGCAGTGCAGCTCACCGTGGGCAAGAGAGTTAGGACACCCATTTGAGATCATTAGTGACCCAGACCTATTGTTTACGCGATTGCTTGAGCTGCGAGAAGATCCCCAATATGAAGTAGTAGTGGTAGATGGCCCTGGCAACGCCTCTGAGACAACTAAGACAATTCTTAACTGTGTGGATCTGGCCCTGATACCAATCAAAGAATCTCTATTTGATGTGGTTTCAACAGGACGAATTCTAGACTACTTGCGACAGTCCCAGACGGTACGAGGTGGCAGTCCAAGAGCAGCATTGTTCTTTAGCAATGTTGACGAGCGAACGCTGGCCTATCGGGATGCAAAGGCATCAATCGAGCAGTGTAGAGTAACGCTTTTAAGATCAGCAGTGTATCAACGGGCCTGTATCACTGATAGTCCAGGTCAAGCCAAAACGGTATTTGGGGTTAATCGCAAAGAGGTCCGAGACAGCGCAAAGCGGTTTGAGCAATTATTTCTTGAAGCCCTGGAGGTCTACAATGGCTAGACGCAGCATCCTAACCGCAATTGAGAACGATCCCGCGCTTTCTCAAAGTTGGCAGCCTGAAGCAATGATTCAAGCTCAAGCCCACATTAAAGAGCAGTTGAACCGTTCTGCTGAAATTCAGGTTCCGCTGAGTGCAATTCATCTCACCTTTAGCTTTACCCCTTCGCAATCTGCCCTACGGTATCACTATGACCTAAAGCAGATTAGCCAATGGGCTGAAGCTGAGATCAGGCAAAATGGTATCCGCTCGCCGCTTTGGGTACGGCCACTGCCAGGATACAATAGCAAAACGCCTGCCTATGAGCTAATTGCTGGAATGCGCCGCTATCTAGCAGCTCAGCATTTGGAGTTAGAGACAGTTCCAGTCAAGGTTTTCGACTGGTCAGACGAACAGGCGTATCAAGCTGCTGCGTCAGAGAACTTTAACCGAAAAAGCTTTACCCCTATTGAAGAGCTAGATCACATCCTGAACTTTTTATCTCAGTCGCTAAATCTGGCCATTGATGAAGTTCCAGCTCTATTGAATCGGATGAGCAATGCGTCCAAGGGCAATATTGATCCCGTTTTTCTAAAGAGTGATGCGGCTCAGACTGTGGAGCAAGTTTTTAGTGCGCTAGGCCAGATGTCATGGAAAACATTTGTCCAATCCCGATTAAGGCTACGCAACCAGCCTGCTGACATTATTGAAGCAATTCGAGAAGGTAAATTGTCTTATCCCAAAGCAATGGCGATTGCCTCAATAAAGAATGAAACATCCAGGGTCAGTTTAATTGAGCAGGCAGTTGTAAATGAACTGACACTAGAGGCCATAACAGCAGCAGCAAATGATGCAAAGCGGACAACCGCTGAAACCAGTACCACTAAGCTACAAACCGAAGAGCAGGTCTTCAAATCGCTGACAAGCACGGTGATGAAGAAAGTACGCACGTCAAAGTTAGAGAAAACTATACGGAAAAAGGTTGAGCGACTGCTGAAGCAAATTGAGGACTTGCTGGAATCAACAGAAAGCTAGAGCAAATCAACAGCTCGTTTGTCAAGAAAACGTAATTCTAAAAATCTCGATGAATGGTCAGCCAGCCACGGAGCAGCTCAAAGGCATCGTCGAGCGCATCACCTTCTACTCTGCTGAATCTGGCTACAGCATCGCTCGATTCAAGGTGCCCGGTGAGCGCGACCTGCTGACTATCGTTGGGAGCTTTGCCAACCTCCAAGCCGGCCAAACCCTCGAACTCGCTGGCATCTGGCGCGACCATCCCAAGTACGGCGCTCAGTTCCAGGTGACGCAGTACCGCGAAACCAAACCCGCCACTATCACAGGCATCGAGAAGTATCTCGGCAGTGGCCTGATCAAAGGCGTTGGCCCCGTCACTGCCAAACGCATCGTTGCCCACTTTGGCCTCGATACGCTAGAGGTGATTGAGAGCCAAATCGAACGGCTCAACGAAGTTCCCGGCATCGCCAAGAAACGAGTCAAGCTGATTCAACTCGCCTGGGTGGAGCAAAAGGCGATCAAAGAGGTGATGCTGTTCTTGCAGGGGCATGGCGTCTCCACTACCTACGCCGTCAAGATCTACAAGAAGTACGGCGATGAGTCGATTGCTGTGGTCACTCAGAACCCCTACCGCTTGGCGACTGATGTGTATGGCATCGGCTTTGTCACAGCAGACGCGATTGCCCGCAATCTGGGCATTGAACCCACATCTGAGTATCGCTACCGCAGCGGACTACTGCATGTGCTCAACCATGCCGCCGAGGAAGGTCATTGCTTCTTGCCCCAAGCTGAGTTGGTCGAGAACACCGTCAAACGGCTGGCCTTGCCGGGGCATGTGATTGAGCCAAAGGATGTTGAAGAACTGACGGTGACAATGGCTATAGACGAGGAGCTAATCATGCAAGGTGGCTCTGGTGAATTGGCAGGCCAGTTCCTCTGCTACAGCCCGCCCTTCTACCGAGCAGAACAAGCAGTGGCAGAACGCTTGCGGGTGCTTTTGAGCCGTAAGCTGCCCACTGACATCGAGCGAGTGCAGCGCTGGCTAGAACGATTTGCCCAAGCGACGAACAGCACTCTGTCTGAGCAGCAGCGGCAGGCCGTTGAGTTAGCGGCCAGCAGTCGGGTGCTGATTCTCACAGGTGGCCCCGGCACTGGCAAGACCACAACGACAAAGACGATCGTGGCCTTGTGGAAAGCAATGGGCAAGACAATTGCCCTAGCCTCTCCCACCGGACGAGCAGCGCAGCGACTGAGCGAAGTGACAGGGCAAGAAGCCAAGACGATTCACCGGCTGCTAGAGTTTGACCCCAAGCACATGAAGTTCAAGCGCGACCAGGATAGCCCGATTGAGGCTGATGCTGTAGTGGTTGATGAAGCCTCAATGCTAGATCTGTTCTTGGCTAACTCCCTGCTCAAAGCGGTCTCGCCTGAATCGCAGCTGCTGCTAGTGGGAGATACTGACCAGTTGCCGAGTGTGGGAGCAGGAGCTGTACTCAAGGACATGATTGACTCAGGCAGCATCCCGGTGATGCGGCTGAGCCAGGTGTTCCGCCAAGCCCAGGCCAGCCAGATTGTCACCAACGCTCACCGGATCAACCAGGGCGAGTTCCCGCAGCTAGAACCCGTATCAGATGCCCCCAAGTCAGACTGTCTGTGGCTGAAAGCGACTGAACCAGAGGATGGGGTGCAGTACATCTCAGATATTGTCGAGCAGCTCTTGCCAGGACTAGGCTATGACCTGGCTCAAGTGCAGGTACTTTGCCCAATGACGCGGGGGGATGTGGGCACACGCAATCTGAATCGAGTGCTGCAAGCGCTGGTCAACCCGGCTGCTGCTGCTAAACCAGAGCTGATGCGTGGGGGAATGACTTTGCGAGTGGGAGACCGAGTGATCCAGCAGGTGAACGACTACAACCGAGAAGTGTTCAACGGGGACATGGGCATCATCCAAGGCATGGACTTGGAGGAGCAGGAGGTGACGGTGCAGTATGGCAAGCGGCAGGTAAGCTATGACTATGCTGACTTGAACGAGATTGGCTTGGCCTATGCAGTGACGATACACAAGTCACAGGGCAGCGAGTATCCAGTGGTCGTGATGCCCCTGTTCATGCAGCACTACATGATGCTGAGCCGGAATCTGCTCTACACAGGACTGACTCGCGCTCGGAAGTTGGCGGTGCTGGTGGGCGCACCCAAGGCGATTGGCATGGCAGTCAAACGGGTGGATGCGATGCAGCGCTATACGATGCTGGGGCAGCGGATTAGTCGAGCCAGAGAAACATGCTGAATCGCCCTGTTAGAAAGATGACAGCCGTACTCAGAAGCGGCACGGCAATTGCAAAGATAGGCGAATACATGCTGACCGCTCACGGCAGAAATAACGGCTATCGCCGTGATGGGCTAGCCTTTATCGAGCATTGCAAAGATTATGTCTACTCTAAGATTGGAATACGACGCATTCTCTGCTACTAAAGAGACGGTCTACGCAATTGCGACACCTGAACCCACTGACACCTGGAATCCCTTATCTCATGCCAGCATCATTGATGCGGTGCTAGAGTCTGCCTGCGACAGCGGGCTGGTTGTCCACCGGGAAGCTTACGGGCTGAGCGGGAAGCCTGGGCATGACAAGTACGGGCATCGGATGTTCGGAGTCATTGACTTTAGCAGCGGAACTGACGACTACGGGTTCTCGATTGGCATTCGCAACTCGCATGACAAGTCAATGGCAGCCGGGATCTGCGCTGGAGCCAAAGTCTTTGTCTGTTCCAACCTAATCATGTCAGGCGACTTCTCCGAGAAACGCAAACATACCCCCGGCAACAACTTCCTGCGCCTGGTCAAAGAAGCCTTTACGTTATTGCCTGGGCAGTTGGAGAACCTGACCAAGAATCTGGACAGGCTGAAGCTGGAGGGCATTGACGACCAGCAGGCCGAGCACATGATTTGGAATGCAGTTCGGGCTGGAGCCATCAACAGCTCTATGATGCTGCCGATTTGGGAGGAGTTCAAAGAACCTACGTTTGAAGAGTTCCGTGACCCGACAAGCTTCAACCTGCTGATGGCATTTACCGAAAGACTGAAGGGTGAGAACCGGATCAGCCGAGTGGATCAAGCCTATCGGAAGCTGGCAGATATCTTCCCGCTTTAGTCCATCCGGGTGAGTTGCAGGGAGTCATGATGGCTCTCTGCAATTTGTCACGTCCACAACAACTCAGGCAAATTCATGAAACTGCCGCCGATTCATTTTGCAAGCGGGGGCGCAGAAGCACTGGAATTCTATGAGCTTCTGTCTACGCTCAACCCCAACTTTCGCCCCGTTGTACTGTCCTGGGGTGCAGGCTTCGACAGCACAGCACTATTGATTGAATACATACTCAACCCAGAGAGCCGCGACTTCCCGCTAGAGAACCTGATTGTCATCCACTCTGTTGTGGGCGGTGAACCGGCTCGCCTAAAGTGACTGATTGAGAATGTCCTGTTTCCCCTCTGCCGCCTGCACAACATCTGGATGATCCAATGCTGCCGCAACGGAGATCTCAAGGCTGATGGGGTGACGATTCTTAGCTCCACCCGTCAGCCCCAAACCTTTCACCTGAAAGGGACATACAGCCTGTTTCATCATCTGGTCAAGAGCGGCACCGTGCCCCAGCGAGGCGGCAGCGCAAGGCTATGCACACTCAATTTCAAGGGGGAAGTGATTGATGCAGTGGTGGCGCATCTATTGGGGGACAGCCCCCGGCAGCGGTTCATCGGCTACAACGCTGATGAGAAGAAGCGCTCTTTGGACAAGAGCATGGTCACGGCTGATACGCCGATGTACCTGATTGGCTTCAATGCCGATGAGGAAAGCCGGAAGAAGGATCGCAGCTTCGGCTCAACTGTTCAGCAATATGACTACCTGATTGGTTTCAACGATGATGAGGCAGTTCGTGCCAAAACAGAGCGCAACTACCGCGAGCAGGTATTCCGCTTTCCATTAATCGAAATGGGGCATGGCCGACAGTGGTGTGAGCAGCGAGTGAACGAGTTCGCTCAAACCGAATGGCTCAAGTCATTCTGTCGCAATGGCTGCCCGTTCTCCGAGTGCAACGGCAAGCGGAAACAGAACCAGGCAAAGGGTGTCAATCATGGCGACCTGCGCGAAGATTGGCTGATAGAGCCGCACTGTGACAACTCTCACCGCTAAGCGCAGAGCGCTGTAGCGGGAGCTTCTAACCTCACGATTAGAAATTGCTGCTTCGTAGGCTGAGTACCCTCTAAGCCTCCACAGCCAGGAAACGCTAGTCCAAGCGTCCCAGAAACCCGATTCAGAATGTTGATTCCACTGTTCCAGTCCCGGTCGATTACCAACCCACAATGAGGGCAGTTATGTACACGGTCTTTCAGCGTCTTCTCAACCCGTTCACCACAACCAGAACACTCAATACTGGTACCTCTAGGATTGCCGCCCCGTGCCCACTTGCCGCGCTTTACCGCTACTGCTTGCAGGATGTTCAGGAATGCGCCCCATGCTGCATCCAGAATCGACTTAGCCAGTCGGGTTCTAGCCAGTCCAATGATATTCAGCTCTTCAAACGCTATGAGATCGTATTTCTCACAAAGCCAGTGAGCAACCTGATAGTGAAAGTCTTTACGCTGGCGGGCTATGTGCAAATGCAGATTTGCCACCTTGCTCGCTTGCCGCTGATAGTTGGCAGAGCCTCGCACCATCCGCGAGAGCTGACGTTGCAGCC
>JAHHHV010000005.1 GCA_019359155.1 Pegethrix bostrychoides GSE-TBD4-15B
CGGTGACGACTCAGTTCACGCCGCTTAACTCCCTTCTAGGTTACCCCTCAGGTGGCCTCGCTTTCGTTCCCCTCATCGCTGCTTAATTAATATAGCGAACAGCTCAGGAAACTGTCAACAAAAGTTTCCTGGAATTCTGGAAAAAGCTGGAATCACTCTGGAATCGCTGACGCATAAGATTTCTGGCTAAGGAGGACAGACGTTGTTCTCGTAGTCGCACTTATATATATGCTGCGTCTGCCAGCTCAACGGGATTTCCAGCAGGTCGCGAGGGCCAGTCAAGCCCTGTCCTAGAAAAAACAGCGTGGCAATAATATTGAGGACAACGTGGGTTTTGCGCCAGCGCTGGCTGCGGTCTTTATAGATATCGGGGAAGATAGCGAGCGAGAAGATCATTAGCAGGGCGGCTGCGATGCCATAGTAGTAGTGCGATAGGTACCACTCCTGCGTGAACCACTGCTTGTTCGTGAAATCGTAAATCTCTCCGCGCCGGTAAACTTCAGGTTGGGAGCCTAAAATAATTAGTCCCATGCCAGTTAAAGTGGCGAATACACCCCGCCACAGCTGGGTTCTGGCACGGTTGAGGATGACCAGAGAGGCAATTGTGGCGGCAATGATCAAAATGAGAAACCAGACTCGAAAGCTGTCAACAGTCGGTTCTTTGGAGAGCTTGGTAAAGATTGGGGCGGCGTTTCCGAGCAGCGCAACGCCGACTACGGCATTGCTGAGCCAGCGTCCTAGCCTGAGATGTTCTGTGCCAACCGTAGGTGGAATTTTCTTACCTGCTTCTTTGGGCAGCAATCGTCGCTGTCGAGTCTGTGCCGCAAAATACAGAACGATACCTAATAAGGGAAAGACAACTGCAACTGCAAAAATTGGATGCAGTAGCAGGATGACATCTTCCAGTTGCAAGTTTTTCATCTGATTAGACCTTTCTAGAGATGCTTATGATTGTCAGTATGCAGCGATTTAGGCGGGGTTCATAGCCTCTGTCCTTAAGAGATTTAGCAACCAGCAGCAACGCCGCTGCAATATGGTTAACAAATTAAGGCGACCAACTAAATCTAGGCTGAATTTAACCTGAGCTTAGGCTAAGGAAATTACTTTCAAGCCGCGTCAGCTCTCAGCCCGATCTCAGTCAGTCTATAGGTTTAGCTCAGTCAGAATCGCTAGGGTGAATTAGGCAAGCAAATCAGGAACTCAATGAGCCTAGGAACCGTCCTGCGGCTAAGGCAAGCTGTGCTTAATTAGGCTAACTCTGATTCAAGCAGGAGTTGAATCTACCGCTCGTTTGGATCGAATGTCCCAAAACTTAAGTTCTTTGGGCATATTCTGTAGTCTAGGCAACGCTGTAGTAGCACTAATCCCACCCCGGTTTTAGGGTATCTGTGAGGAAGTTTCGGATATGACCACGTCGATTGAGCAAAATCTGGTGCCTAACAGGCCGGAGCGATTTTTTCGCCCGCAAATCGCCACTGTGGTGTTGCTGACCGTGGTGGTGCTCTCAGGCGCAGTCGTAGCGGCTTGGTTTGCCGGACAGGGCACCATCAGCCGGATTTTTGCTCAGCTTAACGGCTTACAAAATCAGCCGCCGCTCTGGCTAGAAGTGCCAATGGTGGCAGGCGGCTATCTGCTGTTTCCGACCGTGGTGCTATTTCTGCTGGTGCTGCTAATTATGCGAGTTTCGCCTCGGCCTCAGCCCTGGTCGCGGTTTGTGGTAGTGGGGATTTTGCTGGCGCTAACCTTGCGTTACCTACTCTGGCGCTCACTCTCGACCTTAAATGTGAGCACACCGATGAATGGGGTATTCAGTATTGGTCTATTTTTGCTAGAGATGTTAATGCTGGTGAGCAGCACGATCCAACTTTTTTTGATGCTGCGGGTGCGGGATCGGCGGCGCGAGGCGGACTGGCTGGCAATGGACGTGGAAGCAGGTCGCTATCTGCCCAGCGTTGATCTGCTGATTCCAACCTACAACGAGCCAGAATTTATTTTGCGCCGCACAATCATTGGCTGTCAGGCGATTGACTATACGCGCAAGCAGATTTTCTTATTAGACGATACGCACCGCCCGGAAATTAGAGCTTTGGCAGCAGACTTAGGCTGTCAATATATCACGCGACCTGATAACCGCTTTGCGAAGGCTGGCAACTTGAACCATGCGCTTCAACAGACGCAGGGCGACTTAATTGTGGTGTTTGATGCCGACTTTGTGCCGACTGCAAATTTTCTAATCCGCACGGTGGGCTTCTTCCAGGATGAGCAGGTAGCGTTGGTACAGACTCCACAGAGCTTTTACAACGCTGACCCGATTGCCCGGAATTTGGGGCTGGAGAACGTGCTGACTCCAGAAGAAGAGGTATTTTATCGCCAGATTCAGCCGATTCGGGACGGGGCGGGCAGCGTAATTTGTTCAGGCACTTCGTTTGTGGCGCGGCGGTCGGCGCTGGAAGCGATGGGCGGCTTTGTCACAGACTCACTGAGCGAGGATTACTTTACCGGGATTCGGCTCTCGGCGCAGGGCTATCGGCTGGTCTATCTGGACGAAAAGCTGAGCGCAGGGCTAGCAGCCGAGAATATTGCAGCTCACGCGGTGCAGCGACTGCGCTGGGCGAGAGGTACGCTTCAGGCTTTTTTTATTCAGTCAAATCCGCTGACGATTCGTGGCCTTAACCCATTGCAGCGGCTGGCACATTTTGAGGGCTTGCTGCATTGGTTCACCAGCATTTCGCGGGTTGGCTTTTTGCTGATGCCGCTAGCCTACTCGTTTTTTGGCGTGATTCCGCTGAGAGCAGATCCAGCCGAGCTACTCTACTTTTTTCTGCCCTATTATTTAGTGCAGCTGATGGCGTTTTCCTGGCTCAACTACCGCTCGCGCTCTGCTCTACTCTCGGATATCTATTCGCTGGTGCTTTGCTTTCCGCTGGCGGCAACTGTGATTCAGGTGATGCTGAATCCGTTCTCGAAGGGTTTCAAGGTAACGCCCAAAGGTACAGCGAGCGATCGGTTTTCGTTTAACTGGAATCTGGCTTGGCCGCTGATTTTGCTGTTTGGAGTGACAGCCATTAGCCTCTGGGTGAATTTCGGCAACTGCATGATCAAGGGAGCCTGGATGGAGACTGTGCCGCCAGAAGTAGCGATGCAGGCCAAAGGCGTGGATTTAGGCTGGATTTGGAGCGCCTATAACCTGATTATGCTGGGCATCTCGCTGCTGATTTTGCTGGATGTGCCGCGCCCTAGCCCCTACGAATGGTTTGACCTGCGGCGCACCGTTGAGCTGAAAATTGAGTCTGTGGATGGCGCAACAACTGCTTGGGGCGTGACCACCAGACTCTCAGAGGTTGGAGCAGAGGTGGCATTAACGCAGTCGGGGGCGATTGCCGCAGCGGCACCCGTTAGTGTACAGATGGAAATTCTGGAGCATCAGCTGGTTTTGCAGAGCCAGATTGTCCGAACAGGCAACGCCGATGGGTTTGCAACCATACAGGTGATCTTTGAGCCGCTCAATCTCGCTCAGCAGCGGCAACTCATCGAGATCTTGTTTTGTCGTCCCGGCCAGTGGAAAAATCGCTGTACGCCGGGAGAGCTTCAGTCGTTGCTGCTGCTGTTTCGGATTCTGCTGCGCCCGCGCGTCCTGTTTGATCGCGATGCTGAGGTCAGTGCAGTTTCGGTTTCACAAGTTTGACTCGCAAGCTTGAGTTTAATCAGATGTCTGGATCTAGATTGCGTTTCCCACAGATTGTGGTAGGTTCGGTGCTGTGATCAGTTGGGTGAGTCAGCATGAAGCTAAGACAAGATCGCTGGCAAGGTCGCTGGACGGCACCCCGCCAAAAGCTTGCCGCCGTGGGGCTGAGCGCCAGCATCGGCTGGATGGCAATATTAATGACGCTAGCTCCAAGCTGGGCACAGAGCGGTGGACGAGCCAGAGGCGGCTCGTTTAGTCAACCCTCTCAGCCTGCTCCACCCTCTCGAAGCGCGCCTAGCGGGGGCAGCGGAGGCGGGGGCTACTCTGCCCCCTACGACTATTCGGTGCCGCGCAACCGCGACTATTCCCCAGGCTCTTACCGCCGCCCTACGGTGATTGTAGCTCCACCGCAGTCTTATCCGATTGATCCATACGGCGGCTACGGCAGCAGCTACGGCACAAGCTCAGGCGGTGACGGACTGTTTTTGATCTTGGTTTTGGTTGGCGGCATGATTCTGATGCCGATTGCGATGTCGTATATGCGGCAGATGGGCGGGCGGAGTGGCAGTCCGGGCAGCGCCAGCGAACAGGCCAACGATATTGTCACCGTGACGCAGCTTCAGGTAGCGCTCTTGGCGCAGGCTCGCTACATCCAGGACTCTCTGACTCAGCTTAGCGCCCAAGCCAATTTAGAAAGTCAGGCTGGACTGAATCAGCTGTTGCAAGAGACGGTGCTGGCTCTACTGCGCTCGCCGGAGAACTGGAGCCATGCCAAAGTTAATTCCCAAACTGTGAGAAGCCGAGCGCAAGCCTCGCAGCTATTCGAGCAGCTCTCGATTCAGGAGCGTAGCAAGCTGACCTCGGAAACGCTAGTGAATATTGACGGACAGGTGCGACGACAGGCCGTGAAAGTGAGCGCCGAGGCCGATCCAGCTTCCTATATTGTGGTGACGCTGCTGGTGGGTACGGCAGATGACAAGCCTTTGATCAAGCCCGATTCGCTGCATTCTGCTGAAGAATTAACCGCGATATTAAAGCGGTTGGGCAGCATTACGCCCAGCTATCTAATGATCTACGAGCTGATTTGGACACCCCAAGATGCCACCGACAGCCTCTCGCGGGAACAGCTCTTGACGCACTATCCTGATTTAATTCAGATTGCTTAGCTCTATCCAGGAATCTCAAAATATGCCGCTGATCAAAGTTCAAAGTTCGGTCGCCAGTCCAGAGCCAGCTACCGTCGAAGCCCTGCTTAAACAACTATCTCAATGTTTAGCTTGGCACACAGGTAAACCGGAAGCTTATGTAATGACGGCGTTTGAGCCGGGAGTCGCAATGACCTTTGGCGGCACAACTGAGTCGACTTGCTACATCGAAGTCAAGAGCGTCGGCAGCATGAAGCCGGAGCAAACGCAGTCGATGAGTCAGGAATTTTGCCAAACTGTCAATCAGGCGCTGGGCGTGGCGTTAGATCGCACCTACATCGAATTTGCGGATGCTCAAGGCTATATGTGGGGCTGGAACGGCTCGACGTTTGGTTAATGTCACGACCGCAGCGACGCTAAAGATTTTGTTACAATCCACCTTGACTGCCCAGAATGACTCACCTCGAAAATCATGCTAAAAGCGCTCCTGTTCGACCTTGACGGCACGCTGGTCGAAACTGACTCGCTGCATTTTGTGATTTGGCAAGATTTTCTGCGCGAGCATGGGATCGAGAGCGATCGAGATTTTTATCAGACCAAAATTAGCGGCAGGCTGAATCCCGATATTGTGGCGGATCTCTTGCCGCATCTCGATGCAGAAGCCACCGCCGATTTTATCTGGCGCAAAGAGGCCGAGTTTCGTAACCGAGCGACGGCGCTCCAGCCGATGCCGGGGTTGATGCAGATCTTGGACTGGGCAAGCGGGCAGGCGCTTCAGCTCGCTGTGGTCAGCAATGCGCCGCGCGAGAACGCCTGGTTTGCCCTGAAAGCGCTGAAGCTAGAGGGCGCTTTTGAGCAGGTGATTTTGGGCGATGATTTGCCCAGAGGCAAGCCCGATCCGCTGCCGTATCAAGAGGCGCTGCGGCAGCTTCAGGTTGCACCAGCCCAGGCGATGGCCTTTGAGGATTCGCCTTCGGGGATGCGCTCGGCGGTGGGCGCTGATATTTTTACAGTCGGGATTGCCTCAACGCATGAGCCAGCGGCGCTAGAGCAGCTTGGAGCCAAGCTGGTTGTGACCGACTTCACGGACGTTAGGCTAATGCAGCTTCTGGAGCGGTTGGCGGCCTGACCTCAGCTGATCAGCTCTGGCTCCGGCAGTTCCGACTCAAACTCCCGCCCCAGCTCCGATAGATAGCGCAGCGCCTTGGCCACGTAAGCCGCACAGTCGTAGGGCGAAGTCTCATAGAACGACCGCCAAGCCCTGCCCTTCTGCTGATCGTAGTCGTCAGCCTGCTCCGGGTGATGGTCCAGCCAAGCCAGCCGGACTGCGTGACCCACCAGCACGTCCAGCACAATATACTGCTCAATTTGTAGCTCTGGGTTGCGCTCGGCAATGGCGGCTAGCTCCATCAGCGCCTCAATATTTACCTGACGATATTCGGGAGCCTGAATACTATTGAGCAGATGCTCAATCCGCAGCGCAAAGTTTTTTTCGCCGGGAGTCATTTCGGCCAGGATGATTTCGCTCTCTAATCGATTGCGGCGATCCAGCTTGTCGCCAATTACCACACCCCGGCAATGCTGCATCACCTGCCAGACTTTTGGGTAGAAGCCAGAGGGCACTCGGTTTAGCGACCCGTCTCGCTGGCGCTGCTGCCACCAGTCAGTCGCGGTTGTCGTTTTAGCGGCGGCTTCGGGGGCAATCACCCACTCAATCGCCTCCTGCTGGCGAATCCGCAGCGACTCCTGTTGCAGCAAAGCTTGATCGAGGCTGTCGTATCCCGCCAGAACTCGGCTGAGCCGCTGCTTGACTTCAAACGGGTTGAGCTGCATCAGTTTTTCATAGGCTTCGTCCTGCGTCACCTCTAGCTCTTGCGCCAGGTTCGTGGTGATCAGCAGGATTAGATAGCCGACTCGCAGCGTCAGCAGGCCGTCAAATAATTGCGGATCGGTTTTGATCAGCAGGCTGAGGTAGATCAAAATCTCCTGCGTCAGCGGACGATCGCGCACGTCGTTGCCGCAGAAGATGGCGATTTTCTCCAAAATATCGTTGGGCTGCATCGGGGTCGTAATCAGCGACGCTTCGCTGTAGGCTTTGCCCACCGCAATTTGCTTGCCCCTGACCAAAATATCGGTGACGGCATCGGCCAGCGACATATCGCTTTTGTTCAGCAGCGCGGCTGAGCGGCGAATCACCGCCCAGAGGTGAATCTGGCTAGCCTTCCGGTAGACTTCATCCAGCAGATCGGCCACCGTCACCAGATGCTCAGCCATGCCTGTGTCAAATCCTAGCCCTGCTAACTGGCTCAGAGTTTCCAGAATATCGAGCTGCTCATAGAGATTTTGCGAATTGCGAAGATGGGTCAGCAGCTGCGAAATGTCGGTTTCGTAAGCCAAGAAGAAAGACTCTGTGTTGCTGAGCGGCGCGTTGCGTCCGGGGTCGGAGGTCAGGTAGTAGACTTCCGGCGCAAGCTCTAGCACAGACGGCTCAAACTTCAGATCATGTAGCTCGTCGATTCGCTCCAGCCCTGATGTCAGCAAAAACTGGTTGAGCTGCCCTAGCCGCACTGAGACATTGTTGCAGATGCCGCCTTTGAGATCTTTTAGCAGCTTCAGCAGCGACGATTGCTCAATGGCTGGACTGTTCTCGCCCGCAAACATAGCGTGGGTGAGCAGCAGTGTCAGAGTCGGACGACCGAGCTGATCCCAGTGGTGCTGGATGTAGGCCAGCTCGCCCTTAATTTGCGCCACTAAAAAGTTGTAGTCAAGCGTGATGTAAAACTGCTGCTGATCCAAAAACGAGGGCAGAAATACCACCATCTCGCCCCGCACTCGAAAGATCCGCGAGGTGGTGAGGCTTCGCAACCGCCGCACGGGTCGCCCGGTCAGGTGCAGCTTATCGTTGCGGCCAATCTGCTGATAGATGGCCGAAAGTGCTTCCGACTGGCGGATCTGAATTGGCGACATCTGGCTCAGCGTCTGGGTTTCAATGCCGTAGGTAGCTAGATCGGCCTGCAGGCGCTCATCTTCGGCTAATAGTGCGATCTGCACGAGCGGTTGCCGCAAATAGCTAGCGCGCTGATGTCGTCCCAACGGATCAATATCACCTAGCGCTAGCAGTCCTTCGCGCAGCAGTTCACCCAGTAAATAGAGGCTCTGCGCCCAGACCAGCGGCAGGTTTTCATTAGGAATGCGGATCTGGCTGCCCGGATTGGTGCGCTCGGCCTCAATGCTGTCAGCAGGCACCCAATACAGCTCTGGCAGCAGCTTCAAGCCGTTCTGCTCAACCAAGACCGCTTGCAGCTTCTGGTGATATTGCTCTACCTGCTCGGCATCGCCACGAAACAGCGCGTCAAGCATCAGATAAGTCAAAAACAGCGGCCACTCGCATTCGATATGCTCAAACTGCTTCAGCTCTTTGGGTTCGTAGTGCAGCCTTGTTGGGTCTTCAATGATGGTCTGGTGGCCGTCTCGCAAGAAGCGCTTGCAGCCGTATCGGCCTTGCAGCTTCTGGATAATTTCGCGGCGGGTGCGCTCTACGAGAGCCGGACTATCTACCGCAAAGGCCGGAAAGCCAATCACCGGCAGCACTGCCGCATCCACTTCTTTGGAGGCCGACTCTCTGGGCAGTAGCGACTCCAACGTGATCCGAGTGCGGGCGATTTCGTCGGGCAGCACATGCACCACCGAAGCCTGCGAGCCGTTCACTCCAAACAAATCCAGGCCGTTGATCGCCTCTAGCGCCGCTTTAGCCATCCCCACCGAGCTGGCGTTGAGTTCCGGGTTGCCGTGATTGATTTTGTTGCCGCGCTCCCAAATACCGTAGTCAGGGGTGCGGTAAGCGCGGCCAATGTAGTAAACCAGATTTTGAATAAAGTTAACTTCGTCGATGGTGAAGACAATTTTGAGTCCAGAAGCCGTCATCTGCGCCAGCATCAGCAGGTAGAGCGAGGTAGCATCGAGCTGTAAATGCCCCCAGCCGTCATCGCCCACCACCACATCGCAGGTGCTAGTGTCATACTTGGCGTGCAGCGCATCCAATGGGGCCTGCGAATATTTGAACTGCTCAACCTTCGCTGCCTGCCGCATCATTGCAAACAGCAGCCCCCGCATCAGCTTCACGACGCTATGCTCCAGCGCATAGGCTCGCCCCTGATGCTCGTCTTGCTTACGGTAGGCCAGCGCCAACCCCCAAACAGCCAGAATGCTGTAAATATTGTCTCGCACCCAGGCATCTGTATAGTCACCATGCGTCGTGACAGCCGTACTGGCTGGCATCAGCCCGGTGATTGGGTTTTGCCGCGCCAAAATAATCGCCTCTACTTCTTTGTAGTAGTTTTCCAAGCGACGAGAAGAATCAGCAATGAGAAGATTCATGGCAGTAACCCAGAGCCACAGCGGCCTTAAACTTTCCTCAGAATAGATCTATCCCCAGGAAATTGTGTTCGCCAAGAGCGGTTGGAACTGAGAGTCTCAGAGACAGTCAACTCCTGATCGGCCTGACTGTCCCTAGATTTCCTCACCCTGGATTTCCTCAAGAGCCTTTAAAAAACCTTTAAAAGAAAGCTGGTCGATGGCGTGTCAGGCTGAGAAACTCTTCGCGCGTTTTGGAATCTTCCTGAAATACACCCAGCATGGCACTAGTCACTGTCCAAGAGCCAGGTTTCTGCACGCCCCGCATTGCCATACACATATGGGTCGCCTCCATCACTACCGCCACGCCCCGCGGCTCCAACGCTTCTTGCAGCGCCTCAGCCACCTGACGAGTCAAGCGTTCCTGGACTTGCAGCCGCCGGGAATACATCTCGACGATCCGCGCTAGCTTGCTCAAGCCCACGACCTTTTGGTTGGGAATATAGGCAACATGCGCCCGACCCATGAACGGCAGCATGTGATGTTCACAGAGACTGAAGAAATCAATATCGCGCACCAAGACCATTTCGTTATGGCCTTCGTCGAAAATTGCGCCGTTGATTAGGTCTTCGAGCGACTGGTTGTAGCCGCTAGTGAGAAATCGCATCGCTTCAGCCACCCGCTTCGGGGTTTTCAGCAAACCCTCGCGGTCTGGATCTTCGCCCAAATTCAGCAGCATCGTCCGCACTGCGCCCATCATTGCTTCGCCAGCATTTTCGGGCACCTGATAGGGCTTAGTTTCTTGACCTTCTTTCGTGGTGCGATCCGGGCGAACTGCGATCTTGGTGCGCTTATCAGGCATCGCATCAGAGAGATTGGCAGACGATGTGGCAGACGCACCGTTGGTGCCGTTTGAAGCAGAAGAGGCAGAAATAGTCATAAGTATCCCTTGAATGAACTCTCTAAAATGAAAAGCTGTTACAAACTGTTACAAGGCGCAAGCCATCGCCACAATCAGGAAGCCCCAACCAAGCTACAGCGCGCCTGCACTCGGCATCACCGTCAGTTCCTCAATCACTGCGCCCGCAGGCAGCAAGGCCGTATGCAGAATTGACTGAGCCACGGTTTCAGGGGTGAGCATCCGCGAGCGGTCGAAGTCAGCCTGTACCGTATCGGTATCCCAGAGCGGCGTATTCACCGAGCCGGGGCAGAGCGTCACGACGCGAACGCCATGCTGCCGCTCCTCTGCCGCCAAGGTCTTGGACAGCGCAATCAGTCCAGCCTTGCTGACGTTGTAAGCGCCCCAGCCCGGAAATGCCTGATAGCCTGCAATCGAAGCGACGTTGATCACCATACCCTGGCGCTGGCGCAGCATCGGCAGCAAGACCTGAATGCACTGAAACACACTGGTGAGATTTAGCGTCAGCACCTGCTGCCAGTCAGCTAGCGGGGTTTCTAGCAGGTTTCCGGTGTAGGCCATGCCCGCATTGTTGATCAAGAGATCAACAGGAAACTGCTCGATCGTTGTCTCTAGCGCAGGCCGAATCTGGCTGAGCTGACTCAGATCCAGCGTGATACTCTGGACATTTACCCCCAGCGCCTCGGCTTCAGCGACGGCAGACTGAAGATCGGCCTGAGAGCGGCTGACCAAAATTAAATCAATGCCCGCTTTTGCAAAGGCAATTGCCGTGGCTCGGCCAATGCCCCGACTTGCGCCTGTAATCAAGGCGCGATGATAGGTCAAAGTCATAAAGGTTTTCTAATCTCTGCCGCAGCGACAGGATGAGAAGGTAGTTGAAAAGCAGATGAACGGCGCGGACACAGACGGCTGATCTGGTCAGCGGCTGAATGAATTAAGTTTAAAAAAATGAGAGAATGTAAAAAAATGTTACTAAATATTATAACTCGACAAAAGCTTCTCTGGCATTCAGTAGCGGATTGTCGCGATTGTAGTAATTTGAGATCGCCGCTTAGCTCACAGCCTCAGTGAACTTGCCGATGCTACGAAACTTCTCATAGCGCCAGTCTTTGAGCTGCTGTCGCGTCATGCCGGTGAGCCGATCCAGATTGGCAATCAGCGCCTGCTTCAAGGTGGTGGCGGCTTGCAGCGGATCAGAGTGCGCGCCACCAACGGGTTCTGGCAAAATCTGATCGATGATGCCCAGCCCTTTAAGATCGGGAGCGGTGATCTTCAACGCCTCTGCAGCCTGAGATGCCTTCGCCGCATCGCGCCAGAGGATGGCCGCGCAGGCTTCGGGGCTAGCCACCATATAGACCGAATGCTCAAACATCATTAGCCAGTCGCCAATCCCAATGCCTAGCGCCCCGCCTGACCCGCCCTCGCCAATCACCGTGCAGAGAACGGGGACTTCTAAGCGAAACATCTCGCGCAGATTATAGGCAATCGCTTCGCCCTGCCCCAAGCGTTCAGACTCAGCTCCCGGATCGGCTCCGGCGGTGTCAATAAAGGTAATAATCGGCATCCCAAACCGATTGGCATGTTCCATCAGCCGCATCGCCTTGCGGTAGCCGCTGGGAGAAGCCATGCCAAAATTACGCCGAATGTTGTCTTTGGTGTCGCGGCCTTTTTGGTGCCCCAAGATTACCACCGGACGACCCGCCAGCCTTGCCAAACCGCCCACCAGCGCCAAATCATCCAGGCCGGTACAGCGGTCGCCATGCAGCTCGATCCACTCGTCGGTAATGGCTTGGATATAGTCGAGCGTGCTGGGGCGACGGGGATGACGCGCCACCAAGAGCCGCTGAGCCGGAGTGAGGCTGCTAAAAATTTCTTGCCGCAGCTGGGTGGCGCGTAGCTCTAGCTGCTGGATTTGCTCAGAGACATCTACGTCATTTTCTTCGGCCAGCTCGCGAATTTGGCTGATGCGAGCATCTAGCTCAACTAGAGGCTTCTCAAATTCAAGCAGAATCGGCTTGCGATCAGGGTTGGTCATGATTTAGGGAAAAATTGCAGGAGCTGCTTAGTCGTTGCGATCAGTTGCAACAGACATAAGCTACAGAGCATTTTACCGCACTGGCTGGGCTGCTGACTGGGTTAGCGGCTTAAGGTGACTCAGCCAGATCCAACGCTGGCACGGCCATAACCGACAGCCGCACCGCAAACGTGAGCTGATTTTCCGGGTTCGTCACCGTGATTTCTCCGCCCAGATGCTCCACGAGCCGTTTGATGATCGCCAAGCCCAGTCCGGTGCCACCCTGCTGCCGCTGATCGACCTCCACATTGCGATAAAAAGGCAAAAACAGCTTGGCCAACTCAGCCTCAGGCAGATTGATTCCAGAATTGCTCACCTGCATCTGCATCTGGGTTCCCGCCACCTGGATTTTGACGCTGATCAGCTGCTGCGCGGGCGTATATTTACAGGCGTTGTTCAATAGCTCAGTCAGGATGCGCCTGAGGCTCAGCCAGTCTAGATGCAAAGTCGGGCAGTCGGCTGTCACCTGAGCTTGCAGCCGCTGCTGATTGGCCTCGGCTCGATGCTGAAACGGCAGCAGCACTTCGCTCAGCCAGTCCTTCAGGTTCTGTGTTTCCAATTGCGCTGGCAGCTGGCTGCTCAGTCGCTGAAAATCCAGCAGGTCGTTGATAATTGCAAATTCCTGGCGGCATTCGTCTTCCAGAATTTGCAGATACTCCTCACGGTCTATGGGCGAATCGCTAATCTTGAGCAGCGTCACCGCGCACTGAATGTTGGCAACTGGCGCTCTCAGCTCATGCGAAGCCGTCCTGAGAAATTCAGCCTGCATCGCTTCATCAGCCTGAAGATGCGTGATCTGAGAGCGCAGCGCAGCTGATTCGCGCAGCCGATCGTTGAGGCCGACCGCCCCGCCTGTCAGCGTTACCAGCGCCAGCGGAGCCGCTAGCGGCAGCAATATCTGCGCTCTCAGCAGGCAGACAGACAAAATCAGCCAGACAGCCCAGAGGCCACCGACCGCTGCCACCTGCCGCAGCCAGCCCCGGCCGCTCAGCCCCCAGCTCAGCAGCGGCCCACCCAAGCTAACCATTAGCAGCCAGCTCCAGCTCGGCAAAGGCCGCAGCGACTGCTGCTGAAGCAAATTTTGAATGATCGTGGCGTGCAGCATGACACTGCTGGCCGGCAAATGCTGCCCGGAGTGCGGCGCAAACGGCATCATCAGCGGGTCAAGACCTGTGGCCGTCACGCCAACTAGGACAATTTTTCCAGCGAACTGCTGCGGGTCAACCCGGCCCTGCACCACATCTGCAAAAGCATACTGCGGCAGGCTTTCGGCATTGCCAACCCAGTTAACGCCTAGCGGCTGATCGAGGTTTGGGGTCGGGATTTGCTCCTGGATCAAATTACGGGCTTGCAGCGCTACTAGCCCTAGTACTGGCACAGCTGCAATCTGCGGCGACACCTGACGCACCAGACCATCACCATCAGGCTGCGTCAAGATATGTCCGGTTCCCAAGGCGTTTTGCCTCAGCGGCGCTACAGGCTCCAGCGGCGAACCCTGCTCATCCCAAGCCTGCGCCAAAATCACCCGCCCATGTCGGCTAATTGCTTCAGCTAGCTGTAGGTCATCAGGGCTGGACTCAGAGAACAGCAGATCAAACACGGCAATGTTCTCTGGAGCCGCCGCCAAAACCTTGAGCAACTCTACGTAATATCGGCGCGGTAAGGGAAACCGACCGAGCTGCGCCAGACTCGCATCGTCAATTTTGATGAGAACCAACCGACTGTCCCAAGCCTGCTCGCCGCGCAGCCGAAACAGCGCCCGATAGCCGATTTGCTCCAGCGGCGTAAACAGCCCCAGCTTCAGCAGAATTAATAGCCCAGCGGCGGTTAGCATTCCCGGCAGCAGCCGAACCAGCTCGCTAGATTTTCTGCCTATCAGCCAACTAGATGAGTTCCAAATCATAGGACTGCTCTTGGCCTAGAGGGGTGATTACGGTAACCGTTAGCCGTAGTCGGGAAGGGGCAGGCAGCAGTAGGCTAAATCGCCCGTCTCGGTCAATTTCTTGCGGTTCGCCCTTGATCAAAACCGTGCTGGTCGGATCAACCTGTCCTTCCACCACAATCCGCCGAATGCTGCGCCGAATCACTCGCTCAACGCGGTACTCGAAGTTGGGCTGGTTGTTAAAAGGCACAGGCTGAGTTGGCGGCTCTCCCGGCAGCGTCACGTTCTGAAATCCGGCTGGAACCTCCACTTCCTCACCCTGAGCATCCGTCACAACCGAGCCTTCCAGCGTCGCTACACCCATTTTGCCAGTCGGCGATACCACCACCCCAAACTCAGTGCCTCTGACACCGCTCACGCCCGCTGGCGTTTCAATTTCTAGCCGAGAGTCTGGATTGGTGAAAGGACGCACCCGCAGCTGGACACGCCCTTTGTCAACCTGAAGCCGTGTGATTCGTCCATCGCTGGGCGTGATCTCTAGCGCCTTGATCAAAAGGCTAGTACGTTCCGCCACCTCTACAGTCCCAATCTGCGTATCGACTGCCAGCGTCGCGGTGGAATCACTACCCGTTGCCAGTCGATCACCCACAGCTTGCAGCCGATCGCCCAAGCGAGCCGAGCGAGATCTGCTGCCCTGCTGATAGGTGACCGTGCCGCTAAGCTGCTGAACTTCTAGCCAGCGGTTGATCCGCACGTTCAGGCTGTCAGGCGCTGAGTAAATCGGAGAGATAACCAGCAGACTGAGCGCCCAGCCTAAGCCCAGCCAGAAGCCCAGCCGACGTAGTGAAGATCCCAGCAAGCCTAACAAACCTGGAAGCATTCGCGCTCGAATCGCCTGATTTACACTCAACACACCTGCCTACTCTTTACACGTCGCTACAACCTAACATCTAGCCTGTTTTAGCCTGTTTACTGCGAGTCTAGTGCTTGCAGCTGAGCATCGACAAGAATTGTTTACGCAATCTCTACAAATAGGGTCAAAATTGTAGGAATCTACTGGTCAACTGCTGTCAGGAGTCGCTATGTTAGCGCATCGCCCCATCTACTTAGACTGCCATGCTACCACGCCTCTTGATCCGCTGGTGCTGGAAGCCATGCTGCCCTACTTCACTGAGCAGTTCGGCAACCCGGCTAGCGCGCATCAGTATGGCTGGGAGGCAGAAGCTGCCCTAGAGCAGGCGCGCCGTAGCATCGCCAGCGCCATCCAGGCTGAGTCGGCTGAAATTTTGTTCACCAGCGGCGCAACTGAGGCCAATAATTTGGCGATCAAAGGCGTGGCCGAAGCCTATCTTGCAAAAGGTCGCCACTTGATCACGGTTGCCACTGAGCATAGTGCTGTCCTCGACCCCTGCCGCTACTTGCAGACCATGGGCTTTGAGGTAACGATCCTGCCCGTCCAGCCCGATGGCCTGATCGATCTCGATCAGCTCACAGCAGCCCTTCGCCCCGATACCGTTTTGGTTTCGGTGATGGCGGCCAACAACGAGATGGGCGTGATCCAGCCGCTGGCTGCAATTGGCAAGATCTGCCGCAGCGCAGACGTCTTGTTGCACACCGATGCGGCGCAGGCGATTGGCAAGATCCCGCTGGATGTCAAGGCAATGCAGATCGATCTGATGTCGCTGACGGCACACAAGCTGTATGGGCCAAAGGGGATTGGGGCACTTTACGTGCGACGGCGCAGCCCCAGAGTTCAGCTCGCAGCCCAGCTTCACGGCGGCGCTCAGGAGCGAGGACTGCGAGCCGGAACGCTCTACCCGCCGCAGATCGTCGGTTTTGCCAAGGCGGTGGAGCTAGGCTTAGCCAATCTAGAAACCGAGGCAGCGCGAACAATAGCCTTGCGCGACCAGCTCTGGCAGCGGCTGCAAGTCCTAGACGGCGTTCATCTAAACGGACATCCCAGCCAGCGGCTACCTGGCAATCTCAACGTTAGCTTTGAGGGCATCAGCGGTCAGGCACTCTTGCTCGGTCTACAGCCTGTCGTTGCCGTCTCTTCTGGCTCAGCCTGTAGCTCGACTCGGACTCAGCCTTCGCATGTACTGACGGCGCTGGGTCGCGCTCCCGAACTAGCCTATGCCTCAATTCGGTTTGGCATCGGGCGTTTGAACACAGCCGCAGAGCTAGAGCAGGTGGCCACAGCAACGCTAGACACAGTCCGGGCGCTCCGCACTGCTAATCTGGCATCGGATCTGACATCTGCCCGCTAAATTCAGGTAGAAGCTCGCAGCTTTTGAGTATTTTCAACCAGGCTTTGGGCAAAAGCCTCGAATCGCTGCGCCAGCTTTTGATCCGCCAAGCTGCCGTCTGGTTTGAAGGCATTCCAGGCTTGGCCAATCGCAATCTGTTCAGGAATTGTCCAGGCGTGAATCCAGCGCAGAATCGTTCGCAAATCGTTGAGAGCGTTGCTGTTGACCTGACCGCCTAAGACGCTGATCACGCCCGTCACCTTACCCGAAAAATGCTCAAACCCCATCAGATCCAGCGCGTTTTTTAACACGCCGCTGACGCTGCCATGATATTCGGGCGTGGCCAGAATGATACCGTCTGCTTGCAGCACCGCCTGCCGAAGTCGCTCTACATCCGGGTAGTCTGGGTAGCTGTCGCCGCCATCGCAAAACGGCAGATTGAGCGTCCGCAAGTCGAAGACCTCAACCTCTGCGCCTTTGTCCGCCACCAGTTTGGCCGCAACCTCCAGCGCCTGCTGACTATAGGAGTCTGAACGCAGGCTGCCGCCGATTCCCACAATCTTAACCATGCTCCCATCCTCCAACTATCGTTACTCTCATGCTAGCGTAAGCAAACTCATAACGACTTTGACCAGATGGGGCAGATCGGACAGGGATCAGATTTTGACTTTTTCCGGAGCAACTGGCTCGACTGGCTCAGCCGGCTCAGTAGGCTCGACCGACTTGTGATGCAGGCGAATTCCCAGAAACAGATCATAGATGAAGCTCCAGAAGCTCTTGCCTTCCAGTAGCCCTAGCGACTGGTGGCAACCTTTGGCATCGAGCAGTGGGCGCGTAGCTTCGTAGGCAGGCTGATATTTGTACCAGGGAATTGAAGGCCAGAGGTGATGAATCAGGTGGTAGTTCTGCCCCATAATCAGCAGGTTGAGCCAAGCGCTAGGATACACTCTGGCGTTTTTCCAGCGGCTGCGCTCCTGAAATGGCCGATGCGGCAGATAGTCAAAAAACAGCCCCAGCGCCAGCCCTACGACCAGAGCGGGCGAGAACCAGTAGTTCATGATATAGCCCAAAAAGTCGTACTGCACAGCCAGATAGACCACAGTTCCGACAAACAGCCGACTCAAGAACCACTCCAGCAGCTCATATTTGCGCCAAAGACGGCGCTTAAAGAAAAAGACCTCGTGATAGAAAAACCGAGCTGCAATTAGCCAGAGCGGCCCGCCAGTTGAGACAAAGTGATCGGGATCGTTGTCTGGGTCATTCACGTTGGCGTGGTGCTGCATATGGACGCGCGTGAACACCGGAAAGGCAAACCCCAGCATTAGGGCGCTGCCATGCCCCAACAGAGCATTGACGATCCGGCTGCGATGCGCCACGTTATGCGAGGCATCGTGAATAACTGTGCCAACCAGATGCAGGGCAATCACGTTAATTGAAAAGCAAATCCAGTTGGGCAAGTCCCAGCACCAGTAGCCCCAGGTTGAGAGCGTTGCCATGGCTACCGCCACCAAGAAAATCAGCAGGGTGGGATTCCAAGCGCCCGGTGGCCCCAAGAATTCTTTTGGCACGGTCAGGGGCCTGACTGCCTCCGACATCACGTTTCCTCTCCTAATAAAGCCATCACTCTACTCAAACCACCTAATTCTTTATCTTATTAAAGCTGCGAGCCTCGGCTCTAAAATCATCTGATCAGCCGTCAATCCTTCCTTGCGTAGTATAGGATACGGCAGGCCAGAGAATAAAGTTTTGTGAAATCAGCGGATCTAATCAAACTGCGGACTGATGCTACAGGATTTCTAATCTTTTCGCTAGTTTGATCGTGACTTGACTTGAGTTCAAGCCGTCATTTCAAGCAGGTTCCCAAGCTTGAACCCAAGCCTTCACAAACTCTACCCCAACAGAACTGACCGCACAGGCTGATGCGCCTTGAGCCACTCCACCCAAACCACCTTACCGAAATTCACTGAATCTTCATAGTTTGATTTGATACCAATTAAGCTGAGTCAATGGGCTTGACGATCCGTATATCCAACAGATTAGATAAGTCGAAGCATCGTGTTTTCTCAGTAAATTTCCGTAGTTTTTACAGTGCGCTCACCTTGAGTAGCGAGCTGCGAACAGGCCAAGATTTCGGCTAGAACTGCCCTTCATTTTCTAGCAATTTTCCCATGAGCCAAGCTTTATCTAGCAGTCCAGGGCTGTCTCCGGAGCAGATTCCCGCGCCCGTCTTCCGCTCTGCTGAGTTGCCGTCACTCGGATCTAACTCTAAGCATTTAGTTTTTATTGATACGTCAGTTGCCGAGCTGGACGCTCTGATTGCTCAGATCAAATCAGCCGAAATTATACTTTTAGACCCGCAGAAAAACGGCATTCAGCAAATTGCAGATGCGCTGAGCCAGCGCCAAAACCTGGAGAGCCTGCAAATCATTTCGCATGGTCAGGCAGGCGGAGTACAGCTCGGCAGTGTTTTGTTGGATCAGCAAAGTCTCGAAACCCATGTAGCCAGCCTCAAAGCCTGGGGAAATACCCTGAGCGAGCAGGCCGATGTTTTGTTCTATGGCTGCAACATAGCCGCAGGCGCAGCGGGCACACAGTTTGTGCAGCGCCTCAGCCAAATCACAGGAGCTGATATTGCTGCCTCTGATGACCTGACGGGCAGCGCAGCTCTAGGCGGCAACTGGCAGCTCGAAGTTACCACTGGCCAAATCGAGGCCGAAAGCGCCTTTCTGCCCGCAGTCGCCCAGATCTATCAGGCCATCCTGCCGCTCTACAACGGGCGGGAATATCTGCTGACGGGCAATCTCACCTGGGAACAAGCCGAAGCAGAAGCGCAGCGCCAAGGCGGGCACCTCGTCACCCTTAACAGCGCTGCCGAAGAAACCTGGCTGAAGCAAACTTTTAGCGGCACTGAAGGACTCTGGATTGGCATCAATGACCGCCGCGTCGAAGGTCAGTTTGAGTGGGTTAGCGGCGAAGCGGTCACCTACAGCAACTGGGCAGTGGGCGAACCCAATAACTACAAAGGCAACGAAGATTTCGGCATGATGAATTTCGGCAGCAGCCGTCATTGGAATGATGAATCCCCGACTCGCAAGCTACGCGGCATCATCGAGCGCGATCCGGCCAGCGCCCCCATCTACAACGGCAATCAGTACCGCCTCACTGACAGCCTGACCTGGGAGCAGGCTCAAGCGGAAGCACAGCGGCAGGGCGGGCACCTCGTCACCCTCAACAGCGCTGCCGAAGAAACCTGGCTGAAGCAAACTTTTAGCGGCACTGAAGGACTCTGGATTGGCATCAATGACCGCCGCATCGAAGGCCAGTTTGAGTGGGGCAGCGGCGAAGCAGTCACCTACAGCAATTGGGCAGCGGGTGAACCCAATAACTACAAAGGCAACGAAGATTTTGGCATGATGAATTTCGGCAGTAGCCATCGTTGGAATGATGAATCCCCGACTCGCAAGCTACGCGGCATCATCGAAATTAACGGTGCACCGCAGCTAGGCAGCATTGCGCTAGAGCAAAACACCTACAGCCTCAACGAGAGGGCTGGGGCTGTCGAGATTGCTGTCTCGCGCAGCGGCCACAGCAGCGGTGCAGCCAGCGTTCAGTATCGAGCTGACAGCGGTACAGCGATATCGGGGCTAGATTTTGCCGCCACAGTCGGGACGCTCAGCTTTGCTGCTGGCGAAACCCGCAAGCTGGTGCGAATCCCGGTTATCAACGACGATCTAGACGAAGAAAACGAGAGCTTCACCTTGATTCTGCAGGCCCCGGAAGCAGCCAACCTGGGCACCATCCGCACCGCGACGATCACAATTTTGGATGATGAAAATCCGGCGCTGACGGTAAATCCGGTGCAGGCCAGCGAAGCTTCGGGCGCAGCGCTCGTTACTGTAACCCGGGGTAGTGGCATCGGCAGTGCCAGCGTGGACTATGCCACCCAACCCGGCACGGCGCTACCCGTGAGTGACTATCAAAGCGCCACAGGAACGCTCAGCTTTGCCCCGGGCGAAACCAGCAAAACGATTCAGATTGCGCTGGTGAATGATGCGGTCGCAGAGAATCACGAATCCTTTCAGATCGGCTTCAGCAACCCAATGAGCGTGACGCTCAACAGCCTCAATCCGGTGACGGTGACAATTTTGGATGACGACCCCGGCAGCTTTGTTAGAGAAACCGTGATAACCGGACTCGTCCAGCCGACGGCCTTTGCCCGCACGCCGCTCAAGGCTGGATTCCCAGAGCTGATGTTCATTGCCGAAAAGTCGGGGCTGGTAAAAGTCGCCCAGAACAACAGCGTTGCGCCCGTGCCGTTCATTGATTTGCGAGATGAGGTGAACAACGTCCGCGACCGGGGGCTGCTGGGCATCGCCGTCCATCCCGACTTTTACAGTGGCCTGCCCTATCTCTATCTGGCCTACACCTACGATCCACCCGAAGCAGCGCTTAACCTCAACCCCAACACAACCCTCGATGAGCGCGACCAGCCCGGCAACCGCCCGGTGCGAGTCGTGCGGATCAAAGCTGACGCTGGCTCCGGCTACCGACAGGCTGTATCCAGCAGCGATCCAGATAGACAGGTGGTTATCCTGGGCAAAAACAGCAGTTGGGCAAACACCAGCCGTCCAGACGGTAACAGCACCGCCGACTTCTCGATTCCGGAATCAGGACGCAATCCAGACGGCAGCTATCTGCAAGACTACATCAAGACCGACAGCGAATCGCACAGCGTCGGGCAGTTAGGCTTTGGGGCAGATGGCGCACTCTACGTCAGCATTGGAGACGGGGCTTCCTACAATTCTGTTGACCCCAGAGCAGTATCCGTGCTGAACCCAGATAGCCTGTCGGGCAAAATTCTGCGGGTCGATCCGCTCACCGGACAGGGATTTGCCGACAACCCGTTTTCTGACGGCAACCTGGAGAGCAACCGCTCAAAAGTCTGGAATCTGGGGCTGCGGAATCCGTTCCGCTTCACCTTCCAACCGGGAACCAGCACGCCGTTTATTAGTGACGTGGGCTGGGATACCTGGGAAGAGGTAAACGTGGGGCAGCGCGGCGCGAACTTTGGCTGGCCAGCGTACGAGGGCGGCAATGGCAATAGCCTGCTGCAAAGCCAATACGGCGGCCTCAGTACGGTGCAAGATTTCCTGAGCAGCGGCCAACCTGTCACGGCAGCCATCTACAGCCGCCGCCACTCCGAAGGAGCTAGGGCAATTATCATGGGCGACTTCTATGACGGCAGCAGCTTTGTCGGCTACAGCGGGGCGCTGTTTGTGGCTGACGTGAATGAAGGCACGGTCGATGCCCTGACCCTGAACAGCCAAAACCAGGTGACGGCAGTACAGCGGTTTGCGACAGGCGCTCAGGGCATTGTCTATCTGGAAACTGGCTCAGACGGCAATCTCTACTTTGTCAATTTAGGCACAGGCACGATTGGCCGCTGGCGGCCAGCCTAGACAAGCGGGGGGCAAGCCTGTCTTGCCTCGCCTCCCTAAATTGCAAAAGTTCATCCTGACTTAATCAAATTTGGCCAATAGCAGAAGATTATTCCAAATAATTTCACCATTCCTCGGCGGTTTCTCCGCGATACTACTGGCATGGGCAGCGATGCCAACTGTATGGCAAAAGCAGATAGATCCCCCATCCAGACTGGATTATCAGCCATTAGCCAGCCAATTGAGGTCAGCTAGAGTTCCGTGATTTCAACCTTACCCTGCCCATCGCTGACAGCTTAAATGACCTAGAGAAGGAGTTAATTTGGGGTTTCGGCCCAGATACTAGAGCCAAATCGGCCATCCTTAGGTACAATCCACAAGCCCATCAGGCGGTCGAGCAAAAGTGAGGATGAGATGGACAGATATTCGGTAGAACCCAATCGGCCAACAGGACGCAGCAAGCAGTTGCAGTCGCGCTCCCAGGCGCAGCGGAAAGCTCCTAGCCATCTGCAAAAGCGCTGGCAGCCCAAGTCGATGCGTTCCCCCTATGAGAAGCCAGCCGTGCTGTTGAGTCAAACCGAACGAGAGGCCATCCTGCGTCAGCGAGCGCTGCTCGAAACCCAGCATGGCAATCATGCCGAGGCAATCGATATTTTTAGCGAGCTGATTGGCCGCAGCCCTGACAACGCCAATCACTACTGCAATCGCGGCCTAGTCTATTTCAAAAACGGTCAGCTGGAAGCCGCCATGTCTGACTACAACCGCGCCATTGCCCTCAATCCCCGCCTCGACAGCGCCTACAACAACCGCGCCAACTACTACGCCGCTCAAGGACTCTACCTCGAAGCAATTCTGGACTACGACGTGGCCCTCGACCTCAACCCGGCTAACGTCCGCGCCTGGATCAACCAGGGCATCACCTTCCGCGAGGTGGAAATGTACGACCGCGCCCTAGAAAGCCTCGATTTGGCGCTCTGTCTGGGCAAATTAGAAGGCCATGTCTACGCCGAGCGAGGCCGCACCTATCACCTGCGCGGCGACTGGAACTGTGCGGTGGGTGAATATCACCGTGCCTTGAGTCAGCTCGCTCTCAGCAATGCTGAAAGCCAGAATGCCTCCATGCTACGGCTATATCTCCAAGTCGAGTCTTGGCTAGATGAACTGTTGGCTCCGCTAAACCCGGCCTAACGCTCAGCCCATACGGCTACTTCCAATTCTGGTTGGCCTGCTCCAGCACATAGTCAGTCACCGCCTGAATCTCTGCCGGACTAAGTCGATCTTGATAAGCCGACATATTGCCCTTCCCCTGCGCCACGATTTCAGCGATCGCCGCAGTCGAGTCCATCTGATATCGCTGCAACGCCTTCAGTTTCAGGGTTTTGCCGCGCCGCACAATGTTACCCCCCTGAGCGTGACAGCCCGCACAATGCAGTTCAAATAGCTGAACGCCGCTAGACTGAGCTGCTTGTACGCTCAACTCTGCGGCTAACCCCACAGGCGTTAAAGCTGATGCTGAGACTATTGTGAGCAGAACACTCAGCGCTAACACCGCCATCACATTTAATTTCATCGCAATTAATTTCATCGCAATTAATTTCATCGCAATTAATTTTATAGTTGCCCGCATCAGGTCGCAGCTTGATCCTACCGCTTCGTTTTGAGCTGTGGAGCAGCCAGGGTTGGCAAACCTTTGAGATATGGGCCGCTCAGCAGCAGCGCCGTCTTAGCATCCATACTGCCAGTTGCCTGTACGCCCATTGCCGTTTGAAACTGAGTTAACGCCTGTTTCAAAGCAGTTCCAGTGGCGCTGGGCTGCGGCAAAAAGCCAGACTGGTGCAGGTAATCAGCCACCTGCGTCTGGGATAGCTGGATCTCGGCGGGGCGGAAAATGGGCACATACTGCTGTCGCCAGATTCGATCAAACTGTTGAGGTGTCAACTCATAAAATTTGCCCAGGGCGGGATCGGCCACCGTCACGGTTCCTGCGGTCATAGCAACTAGGCTAATCGCGTGCTGATCTCGACCTCGCTCTGAATAGAGCCAGGAGGCCAGCACGCCGGGACGGTTAATTCGGCGCATCTGCTCCCAGGTCGGAGACAGCTCCAGACCGTCGAGCCCCAGGGTGCGGCTCGCCGTGATCAGCTGCGGCATCGAGGTACCCAGCCGACTCGTCCCGGCCAGCTTAGCCACGCTCGATTCGGTTGCGTCCAGGTTCCAGAGACGCAAAATCGTGGCGAGCGCTGAAGGAGCGCAGCTGCTGTTAGAAGTCTGCTGAAAAATACCGTTGGGCAGCAGGTTGTCTTCTAGAGAGGCATAGATTGGAGCCAGAAAATAGCGTTCGCTAACTGTGAATCCGGCCAGCCCCAAGCATCCCAGTAGCAGTACGCCAATCACCTGCAGCCGCGCTGTCTGCCAGCTCACCACAAACGCCATGCCGCAGAAGCCCAGCAGCAGCACCCGCATAATGCTCCAGGTAATCTGCATCCCATAGCTGCGCCATTCAAGCGGTAGCCCCTGCATTTGAGGCAAATTCAGCGCCAGCAGCAGGAGCAAAAAATAGCCACCCAAAAAGGCTAGAGACTCGATGTTTTTGCCTGTGAATAAATTGTTGGCCGTCGCGCCCCGGCGCAGCAGCAGCCGCCCCCAACCCAGCCCCAGCCGCACGGCGAGCAGGCCAAACAGCAGCGTCATCCCAAATTCCAGCATCGCGCCTTTTATGCCTGATTTTCCCCAATCTAGGCGATTCAAGCTCGGCTGCCCACAGCAATTCTGCTATGCTAAACGAAAAAGTTGGCTAAGTTCATGTCTCTCAGCGCACTGTTCGATGCAGCCAATCTCTTCGTCTTGCCCTTCTGGGCGCTGATGATCCTCTTGCCCAACTGGCAGGCGACGCGCAAAGTCATGGCCTCGTTTCTGCCGTTTGTGGCGCTGGCGGCTCTTTATCTATACCTATTTATCAATAGCCTCGACCCAGAGTCAGCCGAGGCGTTTGCAAATCCGCAGCTAGCCGACTTGGCGCGTCTGTTTGCAGATGAGCGAGTGACGGCGACGGGCTGGGTGCATTTTTTGGCGATGGATCTGTTTGTGGGGCGCTGGATTTATTGGCAAGGGCAGCAAACCGGTATCTGGACGGTACATTCGCTGGTGTTCTGTCTGTTTGCTGGACCGCTAGGTCTGCTGAGCCATATCGTGACGGGTTGGATTACGCAGGCTCTGCGCGGCAGGTCGGCTGAGCTTGAGGACTTGACTCATCAACCAGCCGAGCAGTCAACTCCAGAGGCCGGAGTTTCGGAGCGCTAATCGAGGTTTTCTTGCGCTATTGCATCTGATCCCTCTATAGTTTCTAGTGATCCCTGCTGTCACTTTGCTTTGCAAAAAGCTACTGTGACTTGGTGCGGAATTCAGAGTTGGGGTGCTTCTTCAATTGCTTTTAGCATGATTCAGGTGAGTAAGCAGAGCGATCAGTCAACCGCTGATTTAGCCTCTGAGCAGCCTACAGGACTCTCGCAGCATCAGCCTAGCATCTGGGTTTGGCTAGTTTTGCTGGGCGGGTCAGTTTTGCTGCATTTGCCGCTGCTAGGCTGGCTAGGAGCCATTATCCTGCCTGGATCAGCAGCCGTGACGGTGGCCATTGATCTCGTTGAGCTTCCAGATGATCCGGCTCTCTCGCCTAACCAGCCTAAGCAATCAAGCCCCTCAACTAGTCAAAATACTGGCTCGCAGGCAGACTCGCGAGTAACCTCACAGGCTCAGACTTCGCTTCCGCAGCTCGCTCCGGCTCTGGTTCAGCAGCCTGAAGTCGCTGCTCAGCTTCGTCCTGCTCCAGTCCCCAATCGTCAGTTCGCAGCAGTGATTTCTGCGGCAGTCGCGCCTGTCTCTCCAGATTCTCAGCCTGCTCCAGCACCTCAAGCTTCGCTGCCCGCAGTCCCTGCCCCCAGTCCTCAGGTTGAGCCAATCACCAAGCCAACGTCAGGAAGCAGAATTCAGCCAAATTCTGAGCCAGTTGCCGCCGCTTCACCGGCCCGTTCACCCACCGCTCAGCCCATTACTCAGCCTGTTACCCAGCCCATTACCCAGCCTCTCGTCGAGCAGTCGCCGACTGTAAGTCAGCCGACTGTAAATCAGCCGATTATGAGTCAGCCGATTGCTCCGCCTGTGCCTAATCTGTTGCCTTCGCCAGATAATTCTCAATCTGACGAGCAGCTAGGAACAGCTATGCTCGACGCGACGCTGGTTCCCAACTATCTCACTGCCCGCCTTGTAGCTGCCTCATCTCCCGATCTGCCAGATCTGCCGCCGCTCGAACAGGCCGCTCAGCCCCAGCCTGATGTACAGCGCTTCCTGACGAATTCTCAGCTGCCGCCCTGCGATGTCACACCAGAGGCCGTATTTTTCCTGGGCAAGACGGTGGCGCTGCGAGTCACCACAGATGCCGCAGGGCAGGTTGTGCAGACTGCTACAGAAGTATCGAGCCAAAACTTAGCCTACGACGAGCTAGCCGCCTGCCTGGTGCAAAACTGGAGCTTCAAACCCGCTATCGTTCGAGGTCAGCCTGCAAGGAGCGACGGATTGATTATTCAGATCAAGATTGACCACAGCTAAGGTCAACGTAATAGATATAGAGCAAAAGTCAAGGCCAAAGTTAGCGCTGCTGTGCCAGCTGATCCATCCGGCGAGCCAGCGCCAGATCTAGCTCGGTAATGCCACCTGCATCGTGGGTCGTTAGGTCAACTGTCACTCGGTTGTAAACGTTAAACCATTCTGGGTGATGCCCCATCGATTCTGCAACCAGCGCCACGCTCGACATAAACCCAAAGGCATCAACGAAGGACTGGAACCGAAACTGACGGTGCAGCTTGTTGTCTTGAACGCTCCAGTCGGGCAGATCGCTCAGAGCAGTCTTGAGAGCATCGGGCGACAGAACTGTGGGCATGGTAGTTGGCGGGGTAGAGGCTTGAGCGATCTGAGCTGTGACTGGCGCGGGTTGAGCTAGGGCAACCACAGGTTGCATAACCCACAGCCCTAATGCTACAGCAGTCTGAAACAGCTTGGATAGGTATTGGGATGCATACATGAGTCTAAAAATCTGATGATAGCGCATGAGTGAGAGCCGACGCTTATTGTGTTACCACTATTTGCTTCAAGAATATCCTCAAGAAATATAATCAAATGAGATTGACCAGATAAAACGAATGCACAACTAAATCAACAGACAGCATTTCACAAAGATTCAAGAGAATTTTAGTATAGATGCTGTTTTGTATTGAAATCATATGGTTTCAGAAACAGTTTCTTAACAAATTCTTAGGCTAATTGCTAGCGACAGACTGAAGCTCGACTAAGCCTCGACTAAGACGCTACAACTGAACGAGGTCAGCATTTACTGATTCAACTACCGATCCAGCGTCTGCCGCAGCGTCTCTGGCTTGAAGCCAACCGCTACCGCATGCCCTGCTTTGACGAACAGCGGACGCTTTAGCAGCATGGCATCTTGGGCAAACGCCCGTATCCACTCGGCTTCTGTCCAGCTCTCTTTTTCTGACCCAATTGCCCGATAAGACTGGCCAGAGGTATTTCGCAATGGCTTAAATCCCAGCGTCTCCACCCAGACTTGAATCATTGCCTGGGTAGGTGGATGCTCTTTGGTATTAATAAACTCATATTCAATATCGTTCACTGTTAGCCACTGCAAAGCTTTTTTGCAGGTTGTGCAAGTGGGTATTCCGTAAACCTGAACTGCCATTATTTTTTCTCTAGACTGCGTTTCAATTTACCAAGTTTTGGGGTCGCTTGAATTAGGATAGATGAGATCTGCCTAACTTAGCTCCATGCATCTGTTGTCCCACTCATCGTCTCACTCATCGCCTCATTCATCGCCTCACTCATGGCCACATCTAGCCTATTGCCCACCCTGGAACCTGCAAAACGGCCTTGCGATGACGCTCTATGCAGCGCTCAAAATGAGCCAAGATTGGGAAACACATACTCATGAGCCGGAGCCAGCTTACCTGCCGCAGATTTTTACAGGCGCTCAGAGCGTGCCGATTTTTGGCAAGCTGGCGATGCCCGAAAACCCTAGAGGCACAATTATTGCCACCTACGGCATCACGGGCGATTTAGACAACCAGTGGTTTCTGAAGATTTTAGGCCGCAAAGCCTATGCCCAAAACTATGCGGTGGTGCTGTTTGACTGGCGGGCGCATGGCAAAACGGCAGAACTCTCGCCAGCGCTCACCTCAGATGGACTCTATGAGGGCGAAGATTTTGTGCGGATTGCGGCTGGAGCCAAGGCGCTGGGCTGTCCGCCGCCCTACTGGTTCGCGGGCTATTCTCTGGGCGCTCAGCTGGCGCTCTGGGGCGTGAAGGCTGCCCAGACGGTGGCAGACTGGGGCGCAGATCTAGACTTGACGGCGGCGGAGCTGGGCGGCGGGGCGGCAATTTGTCCTAGCTTGGAGTCGCAGCGCTCGCTTAGCTATCTCGATAAAAGCTGGGTGGGCAGGGCGCTAGACCAGGCGATTACCCGCCAGCTGAAGATCTTGGCGGCGCGGATTGCGGAATGGCATCCGGCAGCGATTGACTTGGCAGCAGTCGAGCGGGTTCACAATATCTGGACGTTTGACGAGGAGCTGGTGATTGGCAAGCTCGGCTTTGATTCGGTGCCAGCCTACTATCAGGCCAGCAGTCCGCTCTATCAGCTAGCCTCGTTCCAGAAGCCAACGCTGATCCTCTATGCTGCCGACGACCCGATGTTTGACCCGACCCTAGTGCCTGATCTACAGTCCGCCTGCGCCGAGAATCCGGCAATTGAGCTAGTGCTAACTCAGCAGGGAGGACATGTCGGCTATCTCAGCAGTGCAGCCTGCCAACGCCAGTTCAAAGATGCCGATCCGTGGTGGGCTTGGAACCGCGTCTTGGAGTGGATTAATTCTCGCTAGGGTTACTGGGTTTTGGATCGCTGGGCTTTGGGCTAGCTTCAGGCAAAATCTGCTTCAGAGCGCGGACGGTAACAGCGCGGCTCGCGACTGTGATCTGCGCTGTTTTAGTCTGAGCTTCAGGCTGGGATCCAATCTGAGCTTCAATCTGGACAAAAATCCGTCCCGAAAACCATTTGCTCCAGCCTGAACGCTCGTAAATCCGCAGGTCATCTTCGGTGGAGGTGAGCTGATAGCCATACTGCGCCAGCGCTGAATCCAGAGCGTTCAGCCACTTTTTTCGCCCCTGTACCGAGAGACTAACTTGAGCGGTACGGTTAAAATAAACGCCAATTACCCCCGCTACCAGCCCACCAACGGCTCCAAACTGCTGCGGAATCCCAGTTTCAATTCCCAGCCCGGTAGAGCGCGCCACCACAAAGCTAATTGCGACCGCAGCGCTGGTGAAATAGTAGAGAAATGTGGCGGCTAGCCCCGGCCCAAACTGCATCGCTTTATCCTGTTTATCTTCCGCCAATCCCAACTCTATCCCAACTGCTTCGCCTTCAGCTGAATCAAGTCAGCAGGCTGCATTGCCCCATGCTCTGTAATAATCGCGGTAATCAAATCGGCAGGCGTGACATCAAAAGCTGGATTGTAAAACTCCGTGCCCGCCGGACAGATTAAAGTCTGGCCAATTTGATAGATCTCAGAGGGGTCGCGCTCTTCAATCGGGATGGCAACGCCAGTTTCTAGCTTGAAATCCACCGTCGAGAGCGGAGCCGCCACAAAAAACGGAATGCTGTGCGCCTTCGAGACCAGCGCCAGACTGTAGGTGCCAATTTTGTTAGCCGTGTCGCCGTTAGCCGCAATCCGATCTGCGCCCACCACCACCGCATCGACCAGCCCGCGCTTCATGCAGTGAGCCGCCATGCTGTCGGTAATCAGCGTCACCGGGATGCCTTCTTGAACACATTCCCAGGCCGTCAGTCTGGCCCCCTGTAACCGAGGTCGGGTTTCGTCGGCATAGAGGCGCTCTAGACGATTGGCCTGCCAAGCTGAGCGCACCACGCCCAGCGAAGTGCCGTAGCCAGCAGTCGCCAGCGCGCCGGCGTTACAGTGGGTCAGCAGCCGCAGCTGAGCGGGCTGCGGCGGCAGGGCAGCTAGCCCATGTTCGCCAATCGCCTCGCAGGTGGCAATATCTTCAGCGTTGATGGTTTGGGCAGTGGTCAGCAGAACGGCTTTGATGGAGCTAACGCTGCCCACGGTTTGGCGCGCCGTTTTCAGCATCCGGTCAATCGCCCAGAACAGATTGACCGCCGTGGGTCGGGTTTCCCGCAGCTTTTGCGCTACGCTTTCCATCTGCGCCAAAAACGAGTCGCGGTCATCGGTAGCAATTTCTCTGGCTCCCAAATACATACCGTAGGCCGCAGCTACCCCAATCGCAGGCGCACCGCGCACAATCATCGTCTTGATGGCGGTTGCCATATCGTCACAGCGGCTAATCTCAACGATCTCGTAGCTGTTGGGCAGGTGGTTTTGGTCAATTAGCCGGACGTGATCTTGATACCAAAAAACCGGGAAAACCTGGGATGAGAGTGACATGACGCTGGGGGAAGTCGCAGGGTGAACGGTTCGGTGAACTACTGCATGGGCAAGTGTCTACACTATAGGCTGGGACTGTCCTGCTTGTCACATTTTTCCGACTTAAGCGGGGAGCTTTACCGTTTGCCGTAAGATCAGAGAGATTAAAACCGGAACCTTTGACTGATCGATTTTGACATTTAATATTAATATGCGCCGATTTTCGTCACCTAGCTCCACCCGTCGGTTTCCCTGGCTCTCGGCATTCTGGAAATTTGCCCGCCCGCATACCGTGATTGGCACAAGCCTGAGCGCAGTCGGACTGATGATCATGGCGCTAGCGCACAGCCACAGCAGCATCCCACTACTGGAGCTAGCAGGAACGCTGGCTGGCGTATTGTTGGCCTGTCTTTGCGGCAATCTTTACATCGTGGGGCTGAATCAGCTAGAAGATGTGGCGATTGACCGAGTCAACAAGCCACACCTGCCGCTGGCTTCTGGAGAATTCACGCAACGACAGGGACAAATCATTGTGGCAGTCACAGGGCTGCTAGCGCTGGGGCTGTCGGCTGGGCAGGGCTGGTTTTTGATAGCTACCGTCTGGTCGAGTCTGCTGATCGGTACGGCCTATTCGCTGCCGCCAATTCGGCTCAAGCGTTTTCCAGTCTGGGCAGCGCTCTGCATCTTTTCAGTGCGGGGCGCAATTGTCAATCTGGGGCTATTTTTGCATTTCAACCAGCGCCTGGGCAATCCACCGCAGATTCCGGCGACGGTCTGGGTTTTAACGCTGTTTGTTGTAGTTTTCACAGTTGCAATTGCCATTTTCAAAGATATTCCTGACCTAGAAGGCGATCGCCGCTATCAGATCAGCACCTTTACCGTTCAGCTAGGCGCTCAGACCGTGTTCCGACTGGCTTTGGGGCTACTGACAGTTTGCTACCTGGGAATGCTGGCGGCAATATTTTTGCCGGGGCTGAATCTGGTCTGGCTGGGCGTGAGTCATCTGCTGCTGCTGGGCTGGCTCTGGTGGCGCAGCGCTCAGGTCGATCTCGGCTCGAAGGCAGAAGTTGCCCGCTTCTATCAGCTAATCTGGAAGCTGTTTTTTCTAGAGTACCTGCTGTTTCCGCTGATCTGTTTGCTGGGCTAGATTGGCTGGGCTAGATTGGCTGGGGGCGCGCAGCAGCGGCAGACGAACTCGAACCGTTGTCCCCTGCCCCACCTGACTGACTATCTCAATCGCTCCACCGCAGATATCCAGGCATTTTTTCACGACCGCCAGCCCTAGTCCGGTGCCTTTTACCAGACCCACGTTATTGGATCGATAGAACGTTTTGAATAGATGCTGCTGACTCTCTGGCGGGATACCAATCCCGTGATCGATGATCTCAAAAGTCATTTCCTGTTCAGAGGATCTCACGTTAAAAATCACCTCAGCGTCAGCCCGCGAGTATTTTACAGCATTCGAGAGCAGATTCGTCAAGATGCGGTGCAGCAAGATCTGATCGGTTTCGATTTGGCTACAGCCTGTACAGCAAAACTGAATCACCTGACTGTTTCTAAGCCGAAGCGTTTCACACAGATCCTGACAGAACTGCTGGATATCGGTTGACACGGGCTGATAGAGCGTTTGACCCGCCTCAATGCTGCCAATGATGAGCACCTCATCTAGCAGATAGAGCAGCTGCTCAATTGCCGTATCGATTTTGCCAAAATAGCGCTCGCGGATCTCTGGTGTCAGCGCTGCACCGCCATGCCGCAGCAGATCTGCAAAGCCCTGAATGCTGGTCAGCGGCGTGCGAAAATCATGCGAAACCATCGAGACAAACTCAGACTTGAGCCGATTTAGCTCCTGCTCTTGCTCCAGTGCCCTCAGAGCTTCCGCCTTAGCCCGCTGAAGCTCAATCTGCATCCGCCGCAGTGTCAAATGATTTTCGATGCGGGCGAGCACTTCTTCCACCTGAAACGGTTTGGTGATGTAATCAACGCCTCCCACCTGAAACGCCTGCACTTTGTCGAGCGGTTCGCCCAGCGCGCTCAAGAAAATCACTGGAATGTCGCAGGTTTGCGGATCGGCCTTGAGCTGCTGGCAGACCTCGTAGCCGTTCATTGTCGGCATGTTGATATCCAGCAAGATTAAATCTAGAGCCACGGTTCGCACCGCCATGAGTGCCACCGAGCCACTGATCGCGCTCCGCACCTCATAGCCCTGCCTGTTGAGCATTGAGGAGAGCAGCCGCAGATTGTTGGGCGTGTCATCCACAATCAGAATATTGCCCTTAACGCCAGCCTCGGGCAAGGCTGTGGGCAAGGTAGAGAGAGAGTTACTCATCGGATCTGAGAGATTGGATCTGAAAATTACAGGACATCTGAGCAGTCAGGCCAAGAATCGCTTCAAACTGAAAATTTGAGGCGAGATCGGCCAGGGTTTTGGCAAGATCAGACTGCTCTGCCGGAATTTTCTCAACAAGCTGGAACACCTGACGCTCACTACAACCGCTAGCGGCTTGAGCGAGTTGCTCCACCCAATCTTGCGGCATCAGATCAAGTGCAGCCCGCGCAGTCTGCAAAGCCATCTGAGGCAAAGTCTTGGCTACAGGCTGGGCTACACTGAGCGCTTCATATATGCAGTGTACTCCGAGATCTAGAGGGCGTGAGTCCGCGGACGGCATCTGCACGAAAATTTCAAATTTAAACTGCGATCCGACTCCCATCTGGCTGCTGACCTGAAGGCGGCTACCCATTAGCTCAACGAGGCGGCGGCTAATTCCCAGTCCCAGCCCCGTGCCTTGATTCGACTGTCGCCCCGCCTCTAACTGGACAAAGGCTTCAAACATCAGCTCGATTTCTTCAGGTGCAATGCCATAGCCTGTATCGCTGACGGTAAACTCGATCCCCATGAGATCTGCTCGATCTGGCTCCTTCGCCCCACCTGTTGGCTCAGCATGCAGCGTGATGCTGCCCTGCTGCGTGAATTTAATGGCGTTATCGAGCAGGTTAAGCAAGATCTGGCGCAGCTTGCCTGCATCTGCAATCACATAGCGCGGCAGATCAGCTGCAATGATGAAGTTGAGGTGAAGCTGCTTCTCAGCGGCAGCCAGCCTAAACATGCCTTCAACGCGCTCCAGCAGCAGCAGCAGGTCAAACTGATCGACTTGCAAACCAGCATGATGGGTTTCTAGCCGCGCTAGCTCCAGCACGTTGTTGATTAGCTCTAGCAAATGCTGACCGCTGGAGCTGACAATCTGCAAATAGTCCCGATGCTCTGGGCTGAGCGATCCTTCTTGCCCAACAATCTGGGTAAAGCCCAAAATCGAGTTGAGCGGCGTGCGTAGCTCATGGCTCATATGGGCAAGAAACTGCGTCTTGGCACGGTTAGCCGACTCAGCTGCGTCTTTAGCCTTCTCTAAATCTGCCGACTGCTGCTGCGTTTGAGCTAGCAAATCAGCCTGCTGGATTGCCACGCCTAGCTGCGTACTAATATGTGTCACTAAGTTGATTTCACTGGGCTGCCAGTTGCGCGGGCCGCTGTTTTGATAGACTGCCAGCAGCCCCCAAAGCCGCTGCCCCTGAAAAATTGGCACAGTCAGATAGGCTTTGGCCTGGAGCTGATTCAGCAAAACGCGATAGCAGTCGGTCAATTCAGCTTGCTGTACATTGCGAACGCAGAGATACTTGGTTCCCTGGCGATAAACACCGCCCTGCGTATCTTGCAGATAGGTATCGACGAGGTGGCTAGAGCTGGCTGCGGCTGCGGCACTAGTCGGTTCTCTCCAGGTTCTGACCACACAAAGCTCATCACCTGTCGCATCTGCAAGTTCTAGCGGTGTCTCGGCTTCCAGCGACCCGTCCAGCGACCTGTCCAGCGCATCTCTTAGCACAGGCCGCCAGCAGCTTGAAACCGCTTCAGCCACGATTTCGCCGCTCCAGTCTGGATTGAAGCGATAGATCAAAACGCGGTCGCACTTGAGCAGCTGGTGCAGCTCTTCGGCAGTCGTGCGGAAAATCTGCTCAATATCCAGCGTTTGCCGCATCCGTTCAATCACTCGCAGCAACGTCTGCTCTCGCTCGGCACTCTGACGCAGGGCATCTTCGGCCTGCTTTTGCGCTAGCACCGCGCCAAGCTGCATCGCCACGCCTGACACCAGCTGAATCAGCCGCTGCTCTTGCGGTCGGGCTTCCAACGCAAAAAACACCATCACCGCCAGCACGGTCGAGCGCTGCGTCGAATCGCGCTCGGTAGTCAGAATCGGCACGCCCAGTCGAGCCTTGATGCCGTAGTGATTGACCAGCTGAAATCGATACTGAAACTGACTGTCCTGAAACTGACTGTCCTGAAACTGACTGTCATTCAACGATTTGCCCAGAGCCGCACCTGGATCGACCGAGTTGAACGGTTCGAGTGGCTCTGGCTCTGGCCACCCCTGGTCGTCAGTTGTCCATTCTGGCTGCTGCTGACTCCAGACTCGCCCAGCAATGCCTTGATTGGGTTGAAAGGTGACAGCTCGCGAACTCTGGCGAAATTGCTGCACTGCGGCAATCGTTGAATCTGGTATTGAGCCTGAGCCTGAGCTGCAATACCAAACCGCACTTGATTCCAGCACAGCTCCATCCGCAGCAGGTAGCCAGACCTCACCATAGACCCAGCCTGTGGTTTGGCAAAGGGCGCTGAGGGCTTCATAGAGCGCGGCATTGAAGTCGGGGGCTGCCGTGATTGCCTGCGTAATGTTGAGCAGGAGCTGTATCTCCTCTTCGGCCTGCTGCCGCTTGGCCCGCACTTGGTGACTGCTGATAAACTTACCGATGCTCTGCGCCATCAGCTCAATGATGTCAGACTCATGATGCTCATAGCCCTGCCTCCGGCCTCGCGCTGAGAAAAAACAGAGCTGGCCGTAGATTTCACCATCCACCCAGACAGGCGTTGTCAGGTAAGAAGCAACCGATCGCTCAGCGTAGACTGGCAGAGCTTGAGCTAAGCTCTGCCCATCAAAAACCGTCTGCCGGGACTGCAACAGTGTATGGCCATCTGTCCAGGAAAGCGTCCGCCCAGCCAGCAGCAGCGTCGGCTGACTCGACTCGACGGCCAACACCCGGTATTGCGTTTGGGCTGGCTCCTGATCTGCCGTCACCTGAATCACAGCCCCCGTCATAAAGCCAAGGATATCGCAGCCGGTTTTGAGATAGTCAGCGCAGATTGTCTCAATGCTGTCAAAGTCAGTCAGGCTAAGGCGATGAAGCTGCTCCAGACTCAGGCTAAATTCGCTGAGGGCAGCTGACTTATGGCGCAGTTCGGCTTCCGTCTGGCGGCGAGCCGTGATATCGCGCGCCACCCAGAGCACTGCATCGGTGCCAATCGGCGAAATCTTGGCGTTAAACCAAACTTCTTGGGCTTGAATGATCAGGCTATATTCCAGCTCTAGCGTCTGCTGACTGACGAGACTAGTGCGAATCGCCTCCAAAAATCGATCGGCCTGCGCTGGCTCAAATACCTGGTGCAGCCTCTGGCCAACCAGCTCCGGGATGGGACGGTAGAGGTTTTCCTGACTGGTGGGCGCAACGCGCAGGTAGTGTCCCTGCCAGTCGAGGACTATCACCACATCGACCATGGCGGCAAACAGCCCCCGCAGCTCGGCATCTGAGGCTTTCAGTGCCGCCTCGATCTGACGGCGCTCGCAGATCTCTTGCCGCAGCACCAGATTTTGATAGCCCAGAGCTTCCAGCTGCTTTTGCTCTTGCTCCAGCGTCTTCGCCTGAGCCAACGCCAGACCAATCTGAGCGGCAACCATCTCAAGGGAGGCCGTTTCGTCCGCTGTCCACTGCCGATGCCCGTCGCACTGCTGAAGCGTAATCACGCCATTAGCCTGGTTGCGGTAGGAAGTGCGAATCGCCAGCAGCGACTTAATCTGACTCAACTCACAGAGCTGCTGCATGGCTTCCACCCGACAGTCACCGCGCACATCAACGGCAGCTACGGCTCGATCCTGCGCCAAGACTTCGGGCAAAAATAGGCCGTCTTCCAGGACAAAGCTGATCTGGCGCATTGAGACATAGCCCGCTTCAACATACTCTGCAATCAGCGGAATCTCCGGGATGGGGGGCGGCACGTAGATATGAATCGAGGCGCGATTCACGCGAAAAGTCTGGCCAATTTGGGCAATTGCGGCCTCCAGCGCGAGCTGGCTATCCATCTGGGAGCAAATCGCGGCGGTCACCTGCTGCAACAGCAGATTGCGCTGCGACTGTCGGGCAAGTGTCTGTTCAGCCTGTTGTCGCTGCTGCCGCTCTTGCTCTAGGGCGAACTGCTGTGCCTCCAGGGCTCTGCGTAACCGCAGCACTTGGAGCTGATATTCAATCCGACCCAGCACCAGTTCCAGATGCAATGGCTGCGGAATCCAGTCTACCGCCGCGATTTGAGCCGCGATTTGGGCGCTGATGCGGCTGCTTTCAACCGGATCATCCAGCGCAGCACCCAGCAGAATCACGGGAAGATTGGCGGTGAGCGGTGCAGCCTTGAGGCGCTGGCAGAAGCGATAACCGTCGAGATCAGGCGTTTCTAGGCTGAGTAGAATTAGATTGGGCAGGCTGACCTGAATTGACTTCAGCGCAAAACCCGCGTTCGGCGCAAATCGCACCTGACAGCCTTGCTCAGCGAGCGCAGTCGCCAACAGCCGGAGTTTGCGAGGCGCTGCACCAACAATTAAAATGCTCTCCTTGGATCGACCTGAATGGGTTGACATGATTAAGCGAGGCTGCAAGATGGCTCGCGCAGCGTGATCAAAGCGGCAGGGGCAGCGGACAGATCAGCAGAGGTACGCCTTGACTGTCGAGCGGACGGGCAAACAGAAAGCCCTGTCCCCGATGACAACCCAACGACTGAAGCTTCAACGCCTGCTCCTCGGTTTCTACACCTTCGGCAATCACGTCGATGCCCAAGCTCTGAGCCAAGTTGGCAATAGCTCGCACCAGGTATTCGCCGCGCTCGGAGGACAGCTGCTGCACAAATGATCGATCAATTTTTAGGACATCCAACGGCAGCTCCAGCAGACGGCTGAGCGAAGAGTAGCCTGTACCAAAGTCATCGATATAGAGCTGTACGCCCAGCACCTGAAGCTGACTCAGCACTAGCTCAATCACGTCAGTATTGCTCATAATCGAGCTTTCGGTAATCTCCAGCTTCAAGCTCTGGGCAGACAGTCCGGTTTCTTGTAAGATTTGCTCAATTTGCTCTGGCAGATCGGGGCAGGCAATCTGGTGGCAGGAGAGATTGACGCTAATCGTGAGGGAGTTGAAAGCCGGAAACTTCTGCCGCCAGATTTGCAGCTGCTGGCAGGCTTCTCGAATTACCCAGGTACCAATGTCAATGATTGAGCCGGACGCTTCAGCCAGCGGAATAAACTGCGTGGGTGAAACGATTCCTAGCGTCGGGTGATGCCAGCGTGCCAGTACTTCAAAGCCGGTAACTTCGCCATTGTTGAGCGCAACAATCGGCTGATATTGCAGCCGCAGCTGACGGTGCGGCAAAGCTAGCATCAAATCGCGCTCTAGCCGCAGCCGCCCTAGCTCTTCGCTAGACAGACTCACAACGCAGTCTGACTCTTGCTCTAGTGCCGCAGTCAGCCGCATCAGCCGCTCGACGTTATTGGCGGCAATCTTGACCATTCGCTGTCCCTGATCAGAGAGTGATCCGAGCTTACCACTCCCCAACAGATCCAGCGCCCCCTGAATCACCGTCAGCGGCGTTCGCAGCTCATGGCTGATATCTAAAGAAGTCTCATCTGGCGAAACAGCATAGTGAGAGCTAGAACTTGTGGAACAGTGAAACTTACGGGTTGTCATAAATATGCTGCTCTAGCGCTGCTTCAGGTCACCTGCAACTAGGCTAATCGAACCAGAAGCTTCAGTCCAGATCAATCTGCATCCGGCTCGTCAGATTCGACCCAAATCTGGATCAGTCAGGATTTAGAATCGGTTTACTGGCAAGTTAGCTCAGGAAGTTGGTTCAGAAGGTTGGTTCAGAAGATCAGTCTGGCTGTAGGCTGGTCTGACTAAAACTGTCTGGCCAAATCCATCTGGCCTCTGGCTATAGGCTCGCTTGACCGCTGCTCAATAACCAGCTTGAGACAAGGCGGTATTGGGGGCTGTGCCTGTATCAAGTCTATATAAGGTCAAGCTTGGTAAGGTCAAGCTTGAGAGTTCGAGAATTAGCGTCGAGATTTCAACCTCATCCATATAGATATTAAGGGTCCAATGGTGAAAAAGTCGGGAAGGCAAGTCATTAACAGCCGGCGACCTGTCTTTGCAAGCTGAGCAGCAGTTGGCCGCCAATTAAGCGTTCCAGCCCAGGACGCTGAGCAGCTGGTCGGCCAAGCGGGCAGGCTTAAAAGGCTTGGCGATCATGGCTTTCACGCCAAGTTCGGCAAAGCGGCGCTGGTCAGAGATTTGCACTTTTGCAGTCAGCAAAATTACGGGGATATGCTGCGTGGCTGGATTGGCCTGTAAATGCTGAAAAACAGTCAGCCCGTCCATATCAGGCAGCATGACATCTAGCAAAATGGCATCAGGCTGCTCAGTTTCTGCCTTTTCTAATCCTTCTTGACTGGAGCAAGCCACGATCACATCTAGCCCAGCCATAATCTCTAGGCTAGCCTGAGCGACTTCGCGAATATCATCTTCATCGTCGATCACTAAAATACATCTACCGGGCACTCAACACCTCCACAAGCTCATTGGCTTCAGTCTTCCCCATCCATATCTCCATCCCTCCATGTCTCTGTAGCTCCGTTTCTCTATATTCCAATTCTCTATACCTCCACCGCAACGCGCTGCATCGGTAGCGCCAGATAGAAGGTGCTGCCCTGCCCCAAAACGCTCTCAGCCCAGAGCCGCCCCTGATGATACTGCACAATGCTGCGGCAGATCGTTAGCCCCAGCCCAGCCCCGCCTTGCCGCCTGCTGTCAGAGGCATCGACCTGCTGAAACTGCCCAAAAATTGTTTCTAGCTTGTCTGCTGGAATGCCTAGCCCCTGGTCTTTGACACTGATTATCAGATGAGGAATCGGCGGCAAATCGCGGCAGCGAGCCTGCTCTGGAGATTGAACTTCAGCCGTCAGCCAGATGCTGCCACCGGGCTGAGAAGACTGGACTGCGTTCAAAATCAAATGATTTAGCACCTGAATCGTGCGCTGAGGATCCACGAAAATTTCTGTAGGCTGATGTGTTGGCTGGAGATTGGGCTGGAGGGCGCCTTGAGACAAAGGCGTAACCAGCAGGCGCACCCCATGCCGATCGGCCATCGGTGAGTTTTGTTCAGCAGCAAGACTCAATAGATGTTCGACATCGCAGGGCTGCTTTTGAATCACGATGTTGCCGATGCTTAGCCCTTCTAGATCCAAGATATTGCCCGTGAGCTGAACCAGCCTGTCGATATTGTTAGCGGCAATTTCCAGCATTCGTAGCCCCTGCCCAGACAGCTCGCCAAGCTTACCCGTAAGCAGCAGCTCGATTGAGCCTTGCAGGGAGGCAAGTGGCGTTCGCAGCTCATGATTAATAATCGAGATGAATTCGTCTTTCATCCGCTGCACCATTTGCCGCTCGCTAATATCGCGTGCGATCATCGCCAGCCCCTCAATTGCGCCATCTGCATCTTTTACTAGAGAAACTGTCAGCGAAACTTCGATGAGTTCGCCTGTTTTGCGCCGCTGCACCACTTGTTGGCAATCAATCTGCTGACAGCCAATCTGCTGACAGCCAATCGCCTGCCGAGATGCAGCGGCGGCCTGGCTTTGAGGCTCGGCAGGATGGGCTGCACCAAAATCGAGCTGAACGGGGCGAGCTGAGCTGACGTGAGGGTAGATTAAGCTGGCCAGCGGCTGACCGATCACTTCAGCAGCGCTATAGCCATAGAGCTGCTCTGCCCCCGGATTCCAGGTGAGTACCGCTCCCTGCAAATCGGTGCTGACAATCGCATCTTCCGACGACTCGACAATTGCCGCCAGCCGAGAGAGAGCCGCCTCAGCCGCTCGCTTAGCTCGCCGACTCTCAGCATCTTTTAGCTCGCGCGCAATGGCCGGAACCAGTCGCTTGATCTGCCCCTTGAATAAGTAGTCGTTTGCTCCAGCTCGCATCATCTCAACGGCAACATCTTCACCCATCATGCCTGAAAGCACAATAAAGGGAATGTCAAGCTGGGCGGCCTGCAAGATTTTCAGCGCGTCGGGAGCGCTAAATGCGGGCATTAAATAGTCGCAGATCAGCAGATCCCAGGACTGGCGCTGCAGGGCCAGCTGCATTGTAGCTGCGCCATCCACCCGCTGATAGTCGGGAGCGTAGCCGCCGTTGCGGAGCGCCTGCAAAATAATCTGCATGTCTGCTTCAGAATCTTCAACAAATAAGACTCGCAAAGGAGTGTTCATGGTTGCCAATCTGAACTACGAAGTCTGAGTTTTCCAACCTGCTTTTACTAAAACTGAAGCCCTGTGAATCAGAGCGTGAAGAATTCCCAGGTATTGAACCAGCTACCGACCCACGTCCTCGCGAATCTGTATCCAGCAAATCTGGATCTAGCAGATCTAGTCCAGCAGGCCTACAACTGTAGATATCAAAGGTGCAGAAACCGGGAAAACTGAAGAATAGTTGCAGACTCTCAGCAGTATCAAGACCAAATGATGCATACCCGACTTTTCCACCTTTAAACTCTATGATTCTAAACTAGGTATCTCTGTTTGATATTAACTTTCGAGTATTGCAATCTTGCTCATTTGATTTCATACAGGGTATATCGATTATGGCAGTTAATAAGTTTCAGAATCAGGAGAGAACCGAGATTCAGCCTGACTTGAATCAAGCTTTAGAGTCGGGTCTTGAAGCCGATTCATTCACCTTAGCGCCAGCCGATCCGTCTACATCAGATTCAGTATCAGATTCAGTGAACAAAGCACGTTCTCCCAAGCCTTCTGGGGCGATCAAGCAAACGTTGGTCAAGCACTTTGGTCCCAGTGCGCTCGACCAAATTATGCTCTATCTGGCCTTTAGCGCCATGCATACGAGCGGCCATCGACATGGAGCCTTTCTAGATGCTGCGGCAACCGCTGCTAAATGCGCCATCTACACCACTTACATGGAAGAAGGCCAAAACCTGCGGCTGACCGGGCAGCTGCATCATATTGAGCCGAAGCGCGTCAAGGCAATTGTCGAAGAGATTGAGCAGGCGCTCACCAACGGCAAACTCCTCAAGATGCTGGGTTCGCAGGAGCCGAGCTATTTGATTCAGCTTCCCTACCTGTGGCTAGAGCGCTATCCCTGGCAGTCCGGACGCTCGCGGATTTCAGGCAGCAATCTCACAGCGCTCGAAAAGCGGCAGGTGGAAGAAAAGCTGCCTGCGGCCTTGCCTGATGCCCAGCTGCTCAACAGCATTCAGTTTATGGATCTGCTAGAACTGCTCCACAGTCGATCTCAGTCAGAGATGCCTAGCGAACGGCAGGTTGGACTCAGCGAGGCTATGGCCGATCACATCAAGCGACGGCTGATTCACTCAGGTACAGTCACGCGGATTGAGTCGCCTTGGGGACTGTCGTTTTATGCGCTGACTCGCACCTCTTACTCGCCCGTTGATGCCGAAGAGCGCGCCTACACCGTCGTTGAAGATACGGCTCGGCACTACAGCCTGATGCGGAACTGGGCGGAGCGTCAGCCGCACGCAGCCCGGATTCTAGAGGAGCTAAATATTCCAAGCGAGCAAATCAGCGGCGCGCTGCAAGAGCTAGACGAGTTAATCAGCGCCTGGGCCGATCGATACCACCAAACGGATGGCGAGCCGTTCAGGCTGCAAATGGCGGTTGGACTCGATCGTTAATTCATACCCAAATCAGCACCGCATCAATATCGAAATTCTTACCGAGTCAGAGCTTCAATATCTGGCCGAAATCTAGCCTACATTTGACGGCTCGACAGCTGGATCGGTTTCAAGGGTGCTGGTGAACTGCGGCGTAGCCGATTTAGGATGCGGATCGAGAATTCTGCGGGTTGGACAGGTTTGAGCAGCAGATCATCTGCACCCGCTGCAAAAATTTGCTGTTCGGTTTGCGGATCGCATTGAGCTGTCAAAAATACAATCGGCAGCCAGTTCCACTGAAGGTCACAGCGCACAGTCTGGCATAGCTCAATGCCGTTAATCTCAGGCATGTTGACATCAAGGATAAGCAAATCAGGATTAACTTGGTTGAGGACATCCCAGAGCCGAACCGAGTCTGTTAGCTCGCTCAGATGAATTGAGTCATCCAGCCAGACTGCTAGAAGTTGAGCAATCAGCGGATCATCGTCAACAACTAGGACTCTAAATGCAGCTTTAGGGGCTGGATACCGCAGATTTAACGCCGACTCTAGCGCCGACTGGAGCAAAGCTTGTGAAGCTGACCTGGGCAGAAACAGCTGCCCACCCGCCTGCAGGGCATTGACTCGGGTGCGCGCAGTGGTCTGCTCAGACAGAAACACGATGGGCACAGAGGGATCTGCCTGCAACAACTCTAGTAGCTCTATTGCCCGTTGATCTGACTCTAGACAGGCATAGTCGATGAAGGCAATCTGAGGTCGCAGCAGCTGGCATTGCGCGATGGCGCTCTCAACTGTGGTGACGGTGATCAGATGCAACGCCTGCTCAGCCATCTGAGCCGCAATAGCTGAAACGCAGGTTTGGTCTTGAGCCAAGAGCAGCAGCGGTTCAGCCTCAGGGTGAGCAGCCAAGCTGCGAGAAATTCGCTCAGCTCTATCGCCTGTTGCAGCCCTACTACCTTGCTGAAGCAATGCCTGTAACGACTGCACCCACTGTTCAAACTGGGCGAGCTGAGTCGAGTCGGGCAAGCGATCTGAACTAGTCGGGATAGAAAGCTGGTGCAGCGCAGTTTCCAGCCGCTGAGCGATTTTTGAACCAGACTCAAAGCCAAACGTACCGAGCGAGCCAACCAGCTTGTGAGCAGACTGTATGGCAGCTTGATGTAGACCTGGACTCAGCGCTGCCGCTTTCAGCGCCTCTAAAGCCTGTTCTAATAGAGTGACTCGCTCCAGATTAACGCTTTTGGTGCGCTGCCAAATCATAGACATAGAGCGGCTAAGATCGGCCTGCCGCGCTGAATTCGAGCCGAAATCAGGGCGTTGCGCTAGTTTGGATTCTGCCAGGTAAGCTGGATTAATCCGATAGCCCTGCCCATAGAGCGTTTCGATCAAATGACCAGCCCCAACCGCATCCAGCTTGCGACGAATGCTTTTGATGTGAGACTTAACGGTATCTTCATTCGGCGGATCTTCGTTAAACGACCAGATTTGATCAACAATTGCGCTGCGGCTAAACACCCGATGCTGATGGCGCAAAAACAGCTCCAGCAGCAAATATTCTTTGCGGCTAAAGCGCAGCAGCTGAGTTCCATAGGTAATCTCGCAGGCCACTGGATTGAGGCAAAGGTCACCGCAGCGCAGCACAGTCTCTGTGATCGGATTACCGCGACGCAGCAGTGCATGGATGCGGGCAGCTAGCTCTTGAATGTCAAACGGCTTGACAAGATAGTCATCTGCGCCTGACTGCAAGCCTAGCAGCTTGTCGCTAATCGCATCTTGAGCGGTTAGCAGCATAATCAAAGACTGTTTTTTGTGATCTCGCAATCTCCGGCAGAGGTTAATCCCGTCCAGTTTCGGCAGCACAATGTCGAGCAAAACCAGATCATAGGGGAATGATTCGGCCATCTCCCAGCCCATCTCGCCATCTGTAGCCGTATCCACAATGTAATTCTGCTGCGCTAAAGCTGTAGTCACAAGGTCAAGAATGCTTTCATCATCTTCCACCAGCAGAATTCTCATATCGGTTCTTATCTTTGTTCTGATTTCAGGTTAAATCTTATATTTCTGATCAATATCTTAACTAATGGCAACTCCAGAGCGAGCCTAGAGCTAGGCTGAGCGCTGCTGATCAGGCTCAAACCGGCTGTTCTGGGAGTCTCAGTGGGCTGTATTTGACAGCTAAGTAATTTCCACTTTTTTGCCAAACCGTTTAGAAATTCATTTAGAAATCCATGCTGAGACTGCCAATTTTTTTTACCGCCTGAGTCTTAATCCTGAGCCTCGCTCCCACCCTTTAACCCAAACGCTAGGCCACTGAGATAGTTACAGTAGCTTGGGATAGTTACAACAACTTTAATTTTCCACAGATTTTCCACTTTTTAACTATATATTCTTTAGCTAGACTGTTGATTAAGACGCATGTTGGTGAAGCTAGATTGGCGGCGGCTGATTAAAGCGGCTGAATGAGCCGACCGAACGAGACGATTTAGGAAAAGATGTCAGCGGAGATTACTCCCTTAAAGTTGATTACCGGCTCCCTGCTAGAAGATGCGGCTGTAGCGCCGCTGGGTTGAGTTTTATCTTGTGAGGCTTGAGCCTAATTGATTTGCAACGGCTAGGCAAATCTGGGCTCGCAGTTGCGACCTTAGACAGTGTTCGGGGAGCAATAGAATCATCACAATCAACAGCAAGGTCAGAGTAAGGTCAGAGCAAGGCCAAAAGAGAGCCACAGTAAGGGTAGAAACCATGGAAACGCTGTTAATTAACGAGCAATTTGTCTCTCAGTTCAAGTACTGGCAAGCAGGGCAGATTCGCACGGGCATGAGATTTCGCAATAACCTCTTTGAACATGTTGCTCAGTTTAAGGCCAACCAGCGACCTCAAGCTTTTGAGCTAGCCTGGAAACTTACCCAGGCGGGTCAAGAGGCAATCGTGACGGCTTCTACAGCCCAATATACAGTTTGGGTCAGTCTGCGCTCTAAAGAGTTAATCTTACCCATTCGCGAACAGCCACAGATTGCACCGTTTGAGCAGGTTACTCCAGACAATCAGCAGCATCAGCTGAAAATTGCGCTCTCAGCCTAGCGCGGTCGGCAGCCTGAGTTGTCCCTAAGTTGTCTCTGGGTTGATCGCTGAGTTGACAGCCTGCAATCAATCAGAAATACTGGGTTTGCTGTGCATTCTGCATTGACTATGCCTGCGCTAACCGTCGGCGATCCGGCTCCCTGGTTTGTCTCTGCCTCATCTATTGCAGCAGGTCAAGATTTCGTGATGGGCGGCTATCGGGCGGTGCTCTGCTTTTTAGGCAGCGCAGGTCAGCCGCAAACTCAGGCGGTTCTGCAAAATTTTTACAGTGCTAGAGCGCAGTTTGTGGCATGGGACATTCACTTTTTTGCGATCAGCATTGATCCCAACGACCGTGGCCTAGAGCAATCGCTTCAGCCTTGCAGCCACTTTCATCTACTCTGGGACTTCTCAGGAGAAATCAGCATTCGCTACGAGCTGTGTCAAATGGGGCAGTCGAGCGGCATCTCCTATGACCCAACCACTTTTGTCCTAGACGAAAATCTACGGATCTTAAATCTATTTGCGCTAGAGACACAGGTCTCGCACGCTCAGCAGGTGCTGCAATATCTGCAAACAATACCCGCAGCCCAAGCAACTCAGAGAATTAGCCAGCAGGCTCCAGTTCTGCTGATCCCAAACGTGCTTTCTGCTCAGCTTTGTCAGCAGCTGATCGCAAGCTACCGTCAGACGGGCGGCGCTGAGTCGGGCATCATGCAGCAACAAGGCGACAAAACAGTGGTCGTACTTCAGCCGACCGTGAAGCGACGGCGAGACTGGCTGATTACTGAGCCAGACTTGCTCAACGCGATCAATTTGGCGCTGAGTCGGCGCGTGGTTCCGGAAATTGCCAAAGTATTTCAGTCTCGCGTCACCTGCTTTGAGCGCTATGTCGTGGCCTGCTACGAAGCTGCCAACCAAGGCTTTTTCCGACCTCATCGGGACAATACTGCCCAAGGCAACCAGCACCGTCGCTTTGCCCTGACATTAAACCTTAACAACAGCTACAAGGGCGGAGCGCTGCGGTTCCCAGAATACAGCAATCACCTGTACTGCCCTGAGCCGGGAGGAGCAGCAATATTTTCCTGCTCGCTGCTCCATGAAGCCACGCCCGTCACGGTAGGCGAACGCTTTGTGCTGCTGTCTTTTCTGTATGGTGACGAAGACGCAAAGCTGCGTCAGCAGACTCAGGATCAGATTATCCGCACGGGCGTAGCTCAAAACCTGCCCGCCAGCGGTAGAATTGCAGCCAAGCTCTAGATCAAGCTCGGCTTATGTTCAACTTGTAATCAGCATCAAACCAGCATAGGGGCAGCGCTTCACCAGAGGGAAACAGTAGCTCAGCTTTAGTAAATTCTTCTGGGTCTTGCTCTTCCTCACCGTTTTGTACTTGGCCTGAAACCATCGGGTCTTGCGGGTTGATCAAGGCTTCCACATCAATCACTTTGATTAACGCATCGGAGTCTTTGCTTTTGAGCAGCATAGATTTTTGAAGTAATGTTCTATTCCTGATTATCTCGAATCAGGGAAGCGCTGACTTCTATCGCTAGAGGGGTTGGCGCTAGAGGGGTTGGCGCTGGCAGAGGCTAAACCAGGTGAATCAGGGCTTCTAGAAGACTTTGGTTTTGGGTGTCGGTGCCCACCGTGATCCGCAGCTTATCGTCTAGACCAGGCTGGTTGAAGTATCGAACCAGAATGCCGCATTCCTTGAGTCCAAGATAGAGCGCTTCCGCATGGCCTTTGGGTGAGGTGACAAACAGAAAGTTGGTTTGTGAATGGGGCACCTGAAACCCCAGCTGCTTTAGATCAACAGCTAGCTTGGCGCGCGAGGCTTTCACCCGCTCAGAGCAGAGCGTTTTGTAATCCTGATCCCGCATTGCCGCAGATCCGACCGCGCAGGCAATCGCGTCAATGTTGTAGCTGTCTTTTACTTTGAACAGGCCGCTGAGCAACTCTGGCTGAGCGATCCCAAACCCTAGCCGCAGCCCTGCCAGCGAGTAGCCTTTGGAGAGCGTGCGGCTGATGATCACGTTGGGGCAATCCTGCACAAGCGACAGCGCCGAGGACTCGGCAAAATCGACGTAAGCTTCGTCAATCACTAGCAGGCCATTCAAGCGAGAAGCCAGCTGCCGTAGCGCTGCATTGTCCACCGAATGTCCAGAGGGGCTGTTGGGGGAGGCAATAAAGGTGACGGCTCCGTTGGCGGCGATCAGCGCCTCGATTGGGAGCTGATAATTTTCGCCGTAGGGAATTTCGATCAGATCCGCAGGCTGCATGGCGGCTAGCGTTTTGTAGAGCACGTAGGTTGGCGTGGGATAGACCACCGGACGCTGCTGCTCAGCGCAGGCGCGAATAATCACGTTGAGAATTTCGTCGCTGCCGTTGCCAACAATAATCCAGTCGAGCGGCAGATCCAGCACCTCGCTAATCGCCTGCCGGAAGTCATTGGCGAAGGGATGTGGGTAGCGCCGCAGCTGCTCCGCATCTATTGATTGCAAGGCCTGCATCGCAGCCGGAGAGGGTGGATAGGGATTTTCGTTGGTGTTGAGCTTAATAATTGGCGTGCCGGGCTTGGGCTGCTCGCCTGGAATATAGCCCGTCATAGCCTCAATGCTGGGGCGGAAATAGCTGCTCATGGAGTCGCGGCAAAAACGGCAAATCAGATCTCTATCTTAAAGCAGACTCGTCAGCCCTATGATATAAACCAGGTTTATGCTCGATTGCGCTACTCGCTGCCCCCTGCCAAGATGTCCTGAGATTCATGACGAAGCTGATTATCCAAATTCCTTGCTACAACGAAGAGCGAACGCTGGGCATCACGCTGTCGGCCTTGCCACGCCAGCTTCCCGGCGTTGATCGGATTGAGTGGCTGATCATCAACGACGGCAGCCGCGACCGGACGCTAGAAGTGGCGAAGGAATTTGGGGTCGACCACATTGTCAGCTTCCCGACCAATCAGGGGCTAGCGCGGGGCTTCATGGCGGGACTGGAAGCCTGCTTGAGAGCCGGAGCCGATATTATTGTCAACACCGATGCCGACAACCAGTACTGCGCCGAGGATATTCCGCTGCTAATCCAGCCAATTCTGCTGGGGCAAGCCGAGATGGTGATCGGGGCACGGCCAATCTGGGAAACCAAGCATTTTTCGGTCTTCAAAAAGCTGTTGCAAAACCTGGGTAGCGGCATGGTGCGTCTGGCGAGCAGCACGGATATTCCGGACGCGCCCAGCGGCTTTCGCGCCTTTAGCCGCAGTGCCGCCATGCAGCTCAACGTCTTTAGCCGCTATACCTACACGCTAGAAACCATCATCCAGGCAGGGCAAAAGGGGATTGCCATCGCCTCTGTGCCAATCCGCACTAACCCGAATCTGCGAAAGTCGCGACTGGTCAAGAGCATTCCGTCTTACGTGTTCCGCTCAGCTACGACAATTTTGCGGATTTTTATGCTTTACAAGCCGCTGCGGTTTTTCACGGCGCTGGGCAGTCTGCCACTGAGTTTGGGGATGCTGATTGGGCTGCGCTGGCTGTTTCTATTTTTCTTTGTTGATCCAACGCGCTCCCGCACGCCGAGCTTGATCTTGGCCGCGATTTTGATTTTGATTGGCTTTCAGCTCTGGATGTTCGGCCTAATTGCCGATCTGATGGCGGCCAATCGTCGTCTGCTAGAAGAAAATCGGCTGCGACTACGCCGAATTGAGTTTGAGCAACACAATATACGGCAGTCAAAGCAACCGCGCCAGACTCGCAAAAATTGCTAGGATCAGAAATCAGACTGCAAAATGGAGGCAATCCGACGGTTTACACACGCCCTTTAGCTCGACTGATCGAGCAGCTTCAAAAACTTCCTGGCATCGGCCCTAAAACCGCGCAGCGGCTAGCGCTCTATATCCTGAAGCGACCCGAAGTAGAGGTGCAGGCACTCGCCCAAGCGCTAGTTGAGGCCAAGCAGCAGGTCGGCTTCTGCTCTGTCTGCTTCCACCTCTCGGCTGAGCCAGTCTGCGAAATCTGCCGCGACCCTAACCGAGAGCAAAACACAATCTGCGTGGTGGCTGACTCGCGCGATGTCATCGCGCTAGAGCGCACCCGCGAATATCGTGGCAAATATCACGTTCTAGGCGGCCTGATTTCGCCGATGGACGGCATTGGTCCCGATCAGCTCTCGATTACGCAGCTCGTGCGTCGCGTTAGTCAGCAGCAGATCAAAGAGGTGATTTTAGCCATCAACCCGAGCGTCGAAGGCGAAACCACCACGCTCTACACAGGGCAACTATTGAAACCCTTCACCCGCGTTACCCGTATTGCCTTTGGTCTGCCCATGGGCGGCGATTTAGAATATGCCGACGAGGTAACGCTGGCGCGGGCGCTCGAAGGTCGCCGCGAGCTAGAGTGACCTAGAGAGTGACCTAGAGTGACAGGGTTTGCGCTGCTAGATGCTCCATCAGGGTTACCACTCGCCGCTCCAGATCAGGCGCAAAATTGGGAAGCTGCCGCCGTATGCCGCTGCCAGCAGGCATCCAAAAACTGCTGCTGCTCAGCTAGACTAGCGCTGAAATCGGCTGCGGTGCGGATCTGACTGTGAAACTGCCAGTCGAGCGCGGACAATATAGGCCGTGACTAAAGGAATTAACGCGCTAGGAACCGTCACAGTGAAGCTGAGAGCGAACGAGAAACTATTCTCTGGATAAGCTTCCGATACCGATATTTTGGTAGCCACAGCACATGCCTACGCGAACGCAATCAATCGGCTCAATCAAGACTGGCAGGCTCAGACTCAGCAGACTCAACCCAGTCCAGCAGGCATTCTGTTTTAAGCAGATAAGCTTTTGAGCAGAGAGTTTAGGCTCGATTCAGGTTGCAGGTCAAGTCTCCAAAATTTGATGCTCAACCACGTGCGGATCGTCAATCAACTCTGAAGCTTTTTGGATTTCGATGGCCACGAGCTGATCATCCACGTCATAATCCACCTTGATGCCGGGTCGATCTTCGCTGTAGTCGTCTACCAACGCATCGCGAAAGACAATCCGGATCACGTCTGTAGCAGGGTCATAGATAATTTTCATGCGTATCTCCTCACCTGAACGGTTCCAAAGCGCCATCATAATGACAGGATCTGTCTGAAAATTGTAGTCAGCGCATCACAATACTCAACTGAACTGCCAATGATCGGACTGCTCAGGGTCAATGAGCCATAAATCGGCAGGAGCTTTTATTCTAGAAGACACTGAGTACCACAACTGGGAGCTATATCTAATGAGCAGTGCAATTGAATGGACGGCTGAGGCTGAGGCTCGGCTCAAGGAGATTCCGTTTTTTGTGCGTCCAGCCGCCCGCAAAAAGATCGAGAAGTTTGCTCAAGAGGCGGGCGCAACCCGAATTACAGTCGAACTCTATGAGCAGGCAAAGCAGAAGTTTGGCTCCTAGAGCCTGCTGCTCTGGAAATCCGTTGTGGAAATTGCTGCTTGGAAATCCGCTACTCCGGCGACTTAGCGAGCGCTTCGGCCAGCACCAGCTTGGTTTTAGCAACCTGAAGCCGCACCTGCTCTAGCTGCGAGTCGTAGGCGGCCTGCTGCTCTGGCTTAGCAGAACTCTGCACGCCTAGCATTTGCTCGTAGGAGCGAAAAATCGTGAACGCATAGCTGGCGACTGCATTTTGGGCTGGGGTAAGTGTCTCGATTCGCTGGACTAAGCTTGAGCAAGTTGTGGCGATAGGCAGGCCAAATACGTCAGCATAGAGCGGCGGCACCAGATCGGGTCGATGCCGAAGCTGATTGAGTAGGGCAGCAGCTTCAGCCGAGATTTCGCCGTCAAAGTCTGCCAAGAGGTGCAGCAGCTTCAGCAGCTTTCTGTCATATCTGTCGCTGGATTTATCGCGGGGAGATACCATATATGTCTGCGGGGCTAGAGCTTATTCAACTCGTCTATTAATGTATCGCAGTATCGCGCATCTTACTTTGCAGTAGCGCTAGCGACGAAGATTTTGAAGCTGTACTTTTGAGATATGGCTGAGCTATGGCAAAGATGGAGTGATTCCAAGCTATTTTTTGGGAACTCTACTCCGTAAACCCCAGTTATTGGCAACCCAGTTATTGCAGATGGTTGTTTTCCTTCCGGAAGATTAGCCGAGATTCATGCAAACAGCATAGTCATCATCTAAGCAGCGAGCTGGAAATCCCCCGTCGTGCAGCTGTTCTCAGATAATTCTGCAAAATATAGCATTCACAAAAGCATATTTTTTCTATGAACTACTGGCATCAGATATCTGTGGTTGAATAGACTGGAAAAACATTTGGATATGCGAACACTTATACATCCAAGACAGATGAGATAGCTTTGCTGTTTCTTAGGCTAACTATGCAGATTTCAACTATTCTTTAACTCGCCCAACCTTCTAGTCCTAAATTTTCAGCACAGAGGTCTTAGTCATGCTACTCACCAGAATTAGAAATCTAGTATGGACAGCTAATCAATCGGATACTTCAGCGGCTTATTCAGTAGCGAATAGTTCTGCTGTCGCCGAAAATCATTATAGGCAGACTGTCTCGGACAGGAGATCAGAAGCATCTACCCCAACTCAACAGGCCAATGTTGTCTGCTGCACAATGAACGACAATGCTGATCAGAGATGGTTTTGTGATCAGATCGAATCAGATCAAATCAGCTGGCATTTCACCTATCGCAAGCCGCTTGGGCTTCTAGGAAAATTGATTAAACGCCCTAATTTGCAGAAGATTTACTCTAGCTTCTGGGCCGTTAAAATGGCTAAAGCAAAAAATGCAGATTTGCTGATCAGTCATGAAGCTGAGCTAACCTTTTGGTGCGCTTTCTTTAGCAGGGTTTTGCGAGTCAAAGTAGAGCATATCGCTTTTGCATTTAACTATCCATTCCAGCCCAGTCGATTGCGGCGCTTCTTGATGACTCAAGTTTTGGATAGCGTCAACCGCTTTGTCGTATCTTCTAGCATAGAAAAACAGCTTTACCAGCAGTATTTTAAGCTTCCTGCGGATCGGATAGAAGTACAGCTTTGGAAGATGGGTCATATCGACTATGCTCCTGAGCAGCCGATTGAGTTAGGTGACTATATCTGTGCAGTTGGACAATATGGTCGAGATTATCCAACTCTAATATCGGCAATGGAGCAGTTACCTGACATCAAGCTAATTTTAATTAATAGATCACATAACTCAGCCGAGCTACCAGTCCCGCCAAACGTCAAGGTTTTGACCGATGTTGAAGGCGATCAGGCGATGAATATGCTGAATTTCTCTCGATTCATGGTTTTACCTCTGATGAATTCCCAGATGCCAACAGGGCACATTACATTAGTAGCGGCAATGAAGTTAAGTAAGGCAATCATCATTACTCGCTCTCGCGGGATTCTTGACTATGTTGAAGATGGGCATACAGCATTGACTTATCAACCTGCTGATGTTGATGCGCTGGCTCGACTGATCCGTAACCTCTGGACTGATCCGGCCAAGTCTCAGCTTATTGGAGAGAACGCTAAAGCTTTTGCAGAGCAAAACTGTTCCGAAGTCTCTGCAATCAACCATCTGAAAAATATGCTAGTCGAACGAGGTCTTCTAGCACCTAGCTAGTTTGTCCTATCAACGGTAGTCCTATCACCGATGGATCTAGATAGCTAGCAATCTCGATTAAGTTGCCGTCTGGGTCGCGGATATAGACCGACTGAATTGCGCCAACTGCCCCTGTGCGCTGAACAATACCCTGTTCAACAGCAACTGCACAAGTCTGCAAATGGTTCAACACTTCCGGCAGCGGCGTGGACGTGATTAAACAGAGATCAGTTGCGCCGGGAGTCGGACAGAGTGCCTTTGGCTCAAATTCGGCGCCAGCCTGATGCAAGTTCAGCTTTTGCTGCCCAAATCGCAGCGCCTTACGCCCATTGCCAAAGCTGACTACCTGCATTCCTAGCACTCTGACATAGAACTCACAGGTCGTCGGGATATCCCGCACGGTCAGCACTAGATGGTCGATTGAGTCAATCTGCATCAGCCAAAAACTCCTGATGATAGAGGCAAAAGCCGACAACCTATGCGGTAATTAGGTATCAAGGTATCGAGTTTAAGCCATGCCGAAGCGACCTGTCTCTCGAACTGAACAGCTTAACTCGTTTGTGGTGACAGCCCAGCAGATGCAGCAGATTGAGGCGCGCATCTTTGCAGCCGGAATGCCTGTGGCAGCGCTGATGGAAAAAGTCGGCGGCTTGCTGAGCCAGTGGATTTGCGTTCACTACCCGCAGCCAATTCAAGTCGGGCTGCTGGTCGGCTCAGGTCATAACGGCGGCGATGCGCTGGTTGTGGCTCGCGAGCTACATCTAGCTGGCTACAAAGTGCGACGCTATCAGCCATTTGATCACTTTAAAGAACTGACTCAAGCTCACGCCCAATATGCTGATCATCTTGAAATTCCGGTCGCCCACCAGATTAACGATCTGCAAGACTGCGACCTGATCATTGATGGACTGTTTGGTTTTGGCCTGTCTCGCCCAATCACAGGCGATTTGGCCGCAGCAATTGAGCAGCTCAACGCCGGGTCAAAGCCAGTCATTAGCATCGATCTACCTTCTGGCATCCAGACCGATACGGGTGCTGTTCTAGGAACTGCCGTTTGCGCTAGCCATACGCTCTGTCTAGGACTGTGGAAACGCGCTTTTCTCCAAGATGCTGCCGCAGACTACATTGGCAAGGCCGAGCTGCTGGATTTTGGACTTCCTCTCAGCGATATTCAAGCCGTATTGAACGAGCCATGCCTCCAGCGAATCACGCTGCAACTGGCGCTCAGCGGCCTGCCCTTACCCCGCTCCGCCACAACGCATAAATACAGGCAAGGCCACCTGCTGCTAGTCTGCGGCTCCCGCCAATATATGGGTGCGGCTATTCTGAGCGGACTTGCAGCGCGAGCGAGCGGTGTGGGGATGCTGTCAATTGCCGTACCCGAAGCTCTGCGCCCACTGCTGATTGCCCAACTCCCGGACGCGCTGATCCTGGGCTGCCCCGAAACGCCCACCGGAGCCATAGCCGATCTGCCGCCTGAGCTCGACTTAGCCAGCTATCAGGCGATTGCCTGCGGCCCAGGGCTAACGCTGGAGGCGATGCCTGTGGTACAGAAGCTGCTAGAGAGCGATCGGCTATTGCTGTTAGATGCAGATGGCCTGAATGCTCTCGCAAAACTGGGCATAGATCTGCTAAAGTCACGTCCAGCTAGCACCGTGTTAACCCCACATTTGGGCGAATTCAAGCGCCTGTTTCCAGAACTGCAATTGCCCGATCGAATGGAGCTAGCTCAAGCAGCAGCTCGACAGGGGGCAATTTTGTTGCTCAAGGGCGCAAAAACTGTGATTGCCAATCCCGCAGGCCAAATCTGGCTGAATCCAGACAGCACGCCCGCTTTGGCTCGTGGCGGTAGTGGCGATGTACTAACGGGCTTAATGGGTGGACTGCTGGCTCAGGCTGCAGCACAGGGTATCTCTCCGGAGCAAGCTGCTGTGAGCGCCGCTTGGTGGCACGCGCAGGCTGGCATTTTGGCGGCGCAGCAGCGTACTGAGCTCGGCGTAGATGCTTCTACGCTCGTACAGTTTCTGATTCCGGCGCTGGCTCATGCTTTAGGAAGCGAGGAATCACCCGCTGAGGTGAGCCAGCAGAGCGAAGTCCCATCCCAGGTTCAGCACCTATCTTAGATATAGATAAGTGACGTTCATCAAAGACCTGGCGGGGGGCTGCCAGGTCTTTTCCTGTCTAATTTCTTGTCTAATCATCAACTGACTGAACGAATTCACCCAGGTAGGGAAGCCTGGGCAGGGTTGATTCGTTGTCGATGAGAAGTGTTCAGCCATGCGGCTTTGAGGAGGTTTGAGCAGATTACTCCACTCAGAGAGGGCTTCGAGAGCTGAACCTGTGAGGAATAGGCTGTCAAAGTCAACCCTAGTTGTTTTCCAGCTAGACGATTCTCAAATCCAACTTATCTACAGCTGTAATACTAAATCTGCAATCTGCCGTAAAAAATACTTTGCATGAAACATCAAAACTGGCGCGACCAGTCTTTCTGACTCCAGCGCTCAACGACTACTTTCGTCTGGGTAAAAAACTCAACCGCATGTTGGCCTTGCCCGTGCAGATCGCCGAAGAAGCTGTCTTTCCAGCCGCTAAACGGAAAGAAGGCCATGGGAGCCGCCACGCCAATATTGATGCCGATGTTGCCTGCTTCTGCCTCGTAGCGAAATTTGCGAGCCGCCGCGCCGCTGTTGGTGAACAGACAGGCCATGTTGCCATACTGGCCGCTGTTGACGAGGGCAATGGCTGCGTCAATGCTGTCAAGGTGAATCAAGCTGAGTACAGGGCCGAAGATTTCGGTTTTGACAATTTCGCTGGCTGGATCAACGTTTTGCAAGATCGTTGGCCGGACAAAATGCCCCTGCTCATATCCGGCAATTTCTGGCGAGCGTCCGTCTACTAGCGGGGTTGCGCCTTCGTCAATGCCGAGCTGAATCAACGACTCGATCCGCTGGCGGCTCTGGGCGGTGATTACGGGTCCCATCTGCACGGATGCCTCTAGGCCATTCCCGACTCTGCGACTCACTGCAGCTTCAGCAATGGCCTCAGTATAGGTATGACGAGCTTCCCCCACCATGATCGCCAGCGAGGCCGCTAAACAGCGCTGCCCAGCACAGCCAAAGGCGCTGTCGGCGGTGATCCGGGTGGTCATGTCGATGTCAGCATCGGGGAGGATAATCACCGGATTTTTAGCGCCACCCTGACACTGGACGCGCTTGCCGTTGGCGGCGGCTCGACTGTAGAGATAGCGCGCCACGGGCGTAGAGCCAACGAAACTGATGGCGCGAATTGCCGGATGATCTAAGATTGCGTCAACGATTTGCTTATCGCCGTTCACCAGATTGATCACGCCTTTGGGGAGATCAATCTGGTCGATCAGCGCAAATATTTTCTGCATGGTCAGGGGGACGCGCTCAGAAGGCTTGACGATATAGGTGTTGCCGCAGGCCAGCGCATAGGGCAGAAACCAAAAGGGAATCATACTGGGAAAATTGAAGGGCGCAATCACAGCGGCTACTCCCAACGGCTGACGAATCATAAATTCATCGATGCCGCTGGCGATATCTTCAAAGTTGCTGCCCTGCATCATCATTGGAATTCCGCAGGCTACCTCGACGTTTTCGATAGCGCGTCGCAGTTCACCCCTCGATTCATCGAGCGTTTTGCCACATTCCTGCGTGATGGTCTGAGCAATTGGCTCAAACTGCTCCTCCATCAGTGTTTTTAGCCGAAACAAGTACTGGATGCGCTGCGTGGCGGGTGTCCGTCGCCAAGTCTGGAATGCTGCTGCTGCCGCCTCTGCCGCCTGATTAAGTTCTGCTGCTGTGGAGAGCGGGACTTGGGCAAGAACTTGAGCGGTAGCTGGATTGATCACCTCTAGTGGCTCTCCAGCAGAAGCGTACCACTGGCCGTTGATGTAGTTTTTTAGCGTGGTTTCCAAGGAGGAATTGGCTTGAGTCATGCGAGCAGATGGCAGAAGATTGCTCTTATCCTATCGCGTCTTTAGTCTCAGCCAGAGCATGAATCTGGAGGTTTTAGGCCGACAGATTGCGATTGGCTGTCTCAATCAGGATCTGCTCAAGCTGGTCAGGGGTGAGATTTGGGTTGGCGCTCAGCATCAAAGCCGCAACGCCTGCAATCGCGGGCGCGGCGAACGACGTACCTGAGGCTTCAGCCGGAGTGCCGCTGTTAAGGGTGGTGGAATAGACATCTACACCGGGCGCAACTAGGTAGTCGAGCGGCGGCTGACCTGCCGGATTGGAGAAGCTGGCGAAGCGATTGGCCGAATCAACTGCTCCAGCCACAGTGCCCAGATGATTTCTGGCGGCATAGAGCGCCGGGTTGAGCGGCTGAGTTGCTCCCGACTGGCGCTCGTTACCAGCAGCGGCCACAAAGAACACGCCCTGCTGACGCGCAAACTGCATGGCCTGCTGAAGCCTCAGCGTTGGGACTGCGAGTCCACCAAAGCTGAGGTTAATGATTTTCGCGCCATTTCTGACTGCATAGTAGATGCCGTCTGCGACCCGATCATCAGAAACCGAAAACCCGGAGGCATCCGCTGTTTTTAGCAGCATTACCTGCGCGTCGGGCGCAACGCCAAAATCTGTATCTGTAATGATTCCAGATACAAACGTGCCGTGACCATCGCTGCTATTATCAGCTGGATTATTGTTGTTCGAGACAAAGTTCCAGCCAATGTCATCATCAATATAGCCATTTCGATCATTATCAATGCCATCAAAGGCAATCTCGCCCGGATTCTTCCAGAGGCTATCACTCAAGAAGCTACTGCTGTAATCCGCCCCGGTATCTAGAACAGCCACCACCACGCCCTGACCGCGATAGCCTTTTGCCCAAGCTTCAGGGGCGCTGATCTGATCAAGCGAAGATTTTTGGGAGCCGCTGTTGGCAACCTCAGCAAATGCAGGCTGGCCAATCGATTTGGCTACCGCAGCTGAGGCGTTGACCAGGCCGTAGCCAAATCGATTGCTGTAAGGCAGAGGGCTAGGAGTTGGCACGGGTGCGGGGCTAGGTACAATAGGCGCAGGGTTGCTGGCAGTGGGGCTGGCAGTGGGGCTGGCTATGGCTGTGGCAGCAACCGTGAGCCGATAGCGGCTTTGACCTGAGCGGCGCGCCACCCGCAGAAAATACCTGCCGGATGTCAGCGTTTGGGTAATTGGCTGCGCGCCGGGACTAACCCCGCTCTGCAATAGCTGAAGGCCACGCCGCTGGCTCGTCTTGAGCCGACTAAACGGTTGATCTCCGGTTCGACGCAAGAGTTGATTAAGCGAACCCTGCACCCGAAGCAGCTGGAGGCTCAGGCGCGAACGGGGCGCGATACCCGATAGGCTAGCGCTTACCTGACTGGACTGCCGTACCTGAAACCGAAACAGATCTTCGGAATCGCTAAACTGGACGCGGTCGCTCAAACTGCGCTGGAGAGATAGCCTCAAATTACGAGCGCCACGCAGGCTGTTGTCGCGTGATGACATCTGGGTTGGGGAGGGGTGAGAGTGACGCGATCAGGACGCGATCAGGATGTAACTAGGTGAAGCTGGGAGTGATCAAGAATGGCTGCGGTGAATGTGATTTAGGCTGATCAGCCTCACTATCGAGTTTAGCGAATTGCTGATGCGATTTACAGGTACTATTTTCCTCTGCTCTTTTGTAAAATAACACCGCATAGACCTACTTGTATCGCCACGTTCAGGCTAATCTAGGCTTGGACGGTCGTTAATAATGAGTGAGCAACTATTGATGCCGCAATCCATTTATCTCAAATGGGGGATCTTGCTCAAGGTCTTGCCCTTCACGCTGCTGTTTTGCGGGGTCAAGTGGGGAATTCACATGGAGAATCTTGAACTCTGGAAATTTGATCGGATGACAGGCTCACTGTTTGGGGCAGCTACCTTTGTAATTGCCTTCATCCTCAGCGGCACTCTGGCTGACTACCGCATCAGCGAAGACTTGGTTTGCCAGCTGGCCAGTGCGGTCGAGTCGATTCAAGATACTGCCTTTTTTGCTGCCGTCAACCATGAAACCTATGACTCCAAACCTTTAACTCAAACGCTGACGCAAATTTTAGAGCGGTTCCTAGACTGGCTGAAGGACGATGCTCCCGCTCTGAATTTCATCTCGGCCATTGAGGAGCTCAACCTACAGTTTGCCAGTCTCGAACCCCATGTGAGTGGCCCTGTACTCAGCCGGGTTCAGAGCGAACAGGCCAAGCTGCGATTTATTACGAGCCGGATGAAGCTGATCCGAGACACCGAGTTTATCCCGCCTGCTTATGTGCTGCTGAACCTATTTTTAGTAGGGGCAGTCATAGCGCTGCTGCTCACTAGCGGCGATCAGTTTAGCAAGACGCTGGTAGTCTCTGGCTTTTTGTTCACCTCATTTCTCTATCTAGTCGCGCTGATTCGTAATTTGGACAATCCGTTTCGCTATGGCGAAAGATCCTGCCTCGCTGTAGATCTAATGCTGCTAGACGGCGTGCTTGACCGCCTGCGGGCTAATTTACAGCATCAGCAGATCGAGTAGTGCATTAGTCTGCTATGGGTTTGGTGGGGATAACAGGTTTTATGACCGATTGGATTTTACCCTAGATAGAGAACAATCATGGTTGACTTTGAGAGCCCATTTCTCACAGGCTCCGCCCTCGAAGCCCTCTGTGAGTGGAGTCATCTACTCAAATCTTTTCAAACTCGTCTAGCCCAGCACTTCTCAAGGTCAGAGACTCGTCAGACTGTCTGTGATTATCTGCAAGCCCTCCTTAGTCCAGTCGAACGTAAAAATGGCTGGCAGATGGCAGAACAGGTTGGACATCAAACTCCTTATCGCTTCCAGCATCTGCTAGGACGTGCCCGGTGGCAAGCAGATGCTATTGTGCCGCTGAGTATTGCTGAGTTACAGAGGTGGGTTTGGAGACTGCTGTTTTCAGTTGCTTGGTCGTTGGAGGATGTTCTGCATTGGTCGTTATGGCGCAGGGCGCATCAGGCCACGGCTCGTTTCTTCCACTACAAAAAGTGGGCAGGTTTATCATCTGATTATCTACAACTGTAATACTAAGCGACCTGCCAGTGGATTGGGGATAAACCCCGCAAGAATCAGCAATTGCTAGCTACCAATCGATCGAAACAAGGCGCGCCCATGCGGCCAATCGAATACCGAACCCTCGCTCCGCTTTATCGTTCCAAGCACGAGTCAGGTAAACAACATCTTTCACCTCCCATTTCAGCGATTGCTGTAGTTCAAGTAGTTCTTGTTGAAGCGGAACTTCCGCTTTATCAAATCCAATCAGCAACAATAGCTCAATATATTGGTTTGTTTCTAATTCGGATGGCTTCCATAGTCTGTTAATGTACTGCTTTATATCGGCATCATTCCATCGCTCGGCTCGTTTTTCGTGAATATCTACCTTGTAGGCTGATCCATATTTCCGCACCTTGATTTTGGAGAGGCGTACAACAGTGCAATTGACTGAGCCAAGCTTCGGAACGTCAAACCGGATGCTGTAGGCAGAGTGGCTTTTAGGGTTATGGTAAGATGCACCTATTGAACAGCCCTGCATTTCCAGATAGGGCACAAGCGCTTTATGCAATTCTTGACGAGATGGCTCTCGACGACGTGACTTTGTGTACCATTCTTGACGAGGTGGCTTTTGACGAAGTGGCTTTTGACGAAGTGGCTTATTTTCCGCCGCTAAATCATCGCTGGCATACAGGCCAAAGGGGAGAATAGCCTCGTCAAACTGCTCTAAGACAGTTAGTAAATCGTTGCAAAGTGCAGCTAGTTCCATAAATTTTCTCTTGACAGGTCGCTTTTTTGATAAACGTGGCTGCATAAGCCCATCTGCGGTTGATGATTCTAGATTAGGCAATGCCCCTGCCCCGAGGCGAATTGCATTCAAACAGGCTAAGATGCAGACACCGCCAATCTTTTAGGGCTAGGGATACCTGTTCACCCAGGGGAATCCCTGCACTTTTCGCCCGCTGCATCCTATGCTGCATCCTGGCCTATGCCTCGCCCCAACTACAGCTCTGAAGTCCAAAAGCGCAGTCAAACCCTGCTGGCTCTGCTGCTGGGCTTTGCCAACGACGCGCTAGACTGCGACGAGGCGGCTTTAGATCGGCTGCGGCCTCAGATTCAGGCGCACTGGCAGCAGGAGCGTCGGCTGGTGATTCGCACCAAAGTTCGGTTTCTAGAAGCGCTGAGTCAGCTAGCCGCCACGCCGCTGAATGCCGAGCAGATCAAAGAGAGCCTGAAGCGACTAGAAGATTTTGTCGGCGTTTTGGAAGATAATCGCCCCAGTCGCGGTGGTTCTGAGGTTTGGCACTTCACGCTGAATCTGTGGCATGGTCGCAACGAGCAGACGGCCAACCTGAGCCGATTTGCGGCGGAGTGGGAGTCGCGCCGGTCGCAGAAAACGCTAGCCTCACCCCTAGCCCCAGCCGCATCACCCGCAGCAGAAATCACCGACTGGCTGAGCCTCTGCCAAACCAGTTTGCAAGCCCAGCAGTACGAGCGACTGACCACCAATCCGCTGACGGTGGGCGATGGCCTCAGCTTTGCGCTGGAGCAAATTTACCTACCGCTGGAGCTAGTGGAGCGCCGACAGCAGACACGCCAGGAGCAGGAGATTAGTCCAGCTCGCGGCTCGCAGCTCTACGAGGTTGAAGAGGCTGCTGAGCGGATTTCGGCTGAAGATTTTTTAGCGCAGCTGCTGCAAGCCGACTCGCCGCAGCGACTGGCAATTATTGGCGAACCGGGCGCAGGCAAAACGACGCTGCTGCAAAAAACGGCGGCTTGGCTGCTGAGTCAGCAAGCGTTGCCCATCTGGATTTCGCTGGCCGATTTGCAGGGCGCAACGCTGGAAAACTATTTACTCAACGACTGGCTGAAAGCTGCCACTCGCAAAGTCAGCGTACCGTCAGAGCTACAAGAGGCGCTGGGTGAGCAGTTTAATCAGGGGCGCTGCTGGCTGTTGCTGGATGCAATCGACGAAATGGCAATTGAGCCAAGCGTGGCACTGTCGCTGATTGCCCATCAGCTACGCGGCTGGGTGGCTGATGCTCACGTAATTCTCACCTGCCGCTCTAATCTTTGGGATGCTGGTAAGAACACACTAGAGGATTTTAAAGTCTATCGAAATTCGGGCTTGAGCGAAACGGATGCAGCCGATCAAATTGGCCAGTTCATTCAGCGCTGGTTTGCGACAGATCCTGAGCTGGGAGCTAGCCTGCAAGCCGAACTGTCCCAACGTCGTCGCATTCAGGACACGGTACGCAATCCGCTGCGGTTGGCGCTACTCTGTCGGGCTTGGTCAATGGCGCGTCGCCTGCCGCAAACTAAAGCGATGCTCTATCAGCAGTTTGTGGAGGCGATCTATGGCTGGAAGCAGGATCGCTTTCCGACAACGCTGCGCCAGCGACAGCAGCTCAACTCAGCGCTGGCGCAGCTGGCACTCAAGGCGCTGACCCAAGATGACATCAAGTTTCGCCTGCCTCAGCGCTTTGTGGATCGAGCGCTGGAATCCTGCGAGCTGTTGGAGCTAGCGCTACAGCTGGGCTGGCTGAACCAGGTGGGTGTTGCGATTACCGCCAACGGTCGTGAAACCATCTACGCTTTCTATCACCCCACCTTTCAGGAATACTTCGCAGCTCAGGCGGTCACAGACTGGCATTGGTTTATTGACACATCTGCGATCTTTAGCCCTCAGTGGCGACAGCCGATCTTGCTCTGGCTGGGTCGTATCGAGGTGCAGCCCAGCGACAAAGAGGACTTCATGGCGGCGCTCTGTCAGTTTGCTGATGACTGCGGCGGCTTCTATTGCCATCAGGCTTATTTGCTGGCTGCGGTTGGCTTAGCCGAGTTCCCAGAGGCCAGTCAGGCCACCGCGATTATTCAGCAGCTGATTCGCTGGCGGTTCGGCGAATTTGACCCGGAGCGCGGAACCTGGAAAACATACCCCTCGCCGCTGCAAGAAGCCGCTAGAGTGGCGCTGCTGCAAACCGATCGAGCGGCGGCGGTGGCAGGGCTAGAGCAGTTTCTCACCAGCGACAGCAGCAAATTTGCCCGCTGGACAGCCGCCTACAGTCTGGGCAAAACGCTCGACCCCGGAAATTCAACCGCAGTTCGCACGCTGATAGAGCTCCTGAAGACTTTGCAGCAGCCGATCTTTCAAATTCAGCTCAGCGAAGGCTTGGCCAAAATCAGTCCGGGTCACAAAACTGGCATCGCTAAGCTGGAGCATCTGACAACCACGCTGGAATCTAACGCTTTGCGACGCAAAGCTGCCTACAGCCTTGCAAAGCTCGCTCCAGATAACCCAACCGCAGTTCAGGCGCTGCGGCAAATCGCCCAGTCGGCTCCCAGCAGCGTTCAGCAGCAGGCCGTGGAAAACCTGCGTCAGCTTGAGTTATGCCCAAAAAATAGTTCTGAAAATAATGCTGCTGAGCCGAAGCAGCCAAAATCAAAGTCGCGCAACCGGGCAATTGCTATCAGCGATCCGGCCATAGTAGTCTCCAGACTGGAAACGCGCCTGCAAACAACCCAAAATCCTGAGTCGCAGCGTCGCTTTGCCCATCAGCTAGGATTACTTCAGCCCGGACATCCACAGGCGACAGCAACGCTGCTGATGCTGATGCTAAGTGAGCTGATACTGAGAGAACAGTCACGGCAGTTTTACAAGCGCACCGCCGATTGTCTGCAAGCCATCATCCTGCCTGAACAGCTCGCCCCGATGGTTGTTCAACTACGGCAGCAGGCTGAGATCGGAGCATCTGGCGCAGGCAGAGAGCAGGCGCTAGAGTGCTACAAGCTGCTCTGGCAGGCTGCTCAAAAGCTTCCCTACGCTGAGTTTCGGCAGGCTTGGCAGGCTGGAGCAAGGCAATGAATTCCTTCTTAGAAAAAATAAAGCGTCGAGAGTAGTACAATTAGATCAGGCATGACTCGCGCTCCAACCTATATCAGTTGATTACTCGATTAAAAATTGAGCCTGCGCCCTTGACTCCCCCGCTGAAATGGGCTGGGGGGAAGCGATGGCTTGTGCCAACTTTGCAGCAGATCTGGCAAAATCACGTCCAGAATCACGCTCAAAATCACGCGCCGTGCAGATTAGTAGAACCCTTTGTCGGCGGAATGGCGGTAGCGCTGGGCCTACAGCCTAAAACTGCCTTGCTCAACGATCTCAACCCGCACTTAATCAACTTCTATCGCTGGCTACAACGTGGGCTAGAAATCGACAGCGACCTAGAAAACGATGCGGTCTATTACTATGCCTGCCGCGAGCGCTTTAATCAGCTCGTGCTAGCTGGAAAGACCGACGGCCAAGAAGCCGCTAAGCTGTTTTACTTTATGAATCGCACAGGCTACAACGGCCTCTGCCGATTTAATAACAAAAATCTGTTTAATGTGCCGTTTGGTCGGTACAAAACCATTCGCTATGCCGAGAGTTTTTTGCAGTACGCGCCTACTTTAGCCAACTGGCAGTTTTCTGCGCTCGATTTCAGAGTGCTCCAGCTAGAGCCAACCGATTTTATTTATGCTGATCCGCCCTACGACGTGCAGTTTACCAAGTACAGCGCTCAAGATTTTAGGTGGGAGGATCAAGTCTGTCTGGCGGAATGGCTCGCAGCGCATCCAGGAACGGTCGTCGCCTCGAATCAAGCCACCGAGAGAATTGTAGCGCTTTACGAACGCCTGAAATTTCGCCTCATCTATCTAAACGCACCCCGCCGCATTTCCTGTACTGGCAACCGCCAGCCTGCTGTCGAAATTTTGGCGCTTAGGGGCGCTTAGGGGCACTGAAGATCCGGCTTGGATCTCGATAGCCAGCAAGATGATAAAATGAAGGCGATTCACTCTCACAACTCTTAGATCTGTGCGTCAAAAAATTCTGAATGGTCTTAACGTCGCGCTCAGCTTCGTGCTGATTGCCTTTATTGCAACCAGTCTGTTTCGGATTGGCAGCTTCTTACTGCAAGGCCAGCCTACGCCTTAATTTGCGCTCTATTTTTCATCTTTTCATCGTAATTGATGTCTCTACAGGTTTCGAGCAACTCAATCATGTCAAATCCATTTACGCCCGAAGTTAGCGACCGCATCTGTAAGCATATGAATGATGATCATGCAGAGGCCATCCTGCTCTATGCCAGAGCCTTTGCCAAAATGCCAGAGGCGACAGCTGCTAGAATGCTGAGGATTGACGCCGAAGGCATGGATCTAGATGTGCAGAAGAACGATGCATCCAGCTCGGCTAGAATTCAGTTTGATCATGAGCTGCAAGATGCTGAGGATGCACATCAGACCCTGATTGCGATGGTGCGGCAAGCCAGAAAGTAGGCTAGCGCCAATTTGGCCAGCCGCTTTTTTGACCGCTTTTTTGACCTAAGAGATCTCAGCAGAAATTTTAGGCAAGCTCTGCACTGCCGCTAGTAAATGCTGATGCACCTGAGGTGAAACAGCCACCAGCACGCCAGAGCGACGGTAGTTTTGATTCGTATGCAGCGGCGGCAAGGGCTGACCGTCTAGCCCGGTTACAATGCAGCCTCCGGCCTGAGCCATAAAAGCCAGCGCTGCACTATCAATCCACTGTCCGGCTTTCAAAACGCAGCCCGCTAGCTCACCGCTGAGGATGGCATTAAAAGTAGGAATCTGCGTTTGCCTAGAATAATCGGTGCTGAGGTCAATAACGCTGTAGTGCTGGCTGAGCGGCGACACAAGCGAGCTTAGCTCCCAGCCCAAGATTACCGTCTTGCCGGTCGTTTGAATTTTCCAGGGCTGGCAGTCTGGCAGCGGCGTATCTAGGGAACCACGCCAGCAGCCCTGTCCGCGCAGCGCATAGTGATAGATGTCGAGAGCTGGAGAAATCGCCAATGCGGCCTCATAGTCATCTCGGTTGAGGATGTTGAGAATAATCTGATAGTTAGAAAAACCGTCTAGATAGAACTGCGTGCCGTCGATCGGGTCAAGCGTGATCAGATAATCGTCCTGCTCGCCCAGATCAATTGCTTTAAAGTATTTTGTGTTGTAAGTTTTTTCGTACTCTTCGCCATAGAATCGCACCTTTGGGAACAGCCCCAGCAGCAGCACTTCTACGAAGGTCTGGATAGAGAGATCGGCATCGCTGAGCGCGGCTGCAAAAAAGTTGGGAGACGCTTTATCTGGCTGAGCCACAATCCGCGACTGAATTTGGCGAGCATAGGCGGCGGCAACCCGCAGGTGAGGCAGCAACGTTTCGAGAATTTGGCGAGGAGTGGGCGGCATTGGATGTTTTGCGAGATCTCTAAAGGGAGGGTCGAGGGAGGGTCGGCTTACTCAGCCAAAGATTTCCTGCTGAGTTGAGTCCAGTTAAGCTGGCGCTATTTTTGGCGCTATTTGATCTCGATTCCAAACGGTGCGGCTAGCTCGGCTAGCTTGTCTAGGATAGACTCCTGCTCTAGCCAGACCGAAACCGAGCCGCCTGCGGTGCGGAATTCTGCCCAGCCGTCGGCGTTGGCCTGCACAGGCTCTTTGATATGCTCAGTGATGTCGTAGAAGGTGGCATGGGGCTTGCCAACTTCCATCCATTTGCTGCCGCCCGCTCCGTCGCTCATCATCACCGCCATGGCTCTGGGATGCTGCTCGCTGCCCAATCGCGTCCAGCCGATCATATCTTCGTGATCAAAGTAGGTATACTGCGCACCATAAGCACAGTGCTTGCGGGCAAACAGCAGCCGATCGAGAATCCACCGATGCGAGTCCATAAAGATTTCGTACTCGTTACCGTCTCTGCCTCTGTCTTTGTAGGTTGCGCCGTAGTAATCCGGGTAGAAAATAGAGGGGTAGCCTTCAGCCCGCAGCAAAATCAAGGCGTAGGCTAGTGGCTTAAACCAGGATTCCACCATCGATTCGAGTGCCTGCAAGGGCTGCGTATCGTGATTATCGACAAAGGTGACGGCAAACAGCGGTAGATTTTGCATGAGCGTTCCGTCTAGGATTTTCCGCATGTCGTAGCCGCCGCCTGATTTACTGGCGCGATAGAAATTGTAGTGCAGCGGCACATCAAACAGATTCAGCCGCCCGCCTGCGTTGCCAATGTACCAGCTGAGCGCGTCAAAGTTTTCTGACCAATATTCACCGACCGTAAACAGATTGCGACCGCTCTTGGCCTCTAAGTGATCCAGCCAGTCGTTGAAGAAATCCCCCTGGATATGCTTGATGGCATCCAGTCGAAAACCGTCCACGCCAATATTCTCCAGTATCCACTCACCCCAGTATTTTAATTCACCCCGCACCTCTGGATGATTCATATCCAGGTCGCAGCCCATTAGATAGTCGTAGTTGCCGCTCTGCAAGTCTACTTTGGTTTCAAAGCTTTTGTCTTTCATCCGATAGACGGCACGATAGTCAGGCTTGTAGCTGTTGTAGTCTACGGAGTCAAAATGCCACCAGCGCCATTTCATACTGGAATATTTATCGCCTCTGCCTGGAAAGTCAAAGCTTGTCCAAGACTTGATGGTTTCAGCTCCGCCCAAGGCTCGGTTGCGGTCACTAAAATCAACCGGAATGGCTGCAAATTCTTCCTCAGCGTCGCCGCCCATTTTGTGATTGAACACCACGTCCGCGTAGATTTGCAGTCCGGCCTGCCGCGCTGCCTTGACACCTGCTACGTACTCATCTTTGGTACCGTATTTGGTGCGAACCGTGCCCTTTTGATCAAATTCACCTAGGTCAAACAGATCATAAATGCCATAGCCCACATCGAACGCGCCGCCGTTAGCTTTGAAAGCGGGCGGCAGCCAGAGGGCGGTGACTCCAACTTTCGCCAGCGCTGCCGCCTGCTCTTGGAGCTGATTCCAGTGGTTGCCATCGCTGGGGAGATACCAATGAAACCACTGCATCATCGTGCCGTTAAATTCTGCGTCGGCTTTTTTAGCAGCCAGCTTGTCGCCACAATCTGCAAGCCACTGCTGGAGCGCTTTAGTGGACTCTTGCAGAGTCTCTGAGGAGACAGCTTGCCCAATCTGCCGAAATCGCTGCTGGAGCTGTTGGAATACGTTTTCCATAAAATCTACAGGGAGCTAGGGGATCTAAATCAACTCTCGCAAAAAACTGTATCCTAAAACGGCAGTTTTCGGGAGTTTGCCCTGCGACAGACCCGCAGCGCTCTACCAACTCAGCGGCATCAGTATTCAGAGATGCGTTTGGGTTCAAAACTGTGGCTCAAAACTGTGGCTCAAAACTGTGGCTCAAAACTGTGGCTCAAAACTGTGGCTCAAAACTGTGGCTCAAAACTGTGGCTCAAAACTGTAGCACAGC
>JAHHHV010000006.1 GCA_019359155.1 Pegethrix bostrychoides GSE-TBD4-15B
ATCACAGAGGTCGGCAAAGGCTTCGACGATAGCAAGTTGAGGCATCGAGGTCAGGGTTTGAGAGATGGCCTAACTACCATATCAGTTTCACAATTGGAATGAAATAGCCCTGGGTTAGATCAATACCGTAATCCAAAGTATAAAGAGACACTTTTACCTGTCTCTGTGGGAGCATTTAAACCTGCAATTGGAGCTTTTCTTGGCATATTTGTGTTTGCACTGATTAGTTCTACTTTGCTACCCGTAACAATTTCTAAAGACGAAACAAAACCCATTAATCGCTGGTTGGCATTTCTTGCCATTTCTTTTGTTGTCGGGTTCAGCGAAAGGTTAGCAAATGATGTGGTAAGCAAAGCGGAACAGATTGTACCAGGTGGTAAACCTTCACAAAGAAGTAATGTGTCTTCCGAGGCAGAACTTCTTACTACTGAGAAGGAAAATAAAAATCAGTAATTTTAAGATAAGCGACAGCAGTCTAACATAGCATCTGAGCTGGACGGAGTCGACCTCTCCCAAACCCACGTCTTTGAAACCTGCAACACGACTTGGAACATGGGCATCGGCGCTATCTTCGGACTCTTGGGCAGCAAAGCCGCCGACCTGCTGGACGAAGATCACGACAGCCATGACGATGAATAAACAGTCAGCCAGCCACCCCAAACCCTCGCGCTTCATGCTTTTTGCTGCGAGCGTCAGCCTCAGAGCATCATCAGCCAAGCAAAAAGCATGAAGCGCCAAGCAAAAAGACTCAGCGTTCCAGCTATTTGCATCAGCTTCCATGCTCAGAACATCGCCCAACAAGCTCAGAACATCGGCGTTGCACCAACCGTGTAAATCAAGCCGCATCCCAGCCAGGAGTGACTATAACAAGCTATAACTCTCGTACTTGAGAATGTTCTGACTATGCAAAGAAAATGATACTGTCAATGCAGCCAGATCTATTAGACCTGCTCAATCAGCACATACAAAAAGGCATCAAGCTGGTTGAGCAACTGCTGCACTGCTGTAAACGCCTGCACTTCGCTTAGCGGTTCGAGCGTTGCCAAGTTGAGGGGATGAATCTGACGGTAGCGCTGCACCAGTGCAGCAATCGGCTGCGGACTCTCCCAGAGCGGCAGCAGGCAGGCAGCAAGCTTGGCCTGAAGGAATACGGGCGCGAACACCGGAGTTTTAATCTGCTGGCTAATTTCAAACGGCTGGGCAGCTTTAATGCAGCGAATCAGCTCTGCTTTAAACGGTTCGGTGCAGAGCTGCGGATGGAGATGAACACGAGCCTGCTGCCAGTCGGCTGTGCTCCAGTCATCTACCGGAACGCCAGTTGGAGACTCAGGATGCGTACACCAGAAGTCGAGCAGGCGGTGGACGGGGTGCATCAGCTCAAACAATTGCAGCTTTTCGGGCAGCGTTGCGCTAGCCAAACTCATCGCCCAAAACGCAGGCAGATCTTCAGGATCTTGAAACAGTTCGGTGATGTCCCAATGTCGCCAGTCGGTCATGCTGATTAAATCTAAATCAGCCTGCTCCAGCATCTCAAACAAATCTGTCATGCTGTACCCTGTATCGCCCCGGAACAGAAAGTTCATGGCCAGCACTTCTTTAAGCTGCTCTGGCGACGCAGCATCTCTGTTCTGCTGAGTCCAAGTTTCCACCTTCAACCGCACCTCTGGTTTGAGTGCCTTCATGGTTTCGATAACGATCGTCTCCTCAAACTCTTCGGGGTTATTTTCCATCAGCCCCATGAGTCTGAACAACGCCTGAGCGCGGTAGAAGGCAAATCGTTGGTGCAGGCTATGCAGATTGGTGCGAATAATCCCGTCTGGCTTCAGCACTGATTTCAGCGCCTGGAGTCCGGCCACCGGATCGGGCAGCAGATACAGCACCTCGTCGCAGTTGATATAGTCAAATTGCAGCCCTAGATTCCCCACCTCTTCCAGCTTGGCCTGATGAAACTCAGCCTGGTCAAACCCGTGATAAGCCAACCGCTGCCGCGCCATCAGAATCGACTGCTCAGAGAGATCAATGCCAACAATTTTGGCACCTGGATTGGCCTCCGCCAAGATCAGCGCATGGTAGCCAGAGCCACAGCCCGCGTCCAAAATCAGCTTGCCCTCGGTTTGCGTCACGCGACGATGGCGCAGATAGTAAGCGGTCACTAAATTATGGCTAAACAGCTCTTCGTAGCTTTCTTTTGCCGACTGCTCCAGCGGCGTGCGCGGATAGGGCCCGTAGTCAAACTGCTGCCGAATTTTGTCGTAGTCTCTCCAGTCTGTTGCTGTCACCATAGGGTTGATTGGCGTAGATAGATTTTAGATCATAACTATGAAATTTAAGAGCGCTCTAGCAGAACGTACAGGTATATTTCAAGGCGACGGAGGAGATCTTTAACGGTCGTAAAGGCAGCCTCGGTTCCAATTGGCTCCAGCGTCACCGGATCGACCGGGTTGCTGCGCTGGTAGCGCTCCACTAATACGGCAATCGGCTGCGGACTCTCCCAGAGTGGCAGTAAGCAGGCAGCTAGATTCGCCTCTAGCACAATTGGGCTGTTTGTCGGCAGCTTCACCTGCTGGCTAATCTCAAACGGCTTGGCTCGCTCGATCGCGCTCAGCAGACTCTCTTTAAGGATTTGGTTTTGCAGGTGCGGATGCAGATGCGCTACCACCCGCCGCCAGTCTGCCTCGCTCCAGTCACTCACAGATATGGCTTGATCCATATCAGGATGCGTACACCAGAAATCCAGCAGCCGATGCACCGGATGCAGTAGCTCAAACACATGCAGCCTGTCTCGTAGTGATGCCTCAGCCAAACTCAGATCCCAGAAAGCAGGCAGATTATCGGCATCTTTAAACAGATCCATAATTTCCCACTGCCGCCAGTTGACCATGCTGATCAACTCCAGATTGGCCTGCTCCAGCATGTCAAACAGATCGAGAATGCTGTAGCCCTTATCACCCACTAGCAGAAAGTTGGTGGCAATCAGCTCTCGCATCTTTTCGAGTTCCAGATTGCTGATCCGCATCTGCTGCCAGGTTTCTTCTTTCAACTGAGTGGCTGGCTTCAAACTGTTCATGGTTTCTAGAACCACTTCCGCCTCAAATTCTCCAGGCGACTCATCCAGCAGCCCCATAAACTTAAATAATTCCTGCGCCTGGTAGAGCCGCGCCCGCTGATATTTGCTGTGCAGGTTGGCGCGGAGAATCCCCTTTGGCTTTAGCACTGACTTCAGCGCCTCCAGTCCAGCCACCGGATCAGGCAGCAGGTAGAGCGTTTCGTCGCAGCTAATATAATCAAACTCTAGGCCGAGCTGCTTGATGTCATAGAGACTGAGCTGATGAAATTCACCGCCAGCCAGCTGATGAAATTCAAACCGCTGCCGCGCCAGCTTCACCGACTGCTCAGAGAGATCAACTCCAATGATCTTTGCGCCGGGATTGGCCGCAGCCAGCACCACCGCCTTGTAGCCAGAGCCACAGCCCGCATCCAAAATTAGCCTGTCCTGCATATCAATTACATGATGGTGATGCAGGTAGTAGGGGGTAACCAGGCTGTTTTGAAAAAACCGCTCAAAATCGTCTTTTGGAAAGCCTTCTAGCGGAATGCGAGGGTAAGGCTCAGCGTCAAACTGCTGCCGAATTTTTTCCTGTTCGCTCAATCCTACCGTCATTCCCAACTCTCGCTCTGCATCCATGCTGCCCCCTGCGGCTGACGTATCTGAAGCCTACCCCAAAATTTTCGGGTTTTAACAACCTACCTCAGACTGATTTAAAGATCGATTGAGTCGATGACTCTCCGCCTTTTTTTGGAGATGTCTGTTAAAAACGTTACACTTATAAAAATTAACTGACGGGTTGCTGACGGTTCAGCTAACGGTACTGCTCACTCAAACTGAGGATAAGGTGATTTGGTCGCACTTTTAAAGACACCCCTTGCTGATAATGCATCGTTTCCAGCTCGCCACCACAAGTTTAAGAACGGGCTGTCGCTGATTCATCAGCAGGTGGCGATGCCGGTTGTCACGGTGGATGTCTGGGTGAAGGCAGGCGCTGCGGTCGAACCCGAAGCCTGGTCAGGCATGGCGCATTTTCTGGAGCATATGATTTTTAAGGGCACGCCTCGCCTCGCCCCCGGCAGCTTTGACCAGATCATTGAAACCAGAGGTGGTTCGACCAACGCCGCCACCAGTCACGACTACGCCCACTTTTTTATCAGCACCGCCGCTGCCGACTTTGCCGAGACGCTGCCGCATCTGGCCGACCTGCTGCTCCATGCCGTCATCCCTGACGCTGAGTTTGAGCGCGAGCGCCACGTAGTGCTCGAAGAAATCCGCCAGTCCTATGACGATCCCGACAGCATTGGCTTTCAGGCGCTACTCTCCACGCTCTACCCAACGCATCCTTACGGACAGCCGATTTTGGGCGATGCGGCCAGCCTGCTAGAGCGCACGCCCCAGGAAATGCGCTGGTTTCATCAGGCGCACTATCAGCCGGACAACATGACCGTAGTGGTGGTGGGCGATGTCTCTTGGGAGCAGGCGTTAGAGCAGGTGAGCCGAGGGTTCGCCGAGTTCCCAACACGCGCCGACTGTCCGCGTCCTAGCCCCAGCCCAGAGCTGCCGCTGAGCCAGATTCGTCGTCGGGACTTGACGCTGCCTCGGCTCGAAATGGCGCGGCTGTTTTTGGGCTGGAAGGTTCCCGGTGTGGAGTCACTGCGCGCGGCCTACGGTTTAGATCTGCTGTCGGCCTTAATTGCTGGCTCGCGGACTTCGCGGCTGGTGCGGGAGCTGCGCGAGGAGCGGGGGCTGGTGCAGGAGATTTGCGGCGGCTTTTCGCTCCAGCGCGACTCCAGCCTGTTTGCGCTGACGGCTTGGCTGGAGCCGGAGCAGCTTGACCCCGTCGAAGCAATCATTGGCGATCGGCTCTCGGAATTGGCGGCAGTTCCGGTCAGCGCAGCCGAACTCCAGCGCTGCCAGCGGCTACTCTGTAACGACTACGCCTTCTCCACCGAAACCGCAGGCCAGTTGGCTGGACTCTACGGCTACTACAGCGCCATTGCCCAGCCAGAGCTAGCAGTCGCCTACCCGCAGGTGATTGCCGACTTTGAGCCTGCCGAACTGCAAGTCTTGGCCAGCGAATATCTGTCGCCGCTGCGCTATGCGGCTGTCACCCTGCGGCCAGCCAGTGCCGAAGATTGTTAACGTAGATTAAGATAAATACACCAGATAGATTTATCTTCACCGTAATCAAGACTGCAATTAAGACCGTAATCAAGACTTGTAATTAAGACCGTAATCAAGCCAGCGGGCGTTTACAAAGATCAACGCATGACAATTCAACAGACCACCACAGAGACTTTGCAAAACCGCAGAATTCACCGCTCGATGTTCAACAACGGCATAGTGCTGCTAGCGGTTGAAAATCCGGCGGCGGATATCGTGGCGGCGCGTGTCTATATCCGGGCGGGTGGACGCTATGAGCCTCTGTCCGAGGCAGGGCTGTCCAACCTGCTGGCCTCGGTGATCACCAAAGGCACGCAGCGGCTCTCTTCCCAGCAAATTGCCGAGCAGGTTGAGGCCGTTGGAGCCGGTATGGGCGCAGATGCCTCTGCCGACTATTGCCTAATGAGCCTCAAAACAGTTTCGGCAGATTTTGGTCAAATGCTGCGGCTGCTGGCTGAAATTATGCGAACCCCGGCTTTTCCGGCAGCCGAAGTCGAGCTAGAGCGCAAGCTGACGCTGCAAGGGATTCGTTCGATGCAGGAGCAGCCGTTTTCGGTTGCCAACGCCCAGCTACGGCAGATTCTGTACGGCCAGCATCCCTACGGCACTTCCAGTCTGGGGACTGAGGAAACCGTGGCGCAGCTCAGCCCCGCTGCCCTGCATCGCTATCACCAGACCTATTTTCGACCAGACAATCTGGTGATCAGCATTGTGGGGCGAATTGACCCTACTGCTGCCGCTAGCCTGGTCGATCAGTGCTTTGGCGACTGGCAGAACCCGCAGGCCGAACTGCCAGCGCTCAACCTGCCTGCTGTGACGGTTCACCCCCAGAGCGCCATCACGCTGCAAGATACGCAGCAGGCAATTGTGATGCTGGGCTATCTGGCCGCCGCCGTGCAGGAGTCTGACCATATTCCTTTGAAGCTGCTCAACACCTATCTGGGCAGCGGCCTGTCGAGTCGGCTGTTTGTGGAGCTGCGCGAAAAGCGGGGGCTGGCCTACGATGTCTCGGCCTTTTACCCAACTCGCATCGACACCTCGCATTTTGTCACCTATATTGGCACCGCGCCCGAAAATACGGCAACGGCCATGGAAGGGCTGCACCATGAGGTGCAGCGGCTGCATGAAACCCTGCTCACTCCAGAAGAGCTGCAGTCAGCCAAAAACAAGCTGCTGGGTCAGTACGCGCTGGGCAAGCAAACCAACGGCCAGATTGCCCAGATCTTTGGCTGGTACGAAATGCTGAACTTGGGCGTTCTGTACGACGAGCAGTTTCAGCAGCAGGTGGCCGAGGTGACTGCCGCCGATATTCAGCAGGCTGTCCAGCGTCATTTGACCCGCCCCTATCTGTCGCTGGTCGGGCCAGAGTCGGCAGTCAACCTAGCTGAAGATGTCGCCAATCGGCTGGTGGAGGGCAATACTCTAGCTGCCGTGGGCTAGCCTGCCCGAACTAGCCACTGAAACTAGCTACTGATTCATCTGTTTCGCCAACATCCAGACGTGACATGACCCAGACTTATCAAATTAAAATCTACGACCGCCAGAAAAATCTTCACTATACGGTTCAGGTTCCTGCCGACCGCTACGTGCTGATGAGCGCCGAAGCACAGGCTGTTGAGCTACCTTTTTCCTGCCGCAACGGAGCCTGCACCACCTGTGCCGTTCGCGTTTTGTCAGGTGAGATTGCTCAGCCGGAAGCCGTGGGCCTCTCGCCCAAACTGCGTGCCGACGGCTATGCCCTGCTCTGCGTTAGCTATCCCTGCTCCAACCTAGAGGTTGAAACCCAGGATGAGGATGAAGTCTACGAGCTGCAATTTGGCCGTCACTTTGGCAGAGGGCGAGTCAGAGCTGGTCTGCCGCTAGACGAAGAGTAGTTTGGGTTTCCGACTAATTTTTAACTTTTTCAGCAGTTTTTTAGCCAGGTTATGACGTTGCAACACCTGCTCGATATTGCTACGGAAGCAGCGCTAGCGGGTGGCGCAGTGCTGCAAGCCTATGCTGGCAAGGTCAACATCCGCGAAAAAGGGCGGATGGGCGATCTGGTCACAGAGGCTGACCGAGCTGCCGAAGCCGCAATCCTGGACGTGGTTCAGCGACATTGTCCAACGCACCAGATCCTGGCTGAAGAGTCGGGCGCGCAGGGGACAGCCAGCGACTATCTCTGGGCAATTGACCCGCTCGACGGCACCACCAACTACGCCCATCAATATCCGTTTTATGCCAGCTCCGTCGGGCTGCTGATTCAGGGCAAGCCCAGCGTCGGCGTCATTTTTGACCCGACTCGGCAAGAGCTGTTTCGAGCCGCGACTGGCCTGGGAGCGACGCTGAACCGCCAGCCGATCCGGGTGTCATCGATCGCCAGCCTGAACCAGAGCCTCCTGGTCACGGGCTTTGCTTACGACCGCCACGAAACCCCTGACAACAACTACGCCGAGTTTTGCCACTTTAGTCATCTGAGCCAGGGCGTGCGGCGGGGCGGGGCAGCAGCGCTAGACTTGGCCTATGTGGCCTGCGGCAGGCTAGACGGCTTCTGGGAGCGCGGCCTCTCGGCTTGGGATATGGCGGCGGGCGCGGTGCTGGTAGCTGAAGCGGGTGGTCAGGTCACGGCCTATGACCAGAGCGAGTTTGTGATTGAGTCGGGGCGAATTTTGGCCAGCAACGGAGCGCTGCATCAGGCGATGAGTCAAGAACTGTTTCAGGTAAAGCCCCTGCCGTCAGCCTGCCTACCCAAATTAGCCTGAATCTGGCTCAGATCCATCCTGTGAGTGCACAGCTTTTTTGAGTCAGTCAAAGTACACTAGAAGAATTCTAGATGCAAGGCAGCGCGTGGAATCAGCAGCATGTCGTTAAAAATCGAGCAGGGTCTGTTTAATTTAGACTTCGTGGATCACCATGCTATTTTGGGCGCGCCAGTTGACGCAGATCTCAAAGAGATTCGCAAGCGCTACCTGGGAATTGCGCGGCTACTGCATCCTGACAGCGCCATGCTGGAGAGCGGAGCCGACCGTCAGCTCGCCGCCGAATATCTCTCGAAGTTGGTCAACCCAGCCTACGAAAAGCTCTCCCAAGAAAAAAGCAATACAGAGCATGCGGTGCTGCTGCGTCTCAAAGGTCAGCAGGCGCTCAAGCAGCAGGATACAGTCGTCTTGACCAGCGATTCAGCCCGTCAGGTCGCCTCTTCCAGCGATATCGACAGCGCCTATAAAGCTGCCCTGCGCGACCTCACCCAAAATCAATATCGGCAGCTCGACCGTGCCCTAGAACTGACTGGCCAAATTAGCGAACTCAACCTGGTCTACCTGATGCGGAAGGAGAGCCGGGGAGACATGAGCGCTCGACGGCAGGGAGCACCAGTCAGTGCTGCATCTGAGGGCGGCACTGCATCAGGAATGCCCCGCACATTTTCGCGATCTACGCCCAATCCAGCCGCGCCGCCGCCGCCCAAAGAGACGCTGGTTTCGGCCTATCTCCGCCGCGCTGCCGGATTTGAAACCAAGCAGGACTATCCGCGTGCCATCCTAGAGTTGCGGGATGCCCTGAAGCTAGAGCCGACCAACAGCGCCTGCCATAGTCAGTTGGGGGTGATCTACCTCAAGACCAATCAGGCGACGATGGCCAAAATCCATTTCAACAAGGCGCTGGAGCTGAATCCTGAAGATGCTGTAGCACTGGAGGGCAAGCGTCGTCTCGAAGGCCCTAGCGCCAAGTCCGATCCCAAAGCTAAGGCTGCGAGTAAGCCCGGAGCAAGCAAGCCTGCGGGCAAATCTAGCTCCAAAGAAGAGAAGGGCGGCGGCGGCCTATTTGGGCTATTTGGTGGCAAAAAGAAATAAAGTTGTTTGAGAGATTATTTCTGATAGAGATTATAACGAGTCAAACACGATGGTTTATCAACCGCCCGTTGGGGCGAGAGATCTGTTCCCAATTGAGGTGGCTCAAAACCGCTGGATTGAAGATCGCTTGCAGCAGGTGTTCCAGGGCTGGGGCTATCACCAGATTATTACCTCAACTCTAGAGCGAATTGAGACGCTGCTAGCGGGCGGCGCGATTCAGCCCGCAACGCTGATGCAGCTTCAAGACCGCGAGGGCCAATTTTTGGGGCTACGGCCAGAGCTGACGGCCTCGATTGCCAGAGCTGCTGCCACGCGCCTGACGGCCTATCCTCAGCGCCTCTACTACAGCGCCAACGTCTTTCGGCGAGGGCTGCGGCAAGAGTCCTATCAGGCTGGGGTGGAGCTGCTGGGTGCAGGTGGCTTGGCGGCAGATGCCGAGATTCTACTGCTGCTGTTTGACTGTTTGCACAGTCTAGAGCTGGAGCAGACGAGCGTTATTTTGGGCGAGGCTGGACTGACACGATCCCTGCTGTTGGCCTTTCCCGAACCGCAGCGGGCGCAGGTGCGGCAGGCGATTGCCCGACTCGACCGACTCGCCCTCGAAGCGCTGCCACTTTCCGCTGAGTTGCAGCAGCTGGCTCTGATGCTGTTTGACCTGCGCGGCCAGCCTGCTCAGGTGTTGCAGCAGGTTTCACAGCTCAATCTAAACCTGGAGCAACGCGCCAGCGTCAGTCGGCTCAAGGCGCTGATTGAGCTGCTAGAGTCCAGCCAGGACTGGAGGCCGCCGCTGATTCTCGACCTGAGCCTGATTCAAACCTTTGATTACTACACAGGCATTGTGTTTGAGGCAGTCAGTGCTCAGCGCATTTTGGGGCAGGGCGGGCGCTACGACCAGCTTTTGGGGCTGTATCATCCGCAGCGCCAGAGCCAACCCGGCATTGGCTTTGTGCTCAACCTGGAGGAGCTGCATCAGGTGCTGCTGCCCAAAGGTGCTCTGCCTGCCCAAATTGCCCCCAGCGACTGGCTGGTGATTCCAGCCACGCCTGACGCTCAAGCCGCCGCCTTTGCCTATGCTCAAAAGCTGCGTGAGTCAGCGCATCTGGTCCGGGTAGAGCTACAGCTAGCCCAGCAGTCGCCCGACGAGGTTCGCAGCTATGCCGCAGCGCGACGCATCAAGCAGGTGGCCTGGGTAGATGCAGCGGGGATGCCGCAGATTGAGTCGCTGGCGCAGGTTTCGCAGCAGGTACTGCAATGAATGGGAGCCAGAGCTAGAGCCAGAGCCATCAGCCCAAATGCCGTCTATTGACTCGCTGGTTGCTGAGCTCCTGACCAGCCTGAGCCAAAATATCAGGAAACCTTCACTTCAATCCGCCAGTTCCAGATCAGAAGCCGCTCAGAGTTGGTTAAAATGTTCTGGACTAACAGTTTTGTGAGAGTATTTTTTGTGCGCTAGCAGGGCAGCTTGCCCCAATCCCATACCGCCCAATTTCAAACCTATGCCGAAGACCTCTGATTTGCACGTTGTTGAAAATCGACCGTTGATTAGCCCTGCCACGCTGCATGGCGAGCTGCCCCTAACCGACCGCGCCGCGACGCTGGTGGCCGAAACGCGCTATCGGATTCGCAATATTTTGCAGAATGAAGACCGTCGCCTGCTGGTGATTGTCGGCCCCTGCTCCATCCATGACGTGGAGGCCGCCTATCGCTACGGCGAAAAGCTGATTGGGCTGCGGCGCGAGCTAGAAGACGATTTAGAAATCGTCATGCGAGTCTACTTTGAGAAGCCGCGCACCACCATCGGCTGGAAAGGCTTGATCAACGATCCGCACCTCAACGACAGCTACGACATCAACACGGGACTGCGGCTAGCTCGCAAAATTCTGCTCGATCTAGCCGAGCTAGGGCTGCCTGCAGCAACTGAACTGCTCGACCCAATCATTCCGCAGTATATTGCCGACGTCATTTCCTGGACGGCAATTGGGGCGCGCACTACTGAAAGCCAGACTCACCGAGAAATGGCGTCAGGGCTTTCGATGCCGATTGGGTTTAAAAATAACACTGACGGCAGTTTGCTGGCTGCGGCCAACGCCATGCTCGCCGCCAGTCAGCCGCACCGCTTTTTGGGCATCAACCCGGACGGGCTGGCCAGCATTGTCACCACTACTGGCAATCCGGACGGCCACTTGGTGCTCAGAGGCGGCAAGCCAGGAGCCAACTATGACGCAACGCATGTGCAGCATGCCGCTGGACAGCTAGCCGCGCTCAACCTCAACCCACGTCTGATGGTGGACTGTAGCCACGACAACTCCAACAAAGATTACAGGCAGCAGCCGCTAGTGCTGCAAAATGTGGCCGAGCAGTTGGCGGCAGGATCGCGGCAGATTATGGGCGTGATGGTGGAAAGCCATCTGGTAGCAGGTAAGCAGCCGATCCCCAAAGATCTCAGCCAGCTGGTCTATGGTCAGAGCATTACTGACGGCTGCGTGGACTTTGAGACAACGGCGACAATGCTGCGCTCCGTAGCACAGGCCGTTCGCTCCAACGTTCTGCAAATCCACTGATTTTTCGGGCTTCGATAAGCAATTCGATACTCGAAATAACTCGGTAGCTTTGAGTAAATCGCACCCAAGGTCGATCAACGGATCGTTCGTAGGTGCGATTTTTTGGTGCTCACTTTGTAACAGACATAGACCGCAGATCTGATTCCTGATTCATCATCGAATCTTATTTGATTCAAGAAAACTTGAAAAATCTAGCTTCGGATTGACGGAAAGGCCAGCAAAATTTGGGAAGACTGATAGTACAGGAGTGAAGAGCTGCCGCTAGCGGTATTTGCCATACTCCTCGCACTTTTCCCTTATCTATTATCTATCCGACGCTAGCCATGAATGACCCTAAGTTCAAAATTCAATTTCCGATCTGGCAGTTTTTAAATCAGCCGATCTTTGATGCCAAAACCCCGCTCGTGCTGAATCCGAGCCGATTCTGGCAGCACTACCAAATCACGCATTTAGAGCGCTGCTGGGGCAGAGCCTATCGACCAGAACAGCGTTTCCGCAGCTAGTGCAATAGATTTGGCTGACTCGATCTACCTGTCAATCTACTGGATAACATCCTGTGAAAGATATCGTTTAGTGACGCGAAGGTAATATCTTCGCGTTATTTATTTTAACGCTTTCAATAAAGCATTGAACTAGAACCTCTAGTCTTAAGAACGCTGCGAGAGATATTTATTCAGGAACGGCAAAATACTGTCGGCAAGCTGATCGGCATATTCTTCATGCAGAGCCAGCGAACCCGGTAGACGCAAAATCTGCATGCCCACACCCGAAAAATGCGCCAAAATCTCCATCTCGGCTAGTGATTTAACAGGCGTTTGCTCCCCAATGACCAGCATCACCGGCGCGGGCAGCGGCGGCTGGAAATAGTCGAAAAACTGGCTGCGCTGTCGCACCGGATCCAGTCCGCCCGTCACAAAAGCAGCTGAGGCAAACCGTCCGCCTCGGCGCTGGGTGGTCTGCCATTTTTCCTGCATCAGCGCTGGGGTGAAAAAGGTGGGATTGGCAAAGACATGTCGTGCCGCCATCCAGCGCAGAAACCAGGGCGAGGTGTTTAACCAATAGAGCAGCTGGCCAATCAGCGGCAGGTTGATAAGTTCTCTAAGCAGGCGGTAGAACCAGCGGTGTTCACCCATTGCGGTCGGCAGCGGCCCTCGCCAAGTTGGGGCAACCAGCACAATCCAAGACCAGGCTGCGCGAGATTTCTGGGCGAGCTGCATCACGTAGCCGGCTGCATGTCCGGCTGCGATCACCACGACAGGTTCGCGGAAGACTGCCCGCACAAAGTCTTTCAAAAAAGCGTGATAGACCTCTGGGCTATAGGAAATGCCGGGACGAGCCGAATCACCAAATCCAACCCAGTCCAGCGTGATCACCTGAAAGCGCTCTGCCAGCCGAGTTGCCAATCCATGCATTTCGCCGCGAGTTGAAATACTGCTGAAGGCGGGCAGCAGTAGTATAGGCTGACCTGAGCCAAGCACTTCGTAGGTTGCCGTAATAGACTGTTTGCGCCAATTCCAATGAAATTCGTGAAGTTCTCCACCAATGGCTGGACTAACGGGATGCATAACGGCTGCTGAGGGTAGATGAGGCGATTGGAGCGGGAAACCTGGCAGGGGCAAAACTAGAGGCAGAATGGCTGAATGCTCAGACGCTACTCTATCCTATGCCGATCTGTAGCCTTTACTCCTAAGTCTTTGCCAGTTTTTCGGCTGACTTTGAATCTAGATTTCTCCTGTTAAGAAGTTTGTACTGTGCTAAATCGGGGTTGACTTTAGCCGGAAATATAGTACATTTGTTTTAGTCTAAGTCGTACTAAAAGCTTGGTACAGCTTGGCGGTCTAACGGCCAGCTGATAACGGTCAGTTTGACGGTAAAGCGTAACGGTAAAGCACAGGTGAGCAGCTATGTCACAGCAACTCTCAGATCCGCTCGACGGTTCAGATGCAGTCAGGCCAAACGCAGTCTAACTCGCTGCTAGCGCAGACCCGGCAGCTATTCCAGCACCAAGGTTCAAACGCTGAGCTGATGGCTCAAATTATGAGCGCAATTCGAGCGTTGCATCAGCTCAGCGAGCCGCCGCAGGTTTGAGCAGTAACGGCTGTTAGGCTCTAAACTAACAGCCCAGATTTGTCAGCCTTACTCTCCTCACAGTTCAGATCACAGTTCACAAACCCTCTACACAACTCCGTTCAGTTCCTGGTGCGATTGCTCTACCTTGAGAGCAATCGCTTTTTTGTTCAGCGCTGTTTAACTTAGCTCATTAACTTAGCTTAAGAGCGCCTTGGCTCGATCCACCAAGTGCTCAGCCGTGATGCCGTTGAAGGCCATTAGCGCTCCGGCGCTGGCCGTCGTTTCGCCGCGCTTCCAGGCTACCGTGTCCCGCCGAATGCGGCTGCGGAGCATAATTGGCTCTAGCATCCCGCTGGCTCCGCCGGTTATTCCAATCAAGGCATCGCCGCCAAAAAATTGCTCAAATCCAGCGTCATCGAGGAAGTGCTCATCCGGCAGTGAGCAGCTGTCAGCAGCGACATCGCTCGGTCGGTAGAGCCGACGCGGACTCACTACTGAGACAATCCGGCTGCCAATCCCAGCGGTGGCAAGCTGAGCCGCCGCCTCATAGACCGGCATCAGCGTCATGTCGCCTACCACGGCAAAGACAACCCTGCTGCTGCCCGGAGTTTCCTGAAGCAGCATTGCGCCATCTTGCAGCGCCTGCCGAGTCTGGGCTAGCGTTGTGCGAATTGGCAGCGGCGACTTGCTGGCCGTGATTACAATGCCTTTATTGCGGGTTGAAACAGCCCAGTCAAAGCAAACCTGGATGCTGTTGGCATCGGGCGGGAACAGCGGAAAGATATTGCCGTTGCGGATCATCGCCGCAAAGTAAGCTTCGATTTCTGGCCGCTGATGTGTCCAGCCGTTGCGCCCCTGCTCCAGCGCCCCTGCTGTAAACAGGCAGATGGTCGAAGGCGTAGAGCGGCGCAGTTCGGCCATCGCCTGCGTCACAGTTTGCCAAATCGGCAGGCCGTTGATTGCAAAGGACTCATAGGAGCACCAGAGGCTGCGCGACCCAAACAGCGCTAACCCGACCGCCAAGCCCGCGCAGGCATCTTCGCTCAGCGGCTCGTAGACCTGGCCGCCGGGACTCTGGTTGTAGAGCGGATCTTCAGTCGGGTGGATGATCTTGAGCGCTTGGTTGATATTGGCAATTGCCGAAGCTTCGTTGCCATCGGCGTTGGTGACCAGGTAGGCCGGGTCTTGCTGCCCGACATAGGCCACGAGCGCTCCCATAGCCGTGGTCGAAATCTTGGCTTCGCCGCTGGCATATTCTTGCAGCGGCAGCTGTCCCAAATCTGGCAGCGGTAGCTCCGACTCAGTGACGGCAACCTGGCTGGCCGAGCCGCCCGCTGCCCGCTCGCAGTTGGTGCGGACGAGTTCCCAGACGGCAGCAGGCATGGCGTTGGCTTGCAGCGCCGCGATGATCTCCGGGTTTTCCAGCGTGTGATGGCCATAGAGATTGTGCGATTTGGCTCCGCGTGCATGTACCCCCGCCCCCTTCAGCTGCTTGATGATAAACACCGTCAGCTGGCCGCTCAGCGCCGATTTTGCCGCTGCATCCACCCCGCTCAACACCGCTTGAGTAAAGGCTAAGCGCTGCTCAAACGAACAGGCTGTGCTGTCGGCAAATGCGCCTTGGTTTTGGTCGTCAAATGCTTTAGCATCCACTAGCACGACGTTCTCAAAGCCGTTGCCCTGCCAGTAGGCAATCATCTCAGCGTTGGTTTTCAGTGACACCATGCTGTGGTGCTCTTGCGAGAAGCCATTCCAGACCAGCACGGGCAAAAAATTAGTGGCGCTGGGAAAGGCTGTATGGAAATGCGCCATGCTGCTCATCGGGTAGGGTTCGCCCATGCCGCCGTCGCCCATCGTAAACGGAAACAGCGTGCCGGGATGCAGCTTGGCTGCCGCCATGGCGAAATGCTGCCCCTGGCCCAGCGGCCCTGCCGGAGCCAGAATGCCGGGAATATAGCCCGACAGATGCCCCAATAGCCCATGCTGCTCGCGAAAGCGGTCGCGCAGCTCCTGCACGGTTTTGATCCCCATGGCTTCGAGCGAGCGGTCGAGGAACATGGCGCTGTAAAACCCGGGCGCGTGATGCCCCACTTCGGTGGCAATGTTTTTGTGACCCAGCATCACCAGCGCGGCATAGGCCTCGGTTTGGCTGGCAAACCCACCGGGATGTCCAGAGGCTTTGCTGGCGGTAACTTGCAGCGTCAGGTAGCGCAGCGCATCAGCGTAGAGCAGGGTTTGGTAAACGGCGGCAGGGTCAGTGGGTGCAGCGATGGCTTTGCTGCCAGCGGCAATGCTCGGCGTTTTGCCATAAGTCTCAAACTGGGGCGGCAGCTCGCCGAAATATTGGATTCCTTCACAGAAAGCTGGAACCTGAGTGGTGGCAACCATAGCGTAGACCTCTTCTATAAAAAGCTCAGCACAAAACTTCAGAGCAAAAAACTCCAGAACAAAAGCTGAGGCAACAGTCGGCTCACTTTAGCGCGTTGCTGTTTCTGCGCTGCTGTTTCTGCTGGGTTTTGCGTTTCTTAATAATCGATCCTATCGCTTGATGTGCCAGTTCTGAATACAGAAATTTCGATGCTAGAAATAGCTGAGGGTCATAGGCTGAGGATAAGCTAAAGCTCTTCTGCCGCCTCACCGCCCACCACCACATTCTGAATCCGTAGGCTGGGGCCACCGCAGCCAACCGCGAGACCGTTCTGGCCAGCCTTGCCGCAGCCGCCTGACTCGTCCCAGTAAAAATCATCACCAATCGCCTCAATGTCGGCCAGCGTGCTGAACACATTTCCCGACAGGTTGACATCTCGCACGGGTTCGGCAATTTGACCGTCGCGGATCATCCAGGCTTCGCCTGCGGCAAAGGTAAACATCTCGCCGTTGGTCATGCCGCCAATCCAGTTGCGAGCATAGACTCCCTCTGTAATGCCGTCGAATAGATCGGGCACAGGCGTTTGGCCGCGCTCAATCCAGGTGTTAGTCATTCGCACCACGGGCGGGTAGTGATAGTTGAGGCAGCGGGCGTTGCCGGTGACCTTTTCGCCCAGCTTGCCTGCGGTTTCGCGTGAATGCAGCCGCCCCACCAGCGCACCATCTTTGATGAGCTGCGTGGTGGTAGCGGGTACGCCCTCATCATCATAAAAGTAGCTGCCCCGGTGGCCTGCCGGAGCTGCGCCGTCAAAAATTTGTAGATCACAGGATCCAAACTGCCGCCCTAGCGTCATCACCTCCATCAGATCTGGGTTCTCATAGATCATATCGGCTTCCGAAAGATGGCCAAACGCCTCATGCACAAACAGTCCCGTCAAAATTGGGTCAATCACCACCGTATAGCTGTTGCCCTTCACAGGCGGCAGCGACAGGGCGTTCACAGCCCGCTGAGCGGCACTTTGCACCTGTTCGTCCAGCTGTGCCAGATCCTCGTAGGCTTTGCGAGAGCCGATGGTTTCGCGTCCGGTCTGCACGGTTTCGCCGTCGCGGGCAGTGGCTGCAAACCGCATCTCCAGATCTACCCAAGACTGCTCAATCAGCGTCCCGTCTGAGGTGGCCAGCACCACGCGCTGATTGCTGTCGCCGTAGCGCACTGAGGTCGTGGCAATCCGGTCGTCTACACTGCGTAAAATCTCGCCATAGCGGCTGCAGAGCGCTTTTTTCTGAACCAGCGGGATTTGGCGCGGATCGGTGCCCAGCAGAGGCAGGCGGCAGATCGCCTGTACGGGATCAACCGCAGCCAGCAGGGTTTCTTCGTCGCCAACTAGCCGCGCTGCCGCAATCGCCGTCTCAATTTGCTCCGCTAAGCTGGCCAGTCGGTTGAAGCTGGCAAAACCCCAGCCGCCTTTGTAGCAAGCCCGCACCTGTCCACCAATCGACAGCCCTTCGCTCAGGGTTTCGATTTTGTCACCGCGCAGCAAAATGTCGGTGCCTTCTGCTTCTTCTAACCGAATCGCCAGATAGTCAACCTGCGAGCGATAGCGGCCAATCAGGTCGGCCAGTAAATTTTGGGTATCAGCGAGCGGAGTCGGCATAGGATTAAGGCTGGTTAAATTGAGGCTAGTTCAGGACTTATCGAAGCGTTTATAAAAGGCTGATCTACAAAAAATTCTGATATCTTGCAGGTATCTTGCAGACTGCCTGTTACAGCAGGTCTGAGCTACAGCAGGTCTGAACTGCCTCACCCAATCATCAAAAAATGCGGATCACCATGCAGGATCTCTGTCACGATAACAAAAACAGCGCCCCGATCGAGCCGGTCAATCGCGCTGTCCTCACCCGCCGCTGCCTCCAGATAGAGTTGCTGCTGTTGCTTGGGTTGAGCTTCAGCGCTCCAGCTTGGGCGATTGACCGCCCTACGCTGAACCTGCTGACGCGACCGCTGGAGCCAGCGCTGTTTGAAGCCGATGCGGCGCTTGATCCCAGCATTGTCACGCCCGATCAAATCAACCAGTCTGGCTTGACTCCCCCCAGCCTTTGGTGGAAACGGCAGCAGTTTGGCAGTGATTTGATTACCTACTGGCTGGCCTATCCTGCTGAGGCGGAGATGCCTCAGCGGGTTGATCTGATTGTCGAGCAGCAGGTTTGGGAGGAATACCAATATTTGCAGCGCTATACGTTTATGAATCAGTTTGGCACAACGGCCAAAGATTTTGGCTACAGCACGCGCGTCTTTAATTCGCGGGGAGAACTGCTGGGAGCGCATATCTGTCGGTTCAGTCCGGCGGTCACTAATCTGAACGCGCCATGCAGCATTTTTCTCAACCCCAACGGGCGAGGGGCGTTTCGAGGCAGCGCTTCGACTGGCGCGCTCTAGGTTTCTGGCTCGCTGAATTAGGTCGCTTGAACCATCTGCCGTACCGCAGTCCAGAGACGGCGATAGGCTTCGGGATCGCTGAGGGGCAGCAGAAACTCGCTGCGCTCAACGGCACTGCTGGGCGGCAGCAGCACTGCTCGCTTTTGGAGACTCGGCGAGAGCAGGTCGCGGTTGAGCAGCAGCAGGGGCGAAGCTGCCGCGCTCAGCAGCGAAATTTGGGCGGCTATTTCGGGCTGCCAGCAAAATTCTAGCCACTGGATAAGGCTGGGCGGCAGGTTTGGGCTAGCTTGATTCTGATTCTGATTTTGAGCCGGGTTCCCAGCCTGCGCCTGTGCTGCCGGACGCACCCAGAGATCAGCGCTCAACAAGCTGCCGCTGGCCGGAGCAACAGCCGCAATCCGCCGATCGCGCTCAGCAATGGGCAAGACCTCAGTAGACCAGCCCACAGCCAGCCAGCTATCGCCCAACATCAGCGGCTGGAGATAGTCAGTCGAGCTATAGAACTTAACCTGCTGCTGGAGCGCTTCTAGCTCGTTGGTTAAGGCTGGAGCCTGACTCAAATCAGCCAGGTTGGCGGACTGGCCCAGCTTTTTGAGCGTCAGACCAATCGTGGCTCTGGCGCTGTCTAACAGCGAAATCTGCCGCCTTAACTCTGGTCGCCACAGATCTGACCAGTCGCTGGGCTGCCAGCCGAGCTGCTCGAAGCGCTCCACGTTGTAAGCGATGACCAGGCTACTCCAGCGATAGGGCGCGCCCCAGATCTGTCCAGTCGGACTAGGCTGCCCTTGTGAGTCACGGCGCACGAGCTGCTGCATCACCAGCGGCAGCTGCGACCAGCCCGCTAAGGATTCGAGCGGCAGGGGCTGAATCAACTTTTGCTGAATCGCAGCGCTCAGCCAATAGTCACCCAGCATGATCAGGTCGTCAATTGGCGTGGGACGGGTGGTTCCCGGCAGGCTAATTCGAGGCGGCGGAGCCGGATTTTTCCAGGTTTGCAGCAGCTCAAACAGATCGGCTAGCTGTGGGCTGACAACGAACTTAACTGCCCCCAAGGGCGAGGCAGAATTTGCTTCTGGCTCTATCGCCAGCCGTCGCTGAAACTCCTGCAAAATCTGGGCTGGCACTGCGTCATCTAAGACGCGAATCCGCAGCGCCTGACTCGGAGCGCGACATCCGCTCAGCAGATAGTTCAGGCTAGCTAGTCCTGCTGCAACCAGCAGGGATCGTCGGTTCAACATAGTTTTACTGAGTTTGCAGATCGATGCTTATTGGGTGCTTATTCGCTGATTTCTGATCATCTCATTCTGTTGATCAATCTGGCTCGAAAGTTCGCTCAGAGCAAAACCTACTGCCAACCTACTGTCGAGTAATCCAATTACTAGCCCCTAACTAGCCTCTAATTGACGGGACTCCATTGATCCCTATCAAAAGTTAAATGATTCAGGAATATCCGGGGTAAATCCCTTCTTGCTCTCTAAGATATAGGACATATGTTTTAAGTTTAAGGAAGTAGAGTAGCCAATGGATTTACTCCAAGACCAAGTTTCAGCATTGAGTGGCAAGGTGGATAGCCTGCATCAAATGCTTGAGCAATTGGGAAGCCAGACGGCTGAAATGTTGTCATCCCTCAAGCGCTCTGAGCGTTCCTCTGAATTGTTCCCCTCATCCGCAGCCTCTGAATCCGCAGGCCGACAGACCTATCAAGCCTATCAGAGCCGACAAAGTCTGTTTGATAGCGCCATGGAGCATAAGGATATTCTGTCTGACGTACTCCAGCTCGATAGCGAAGCGCAAAGTGCTGATCGCGGCATCACCCCCGAAATTCAGATTCAGCGGCTGACAGCGCAGCTCACAGCCGCCTACAACCGGATTGCTGCGCTTGAGGAGCAGCTGATTGCAAAGCGCATTCAGTAGTCCATTCAGGAGCGCATTCAGGAGCAAAGTTGCTGAATGCTTGCGTGAGTTGGATAGGCTCTAGGTTGGCGCAGGGCAGGTCAGCCAAGCTTCTGACCCGCTTTTTGGGAAAGTGGCGCACCCCTGACTACCGCTACAGTTATGTCTGAGGTTCGAGCCAAGCCAAACAGCGATTTGCCAGTCCAGCACTTAGCCTTTGCAGACAGCAGCTACCTGCACAGATGGCCGCCAGATAAATTGGGAAGGTGAGCCAGAGACTCCCTCTAAACAGCATGAAGTCAAACTTGTACATGAACATGCCGTGTAGCAGGTAGATCTCAAAAGAAATACTGCCCAGCGCTGCCAAGAACAGAGAGCGTAGCTGACATTTGACCAGCAGCGTTAGCAGGAGGGTGACTGCTGCAAAACTGACGATGCCCGTCAGGTTATGCGTCGCGCTATACAGCAGGATGCCGACGGATTCCCAGCCTAAGCTGCTGTTGTAATTGAGCAAAACAAAGCCTGCTGCCAGCGTCAGCGCGGCCTGGTTGGGGGAAAACCGCAGCCGCCACAGCATTCGCCTATAACGACAGACGGCTAGCCCAACGGGTAGACTTATCAAACCTAGCGCCACCAGCTTCAGTCCTAGACTAGCCTTGAGCAGAGTCGGCAGATGGTGAAACCCCACTGCCCAGCTTAGCAGCGCCAGAGTGAACCCAATCAGAGCAACAGGCGGCTGTTTTGTGAGCAATTCCAGGCTGAGGCTTTGCCTCAGCCTCTGTTCTCCTAGCCAGTAGCCAACCGGAAAACCAAAGGCGCTCATCTTCCAGACCAGCGGATTGGGGAGGCTGAACAGCAGGAGCGGCATACCGAATAGCAGCCAATATTTAAGGCGCGGTGAAAGTTGAGTCTGAAATAGAATATAGGCTACAAAATACCAGAAGAACAGAAATGGGATGAACCAGAGGTTTCGATCGACAGCCTGAAGATCAAAGAAAATTTGGCTCAGGCGAATCATGGGGTTGACATCTGGACTGAGATTGAGCAGATGGCTCAGCGCTATTTCTAGCAGCATTGCCAGCAAGACCGGAATCCCGACTCGAATCAGTCTGTGTAACCAAAACTGCTCCGTGCCTCGACTATTGAGCGAGACTGCAATCCCAAATCCTGAAAGTATCAAAAATAGAATGACTCCGATATAGCCAGAGTCCTGAAACAAGAACAGATCTGAAGCCTGCTCAACTGTATGCACACTCAGATGATTAAGAACAACCAGCAAAATCGCAATCCCCTTGATCTGCCGGGTCTGAAGATTGGATAAAACTTCATCTCGGCGATGCTTTAGCGTCAGTCCGCTCAAGGCTAACAGCATTAGCGTCAGCGTCAGCGTGGTCGGTACGGGATACGGAACTGGTATCTTAACAAGATCATGATTGAGAAACAGTGGCGCAGATAGAGATATGGGAGATACTGTGAATATTAGCGTTAACGAACTGCCACACAAAGCAGCGGTAGACAAAATCACTGAATGCGATCTCCAAACTAACTTGAGCAGGTCGTAACCCACTCAGCCCTAGACCAAACTAGATCACGCTAGATCACAACAGTGAACAGGTATTTCTCGCAGCTACAGCTGCTCTAGATTCGCTATCTGAATCCGTTCTCAGCCCAGTACAGAGAGTGAGCCATGTAAATCAACCCAGTAAATTAACTCGATATTTGTTCGATACATACAATATTCGATAGCTGCCTATGCCAAAGCGCAGAACTAAGCCGTAGCTATCAGTTGGGAACTGCTAGGTCGGGAACGCCAGATCGGGAACGTTACACCTCCAGATTAGAGGAATACTCCAAAAATTAGCTCTTGTCTAGATCGCGTTCGATCGCTTCACCGAAAGTTTATGATTTGCCGCTTCGCTGGAGTGGCTCGGCGCTCTGATTTTGAAACAGCTCGTCAGCCAATTGATCGATCGCCCGCAGCAGATCAGCCTGCTCCCAATGCTGATAGAGATGAGCTGCGATGGCGCTGCCACCAGCTCCTACCCCTTCTTTGACATAGCCCTGCTCGTAGGCTTGCAGCGCCGGATGCCGAGAATCTGCAAAGCTGAGCTGCGTAGCAATCAAGGGCGCTTGCAGTAAATTGGCCAGACCCACCGTATCACCTGTGACATCTTCAGCCACCCAGCGCGTCGTGCCCACCAGCACCTGCTCCGGCTGCCAGTCGAGACAGTCGGCTTGGGCAATCGTCCGCATCAGCGCATATACCGCCAGCATTTGCGTGCCGCCCGCCAGCAGCACCCCGCCATGCCGACTCGCCGCCAGCGCCATCCCCGCCACCACGCCCTGCATCGGATCGCCAATTGCCGCCCAGAGCGCCAGCGGATGCAGCTGAGCAGTCGGCAGCTTTGCTAGTCCAGCCTGCACTAAGTCGCGCTTCTGCTGGTGGTTGCAAACGGGGTGGCTGCTGTTGACCTTGCCATCTGCCGCCCAGCCCAGTCCCATCAGCAACGCCAGGGCGGTCGTTGTGCCGCCAACCACACATTCTGACAGCACCAGATAGGGATGCGCTGCGGCTAGTTTTTCTCCCCAGATCCAGCCCTGCGCAAACAAATGCTGAGCGGTCGCCAGATCCAGCGCGTTAGCACGGCTAAGGCAGCGAGCCGGACTGCCGCCCAGATCAATGGCTGACACTGAAGGTGAAATTGGCAGCCCCGCGTTAAAGAGCGCCAGCGGAATCTGCTGAGCGCTCAAGACTGCCCGCGTGATTAAAACAGGCGAGGCTCCAGCCTGAAGCGGCGGCAGCGGATAGGTGGGCTGGGCGCTCACCCCACGCCCCAAAAATTCGGCATCTGCCAGCGCCGTGTACCTACGGTCGTCAGGCGTGGCTCCAGCGGCTGAAATACCGGGAATCAAGCCCGTCTCGGTGAAGCCCAGCACGCAGGCAAATAGCGGCAGCAGTCCGTCAAACCGCGCTAGCCAGCCTTGAGCCAGCCGAAACTGGGCTGAATCGGGCGGAGAATAGAGTTGGATCATGCCGCTATTTCTGTTCGTCCATCAACACCTGCACCCAGCGCGGCGGATTGGGAATTGGGTTGCCGAGCCGCTCTAACAGCAGCCATGCCGCTAAATGCACCGTAAACAGATAGATAAAATCACTGCACAGCACGACTGCCAGCGTCACAATCTGCACGGTGGTCAAGTTGATTTCGCCCAAGTCTCCCAGCCCCAGCAGCCCCCAGTCAATCAGCTTGCTCAGCCCCCACTGGATCAAATCGGTAATGCGGTTGGTCAGGTAGCTCCAGAGGTCTTCGCCCAAAAACAGCGAGAGCAGCGCCATCCGCAGAAAGAAGCCAAAGCTAGCAATCAGCGTGCCGAGGCTAATCGAAGTCAGCCAAGGGGCACGGCGCCGCCACATTGCCCCGAGCTGCACGCCCAAAAGGGCATAGGGCACAAAAAACAGCAAGCTGAGATATGGCCCCATCAGCACCGAGAGCAGCAGCCCGCAGACAACCGCAGACATCCAGGCGGCTCGATTCCCCCAGCGCAGATAGACTAGGGCAATCGGCACCGGGAACAGAATCCGCATCCAGGGGCCAATGCTGAGGTAGTAGCTGACCAGCCAGAGCAGGCTAGCCGTACTAGATAAAAAGGCAGTCTCCACCATCATCAGCGGGGCTGCAGTTGAGAGGTTGGGCTGAAGAGGCTGGGCTAATTCGGCTTCTGGCAGCTCTGCACTGTAGCTCAAACTCGCTTCTGCTTCCGCCAATTCTTGCTCCAGTCGCTCCAGATCGAAGCCGCGAGGGTTTGAGGCTGCGTCTTGATCAGGGGAATTTGAAGAACTGCTCATGCCAACGTTTCCATCGCTCATCTCTTGCCGGGGTCGCAGATCTAGTGCAAATCTGTCGCAAATCTACTGTATCGCGATCTTAAACTCTAGCTCAGTCAACCAGCTCAGTCAGCCAGCTCAGCCAGCGAAAAAGGCTCCAACTGTTGCTGGAGCCTCACATTAAAACTTTCGTTTCACTCAATCGGAGCGACAGGATTTGAACCTGCGACCCCTACTACCCCAAAGTAGTGCGCTACCAAGCTGCGCTACGCCCCGATGTGTTTAGTGCTTGATCAGCATAGCATATGTGACCACAGCCTGACAGGGGGCATCCAAGACCATCCAAACAGCTCTCTCGCCTCTAGATTCGGCGGCACTACTAGGTTCCAAATTATTGCCGTCAGTCTGCCTATTGTCACACCAGACTATTGTCACACCAGAGGCTAAGATATTTTTGATCAAGGTTTTCTGGGTCACATACCCCGCAGTCTGTTGGATAAATATAGATCGGGACGCAAATTGGGGACGCAGCTAAAGCGCAACAGCAATGCTAGCAGGAATGATAGGTAACTTCTCAGAATTGCTGAAAAGTACAGAATGTGAAATCCAGCAATCTACTAGGAATCTAAAACAGCTTCAAAGTTTGAACGGCTTGCAGCAATTCGGCAGTGGCGGATTCGTCCCACTCTGCTTCTGCACGCCGTCCACTGAGCAAAATTAAGCGCAGTCGGTAGCGATCTGGATAGCCTTCTACTTCCATCCAGAGCAGACCCGTTTCAGCTTCGCAGCTAATCCGCTCTTCGGACATTAGCTCTGTCTGCATTTGCGCCATGGTTGCGGCCAAATCCAGCAGCAAGTGGCTAAAATCCTCTAGCTCGGCAGCAGTTAGCTCCACCGCCCAGCTTTCGGTTCCCACCAGCCCCGCAAAATCAGCCGTCGCATCCCAGCCCAGCCGCCAGCCCGCTCCAGATTTAAGCTGTCGCATTTGCCAATCAGGGCTGCAAGAGCTGAGCGTCACCGGGCTGTGGCTGGCGAGGAAAGCGGGAGGGCGGCGTGGGACTAGGCGTAGGGATGGCTGGAGCAGGTGCAGGGCTGGGTTCAGAACTAGGGCTGGCGGAGGCTGGCGGCGTCTGAGGCGTGAAGCTAGCGGCCAGCAAATCGACGATTGCGGTACGCTGCGCCAGCGTTAGGTGCTGGATCGCAGCAATATCGCCCTCCATCGGGTTTTTGCGAAGTGCAGAGCCGCTGGGATAAGTTTCGGGTTCGATTCGCTCGTTTACGTCCAGATAGTCGGCCAGCGTCAGCTTCCAGTCAAGCCGAAAGTTGGGAGGGCGGCTTTTGGCGTAGATGTGATAGCGAATCAGGCGGCTAACTAACGTGTTGTTGGCAGAGACGCGGCCTGTCTGGTCATTGACATACTCATTTTCCAGCGGTAGACCGGGAATCTGCTGATAAACCTGCTCAGCAATCTGCTCAATCTGGGCAGATTGCGCCAGCGTCAGTTGGGATACAGGCCAATAGAGGTTAAGCAATCCTGCCAAAAATAAACCCAGACCCATCAGCGCCAGCGGCTTGAGTGACCTGAACAATCGAGCTGAGCTGGAAGAGCGCATCAGGGCTATTCACCAATGATTTCAGGCTGGGTCAGCTCATCCGACATCTCCATGATGGCGCGGATCACCGGCTTCATTTTGTGATCGTCGAGGTTGTCGAATTCCTGGTAGCGATTGCGCTGGGCGCGGTTGGCCACCTGTACTGTGATCCGGTAGCGATTGGAGGCCGCGTCAATTAGATCCTCGGCTCGACGCATGAGCTGGGTGGTGTCAATATTGTTGCGCTTCAGCATTTGCCTATTCTCCAAAAGGTTGTTTCAGTCTACCAACAGGCTAATTATTTCGCCTTGGTTTTTTTGGCTTTGCTGGCGCTCTTGACTTCGCTGACCTGCGGCTCGCTGGCTTTGGATTTGGCCGCAGCCTTGCGGGCGGTGCCATTCGCAACAGTTAACTCTAGGGGAGCCTGCAAATGTGCTTCCAAGAACCAAAGGCGCTTGTCGATGGCGCGGGAGATCTCGGTGTAGAGATCGGCGGTGTCGGCATCGCCCATGTCATCTGTGGCATCGATTTCTGCGCGGAGGCTCTTGCCATAGGCTGCATAGCGATCAGCCAGCGCCACGACATGTTCTTTGCCCTCCAAAATATCAAACGGATATTCGGGGAGCTGAGACTGACTGGCCGCCACCCGCGCTGTACCAAAGGCCACGCCGCCCAGAGCCGTGATCCGCTCTGCCACCATGTCAATATACTCTTCTAGCTCAGAGGCCAGCTCGTCGAACAGCTCATGCAGCTGGTAGAAGTCCATGCCTTTGACGTTCCAGTGCGCCTGCTTCACCTGGGTTTTCAGATCCAGCGTCGAGGCGAGCGTTTGGTTTAAGCTGCCAATCACCTCTAGGCGAGTTTCAGCAGGCATATCAATCCGAGTGGAATGAAGCTGACTACGACCATTGCTACCCATGAGCCTTACTCCTAATTCAAACTTGTGCGACCTTGTCCAAACTTAGCAATTCAGAACAGTAACCCTAGCAGCCCTTATAGCCCCTAAAATTTATAACCCCTAAAACTTGTAGCCCCTAAAAACAGCGTACTCTCACCAAGGCTGAGGATGGCAAGAGCAACAGAAACTAGATAGCCCTTTCAAGGATACCGCAATCAATTCTCTCTAGTCTAGCTTTTAAGCTGAGACGCTTATGCGGAATGAAGCGCTGGGAGGGCAGTCAGGGTAACGTTTGCCAAGCCTGCGCCACAATGTCGCTGAGCCAGCGCCGCGAATCTCGATCGAGCAGGCTATCGTCAGCTAGCACCTCGGCGCGCAGATCTTCTAAGGTTTGCCCTTTGGAGCGAGCGATTTGCACCACGCCCGCGATAGCGGTGGCGATTAGCTCTTCGCTGACGGGCTTTTGCTTGAGTTCGACAATTTCTTGCGGATTGGCGGGGATGGGGTAGTCCATGTCTCTAGTGGGCAGCGGCAGCCTGTGAGGGAGTAGAGGAGTATCAGAACGCGGTTAAAATCCTGAAAACAGCCCAAACAAAATGAGAGCCATGTAAAATTTGTGAAGCGATTCAGGTATTCCCGGAAGTGTAGCGCAGAATCCAGGGCTGTCAACCCGAACTTATGCAGGAAATTTGGTTTCGTTTGAAAAGTTTATCGGAGATTTAGAATTGGGTGATGAAAGAGCTGCTCTACCTGGAGATTCCGACATCTGATATCGCTGCCGTGCGGGACTGGCTCCAGCAGGTTTCGCTACCGACGACGAGTGAGGTAACCCAGCAGGCTACCCCAGACGGATTTCGACTCTGCTTTACTGGGACTACTGGAGCTATCGGAACAGCCGACGAACTTTCGGTCTTTACCTGGTCACTCCAGCGCACCACCTATCTCAAAGCTTTTCGCTGGACAGATCGACCTCTGCTGCAGGAGCGCGAGATTCTCCAGAGCCTGAGCCAGCAAATCCGCGCTCGGTTCCCGCATCATTATCCGCAGCCGCCAGCTCTCACGTCTGCATCAATTTTTGAGTCGCTGCACGAGCGCTACCCGCAGACGGTGCATTATTTCCAGAAAATGCCGAATGGCGAAGCGCATCTCAACCGCGTTTACTGGTGGGAGCAGCGCTGGCGGGAGGGCGTACAAAATCCGCAGCAGCCCAAGCAGGTGATTTTTTCAGCCGATTCCCGACCTGAGCCAGCACTGCAAGACCAATTTCAAGACCAATCTCAAGATCAGTACGACTTAATTTACGTGGGCGGGGCGCTGGGCGTAATCCATGCAGCGGTGATGGCGCGTCTGGGCTACCGGGTGCTGCTGCTAGAGCGTCTGCCGTTTGGCCGGATGAACCGCGAGTGGAACATTTCGCGGGCGGAGTTTCAGAGCTTGATCGAGCTCGGTTTATTCACGGCGGCGGAGTTTGAGAGCCTGATTGCTGCCGAATATCAGGACGGCTTCCACAAGTTTTTTGATGCCAATAATCCGCCGCAGTGCAAGGCTCCTGTGCTGCATACGCCCACCGTACTTAACATCGCCATTGATGCCGAGAAGCTGCTGAAGCTCTCTGGCGAAAAGCTGCGGGCGGCGGGCGGCGACATCTGGGACGAAACCGAATTTCTGCGGGCTGAGATTGGCTCTGAGTGCGTCACCGTCCAAACAACCCATCTGCCCAGCCAGCAGGCGCGACAGGCCAGCGGCAGGCTGTTGGTAGATGCGATGGGCACGGCTTCTCCAATTGCTTGGCAGCTCAACGGTGGACGCGCCTTCGACAGCGTTTGCCCGACAGTCGGCGCGGTGATTGACGGCGGCTTTGAGCCAGGAGTTTGGGATGCGCGGTTTGGCGATGTGCTCAACAGTCACGGCGATATTTCACGCGGGCGGCAGCTAATCTGGGAGCTCTTTCCGGGGCGCGGCAGCGAGCTAACTTTCTATCTGTTTCACTACCATCAGGTGCATCCCGAAAATCCGGGTTCGCTGCTGGAGATGTACGAAGATTTTTTCACGATTCTGCCCGAATACCGCCGCTGCGATCCCGAAAAGCTGATCTGGAAAAAGCCAACCTTTGGCTATATTCCTGGTCACTTCAGCATTCGAGCCAGTGATCGCCAGGTTGCCTTCGACCGCCTGATCGCAATTGGGGATGCCGCCTCGCTGCAATCGCCGCTGGTGTTTACCGGCTTTGGCTCGCTGGTACGGAACCTGCCCCGCCTCACGGATCTGCTGGACACAGCACTGCGCCACGATTTGCTCCAGGCCAAGCACCTCACCCAGATCCGCGCCTTCCAAAGCAATATCTCCGTCACCTGGCTATTTTCTAAGGGCATGATGGTGCCCACGGGCAGGTTCATTGCCCCGGAGCGGGTGAACGCCATGCTCAACACCTTCTTTGGCATTCTGGCTGAGCAGCCGCCAGAGCTAGCCGATCGGTTTGTCAAAGATCGAGCGGGCTGGCTGCCGTTTAACCGGATGGCGCTGCAAGCCGCATGGCGCAACCCAGCGCTGCTGCTCTGGATCTGGGAGCTAGCGGGCGCTCGCGATCTGCTGCGCTGGCTGGGTAGCTATATCAACTTCACGCTAAGCGCCCTGCTGAGCTGGCTGTTAGGCTGGCTGCCCAGCTTTGCCAACCAAATTCAGCCCTGGCTGGAGCCGCGCTATCCGGCAGTCTGGCTCTGGCTCTTGGCGCAGAGCTACGCACTCACCTACGGAGTCGGCCAGCCGCAGTCTAAATCAGCACCGCCTCAGCCCCATCTGCGCGTCAAGCCTGAAAGCCCAGTCTAGCCAAAACCTGCCACTGGCTGCGGTTTTATGACGCTCAGGGAAATCTGGTGCCGCTGCCTGAAGAAGCCGCACAGCGGCGGGTGAAGCTGCTCAAGCGCAGACAGAACAAGAGCGGCAGAGAGCCGAGCGACTGTCTGCGCATCTGCGGCAGCATTGCCTAGATTGCCGCTCAGATAGAATTGACAAATGTTTAGCAGATTGAATCTAGGCCAGTTGTATGACCCTTAGTTCAGCTCTCTCCCATGGCGACACTTCAGCTGCACCCGTCCAGCACCCGCTCGAACCCCTGACTGGGGCTGAGGTGGAGGCGGCTGTAGCCATCGTCCGAACTGCCCAACAGGTTGGCTCTACCTATCGTTTCCCCTGCGTGACGCTGCATGAGCCGCCCAAAGACTTGGTGCTGCATTTTCGGGCGGGCGATCCGGTTGAGCGCGAAGCCTTTTTGATTTTGCTGGATAACGCCACGGGCAACACCTACGAAGCCGTGGTGTCGATTTCGCAGCAGCAGGTCAAGTCCTGGCAGCAGATTCCTGGCGTGCAGCCCAATATCATGGCGGATGAGCTGTCTGAGTGCGAGGCCGTGGTCAAGGCGCACCCTGAGTTTCAGGCGGCGCTGGCGAAGCGGGGCATCAGCGATCTCGATCTGGTGGTGGTTGATCCCTGGGCGATTGGTAACTTTGGCTTCGAGGATGAACTGGGGCTGCGGCTCTCGCGCTGCCTCTGCTACCTGCGCCAGACACCCGACGGCAACTTCTACGCCCGCCCGATTGACGGCCTCGTGCCCGTCGTCGATCTCAACGCCATGCAGGTGCTAAAGATTGAAGATTTAGGCGTTGTGCCGATTCCGCCGGAGCCTAGCGAATATGCGGCCCGGTTCATCCCAAATCAGCGTCAGGACATCAAGCCGCTACAAATCACTCAGCCTGAAGGCCCTAGCTTTGAAGTAGAAGGGCATTGGATTCGCTGGCAGAAGTGGCAGTTTCGGATTGGCTTCACGCCGCGCGAAGGGCTAGTGCTCTACACCGTCGGCTATGAAGATCAGGGGCAGCTGCGCTCGATTCTCTACCGGGCTTCGATGGCTGAAATGGTTGTGCCCTACGGCGATCCGCGCCCACAGCATTTCCGCAAAAATGCCTTTGACCTGGGCGAACATGGCGTGGGGATGCTGGCCAACTCGCTGAAGCTGGGCTGCGACTGTCTGGGCGAAATCCGCTACTTTGACGCGGTGCTGACCAACAGCCGGGGCAAGGTAGCGATCACCGAAAACGCAGTTTGCCTGCATGAAGAAGACTTTGGCACGCTCTGGAAGCATACCGACTGGCGCTTGGATGAAGTCGAGGTGCGGCGGTCGCGGCGGCTGGTGATTTCGTTTGTGGCCACAGTAGACAACTACGAATACGGCTTTTTCTGGTACTTCTATCAGGATGGATCGATTCAGTATGAAGTCAAGCTGACCGGGATTTTGCTCTGCGGGGCGTTGGCCGATCAGCCTAAATACGGCACGCTGGTTGCTCCCGAACTCAACGCCATCAGCCATCAGCACTTTTTCTGTATGCGGCTGGACTTTGACCTAGATGGTCGGGATAACTCGGTTTACGAGGTGAACAGCGAGGCAGAACCGATGGGGCCAGCCAATCCCTACGGCAACGCTTTCTATGCCCAGCCAACTCTGTTGGAGCGCGAGCAAGCTGCCCAGCGACTGATCGACCCGCTCAAAGGGCGTTACTGGAAAATCGTCAATCCCAACGTCACGAACCGTCTGGGGCAGCCCGTTGGCTTCAAGCTCGCGCCTGGTGAAAACGTGCTGCCCTTTGCCCACCCGGACTCGCCAATTCTGCGGCGAGCAGGCTTTATGACGCGGCATCTCTGGGTCACGCCCTACGAAGCTACCGAGCGCTACCCGGCAGGCGACTATCCCAACCAGCATTCTGGTGGCGAGGGGTTGCCCCAATGGACGCAGGCCGACCGCGCCATTGACAATACTGATCTAGTCGTCTGGTACAACTTCGGGCATCACCACATCCCCCGCCCAGAAGACTTCCCGGTGATGCCGACCGCCTATTCCGGGTTCATGCTCAAGCCGGTCGGCTTTTTTGATGCCAGTCCTGCGCTGGACGTGCCGCCCAGCGAAAAGCCCACCTGTCACTAGGCGCTGTCTGTGACTAGACGCTAAAAGCGAGCTGCTAAAACGGAATCCGGAAGCTGCGTTCGCCGCTGGTGCTCTCCTGCACCACCAGTGTCAGGCGGCTCTTGTCAAGTCCAGGACGATCCAGCAGGTAGATCTGGCCGCTCAGCCCTTTGCCGGGTTCTAGCATGGTGCCAACCTCGCTGGTGAACAGCACCCGCGAGCGGTAAATCTGGCCGTTCTCGTCTTTGGACTCAGCATAGAGCGGGCCAAAGCCAAAGCCACGTCCGCTGCGGTTTTGAATCCAGAGGTTGGCGACAAACTTGCCATCGGCTTCAGTGCGCGTGCCGTCGATCCAGATTGCCACGTTATCCAACGTCTGGGTCGCTGAAGTCAGAACGCTGCCTGCAACCCACTGGCGATCGACTTGCAGTGGACTCGTGGCTGGGGTTCGCGGCGTTTGTCTAGGCGTGATTGAGGGAACCGGAGCACGGCTGGAGCGCGACTGTGGCCTAGAGGCGGGACGCTGAGCGGGTCGGGTCGGGGTCGCCTGCTGCCGCACTGCCGCAGTCTGACGGGGCGCAGCAGATCGAGCGGGTGTGGCAGTCTGCTGCACTGAAGTAGATGATCGGGCGACGGTCGATCGGGCGGCAGTGGCCGATGGGGCGGCAGTGCGAACCGGAGTGGCAGTAATGCTGCGGGCATCTGTTGCGGCAGGTGAAGCAGCTGATTTGGCAGCTGTCGCGGGGGACACCATCGCCGTTAGCTTGAGGTTGACGGCATCCAACCGTGCCTGGTATTCCCGAATCTTAGCTGCCGCGCTGCTGCTGGCGAAGCTGTCTTTAGGGACGGCAGACAGCGTGGCCAAAGACCGCCGCCACTGTAGCTGAGCTGCCTCATACTGCGAGTAGGTCTTGGCAATATTGGTTTGTTCAATCGCTCTTTGGGCTTCAGCTTCAGCTCGGCTGAGCAGCTGCGTGGCTCTCGACTGCTTCTCCAAATTTTCGTCTAGCTTGGCCAGTAGCGTCTGATAGCGCGGCAAGACAAGATGCGCTGAAGCATAGCCTTTGAAACCGCTCGAAAAGGCATTGAGCTGAGCGACCGAATCCGCCAATTTCTGACGAGCCTGCTGGAGTCCAGTCAGATCACGAGCCTGACTCAGCAGCAGTCCGGCACTATCAGCCTGTTGAATGGCCTGCTGATATTGACTTTCGCTCACAGCATCAGCCGCGCAGTTGCTCAAAACCCCGCAGAGTGAAGCAATATGCGGCGAACGAATCCCCAGGGTTGCCCCGCCCAGCGGCAGGAGTGCCAAAACGCTCAGCGTCAAGACTCGACGCAGCGAGAACCGACTGCTGGGCGAGTTGCCCAATTGGTCTTGGGGGGGCTGCGTCAGCGATTGGGGCAGCTGGCGTATGGATTTCTGGATTAGCGACTGGAGCGATGCTTGAGATTTGATCTGAGATCTAATCTGGGATGTGATGGGCAGGAGCGCTGCTTCAAGTTGGGTGCGGGCCTCTGGAGTGGCTGCAACAATCTCTAGACTGCTCAGCGCACTGCTCTGTGAACTGCTCTGTGAGTCGATTGGCGACTCTATAACTCCAGCCTGCGCTGCTGCGAGAGGCAATTCCGCCAGTTCAGCTGTCGCGCCCGCCATCACACCCTCTGCCGCAGTTACTTCAAGGGAGTTTAGCTCTGATGCGGCAGGAGCCTCAAACCAGCGAGCCCCGGTCTTCTGACGCAATGAGCGAGCCGGACGAGTTGCTGACTGACGCGAGCTAGCCTGGATGAGTGAAGTCAGTGACTCTAGCGGTGCCAGCGCCTGCAAAATGGCCTGCGCCGACGCATAGCGTTCTTGAGGCTTATCGGCCATCATCTGGCTCAAAACCTGGGCAAACTGCGGGTCGAGCCGCACCTGATTCTGCCACTTCCATTCCAGCGACTTGGCATCCATCAATAGGTTGGGTGGCTTGCCAGTCAGCAGCACCACGGCTGTCACGGCTAGCGCATAGAGATCGCTACGAGGTGAGCATTGCCCCATGCGGATCTGCTCGTAGGGTGCATAGCCAAATTTGCCAACCGAGACTGAGGCCTGGATCAAGCCGTCTGGATCATGCGGGTTGACTAGATGCAGATGCGGAATAATTTGCTTGACCACGCCAAAGTCAATCAGCACGGGCAGCTGCGACCCTCGCTTCAGCATGATGTTGTCGGGAGAAATATCGCGATGAACAATATTTTTGCCATGCAGATAGTCCAGAACGTTGAGCAGATTTTTCAGCCAGAGCAAAACTTCGCTTTGGCTAAAGCTACAGCCCTGCCGCTGGCGCTCTTGCAGCAGTCGCCAGTAGGTTTTGCCGTCAATATATTCTTGAGCAATGAACAGTCGCTCTTCGGCCTCAAATCCAGCAAAGAACTGCGGGATCTGGATATGGTCAAGCTGGTGCAGCGTTTCGGCCTCACGCTGAAACAGCTCTCGAAGCTTCTGCGATACCACCGGGTCGGCCTGAGCATTTGGCACAAATTCTTTCAGCACGCAAAGCTCATTGAACCGCTGCTCATCAGCCGCCAAATAAGTGCGGCCAAAGCCGCCGCGTCCCAGCGTGCATTGAATCCGATAGCGCCTGTCAACGATTGCTCCGGGCGCTAGCTCTGCTCCTGCCGTTACCATTTAGCTCCTCGCCAGTTGGACTACAGCTACAAAAAATCCAGACCGCTGACATCATCTCATCTCTTGCTGATTTTGGGTATCAGGTTTTGGGGATCGGGCGGCTCTGTAGGCACTAGGCATCGGCCACATCTGGAGCAGATCCATTGTTCCGCACCTGCCAAGCCAGATCGAGCAGGTGAACCCAGCGCTTTTGGACTTGTTTTAGCGTGCATTTGAGCAGTTTGGCAATCTCCGAATCCTCAAGCTGCTTGCCTTTTAGCTCCAGCAGCTGGCTTTCCTCAGCGCTGAGGCGAGAGATAAACAGCTGCCACTGGAGCTGCGAAAGCCCTAGATTCTGGTCAATGTCAGCGCCCAGCCACTGATGCACCAGCTGCCAACGGTGTGACTTAGCAAACTTTTCGACGTGATACTTAAACCGCTGCTGCAAATAGTCGCGCTCACGCGGAGATAGCTCCAAGATCTCGTCAATTTCGGGGGCTGAGCAGTCCTTGAGCTTGAGCACCAGATACTTGACGCAGTTCTCCTGCCCCTGCTCCTCTAGATACTCAATCAGCTCTATAATCACCCGGTCGCGGATCACTGAGTCAGTCGGGTCGATACTGTCAGAAACCATCTGTTCGCGCACCTGCTGCACCATCGGCGAGCGGCTGTGCATCTCAGCTTCTTCGCCCTTGGCCGACTCCATGGCCATGTCTAGATCGATGGCGGCTTCAGGCGGCTGACGATTGGCGTGAGTCTGGGCGCGCAAGACCACAAGCTGCTGTTTACGCGCTCCCGGCAGAGCAATGCGTCGCTTGGCATAGAGTTCGGTAAAGGCCATGTATTCGGCGAGTTCTAGGCGGGTGCGAGGCTGATAGGTTTCCGGCAGCTGGTTTTCGCGCCGAAAAGCTTTGAGCGCCTCAATGTAAAAGCCCTGAAGGAAATCTTCAATCGCCGTATAGCGCCCCGCGAAGCCGAGCTGCGCCTGCGGAGGCGCAATATGCCGATAGACCACGGTGCTGAGATGGCTGTGCAGCTCGACTCGTCCCTGACGCGAACCCAGCCGATAGTAGTTGAGGCAGCGCTGCATCCGTAGCCCTGCTAGATATGTCTTTGTGCCCTCAATATCGCCTGAAGTTTGAATCCGGTCGCTCTTACTGCAAACCCGCTCAACTTCAACCGCAATCCGGGTCACGACTGCCTGCACCGAGGCTGACGGAGCGGGCAGTTCGGCCTGATATTCACGCAGCAGAGCTTCGACGAGCGCGGTTGGCAGGCTCTGATCTGGGTTCTGATCTGGGTTCTGATCTGGCTGAGCTAGGACAGATTCTCTAGGCTCTAGAGATCCTGAATCTGCTGCAATTTTGTCCTGAGGATGGAGATTAGAACTGTTAGAAGATACAGGGGTTGGGGACAGGGGAACGAGGGCTGGTGACATCTCTGGGGAAGCAGCTTCTGTGCCGTCGATAGGGCTAGAGGAACTCAAATCTTCAGGTTCGACATTCATGGCGGGGTCTGGTAATGCACGACAGCGGGTAGAGTGACGCAGAGTCAGGTATCTGAGCTGATATTGAGCTGGTTCTGAGCTGATACTGATACTGAATAGCTATGACTTTGCGGACTTGCAGAAGTTCACAGCTAAAGCGCTTTAGACAGTTTCTTCTAGACAGCTTTAAATTCAAATCATTTCAAATTCAAACGGTCTCAAATGGCCAAATCCGGTTTCATTCCGCTTTTTGTCTCTACAACGCAGCTTGGTCAGACTGCGAACTTTTTAAAAAAATAGAGTCAATCTTTAAACTGACTACAAATGACTACAAACTAACTACTGAGTCTTTTAAGTCTTTTACCTTGCCGTAGATTCGGGACTCATACCGTACTCATACTGGTCTCATACCGTCCAGTATGCTAAAAGATGTCACGTACCGGGGAACGCTTATCCGTAGTTTCACCAAATGGCCTAGAAAGATGTGGAATCTGTGAGGCTGCTGGCTGGGTTGAATCCGGAGTTCTTGGGTTTGGGTTCTTGAGTTTTACAGCTTGGCTTAAGCAGGCCAGTCTTTCAACTGGCTCCAACCCCGCAAGCTGTTATCCCGAATCCATCTCAGCAAATTCTAGATCAGCGACTGCTTCCCAGCCCAAGCCTTTTCGTACCACAACAGGCGATTCAGCCGTCAAGTCAATAATTGTGGAGACGCGATAGCCCACGGTAGACTGATCGTCGATGATCAAATCCACAGATTTATCAAGCTGATCAAATAGCTCAACTGCTGAAAGCCTGGTGTCAGTCGCCAGAGCGCTGGGAGCCGAGGTGGAAATAATCGGGTTGCCTAGGCCGTTGAGCAAGGCCTGGGAGATCGGATGGTCGGGGACGCGGATGCCGGTTGTTTTACGCTTCGGACTCATCACCAGTCGGGGCACGAGCTTGGTGGCGGGCAGCAAAAACGTATAGGTGCCCGGAATCAGCCGCTTGATCAGGCGATAGGCGGCATCGCTCACCTGGGCATAGGCGGCAATATTGGAAAGCGAAGGGCAGAGAAAGGTGAGCGGCTTATCGTTGGAGAGCTGCTTGATCCGCCGCAGCCGCTCGATCGCGGACTTGGAGTTGAGATCGCAGCCGATCGCATAGACTGTATCGGTGGGGTAGAGGATCACAGCTCCGGCCTGAAGCGCTTTACAGATTTGGGCGACTTGATAGGTCTGCGGATTGGTGGAATGAAGTTGGTAAACTGTTGCCATGGCCTGATTCTCTGACCCAAACGGTATAATTTTGACGCTGTAATCTGGCGCTGCAATGCTCACAAAAGCTGGCTATCTCGATTGTCCCACCGGCATCTCTGGGGATATGTGCCTGGGAGCGCTCATTCATGCAGGGCTGCCCTTGGCGCACCTAACGCAAGAGCTAGCACGGTTGGGCATTGCCGAAGAATACCATCTGCACGCCCAGCCTGTGCATCGCAACGCGCAGCAGGCCACAAAATTTGACGTTGAGCTAACTCAGTCTGCAGGCGGGTCTGCCACAGCGCACCGGCATAGTCATGCTGAACACAATCATGCTCACAATCATGCGGGACAGAGCCATGCGGGACAGAGCCACGCGCACCGTCACGACGAGAATCACGACGAGAATCACGACGAGAATTCTGCGCTCACAGCGGATTCTCTAGCATCATATCCAGCATCGCAGGCAAGCCGCAGGCTGCCCGAAATCGAGGCGCTGATTCGAGCCTCAGGACTCTCCCATCGCGTTGTCACCCAGAGCATAGCCGTATTCCAACGACTGGCCAAAGCAGAAGGCGCGGTGCATGGCATTCCACCCGAACAGGTGCATTTCCACGAGGTGGGGGCGACGGATGCCATTGTCGATATTGTTGGCACCTGTATTGGACTAGAGTATCTGGGCATTGAGCGGCTTTACTGCTCAGCTCTGCCGGTTGGCGGCGGTACAGTTTGGGCGGCACATGGTCGGTTGCCAGTGCCCGCTCCAGCCGTATTAAAACTCTGGGAGCTGGGGCAGGTTCCAATCTATAGCAACGGCATCGAGCGGGAGCTGGTCACTCCCACAGGGGCGGCGCTTGTCACCGTTCTAGCCAGTCGGTTTGGGTCACCACCGCCAATGCGCCTCCAGATGGTAGGGCTGGGTGCAGGCAGCAAAGAGCTGGCGATCCCGAATATTCTGCGGCTCTGGATTGGGGAAGCCGAGCTAGCTGGTTCAGAAGCAGCCTTCTCTTTAACCGGATCTTCAACAAACAGAATGCCCTGGCCTGAGCCGCAGAGCAGCTCCCAGATTGACTCTCAGATTACCTGTCAGATTACCTCCCAGACTGGCACGAGCTTGCAGCAAACCGTAGCCGTTCTAGAAACGCAAATCGACGACCTCAACCCTCAAGCAGTTGGCTATGTGATGGCAGAGCTGCTGAAAGCGGGGGCGCTGGACGTGTTCACGCAGGGCATCGGCATGAAAAAATCGCGCCCCGGCATCCTGCTCAGCGTCATCTGCGAGCCAGAGCGGGTGAGTCACTGTGAGTCAATTTTGTTTCGGGAAACCACAACGCTGGGCATTCGTTGCAGTCAGCAGCAGCGCACGGCTCTGAGTCGTAATCTACAGGCAGTCAGCACAAAATATGGCAACGTGCAGGTAAAGGTTGCCGGCCAGTCGGGCGCTGTTGTGAATGTTCAACCTGAGTATGAAGACTGTGCCCAGCTAGCTCGGCAGCATCAGGTGCCTTGGCGTGAAGTGCATCGGCTGGCGCTACAGTCCTGGTACGCCCAGACTGAGTCGCCTAGCGATTAGTTATCAAGTCTGAGTTATATCAAGCCTGAGTGACAAGTCAAATGGGTTGTCGAACAGCTTATGCAAACAAAGGCTGCCTGACTCGGCCTTTCACCTGCTTACAGAGCCTAAGTTCGGTGCCTTCCGGATTCCAATGCACATGGTCAAACACCTGGCGCAGAATAAACAATCCGCGTCCACATTCGTCAACTTCGCTGATACTACTTTTGGCATCATCTAGGCTATCACCCGAAGAGCCGCAGCAGATCGGCTCGAAGCCTTTTCCTTGATCGGAGATGACCCACCAGTGCTGATCTTCTAGAATGAAGAACTCGACTAGAACAGTCTTCCCTGGGTCAAGATTATTTCCATGCTTGGCCGCATTGACCAAAGCTTCCTGTAGACCTAGCCGCACCTCCAGCTGCCATCGCTGAGGGACATCCGCTAGCAGCAGGTCTAGGACAGGACAAAGATAAAGCGTGGAGGCAAAACTAACCGTGCCCCATCTCCGACTGGTTGGACGAAGTGAAATTGCAATCACTCAGAGAACCTCAAAGCCTTCAAATGGATCAACAGCCGCTCAAAGAGACTCCCATCTCGCTGAACCCACTCATACATATGCCATGCCGCTGAGTCGAAAGGCTAAATGCAGGTCTACAGCCAAATGATCAGGAGCTACTGAAACCTGCTTTTACAATAACTTGACAAGAATTCCGGACTAAAAGCTGGAACAACAAATTTGATAAAACGAGTTTTAATTGACGCTCATCCCATAATTATTCATCCATATCACTTAATAGTACCACACCTCCGCATCCTACTGAAAGCCTGGTAGTCGTTCTGCTCAGCGGTAGTTCTTTTGTATTGAAGGCAACTAGTGTTGAGCAGCCGACTTGATGTTGATGCAAATAGATGCAAACCTCTGGTAAATGTTCTGGACTCAACCTCAACCTCAACCTCAGCGAAAACTTGTGATGTTTCAGTGAACTTAGTGAATTGGAGATAGCATTTTTGCTATGAAAATGCCAACCTAGCAGGAACAGGATGCTGCTACTGAATGTCATCTAAACTGCGAGTTTTGCATCTTGAGCTCTACCTTGAGCTGGATGCAGCGTTCTCTCTAGCACCCTTAACTGACTAGTGAACTGACTAGCGCACGTAATCGATAACCTAAATCAACGGCTTCAGCGAGCGGCTCAATCCACCATCTGATGTTTGAGCCTTCTATTCGTGAGCTTTTCGTTGGGTTTTATCAGTAATTTAGCTGACTCGTCATGTATCATTTAATATGGTTATCTTAGAGAGTTGCTCGAGAGAGTTGATCGGTTCGCAGCTTGACCTTAATGACTGGCAAAATCGGCATCTAATATACTTGGCCTTGAGGATTGATCGAGAAGGAGCATTACGAATGGGCAGCATCAAGTTACTGAACACGGTCATAGACAACCTGTCGATGAGCGAGCTGCTCCAGCAGTTGAAGCGCGGTGTCGTGTTCACGCCGAATGTCGATCACCTAGTCAGGCTTCAGCGCGATCGAGAGTTTTTTGAGACCTACCAAGGCGCGGACTATCGCACCTGCGACAGTAAAATTCTTTACTATGTCGCCCGCCTGCTAGGTTCTCCGGTCTGCGAGAAGATATCTGGCTCAGATCTATTTCCTGCTTTCTACTGGCATCATCGCCAAAATGCCGATATCAAGATCTTTTTGTTGGGCGCAGCTGAAGGTGTCGCAGTCGAGGCACAGCAGCGGATTAATAATAAGGTTGGGCGAGAGATTATAGTAGGAGCCCATTCTCCTTCCTACGGCTTTGAGAAAAGCGAGGCTGAATGCCAGAAGCTGGTGGAGCTAGTCAATCAATCGGGCGCTAACGTGCTGGCTGTCGGCGTTGGTTCACCGAAGCAGGAAAAATTTATCTATAAGTATCGGCAGCAGTTCAAGCAGATTGATATTTTTCTGGCCATTGGAGCCACAATTGATTTTGAGGCGGGCAACGTCAGCCGTGCCCCAAAGTGGGTTAGCGAACTCGGCTTAGAATGGCTCTATCGGCTGCTCTCAGAACCCAAGCGTCTCTGGAGACGCTACCTAGTTGATGGGCCTGCGTTCTTCTGGTACGTGCTGCTTCAGCTACTCCAGCGCTACAAGAATCCGTTTACCGAAGCTGAGCTACCCCGCGAATTCAGTCAATCTGAGATGGTTAAAGCTGAGATGTCCAAAGCTGAGCAGGCTCAGGTCAAACCTGTCAACTGCGATAGTCTGCTGATTTAGGCGTTAATTTCGGCGTTATCTGAGCGCTAAGCTGAAGGCTTCAGCCAAGATATTCTGCTTGGCCTGCTCAAGCTACATCCCAACTTGCTTTGGCAAGGCGCTAGGTTACAAGCATCTAGTCCAAAGGTAGAAAGCTGCAACTGCGGGTACAATCTAGATCAATTAACCGTCCCTACTATAACCGTCGCGCAACCATCACGTCTGTTGCGCCCATGGTGAACCCATGGCTGAATCCATGACAATGACTGGCTGGATTGCTAGCTTCGAGACCCCACGCTACACATGTCAATCCAAAGATTTTCTCTAGCAGCAGTTCAGCAAATTAGGCGATACATTCAAAATGCGCTGGTGATCGATGTCGCTAAGCAGGCGCAGCCTTGGGTGGGGCTAGAAGAGGCTGATGAGGTTCCAGAACCGGTCTCCATTGATGATTTGAGCGGCATATTTGCCTTTGGCGGTCTGTCTGCTGAAGAAATCGCGGTGCCGCAGTCGCAGTCGCGCTGGCTGCTGAGTACTGTCAACCCCGCTTCAGCTTTGCTCAAGCTGCCTGGCATTACCTTGAAGCCCGACTGGCGACTAGTGAGCTATCTCTACCAAGACCGTGATAGCAGTGCTGGGCTAGTGTTTGCCCTGCCCGAATCGCTAGCTACCACGGCTCGACTCGAACAAGCCAAAGCTGCCAGCAGCACGCTGAAGCAGCCGCCCCAACCCGAAGGCGCTCTATCTGACTTTATGGAAGCCATTGAGGGAGATCGCTCCAACGTTTCGTTCCTGGTTGCCTCATTGCTCTGCCGCGAGCTGCGGGAGTTTGGCGCTAGGGGGCACTACCAGAGCTGGACACACCATCGGCTGGTGGATGCTGTCCCGGCGCAGGTGAAATGGCAGTGGCAGGGCGACCCGCCCAAAGACCTAACCCCCAAAGTGAAGCTGATGCCAGATGGTCAGGCCATTGTCGAGTTCTTCTCCTGTCGGGTTGCGGCTGGCATTGCCATATATCGACACCTTGATCAGTACCCGGCAGCTCAATATAAGCTAAAGCGGCTCGATAAGCTGCTCGCCAAAGCCCAGCGCTAAACTAAGCATCTGAGAAAAATAAAACTCTGTCTCAAGTCAGGTTGTCTTAGTGCAATCGATCGAATAAGCTAGGGTGCTTTGATTGAACCGCCGACGTGAATCGAGAACGGCTCAGATGCAAATTGACCATATCCACTTTTATGCTGAAGACGCTCAGCGCTGGCAAACTTGGTTTACGCAAAAGTGGGGGTTGCAGACGGTTCAGCAAGTTGACTGTCTAGCAGATTCACCGGCAGCTCCGGCCACTCCATCGGCAGTCGTTGAAGCTGGCGCAGTTCGGCTAAAATTTTCTGCGCCCAGCTCAGAGAATTGCCCGGTGTCCCGCTATCTCGATCAGCATCCGGCAGGCGTTGCGGATCTGGCCTTTTGCGTCACCAGCTTAGAGGCATTTTTGCGGCGGGCTGTCCAGCTCAAAGCCGAAATCTTGCAGCCTGTTTATTGGGGGAGGGATGCGTTTGGATCATTTAGGGCGGCCTGCATCCGAGGCTGGGGCGACCTGCGCCATACGTTGATTGAGCGCAGCCAGCCTCAGGGTATAGACCGAGCTGCCGCAACGACTGACTGGCTGGGCATCGACCATGTGGTGTTAAACGTAGAGCAGGGCAGTCTGGGGCAAGCGGTCTGCTGGTATGAGCAGCTCTTCGGCTTCCAGCGTTGTCAAAACTTTGCGATTCAGACCGCCTATTCGGCGCTTTGCAGTCAGGTGTTGCGCCATCCCGACAGCGGGTTTCAGATGCCGATTAATGAACCAGCCTCGGCTAGCTCTCAAATCCAGGAGTTTTTAGACTGGAATCGCGGCTCTGGCATTCAGCATATTGCGCTGCGGGTGAGGCAAATTTTGCCACTAATTGAGCAGATGCGTCAGAACGGCATTGCTTTTTTGACCGTGCCCAGCAGCTACTATGAGCAGCTGGCTCAGCGACCTGGCCTTGCGCTGACCGCCAGCGAGCAGGCGGCAGTGGCTCAGCAGGAAGTGCTAGTAGACTGGCGGCTTGACGGCTCGGAGGCGCTACTGCTACAAGCCTTTACGCAGCCGATTTTTGAGCAGCCCACTTTTTTCTTTGAGCTAATTGAGCGCCGCAGATGCCCAATTAGCCAGCGGTTTGCAGAAGGCTTCGGCGAGGGTAATTTTCAGGCGCTATTTGAGGCGATCGAGCGCGAGCAAATCAAGAGAGGTGGCCTACCTGGCGCTAGAGCCTGATCTGTCCCTGCCGCAAAATCTGCCAGCCTTGAGCAGTCCATTTCGCTACGGTTGAGGGTTGCCCCGATCCTGACGTGTAATCTGATCCCGCTACTGATCCTTCTACTGATCTCTTTAACTGGGCTAGGGCAGCGGTTGAGAGGGTCAGCACTTCGGGAAACTGCTGATTGATCTGATCGAAGTCGAGCAGAGCTGGCTGCCCTGATCGGTTGACGCTGGTTGTCGCCAAGGGCTGGCTTTGCGCTAGGATCTGCCGCGCAACTGGGTGGTTGGGCACGCGCAGTCCAACTGTTGTTGGATCGGAAGGGTTGAGCGCACTGGGCAGGCGAGGGCTGGCTGGCAACACGAGAGTCAGCGCACCAGGCCAATATTGGGCGGCGACCTGCTGCCAGAGACTCAGCTCGGTCGCGTCACCCTGCACGTAGTCCCACAGATCGGCGGCGCTGGCACCCATCAAAATCAGCGGCTTTGACTCACTGCGCTGCTTGGCGGCATAGATCAAGCCTGCAGCATCTGGGCGACTGGCCAAGGCGGGTACGGTGTCGGTAGGGAAGCTAATTAACGCCTGCCCAGAGCGGACGGCGGCAATCAGGTCAGGTAGAGAGGTCTGGGGCATATTGCAGGAAGCAGCTGGATACAAGAATAGATGCAGAAGACACAGAAATAGACACAGAGATAGATGCAGAGCTATAGAGGCTACAAGGCTCAGCGGCGATAGGCCAGCACAAATCGCTCAATTCCAGCCAGATCGCGGTGAACTTGCAAATCACGATAGTCCCCCTGCTGTTCTAGGATCTGCACCACAGCTGGAGCCTGACCTGTCATTAGCTCAATCAGCCACAGCCCGCCCGGAACCAAAAACTCTGGAGCCTGCCAAACAAGCTGACGAATGCAGTCGAGGCCGTCCAAACCGCCATCTAGCGCCAGATGCGGCTCGTGCTCAGCAACTTCGGGCTGGAGCTGAGCCAGCATGTCGTGAGGAATATAGGGCGGGTTGGAGAGCATGGCGCTAAGCTGTCCGCGCAGCTGAGCCAGTGGCGCGAACCAAGAGCCGCAGTAGAACTCAACTGAGAGCTGGAGCCGCTGGGCGTTCCGTTCAGCAACTTGCAGCGCCGCCGCGCTAGAATCCACGGCATGAATTGTTGCTTCTGCAAAAGCATCGGCCAAGCCCAGAGCAATCGCGCCGCTGCCTGTCCCCAGATCGACCCAGTGGCCAGAGCGCAAAGTGACGGGTGCGGTTTTGGCCAGATCGATCAGCAGCTCGGTTTCGGGGCGCGGAATCAGCACGGCGGGCGAGACGGCGAGCGAAAACTGTCGCCAAGGCGCTTCTCCAGCCAAATACTGCACGGGCACTCTGGCCTGAATTCGCTGCTGCCAGCGCTGTTCAAGTTCGGCCAGCGACCAGTTGAGCCGCAGATCCACCTGCTTGAAAGTCTCCAGTCTGAGGCTGAGTCGATCCAGTCCGGCAGCTTGCAAGAGCCAGTCTAGCTCAGCTTTCGGCAGTGCCGCTTGGGCGGCCTGGATCTGAGCCTGCTGTCGCCAGTGCCACAGGTCGTGGCCAGAGACGTGATGGGATGGCGCTGAAGGCATGATGGCTTGCGAAAACTCTTGTTGCCATCTTGCCATGCCCGCCTCGATTCAACCAAGTTAGATTGAGCAAATCTAAGTAGAGATGAATTTGCGTTGAATTTGCGTTGATCCAGATGCGCTGATGCCGACGACTGCCGATCCGCTGCGTTAAAGTAGCTGTACATAAACATACAGTTGAGAAGTTAGGAAAACCATGCAGCCGGGATCTCAACCTGAACTACTGTCTCACAGGCGGTTTTTGCGGCTAGTTCTGAAGCGAATTGTTCAAGTATGCCGTCGGGCTGCGACATTGACCGCCGAATCTATGCTGATCCTGCTTTGCTCTGGAGGTCTGCTGCTTCGCGGTCTAAATCTGTCGTTCGCTTCTGGGCAACTTGTCATTAACGGCGTGCCGCTCTCGATTATTGCGGCATTTCTGCGAGACAAAATCGCCCGCAGAGCCTATTTCCGCCAAAATCGTCGGGCACTGCACGATCGACTCTGGGCAATGGGCATTGAAGAACAGATTAAGGATTTTTATCGACATCAGATCTCGGATGAAATAGAACTAGATCGATATATTCATCAGCTGCTTTATGACCGCACAGGATACGTTGGCAGAGACTATCAGGTTAACACTGAGGGTACTCTACTGCTGAAGGCTAAAGCTGAGAGAATTGGCTGAGAGATAGTTAAACCAAAAGCAAATTTGATTTGAGATTCTCGACTGCAATTTATCTTTTGGCTCAATCCGTTCGCTGTAAGGGCGTGACTTTCGGATCGATGATTTTGCGTCCGATGCTGGGGAACTTGATGGAAAGGCAGATTTTGTTGCCTGCCCCGAAAATATGCGTCACTTCACCATCCCCAAACGCCTTGTGAACCACCCGGTCGCCCACTGTCCAGTCGTCTGCATGGCTATTGGGAGCGTTGAGCACCTCTCGCTTCAGCTCCCGAATGGGTTGAGTCAGACGCTTGGGAATCGCGGCAGCCGTGTTGCTCAGCAGCAGTTCACTCGGCAGCTCAGCCAAAAATAGCGACGGGCTGGCGGGTTCGCGGCTACCATAGAGGCGACGCTCGCGGGCATAGCTAATAAACAGCCGCTCTTTGGCGCGGGTGATGCCAACATAGCAGAGTCGCCGCTCTTCTTCGAGCGCCTTGGGATCTTCCAGTGAACGGTAGTTGGGGAATAGCCCTTGCTCTAGCCCCACCAAAAACACGACCGGAAACTCTAGCCCCTTCGAGGAATGCAGTGTCATCATTGAAACTTTAGCCTGCTGCTCTGGCAGATTGTCTAGATCTGAGGCCAGTGACGCATTTGCCAAAAACAGCATCAGGCTAGACTCTTCGTTGTTTTCTTCAAACAGCGTCACGGCATTGTACAGCTCCTGTACGTTTTGCAACCGATCTAGCGCTTCATCGTTGCCCTGTTGCTTCAAGTCCTCGACATAGCCCGAATCTTCGAGAATACCCTGCACGATTTCTGAGGCGGAAAGCTCGCTGGCACGATCCTGCCACTGTTGCAGCATTTGGGCAAAGGCAATAACGGGCTTAGCCGAGCGTCCGGCCACAGTCTGCACCAGCGTCTCGTCGCTAAGCGTCTGCCAGAGCGAGGTGCCCAACTGGCTAGCGGCAGCTTCGAGACGGTCAATCGTCGCCTTGCCGATGCCGCGCCGGGGCGTATTGATAATTCGCTTCAGGCTAATCGTATCGTCTGGGTTGGCGATTACCCGTAGATAGGCCAGCACATCTTTAATTTCGCGGCGGTCATAGAAGCGCAGACCGCCAACCACCGTGTAGGGCACGCCATACTGCACCAGCACTTCTTCAAAGGCGCGGGACTGGGCGTTGGTGCGGTAGAGAATGGCAAAGCTGCCCCAGTCTAGCTCCGGATGGGTCAACTCCATCTGGCGGAGCTGACCGACGACGAAGCTAGCCTCAGAGGTTTCGTCCTCAGCGCGATAGCAGTAGATTGATTCACCTGCCCCGCGTGTCGGGCGCAGCACCTTGTCGATCCGCTCAGTGTTGTTGTCGATCAGCTCGTTGGCTGCCTGCAAAATATTTTCGGTGGAGCGGTAGTTTTCTTCTAGCTTGACCATGCTGCGCGTGTCGTCATCCGGCAGGCTGTCACCAAAATCCTGCTGGAAGTTCATCAAAATTGTGAAGTCAGCCGCCCGAAATGAATAGATCGACTGATCCGCGTCGCCTACTACAAATACCGAGCGATGGTTCCAATCATTAAACTGACTGGTGCTAACACCGTTCGTCACAATTAATCGAATTAAATCATACTGTGTTCGATTTGTGTCTTGGTATTCGTCTACCAGCACATGCCGAAATCTTCTGTGCCAATAGTCCAACACCTGTTCATTTTGGCGAAACAGCTGCACCGGAATTAAAATCAAATCATCAAAATCTAGGGCGTTATTGTTGGCCAATGCCTCTAGATATCTGGCGTAGATATCGCCAATTACCCGACCGCGATAGTTGTCCTGCTCCCGCTCAAATTCCGCTGGAGATAGCCCCTGATTTTTGGCATTACTAATCGCGTAGCGCACCGAACGCGGCTCAAATTTTTTGTCATCCAGGTTGGCGTTCACCACCAGCTGCTTGATCAAGCCCTGCGCGTCTGACTCATCCAAAATCGAAAAGTTGCGGTTCCAGCGACGGCCATTTTGCCCCTGGTATTTCTCAATGTCAAACCGCAGAATCCGGGCGCAGAGGGCGTGAAACGTGCCAATCCAGAGATTTTTGGTGATTTTTTTGTAGATCTGTGATTTGAGCCGAGTCTGCTCCACCGGGTAGAGCGCCTCCAGCGGCTTGCCGTGCTGTGCCTGCGCCTCCTGTTCGGCAAACAGCCGCTCAATGCGCTCCTTCATTTCACGGGCGGCTTTGTTGGTAAAGGTCACCGCCAGAATATTTTCTGGATCGACGCGATGGGTTAACACCAGATTGGCAATCCGGTAGGTGAGGGCGCGAGTCTTGCCGGAGCCAGCGCCAGCCACCACTAGCAGCGGCCCGCAAAAATGCTCGACGGCCTGCCGCTGCGAGGGATTGAGATGGCTGAGAAAGTCAACTTGAGGCATGGTTACACCGCTTCGAGGCGTTCGCTAGTCAAGCGTATCGTATTTGGCGAAACTCTGAGCAGCGAAACCCTGAGCAGCGAAACCCTGAGCAGCGAAACCCTGGGCAGCGATTAAATCTGCCTTGTGGGTCATGCTAGGTTAGAAGTGCTTGACTGCAACCCGTTCTAGCCGATGAGGCCGAGACCATGGTTGCTCAGAGGTTTCTCAGATTCGGGGAACCGATCTGAGCTAATTTATCCAGAGCGCGACGGTCAGCGCATGGCGGATACCCCCCAGCAGTTTCGCTGGATTTTGACGATTCAGCAAAATATTGTCTGGATGCTAAACGATATCCAGTGGAACTCAGGAACTGTAGCCCCAAATCTGGAAGCCGAAAGCTAGCTGAACCCTGAGGCTAGAGCAATGTCTCATAAGCCGCCATTGTCTCGAGGTTAAACGCGAGAGCTGTTTGGCAGGGCAGGGTTTGTACCTCCAGCTTCCAGTTGCCGCCCGTCAATAGGCCACCCGTTTTGCTGCGCGATGCGGCTACCCTAGCGCTAGTCAGCTCGCTCAAATGCCCCACAAATTCTTCGCCGCGTACCCCTTTGGCCACCTCAGAACCATAGATCAGCAGCTCAGCGTCAGACCCCAAAGCATTACTCCAAATCGTCAGATCCCAGACATAGCGCTCCAGCGTGTTAAGGCTGAGTGCCGTATTGCCAAGCTGAAAGCTGCTCACGGTGCCGGGAGAAATCAGATGAATGCAGGAGAGATCGCGCCGCTTGCGCAACACCTGCGTAATTTGCTCAACGCCATCTTGCTGAGCGTTCAACACCAGCATCTCTACTCCCGCTCTGACTCCAGCGGCAAGCGTTGCATATTGCTGTACGGACATATCGATAAACGCAATTTCACGCCCCGAAACTGGGTTGACAGGCATTGCTGGGAGGGTGATCTCTGTGTTTGGACGATATCTCATACCCTATACCGAGCGCCAGTTATGCAGTGAGATTATGCAGCATGAGGTGGATCCGAAAAACTGGACAGGTCGCTAAGCTGGTCGCTAAGCTCCTCATTGCGCAACTGGGAGAGGAGTATCTCATGGCAAACAAACGCAAACAATACAACCCACAATTCAAGGCCAGAGTCACCTACGCACTGCGTGCAGGCTGCGCCAAAGATGTGAAGTCATGCCTTCAGCAGTTTGTCAGTATGCTTGCCAACTCTAGCGGCTAGAATTAGCCCACTGGTTTGAGCTAAGCTGATTCCAATCCAGCAGTCTCCACGCTCAATTTCTTCAAAACAGCAGTGCTTCTGTTTTTTTGGACGAATCCCCCCATTTCATCAGCTACCACCTCGTCTGTATCGACAGCTTGCGCTTCCTGGTTATGCACCAATTGTCCTTTGACAGCGGCTCGTACAGCAGCTCAGCGATTCAGCGTTGTCATCCCTTGCGCGTGATAGCGTTCGCCTGCGGCAACTCCTTGGGGTGCAACGGCATCAATTCGACGCAGATCTTCCTCGCTCAGCGTCACGGCGGTTGCCGCCATATTTTCGGCCAGATAAGCCCGACGTTTGGTGCCTGGAATTGGCACGATATCCTCTCCCTGAGCCAGCAGCCACGCCAAAGCAAGCTGACTGGCCGTGATCCCTTTCTCAGCCGCAATCACCTGCACCTGCTCGACAACCTGCAAATTCTTGTCAAAGTTTTCGCCCTGAAAGCGCGGGGAGTTGCGGCGGTAGTCATCGGCAGCAAAATCAGCGGGTGTGGTGATGGCTCCAGTCAGGAAGCCTCTGCCGAGCGGACTATAGGGCACAAAGCCAATCCCGAGTTCCCGCACGGTTGGCAAAATCTCGTCTTCCGGGTCACGACTCCAAAGTGAATATTCGGTTTGCAATGCCGTAATTGGATGCACAGCCTGAGCGCGGCGAATGGTGGCGGGTGCCGCTTCTGACATGCCAAGGTATCGCACCTTTCCCTGCTGCACTAACTCTGCCATCGCTCCAATTGTCTCTTCGATTGGCACGGTCGTATCTACTCGATGTTGATAATAGAGATCAATTACGTCAACGCCGAGCCGCTGCAACGAAGCATCGCAGGCTTGCCGCACGTAGTCGGGCTGGCCGCTAATCCCGTGCCAGCCACCGTCTGCACTACGTACATTGCCAAATTTGGTGGCAATCACGACCTGTTCGCGACGGTCTTTGATGGCGCGACCTACAAGCTGTTCGTTGGTGAAAGGGCCGTACATATCAGCAGTATCTAGGAAGTTAAGGCCGAGGTCGAGCGCCTGATGAATCGTGGCAATTGCCTCCTGATCGTCTCGACCGCTATAAAACTCAGACATGCCCATACAGCCGAGGCCGAGTTCTGATACCGTCAGCCCTTGATTTCCGAGTGCTCTTGTTTTCATAGCAAATACCTGTTTAGTCCTGTTTAGTAATGTTGATCAGATGAGTGATCATGATGATTGATTCAGAGAGCTTGAACCTGCACCTATCGGCTTACTCCAGCCTGTGTCTGATGCTGCAACTGCGCGATCAGCTTTGATATTTGGTCACGATCAAAATGGCGCAGCAGGGCTTGGGCAGCGGCTTCTGGCTCTAACGGCAGCGGCACTTGATGAGGACATATCTCGGCTGCAACCCTGGCTGCAACCATTGCGTCATAGGCTGGAATTTGGCGCGCTGCCTGTTCATCAGTAATGCCCTGAGCGCTAAGTTCTTTGTAGAAGGCAATTTTCTTGCTGATTACCTCAAGGCTTTGATTGAGCGCTTGCTGATTGGCCATGACCGCATCATAGTGCTGCTCCAACAGGATACGTCTCTGCGGCGCTGTCGAAATTCCCTGGCGGCGAAGTTCGGCGAACTGCTGCATTTGCCGAATTGGCATTTTGGTATCCCGCAGTCTCGTCAGGAACTGAATCGAGGCTAGATCATCAGCGGCATATTGACGATGACCATTCGGATCTCGATGGACTGCATCCAGCAGGTTCATCCGCTCGTAGTACCGCAAGGTGTGAGCGCTGACTCCCGTTTGCCGAGCTGCTTCCTGAACCGTGAGCCTTTGCATCATGTGCATGTGAACCATGACCGTTTGAACCCTGATGCTTTCCATGAACTCAACTTTAAGGGTTAGAGTGCGCTCTAAGTCAAGCCCTGATCGTTAGATTCTGATCAGAGTTTCGTCAGAGTCTCGTCAGGCTCAGAGTGCTCCTGGCATTTTCCGTAGACCCAACCGTATCAGGCCATATTCTAAAAAACTTTGCGGGCGATATCGCAACGTTAGCAGGAGCGAACTCAACGTCAGCTTCATTTGACCGGCCTTGAGGTATTTGATGAGATCAAAGAGCAGATACGGGCTGTAGACCTTTTGCCAGTGAACCCTGCCCTGTTGATATGCGATCTCATACTCAGGAGAGTCTTGCAGCTTGGGCTTTTGCTTATCGAGCACCTGAAGCGAAGCTAGCAGATGTTGCGTTGACCGAACGCGATGAGAAACGCTATCGTCGCGGTTGCGATATTCAACCACCGGCTGATTGTGGCAAAATCCCGGATAGGCTGCGGCTAAGCGCAGATACAGATCATAGTCTTCAGCCACCGTTAGGCTCGGATCAAACCCGCCAATCGCCTCAAACGCCTGTCGCTGAATCATCAGCCGCGCGGGTGGGTGAATTGAATCCCCCTGTAACAGCTTGGGATAGTACGGCGGTTCATAATGCTGCTCCAATGCCGACAGCTGAGCGTGCTCAATCAGCTCACCCTTGACATCAATATTGCGGCAAAGCCCAAAGACAAAACCACTCTGAGGCCGTGCGGCAAATGCTGCTAAGCCCAGCTCAAGCGCCTGGGGCAGCAGCCGATCGTCATGATCCAAAAATACGATGTAGTCTCCCTGACTGGCAGCCGCAGCCGTATTGCGGGAGCGCGATACGCCCTGCTGAGCTTGCCGCAAATAGCGCAGCTGCGGATAGCGGCTGACAATTTGCGGGGTGGCATCCGTTGAGCCATCGTCTACGACAATAATCTCGTCAGCCACTACCGTTTGAGCCAGCACAGACTCAACAGCTTCTGTTAGAAACTGCTCGCCGTTGTGGCAGGGAATGATTACCGATACGCTGTGATTCGGACGATTCACGCCAGCCCCCAGTGCAGTTCACTCTCAAGTTTACTGCTTTACCGGATCACGAGTTTGCGTCACCACTTTGCATCACAATTTGCATCACAAAAAAGAGCAGCCCCGCCCGCTGACCCGAAGGTGGCATGGACGAGGCTGGAGACGCAGTTAGGAGGTATCGTGATCATCTAAAATAAGGGCAAAACGCAAATTTTGGGCTGCGCTTAACAAGTTCTTAAGCAATGATGCAGATCTGGCTCGTTTTATGGCCAATTCTGTAGGATTGTTTACAAATCTTTTCCCTTACTCCACGCGATAGCCCAAGTCATTCAAATGCTGCCGCGACTGTCGCCACCTGGGCTGCACTTTGACAAACAGCTCAATATAGACCTTGCCCATAATCAGCTTCTGGATCTGCTGCCTTGCACCCGTGCCAATCTCCCGCATCATGCTGCCGCCCTTGCCGATCAAAATGCCCTTTTGGGAAGCTCGCTCCACATAGACCGTTGCCAAAATCCGGGTAATCTGGCTGTCTTCTTCCACCCGGTCAATGGTAACCGCCACCGAATGCGGCACTTCCTCACGGGTTAGCGCCAAAATCTGCTCGCGAACCAGCTCGCCCATGATAAATCGCTCTGGCTGGTCGGTGACGAGATCGGGTGGGTAGTAGTAGGGGCCTGGATCAAGCCGCTCAACAATCTGAGCTTGCAGTTGCTCTAGGCCGTCCCCCGTCAGCGCCGAGAATTTGGCGACTGTCCAGCCATGCTCTGCGGCTAGCGCCTGATAGCTGTCGTCGAGTGGCTGTGCGTCAGGGGGCTGCTGATCCGCTTTATTAATGCCGAGCAGCACTGGCACTGAACTCTGGCTGAGCAGATTGACCACATAGCGATCGCCACCGCCTGCCAGCACGCCACCATCCACCACAAACAGCAGCAGATCGACCGAATCGATGGCAATTTGAGCATTTTTGACGAGCACCGACCCTAGCTCGTGATGCGGCTTATGGATACCAGGAGTATCCACAAAAATGATTTGGGCGGTGGGCAGGGTGAGGATGCCGCGCAGTCGGTTGCGGGTGGTTTGGGCGATTGGCGAGGTGATGGCGATCTTTTGGCCAACGAGCTGGTTCATCAGGGTCGATTTACCCACGTTGGGGCGACCGACAATGCCGACAAAGCCTGACTTGAAGTCGGGCGGAGCGCTGGGGATCAACAGATCTGCGCCGAAGTCTAGCTGCGCTGATGTCTCTGGCGCTTCCATCGCTTTGAACTGATCGGGCGCTTTGAACTGATCGGGCGGCTGATCCGGGGTGGGGTTACTCATTCCAGTATTTTAGGCGGATCTGAGCTGTGGAAAAGCAGAGATTTTCTGTGGAAAAGTCTGTGCAAAAGCTGTGGAGAACCCAGATCAAATCGGGGCGATTTTCAGCAAGCACCGCTAGCTGTGGAGAACTGTTCTAGTTTTCCAATAGTTTCCCACAGGCGCTGAGCGACTCAACCTGTTCTATATCAGGCATCCTGGCAAGTTATCCCCAGTTTCCACAGCCTCTACTACTACTAGATCTCTTTAAAACTATTTCAGAATATAAGGATCAGGCGATCAAAAAAATGATCGATTCGCAGGTTTTCGAGCAGATGAGCCGAAAATCTCTGCAACGAAATCTACGCTTGGCGTTACGATTGCGCTTCGATCAGTTACGATCAACGTCCAAATTCCCCAGTTCGAGATCTAGTTTCAAGATCTAGTTTCGAGATCCCGCTCAAGACCCATTGCACCCCCATTATTCGATCAGCTATGAAACTTATTTGCAACCAGAGCGAGCTAAACCAACATCTGTCCCTTGTCTGTCGCGTTGTGCCCTCGCGCCCTAGCCATCCGGTTTTGGCCAACCTGCTGCTCTGTGCCAGCGAGGAAAACCAGCAGATTAGCCTCACCGGGTTTGACCTGAGCCTGGGGGTGCAAACGAGCTTTGGGGCGCAGGTGGAACAGGCGGGCAAGCTGACCCTCCCGGCCAAGCTGCTCAGCGATATTGTCTCGCGTCTGCCGGAAGGCCAAATCACCTTGGACGACTCGGAATCCGAAATGGTAACGCTCACCTGCTCGTCGGGGCGCTACCAGATGCGCGGCATGGGAGCTGAAGAATTCCCGGAGCTCCCGTCGATCTCGGAGGCGGAAGTGACGCTTTTGCCTGTGGATGCGCTCACCGAGGGGCTGCGCGGCTCGCTGTTTGCCACGAGCGGCGATGAGTCGAAGCAGGTGCTGACGGGTGTGCATCTGACCGCTGAGGCTGACGGGCTGGAGTTTGCAGCGACTGATGGCCACCGCCTCGCCGTGGTGCAGACGGTTGAATCAGAGGGCGAGACGGCTAGCGCAGAAGCCCGCAGCCTAGACGTGACGGTTCCGGCTAAGGCGCTGCGCGAGCTGGAGCGGATGATTCAAATCAATCCGGGGAGCCTAGCGGTGGCTGTCAAGTTTGATCAGGGGCAGCTCGTCTGTGAATGGGCAAACCAGCGGCTCACTAGCCGTCTGCTAGAGGGCCAGTACCCCAACTATCGTCAGCTGATTCCGCGTCAGTTCACGCGCCAAATGACGGTCGAGCGGCGGCTGTTTGTCGGGACGCTGGAGCGGATTGGGGTGCTGGCGGATCAGAAAAACAGCATTGTGAAACTGACGCTGGATGGGGCTAAGCAGGAGATTGTGCTGTCGGTGGAGGCGCAGGATGTGGGCAATGGCCGTGAGGCGATTCCGGCTCAGATTTCGGGTGAGGATCTAGAAATTGCCTTTAACGTCCGCTATTTGTTGGAAGGGCTGAAAGCCTTCAATACCACCGATGTGCAGATGCAGTTTAATGCGGCGACTAGTCCCTCGGTGCTGAACCCAGTAGGCGGCATGAAGATGACCTATCTGGTGATGCCAGTGCAGGTGCGGAGTTGATTTTTACCGTCTGTGATGATCCAAAGCAGTTTATATGCGCTATAAACATCTGCTCCCAATAATCGCAGATGAGCTGTCGCAATAACGAAGCCTGATCCTTATCGGGTTTTCTGCGATGGCCGCTGCTAATCTGTCCGCAAACAAGCTTTATTAGGGTAAACGTGCATTCTACGCCAGAATCTTTATTTAGTTTTGGAGCTAAATAAAAAGCCCAACAGTTCAATTGCGAATCTGTTAATTCACAAACCGTTGAGCCATGTTTTTCGATAAGTGAGTGTATCAGTTTAGTCCATATTTTTCAACGGGTTTTGTATTAGCGATTCTTATCGAACTGTGTCAACCTTTCCAAAATAAGGAACACTATGCAACAAGATCGGGATCCGCAGAATTTACAACGTCTGTTTTCAATGCTTTCGACTCTTCTCTCAATGCTTTCAACTCTTCTAAAAGAAGTTCTAGATCTGAAGCAGCAATTCTCTGAGTTGCAAGCTGATCATGCCAACCTGTCCCATGATGTTCGTATTAAAATGAGTTCGTGCCGGGATCGGCTAGCAGAAGCTGAAAGCCTGCCAGTTTGGGACAATGGAGAAATCTCCTCAAAAGCTGATTGGTTGGACATGGATGAGGAAACCTAAAATTAGGTTGACCGCTCACGCTCCTATACACCCTGTACTGTGAATGCAGCTTCTTGTTGCGTTCGCAGTACAGAATCTTAGCCATCTGATTTCTGAGCGCTAGGCGCTATCTCAACTGAATTTCTGATTCTAGCGGCGGATCAAACACCACAATAAATTTCCCTTTTGGCTCTAATTGACGCAGAACCTTTGCATAACCCTCGGCATCAGATGCTTTGTAGAAGCGACACAGAACGGCTCGTTGCATATTGGGCAATAGACGAATCACAGCCCAATGATTTAAGCGCTCTGCCGCCACGTCTGCCTATGATCTACCATATATCAATCTGGCCAGACTCTAACCCTATCAGATCGACGACTTTAGACTGGGTGATTACCGACTCGGTTTTAGCTATGCTAGGAGCAGAACTGTCGCGGCTTGAGGTAGATAATTAATGTTAAATATCGCGCTTCCAGACCAAATTCTGGCATTTGTTGAAGAGCAGGCGACGGCAGCTGGCTTCAATACTGCGAGTGAATATATCTATCGATTGATTTTGCGTGAGCAAGAGCGACCATCTCAACAAAATCGAATTGAATCGCTATTGCTGAGCGGGTTAGAGAGTGGTGAACCTGTCGAGGCAACGGATGATTGGTGGGCACAGAAGCGCACTCAGCTTGAGCGAACTCACCATCCGGACGCATGACTAAACGCATTGTTCTTAGGCCGAAAGCCAGTCAGGATTTGGACGCTCATTTTGCCAGCCTTTTGGAAAACGAAGCATGATCTGCAATTGCTTCAGCTCTATCTGTTCTGTCACCAACTCTGTCAAAATATAATTCACCATACGAGCCTTTTGGCATACTAGCAACTATTCTCCGTCGGCTGGCTCTGTGTGATCTGCTGGAGCTTCAGCGGTTGGCTGAGCGGGCGATAGACTTGAAAAGATCTGTTCAATCAGATATTTTGCTTTCTCATCCAGCCTCAGCCAGTCGATTTCCCCCAGATCGTCAATTAAGCTTACGTCAACCGTGACAATCATGTCTTGATCCATCGCGTTTAAGACCGGGCTGTAGTTGCGAAAGCAGACCTGATAGCAGAGCTGCCAAATATCGACCGTAATTTGTCGGTCGCCTTTTTTGAGGCAGAGCAGGTAGCTCATCTGCGGGCTGGGCAGACGAGCCAGCTCTTCTTCAATGGCCTCAGCTTCGGCGGCCGAGGCCGAGGCCAAACGCTGTTGAAGCTCCATCACCTGCGTCTGCGTCTCCTCAGGCACTGCCTCTAGCCAGACTGGTATTTCCTGATAGCTGCTCTGCCAAGTCGTCTGCTCAAGCTGCTTGCGGATATTGTCCAGCACGCGGATGAACACAGGCTGCATCAGCAGTTCTGCCTGTTCCCAGGCTCGGATATCAGCAAATTTTGGCATCTTGACAGCTTCCCGACCGTTGGACTCGCTAGATCTAGCGATGAGATCAATCATACTAAACCGCTTCACCGCTAGACCAACCTGCGCTCCAGCTTCAGTGTCTCTCCGGGCTGAAGCTGCTGCACCTGCGGAGTCAGGTCAAGCCAACCCTGGAGTTGTCCCACCTGAAACGTGCGGCTCATCACCACATAGATCGAAGTCTGGTCGCAGCCAATCCCCGCCGAAACGACCGAGCGCCAGTCTTTGGCATAGAGTTCGTCATGCACCTGCCAGCCTCCTTCCGACCAACGTAGGCAGCGCTCAAACTGAAACGGCGCGGCGCGTTTGCCGACAATCAAAACTTTCTGCAAAATCCTGCGAATCAAGTTGGGGTTAAATCGCCCTACGCTCAGCATGACCAGCCGCAAAATCATCAGGTTGAGCGGAGTCATCTGCTTTTGCTTTGCCCAACCGAGCTGTCCCCGAATCCAGATTTCATCCTCGTTCACCTCCAGCGTATAGTCCCCCACCAGATGCCCTACTGCATTTTTGAGCTGGCCGTCCTGCCGCACCTGTACCGAAAACTGCGTATCGGAAGCCACCAGCTGCTGATTGCAGAACAGCTTGAATGCACCGCCCTTGTTCAGCGCCAGATAGAGTTCTTGGTTTTGCCTGCGGTCAATCAGCAACCGCGCCTGCTTCAGCCAAACGCGACCCTGAGGCTGGGGGCGCAGCGGCGGACGCTCAGCCACAAAATCCTGCCAGCTTAGCAAATAGTTCCAGGTGTGATGTCCAATAATGTGATCGTCTGCGTAGCAGGAGGCTTTGCCATGCGCCAGCCCCGTCAAAAACCGATCGTTGATGGCTAGCGCCTCTGGCAGCCAGCGCCCGACTAGCTCGAAGCCGTGCGGGAAAAAGTTATAGGTGTTGCGACTGGTATATTCGCCGCCAAACGAGCCGTCTGGATGCGAGAAGTGAGCCGCCAGCCGCACGGCTTTAATCAGCGATTCTTTGATCAGTGAAGTCTTCAAATGCTGGTCGGCGTTGAGGTCACAGATGCGGGCTAAGCAAGAAATTGTCAGCGTGTGATAGCCCGGATCGCAGCCCTCATATTCCTGAAACCAGCCTTCTTCGTTTTGCCAGTCAAACACCTGCTCTAGCCGCTCTGCCTTGGCTTTATCCCAGCGGTTGGACTGGAGTAGACGCGACAGCAGCTCTAGGCAAAGCACAATTAGCGCCTGATGGTTCGTTAGCCTGCCGCTTTCCTGGTGCTGAGCTAGCCAGTCGGCTCGCTTGCTGAAAAAAGCTAGCATTGCTGGATCGTAAAAGCCTAGCCGCGTATAGCTTTCAATGCAGGCAAACAGTGAAAAAGCTGCTGCTCCGCCCGCCCGCTCAAACGGAAAATAGTCGTCGCAGGAGCCATCTGGATGAGCGCTCTGTGACGCATATCGGATACCAGCAGCGACCCATTCTCTGAGCGCTTGCTGATGATAAAAAGGATTTTCTGGAATATCTGTCTCGTAGGCTAGAGCTAACGGCAGCACAAACTCTTGCGACATACCGCTGGGAAAATCAATGATCTTATACTGCCAAAAGTTGCGGTCAAAACAGCCGTAGGTGGGGCTGTGCGGATTGCGATCCTGCAAGGTGAGGATTTTGGGAATCTGAGCTAGGGCTTCGCGAGCGAACAGGTCTTTCATGCTGGGCAAACAGTCTGGGCAAACAGTTCAGACTCTCTCACAATAGCATCAGCATACAGCCTGAATGGCCGCGATTAGTACTGTGAACTGAGTACTATACAACTTAGTACTGTGCAAACTCCTGTTCATCGACTTCGCTGAGGCGCAGGCAGAAAACGCAGAGATTTACAGTCGCATTCCTATAGTTCAGCCTGCTCGTTTGGCGTAGCTGAACATTTGTCTGTTTCGAGAGCGTGCTCGAATTCGCCCGTTGGGGTCAGGTGCAGCGCCATTGCTGAACGAATGCAGCCTGACCCCGCCGAGCCTATCGTAACAGCAGCGTCATATAGCGTCCGTTGGCAAATGGTGCAGGCATCAGCGGCGAGAACTGGCTGCGGTCGCTCACCATCTGCCGCACGTACATTTCGCTGATGATGTGGTTGACTTGCTCTCTTGTGCCGACTATCCAAATCTGCGCTCGCTCGTCATGCGGCTCCGGCAGACGTTCGTTGAACTCTGTAGACATGATTATTTGCCTCGTATTTTGGGTTATGAGTTTGAAAGCTCAAGGCGTAGAGTCACCTAACCACATGCGTGTAAAACGAAGCGAGCGCGATGTAAAATCGACTCAGCCTTGCCTTCCGTGACGAGCGGGAGGCCGGGTTAGCTGGCTAGTTGTGTTCCACCACTTCTAGTCAGCGACGCCTTAAGCTTTTGCGTGTCCTGACTGCTTCACGCAATCAGTTGGAAGATCATAAGCTGAAACTCTGGTTTAGCGCAAGTGGGGATAGAAGAATTCTTTACGTTTGGTGAGCTTTGGCTGAGCAGGCGACTTATCTAAAGAATTGCTGAAGCATATCTGCCCAAATGGATATGAGGGCTAATATGCGGATAGCTGTACGTCTACATAGTAGTTAGACCCATATTCTGAAACATCAGCTTTTTCGTCATAAAGACAGCAAATCTGTAACTAGGTAACTGTTATGTCACTCCCCAATGGACCAAAAACTCCGGCAGTTTGGCAAATGTTCTATTGGATTATCAGGCCATTTTCATTTATGCGTAGCTGTACTCATGATTATGGCGACTGCTTCACGGTAATGCTGGGTGAGAAATTTGCTCCCGTCGTCTTCTTTAGTCATCCTCAAGCCCTACAAACCATTTTGACTAGCGATGATTCCAAGATGTTTGATGCTCCTGGTGAGCTAAACGGTCTATTTGAACCATTTCTAGGAACGCAATCTGTGATTGGGTTAAGTGGCGATCGCCACCGCAGAATGCGTCAGCTGATGATGCCCCCGTTTCATGGAGAACGGATGCGTTCCTACGGACAAATCATTGGCGACATTACTGACGATGTGATACGCGAATGGACTGTTGATAAATCCTTCTCAGTTCGAGAGTCGATGCAAGCTGTTTCCATGCGAACGATCCTGGGGGCTGTGTTCGGTTTAGCCGAGGGACCTCGCTATCAGCAACTAGAGAAACTTCTGGGAACCATGCTCAATGAAATGAGTAACCCCTTGAGCGTCAGCCTCCTCTATTTTCCAATCCTCCGTCAGGATTTAGGGTCACTGAGTCCATGGGGCAACTTTGTCCGTAAACGACAACAAATAGACCAGATCATCTACGAAGAGATTTCAGAGCGGCGAACACAGCCCAATGATTCTCGTAACGATATCCTCACTTTGCTCATGTCTGCCCGTGATGAAGCAGGTGAGCCTATGACGGATGTGGAGTTGCGCGATGAGTTAATGACGCTTTTAGTCGCTGGTCATGAAACAACTGCCACCGCTCTAACTTGGGCATTGTATTGGATTCACAAATTTCCCAACGTTCGCCAGCAACTTTTGCAAGAGCTTGAGGGAATGGAGGTTCCCCTTGATCCCAACGCTCTTTTGCGTCTCCCTTATCTGGATGCAGTCTGTTGTGAAACGCTACGGATTTACCCTGTGGGAATGCTGACTTTTCCACGGGTTGTTAGATCGTCTGTTGAGTTGATGGGTCACTCACTTGAACCTGAAACTATTGTGATCGGTTCGATCTATCTCGCCCATCGCCGCAAGGATGTCTACCCAGATCCGGAGCAATTTAGACCAGAACGCTTTTTGGAACGTCAATTTACTCCGTTTGAATATTTGCCTTTTGGCGGGGGTAGTCGGCGTTGTATTGGTATGGCGTTTGCTCAATTTGAAATGAAAGTGGTTTTGAGCAGAATCTTGTCACAGGTTGAACTAGGACTAGCTGATACCCGTTCAGTGCAACCAGTACGCCGAGGTTTGACATCAGGAGTATCTCCAGTACAACTGGTCGTCAAAGGCTACAATCCTACTAAGCTGTCTCGAAGAGACTATCACGACTCGCTACTCAATTGAATAGCATACACGCAACACGTCCGAGAATCTACGCCCTACTGGCACTGGGAACGGAGTGGAAAAACCTGGAACAAGCGATCGAACAAATTAATCAACATCCATTGAAGCAAAATGTGATCGCCCGTCTGAATCGAGACTTGAAATCTGTCAGCAGCGATGAGCAGCCAATTCACTGATTGCCAGAATCAGTTGATCGGAGTCGATGGGTTTGACAATATGGCGTTGAAAGCTAGCTGCAATAGCGCTTTGTTGATTCAGTTCTCCAGCGTAGGCGGTGATGGCGATCGCAGGAAGATCCTGTCCGCGATCGCTGGCTCGAATGGCGCGCATTAGATCATATCCATCCATCTCCGGCATACCAACATCACTTAATAGAATATTGGGTCGCAACTGTTCTAGGACTTGCAACGCTTCTGCGGCAGTTGAAGCAGTCGTAACGCGCGCGCCGTTTTGTTCTAGCAAAAATGCTAGAAGGTCAAGCGTATCAGGATCATCATCCACAATCAAAGCGTGAATGCCAGCCAACGGCAACGTGGGAAGCGGCAAAACTGGAGCTGCTGAGACTGCCGAACTCACCGCGTTTAATCCCGGAATCTGAAATGTGAAGGTGGCTCCGTAGCCTTCTCCAGCGCTTTCTGCCCAAATGGTGCCGCCATGTAGCTCAACGAGCTGACGAGCGATTGCCAGTCCCAGCCCTAATCCGCCAAACTTGCGGGTTGTGGAGCCATCTGCCTGGCGGAAATACTCAAACACATGAGGCACAAACGCCGGATTGATCCCGCTGCCGCTGTCGATAATTTGAACTCGTGCGTGGTGATCAAACTGGGTCAGTCGAATCTCAATCCGTCCCGCTTCGTCGGTAAACTTGACTGCATTGGACAGCAGATTCCAGACAACCTGCTGTAAGCGACCCGGATCGCCAGCCACCTGCCGCACCTGATCCTCGATCGTGACTTCAAATTGGATCTGTTTGGCTTCTGCGGCGAGCCGTACAGTTTCGAGGGCAGCAGAAATCACAGTGGCTAGATTGACGGGCGTGGCGTTGAGGGTGAGCTTGCCGCGCATGATCTGGGAAATGTCGAGCAGGTCATCGATCAGCTGCGCTTGCAGTTTGGCATTGCGCTCGATCGTGGCCAGGGCGCTGAGGGTGCGGTCTTGATCGAAATGCCGAGTTTGTAGCAGGCGCGCCCAGCCCAGGATGGGGTTGAGGGGGGTGCGAAGTTCGTGGGAGAGGACGGCGAGAAATTCGTCTTTGAGGCGATCGGCTTGACGGAGTTGCTCGGTTTGCTGTTGCAGAGAATTGACCAGATTGGTGCGTTCTAGCGCGATCGCGATTTGATCGCAGATGGCCTGCAATAATTCGGTCTCGTCGGTTGTAAAGTGCGATCGGCGACAGCTGCCGAACGACAAAGTGCCGAAGAGTTGGCCTTGAGAAATCAACGGCTGAATCGAATAGGCCGCCACTCCCAGGTTTTTGATCAAGACGACCTTCGGATTATCAGAATTTTGCACATCTGAGAGCACGATTTGCTGCCGCTGTTGCACTGTGACACCACAGATGGCTTGAGCGAGGGATAAGTACTCGATCTCGCTGGCGATTGCAGGCTCAATGCCACCGTAAGCCGCTAAACGCATGCGAGCATCTGGATTTGAAGTCGCGTCTTCGACCACGTAATTTAAGTAAAGGTCAAGCTCTAATAGCCCTTCCAGATTTTCAAAGAGTCTGTCAATCAGCGTCAGCGGCTCTGTGCTAACCAGCAGTTCTTTCACCGTATCGTAGAGCAGTTCGACATGATCTTTACTGGTTTTGAGGGCAGTCTCAGATGCCTTGCGGCTGGTGATGTCGCGCGATACGGATAATAATCGTTCGACATTGCCCTGGGCATCTAAAATTGGACTGACCTGGACTTCCCACCATTTGGGAATGCCGTCCGCTGTGGGGCAATATCCCTCAAATTGACTTGAGCCGCCTGCCTTGGCGATTGCAATGGCCTGTTCCGCGGCTTGGCGATCGCTGTCGCTCCAAAACTCGATCCACTGACATAGGGCAAAGCGAGCAAAGTCACAAATTCCCATTTGCACCTGTCCGCCCGGATTCATGTAGAGCAGCTGCCCGTCTAGGTTGAGCACTTTAATGCACTCGGAGGTGCTTTCTAAAATTTTGCGAACGAAGAGTTCACTGTCGCGCAGTTCAGCTTCGACGCGCTGACGTTCGGCTAATTCGATCTGCGATCGCTGATAGAGTTCGGCTTGCTGAATGGCCGTGCCAACCTGGGTTGAAAGCTGCTTCAGCAGCTCGATCTCGGCGGTCTGCCAGGCTCGCGGTGCTGCACAGTGATGCGCAATCAGCAATCCCCAAAGCTGATCGCTCTGGAGAATCGGCACCACTAGGTTGGCCTGCACCTGAAACTCTGCCAGCATTTCAACGTGGCAAGGATTGAGTTCTGCGGAATGAATATCGGCGATCGCGGTGACTCGCCCCTGCTGATATTGCCTGACAAAGGTCGTGACCAAACAGGGATCGAGCATCGTGGTGGATAAAACCGATCTCCAGTCTGCTCCGACAGATTCAGCGATCACCGTGCCCGACCAATCGGGATTGAAGCGAAAGATCAGCACCCGATCGGTGTCGAATAACTGCCGCACTTCTTCGACTGTGGTGGTGAGAATCGTCGCCAGATCGAGCGATTGACGGATCTGTTGGGCAATTTGGGCGACCAATCGTTCCCGCTCTTGGCTTTGACGCAACCGGAGGCGTAGCTCTGTTTTGTCGATCGCATCTGTGATCGCGGCTTGCAAACTAGCGGTTGTTATGTTGCCTTTGATTAAATAATCTTCGGCTCCTGCTTTGAGCAGCCGGACTGCTAGCGTTTCGCTGCCCTGCCCAGTAACCAGCATGATTGGCACATAGTATGAACGCTGCTGTTGCATGATTTGCAGCAGCTCAAGTCCTTCATAGTCTGGCAAGCTGTAGTCGAGCAGCACCGCATCTAGTTCAACCTGCTGGTAAATCTCTAATGCCTCTGCTCCGGTTTCTGCTTCTAAAATTCGGTAGCGATAGCGGTGATCTTGATTCAGGTAGCGGCGAAAGGTTTCCCGATCTTCGAGACAGTCATCGACAATCAGCACGGTGCGCTGCGTTGGCAAATCGACGGGCAAGCGCGGCTGAACGGGAACGGTCGGTCGCTGGTCTGTAATGTCTCGAAACGTGGTAATGGCTGCCCAAGGCTTAGTTTCACCCGCTTGAAATAACGGTTCAGCATCAATTTGCAGCCAGATTAATTCACCGTTTGGTTGATACAGACCCATGATCACGCCCAGAATCGCTCGTCCGGTGGAGAGGGCGAGCGAAATGGGATGGGTTTCACCTGGAAACGGCGATCCGTCTTCATGGATGGCTTGCCACAGACCGTCGTTGGAGTCGCGGCCTTGAATTTGCTCCAGGGTGAATCTCAAGATCAGTTCGGCGGCGGGATTGCACGCCTGGATTTTGCCATCGGCCAGCTGCAAAACTATACCAACTTCATCTACTCCAAGCCCTGGCTGGGCGCTGTTCTGGCCGATTTCTGTAGAGGCTGTCAGTTCCGACTGTTCCATCTGGGTAACCCGTATAAAAGTGAATGAACCGTTCACTTTAAGCTAAAGAACCAAGCGATATGAGGTTATGCCTTGAGTGTGAAATAGAACGTGCTGCCTTCTCCTGGAGTAGATTCCACCCAGAGTATACCACCGTGCCGCTCGACGATTTTTTTGGCGATTGTCAAGCCTGCTCCCGTCCCGCCGCCATATTTGGTCGGGGCGTGCAGTCGCTTAAAAATGCGGAAAATGGTATCGAGATGCCGCTCTGGAATGCCAATTCCATTGTCTCTCACGTAAAAGGTGACCATTGGATCGGCGGTGGCTTCGCTGGCATCAACAGGCCGAAGAGGCGATTCTACTGGATCTAAATAGCCAATTTCCACCCATTTCTGGGCGCGATCGTTATAGCGAATGGCGTTACTAATTAAGTTGGTAAACACTTCGCTGATTTGAACGCGATCGCATCGCACCATCGGCAGCGAGCGCGGCACCCGAATTTCGACCTGCGAGTTCTCCAAACTGATACTCAACATTTCAAGCACGCTTTTCAGAAGCTGGTTGGGATCGATGCGCTGCAGCGCCAGTTCAACTCGCCCTAGCCGTGAGAAATGCAGCAGCGAATTGATCAAATCCTCCATGCGCTGGGTTAGCCGCACCAGCGTTTGCAGCTTTGAAACCCCGTCTTCGTTCAAAATGTCTCCATAGTCTTCCATCAAAAAACTGGAGTAGTTGTGAATGCCGCGCAGTGGCTCTTTTAAATCGTGAGAGGCAATGTAAGCAAACGAATCGAGTTCGCTATTGCTGCGCTCAAGCTCCAGGTTTAACCTGGCTAACTCATCGGCCTGACGCAACACGATGCCGACGATCGCGCTCCGCAACTCCAAAACTGCTTCGACTTCGCAGGCTTTCCAAGGCAGCGATCTGGCCTGCACCGTTTCTTGCCACAGCGCAAATGATTTACGCGGCGACATCCGCGCTTCACCGTCATCTGAAACCTCGACGGGCTTGTTGGGATCGCCGCCCCAGTTCACCGTTTGCACCTCTTCCGGGCGAAACCACAGAATGTAATTGCGATTCACACGCGAGATCGCTAAGACAATCATACCGCTGGCCACTGACTTGTACTCCTCAGCAGTCGGATAATCTTGAGAGAGTGCAGTCGTATACAGCAAATTTCCGTCAAGCTGAGTTTCAACCCACATGAGCAAATCTTCTAACTGCTTGATATTTGGAGTATGGCCAATCCTGTGAAATTGACTATCCCAAAAGACGGCGGCTCCTTGGGCATCGACCAATTCTAAAAGATTCGCATCAGCGTTCAGTATTCTATTCAATAAACTGTCGCATTGTGAAATCACTTCGACAAATCTAGCCTGAATCGATTTCAGCTTTATTCTGTAATCAAGGTCTTGATTGGTTTCTTTGGAGATCAGTTCTAGCGACATCACTTGGCCCAAAAATTCGCAGGCTGTTCGGATCTCATAAGAAACATAGCGATCGCAATCGTGGTGACAGGCAATCAATCCCCAAAGCTGCTTCTCTTTGATCAACGAAATCGACATCGACGCACCCACGCCCATATTGTGCAAATATTCCAGATGGATCGGCGAAACGCTTCGCAGTCCGGCCAGGCTTAAATCGGTGGGCTGCTGAGTCAACGGGTTAACGCTGGGAATCAACTCAGCCGCAGCGTAGTCAACCGTGGGAATCAGCCGCAGCCAGTTCAGTCTGTAAAGCTGTTTGGCTTGTTGTGGAATATCTGAAGCGGGATAGTGCAGTCCGAGATAGGGCGTTAAGTCGTCTCGTCGATCTTCTGCAATCACGCTTCCTGATCCTGCGGCATCAAACTGATAGACCATGACGCGATCGAAGCCCGTCAACTGACGCACTTCCTGAACGATGATCTGACTCATCTGCTCAAGGGTGGTTGCTTGTTGCAGCCGATTAATGGCACCTTTGACTAACCGATGAAACCCAAAAAAGTCAGCGGTTCGCTGGCTGAGATTTGGCTCTAGCTCTAAGATTAAAGACTGCTCAAAGCGATGAATGATCCCATCAAATACCGAGCCTTGCCCACCAACCTCAATCACAATTTGCATCGGATTGATGCGCTCAAAATCCTGCGAGAGACATCCTGCAATCGTGGCAAGCTGCTCTGTATTCAACAGCGTCTCCAAGGGCTGATTCAGCAGTTCTTCTGGCGCTCGACCCAGCAGTTGCGCGACGTTTCTGCTCACCTGCACAATGGTTAAGTCCGCTTCGCGCATCACCAGCAAGACCCCGTGCGGCTGAATCGAACCTGGGATGTGAATGGGTTCGCGATCACAGTTGGTCAAGCTAAGCGGCTCAGACATAGGCAGACTGGACGGGCTGACAGACTGATGGCTGACATCCGCAGATGGCGCATTTTCTGAAGAAGTCATTCTGTTAGCTCTTGGAGCCATGAAACCAAATAGACTTCATTAGTGTAAACTAACCGTTACTTGAAGTCTATGATTCGTAACCAGTCACAGATTAGAGATAGATAAGAGATAAGAAAATCTGTCTTCTGGTAGATGCGTTGACTATTAGGATTCGTTCGGCTTCTGCCTTATCATCACCATAGATTTATTCATAGCTTTAAACGATGCATCTCCAGGTTTCTTTTATAAAATTGGCTGCTAGAGAGGGATACAATATCGAAATTAGCATTACCTCACAGGCGAGTTGAGTCCTAACGATTAGCCCTCAATAACCCTCGATAGTAAGGTCAACAATTTCCAATGGGAGACTATCTCGCAATCCTGCTGATCATTGAAGACAGCGACGAAGATTTTGAAGCCCTCTGCCGCATGCTGAAAAACGCGCCAACCCGATGTCAGCTCTATCGCTGCTACGACGGCGATGAAGCCCTCGACTTTCTCTTTCACACAGGTCAATACGCTGATCCGGCAACGTCGCCTGTACCTTCCCTCATTCTGCTCGACCTCAATCTCCCCGGACTCGATGGGCGAGAAGTCTTGAGTCAAGTCAAGCAAGATGAGACGCTGAAAAGCATTCCGGTGGTTGTGCTATCGACCTCTAACAATCCAAAAGATATCCGAGCTTGCTATCAAACTGGAGTCAATGGCTATTTGATTAAGCCAATTAATGCGATCAAGTTCAAGCGCACCATGCAGATTTTTATGGAATATTGGTTTGATGCAATCGCGCTGCCTGACATTCTCGACTAAGCTCGACTTTATCCATCTAGGCTGCGTAGCACAAGAGGCTAGACCAGCAGTCTAGGAGCGCTTTTGGTACTTTTACAATGTCGGTTGTTTGAGTAGATGTATAAAAAAGTCGCGCCT
>JAHHHV010000007.1 GCA_019359155.1 Pegethrix bostrychoides GSE-TBD4-15B
GGCGCGACTTTTTTATACATCTACTCAAACAACCGACATTGTAAAAGTACCAAAAGCGCTCCTAGACTGCTGGTCTAGCCTCTTGTGCTACGCAGCCTAGATGGATAAAGTCGAGCTAAGTCTATGCTGACTTCTACAGAAAATCAACAGTCGGATTTGAGCGTTTATATCCATCAGCAGAAGCCGCATTGGAACGCAGCCGCACTGCTTTACACGATTGGCGGATACTACGGCGGCATCTATTTGCTCTGTGCTAGTAATTTTGGTCTAAACGCAGTCGGGATCTTGCTTGTCACCCATGCGCTGGTGCTCTCTGCCTATCTAGCGCATAAGTTTATGCATGGCACTATCTTCAGCAGCATGAAAACCAACCGCTTTTGGGGCAGAATCATGCAGTGGCTGCACGGTACTTCTTATGCGCGGTTCCAAGACTTAGCCCAAGGACATATCGACCACCATATTAAGGGCGTTGATCTCTATATTTTTGATCGGATTAGCTTTATCAACAGCCTCCCCATGCTGCTACAAAACCTGATTGCAGGACTGGAATGGCTCTATTTTCCTGCGCTACTTTTCATTGTGACACCTCTGCTTTAGAGTAAGTTTACCAGAAGTGTCAGATTAAGTCCTGTCTATTACACCTTAGATGCCCTCCAGCCTACCTGATGGCAGTCAATGGCAGAGAAGGGGTTTAATCTACGGCCCAGGCTTATTGTGCCTCAGCTTGCTTCCAACCTCTCTTCTACCGTTGTTTCTCAAGTGAAACTTGACCAATTTCACCTGATTAACCCTAAGATACAAGCTTGCTTCTCGCAGGGTACTAACGACCGTAGTCACGACATTTATAGTTTTGCTTGCCTCGACGGGTAGTGCCGTTTTTCATCGTGTCATCAGAGCCACAGGTTAGACAGATGAGGTAAACTTTCATGATTGGCAATTACTGTGGAAGACACTGCTTCCCTCTATTTTCCTCAATCCTTTACCAAATAGGACTACCCATACCTTAATTCAACAATGCCGATTCAGGTTATGTAAACTATAGTCACAAAGTTTGAAGGTATTGTCCCGAAATTTGAATAAAAATAACTTGCAGCCTGTAGTCGAGTGAATCCTGACTGGGCTGGGCACCTTAGCAGTACGAATTCAATAGGCAAGTCGTCGAAATGGCTAGATTCCCTGCGGAACCTGGATCTATGGCGCATTTACTGCATTCTATTAATTCTTGATCCCTTATTGAATTGAGGTTTGGACTAACCATGACTGCATCAACTCTGATTGCGAACCAAATTCGACCTGAGCTAGGCGACTTTGGCAGCATTGTTTGTTTTAAGGCGGTAGTGACAGGCATTGAAGAAGCCCTGGGAGAGAAAGCGGCGCTGATTGCGCTGATTGCAGCAGGTCGGGTGCGCGGTAAACAGTTGGCGAGTGCCCTCAACATCCAGTCCGGTATGCCACTTGAGCAGATTACGTCTGCAATGCAGGGCGCGTTAGGCCAAGCGGGCACCCGACTCTGCGTGATCGACAAAATCGTCATGGTGGACGACGCCTATCAGGTGTTTTGCCGTGAAACAATTTGCTCGTCTGGCGAACCGCAAGGTTCTCCGCGCTCGCTGTCCTACACCATGGGCGCTTTGCAAGGCGTTTTAGAGATAGCTACCGGCAAGCGACTGCGCGGTGCTCAAGTCGAGTCTGTCCTGCGGGGTAGCAACCACGACGTGGCCGAATTCAAAGAATACTAGACTTGAGCGATTTGAGCGCCGAGTCTATCAACCTCGATCAATCTGTACAGCTAACTACTACAACTGGAGTCTTTCAACGATGGGTATCAATTCTGCCAAACTGGGCGCTGTTTTACAAAATTTCGCTACCGGAACCAGCGATGTGCAAGGGGTCGCCTTGGTGACGCCAGACGGTCTGCCGCTAGCCTCCAGCCTGCCAGGTGGCATGGATGAGGAGCGGGTTTCAGCCATGTCAGCCGCAATGCTGTCTTTGGGGGAACGCATTGGAACCGAACTGACGCGCGGCGGCATCGACCGGATTTTGGTCGAAGGTGAAGATGGCTATGCAATCTTGACGAGCTGCGGCCAAGATGCAGTATTTCTGGTGCTGGCCAGCAAATCTGCTAAGCAAGGGGTGCTGATGCTAGAGATCAAGCGCGCCGTATCCGAGCTGAAGCTGCTCTTGATTTAGCCGCAAAGTCTAGCCGCAAGTTGTTGGGCTGGTGGCAGCAGTCTTTATCTCTTCGCTGCATCAGCCTAACCGCTAAAGTTCGTAGAAAGCTGTGATTGGCGTATTTTTGAATTATTTCTTGAATTAATTTTCTTTTCAATCAAAACTATCTGCTTTCAATCACTGTATGAACCGCTATGTTCTAGGGTGAAACCGAATGGAAATCATGCGTTTGGTCGTTACAGGGCCAGTTGGAGCCGGAAAATCTACATTCATTCGGTCTGTGAGCGAAATTGAGGTGGTCGATACCGATCGACGGGCAACCGACGAAACCGCTCAGCTCAAGGCCAAAACCACCGTAGCCCTCGACTTTGGGCGCTTGCAGTTTGGCCCGGATATGGCGCTGCACCTCTACGGGACGCCGGGACAATTTCGCTTTGATTTCATGTGGGATATCCTAATTCGCAAGGCTCATGCCTACATTATGCTGGTGCCCGCCAATCGACCCGCCGAGTTTCGCAACGCTCGCCGGATTAATAGCTTTATGCAGCAGCGCTCAGCTGTTCCAATGGTCATCGGTATGACCCACATGGACTGCGAAGACGCTTGGGAAATGGAGAACGTCGCGATTGCCCTAGGCTACTTAGATCTCAGCAAAGCTCCGCCAATTGTCACCGTCGATGCCCAAGATCCAGCTTCATCAGGGCAAGCTTTGATGGCGGTGGTGCGTCAGCTCATGCAGGCGCACCTGAAGCCAAGGCACTGAGATTCACAAGCTCATTCGCAAACCAGGCAGTAGGGGAATCTATGGTTATTAGTGGCTATCTCTCTGATTTTTCGCTTCCAGAAATTCTGCAATTTCTAGATGAAGGCAGTAAGTCAGGTTTACTGGCCGTTCAGCCTTCTGGCTTGGGGGCTAGGGCAGGGGTTGCTTCAAGCACAGCGCTGTCAAGACATTATTTTATCTGGTTCAACGAAGGCCGAATTATTGCTGCTGCCGATCAGCAGGATTATCGCGGCTTGGTACGAATGATTGCGCAGCGCAAGTGGATGGATGAGAGCAAGCTGCGGCAGCTCATTTCACAATGCCCATCTGGCAGCGCCTTTGGGTCTTTCCTCAAGTCTCAAAATCTGCTGAGCGCCGACCAGCTCCGACTGCTATTTTCAACCCAGGTGATTCGACAGATTTGCGCCCTGTTTGAACTGGTCAACGGCTCGTATCAGTTTGTGGGAACTGTGCAACCGCCGTTTTTAGAGATGACCGGGCTGAGCGCACCTGCTAAAGAGGTGATTTTACCAGGTCTGCGCGCCCTAGATAACTGGTCTACGCTAGCCGAAAAGCTGCCTAGCTCCAGCTCTAGCCTGATCCAAAATCTGCAAAGCCAGCCAGAGCTACGCTTGAACGCCCAGGAAGCTCAGGTGCAGGGACTCACGGACGGTAGAATGCCACTCCAGCAGATTGCCAAGCAGATGGCGCTGCCGCTCGAAACGGTGCAGAAAATTGCCTTCCGGCTGATTGTCACCGGCTTTGCCGAGGAGGTACCGCTGGCGACTGAAGCCGAGGCACGCGCTGACACCCCAGCAGAACTAGAATCGGCTGGGACAACGGGGATCCGTCAAGGGTTTTTAGAGCGCTTGATGGGCTATCTAAATCAGATCTGAGCCAGTGTATAGAACCCATTTGAGATCTCTCCTTGCAACAGAAGGAAGACAAGGAAGCCGTTTTGGGCGACCTAGTAACCAAGCGGATTCAAGATGCTAAAAAATCATGGGGCAATCGCTCCGAAAAGCTGAAATCCAGGTATGCATTAAGCTTACAGGTAGCCAAAAGATCTCAAATGGGTTCTATAGACGAGAGCGATCTATTCTCAGATTGTCAGCCAGCAGACTCAGGGCTAGACTCACAGCAAATATTCTCTGAGTCTAGGGCGTAATCCAAACAGGATCATCAGCATTGTCAGCGCCGTTATCATCGCCGCTTTGCCCTCAAAGCCATTCAGAGTATTCAGCATCTGAGCCGTGAGCTGGTCGAGCATCTCTGTATTAATCACGACTGCCTGCTCATTTTGATCTCGGAGCTGTTTAAATATGGCGTAGGACTGACCAGGATTGCCGCCAATGCTCAGGTCAATCGCCGCCTGCGTTTGGCCGCTGGCAAAGAGCTGACGAATCTGCTGGTTCACCTGAAGATATTGGCCGTAGGCTGCCAGCATCGCAATCAGCCGTTCGCGCTCGCCCGGAAAGCTAATTTGATTGAGCGCATCGGCAAACTCACCGCTAAGGCCAGGAACCTGCTGATCTGTTTTGTAAGCTGCAATAACTTGAGGCAGCGTCACGCCATCCGGCAGCTTCAGGACTTGCTCGGTTTGCCAATCGAAAGCTTGCAGGTTTTGCTCTGTTGGATCGAGCAAATAGCGACTGGCTGAACCGTTTGCCTGGTAGAGATGCACGCGCCCAACCCGCAGCGCCCGCAGCGATGCATAGGCATCTTCTGTGAGCATCCGCAGCTGACTGGATCTCGACAGCAGGCCGCTGCTAGAGGTGAACAGCGACAGCAATGAGAGCAGCGTGGCAGCAACCAGCATTGGGCTGAGTCGCCGTCTCGTCTGATGAGCAAGCCAGATTTGTAGGACAACCAGCGAACCCAGCGGCAGCAGCCCAGAGAGCAGAATGCCGAGATATGACCAGATTGCTATCGCCTGCGTCTGCCGATAGCTGGCTTGCAGTTTCGCCTCGTTAATTCGCGCCAACCGATCGGCGCTGGGCAGCATCTGCCGATCCAAAATTTCTGCCGCCTGCCGATAAGCCTCTAGTACGCCAGCCTGATCGCCGCGCTGCTTGGCAAATCGCGCCTGCTCGGCTTGCACAGTATAGGCATTAAAGCTGCGAACCAGGCTTTGAATCATTGCCTGCTCTGTTTCGCCAGAGGCAATTTGCGCGGCCTGCACGATGCGCTCAGAGAGTTCACCCTGGCGTTTATAGTAGAGTTCCTGTCCGGCTCCTGAGAGTGAACCTAGCATGCGATTAGCGACCATGGCATCAATATCGGTCATGGCAGTCTTGAGCCGCTGCGCCTGGATAACGTTGGGAATGGCCGATTTGGCAACGCTCTCAATGCCGTTGCGCTGTGCCTGAACGCTGACAATCGCACTCAGCAGCAGCAGTAAGCTCGCGCCGCAAGTGCCGTATAGCCCGACTCTATACCACTGTGGCGTAGAGAGCGATTGCAGCGACTGCGACAATCGCTGTCGAAGTGTAGGCTGACCTATGTTGATCTGAGTTGCGGTTGTGACGGTCGGTTGAGCTAGCTTTGTAGCGGTGTTTGTGACTGACATAGAGATTACTCAGTGAATAGAATCAAGAAGAACGAACGGTTAGCTTTGTCCAGTGACCTAACGTCAGTTCGTCATGGTCTTGCAGCGGTAAATCGGCCATGACTGTCACGTCAACCCCGTTGAGCCGAGTGCCATTAGAAGACAGGATATCCCGAAAAATCAAGCTGCCGTCGGACTGGAGGCTAAGCAGCCCGTGACGCTGAGATACCGCATCGTCAAAGTCAAGGTTGATTTCAGGATAGATGGCCCGGATCTGGCTGGTGCGACCAATCAGATTCACAGGTTTCTCCAGCAAAATCTGCTGCTCTGAGCGCTCAGGGGCGGGCGGACTCAGCGGGTCACGCAGCGCTGGATCAACTGAGACAGTCACTGTCCATTGGCCGATGGTAGGCGTTGAGTGGGCTGCTGGAGATGCTGCTGGAGATGATCCAGGAGATGGCTCTGGCGGCAGCGGAATTTCGCCGCGCGCACCTGTAGTGAAGTTATGGCCGCAGGTGCCGCAGAACTGACCGTCGCTAGGATTATGCTCTGTACTGCAATCTGGGCAGATCACGGTTGAGATAGATTTGGACATAGAAACATCCGCATCTGCACTCAAATTTTGAATTTTAGCGCCACATTCTGAGCAATAGTCAGGTTCGAGTGAATTATGACCCTGAGGGCAGAGATAAGAGGTTAGCATGGTTGAGAGAGCCCATAAGATAAAGCAAATAAAAAGACTAGCTCTTGGGAATGCGGGTGGTTTTGGTCGAGCGCGTTTCTAGCGCCATTGAATCAGCCTTAGCCACGTTGCGCTTCAGTCGCACGGTGCCAGTCGCCGCATCTTCAATATCGACTACCTGGCGCAGCAGTTTAGCCGTAGACTCGTTGCCCGACTCATGCGCCAGCTGCACGGCTCGACCCAGCTTGGCCGTCGCCACGTCAATCTGTCCGCGTTCGCGTGCCTCAATTCCCTCCTGAATGCTGTCCGACAGCTCGGCCTGTCCGGTGTAGTGCGCCACATGCCGATCAATTTTGGCTGACTTGGCCTCATCATCCGTCCAGATGGCCAGAATCCGCGCCTCGGCAATTTTGGTTTCTGTGCCGTCAATTTTGCAGATCAAGCTAGCGCGTCCGGCCAGCATTTCGTCCCCCAAATTACCCGGCTTCACCTGAATGCAAAAGTGGTAGTCCCGCGATTCGATCCGGCTCCAGGCTCCGGTAGGATAGTCGGTAATCTGAGCGGTGACGGGCTGGGCACGGGGAGTGAGATCGACGATTTCTGGACTCACCTGTTTGCAAAACAGCAGCGTCGCGCCCTGCGGCATCCAGAGACGCAGGCTGACCTCGTTCAGCGATTTGCCCATCGCCTGCTGCAAAATCGTTTGAAAGTCGGCTTCCAAACCACTGGCTTCCGGAATGATATCAGTGCTGCCCAAGAGCTGATTAGAAATTTGCTGAAGCTGTTTCACCCGCCAGTCGGTGCCCACGCCGCGACAGTCGCACTGAAAGACTCCCTCGCACTGCTGCAAGATCGTCGCCAGCCGCGAGCTGTCCGAATCGTCGTTTTGGCCGTCGGTGAGCAGCAGCGCCTGCCGGATAGCGGCTGGCTTTTTCTTGAATTCGGCCAGCGCCGCCGTGAGCCAGGTGGAAATCAGCGTGCCGCCGCTGGCCTTAATCTGCCCAATCGCTCGGACTGCCTGCTGTTTATTCTCAGCGCTGGCCGCCAAAACGGGCACCACCAAGTTGGCATGGCCGCAACCTGTGACAATAAAAAAGCTGCTGTCTGTTGGCAAGAGCTGCACAACTTTAATCAGAGCGGCTTTTGCAGCCTCGATTTTGTGGCCCGTCATGGAGCCTGAGACATCGCAGATCATCCCAAACAGACGCTCAGAGCTGCTAGAGCCGCCTGGTATCGCCTGATCGCTATTTGCCGTGACGGTCATGATGGCGTTCACCTCGCTTGCACCCATCGGCAAGTAGGAATTTTGAAATAGCTCGGCTGTGAATTGAGATCTAGATTGAGATGTAGATTGAGAGTTCATTAAAGTCTCCTGCTTAAAGAGCAAATTTGTATACAGCAACTGTGACGTTGTCGTGAGCACCCTGAGCACAGGCGTAATCTACCAGCTGCTGGGCAATTACAGCAGCCTCAGCTTCCATTGAAACCAGCTCCGCTAGACTGGAAGCCTCGGTGTAGTTCCAGAGTCCGTCTGAACAGAGGAGCAAACAGCCCGAACTGAGTAAGGGAACAGTCACCAGATCCGGTACGCCCGCCTCGGCATCAGCGCCCAACCAGCGGGTAATCGCGTGAGCCTGCCAGGAATGATCCTGACTCAACTGCACGGCAGATGGCGCGTTTGGCTCTGCGGCGTTTGGCTCTGCCGCCACCCAGTAAGCGCGACTATCTCCCAACCAGCCAATCGTCGCTCTCCCCGCCTTGCAAACAGCAGCGACCACCGTTGTAGCAGAGGCTTCGGCTCCTGAGGGATGCAGAATTGCAGCTACGGCAAGCTGCGCCCGGGCAACTGCGGCCAAGATTGCGTCAGCCGGGTCAGTGTCAGCTTGATCCACGAGCGCCTCACAGATGGTTTGAGCCGCGCACCCAGAGGCCAACTGCGGCCTATAGGAGCAGGAAACCCCGTCGCAAACCACGAGAATCTGCACCTGATCAGAGCCATAGAGCGCCAGAGCGTCCTCGTTGTGAGCATGGACAAGTCCGCGATCGCTCACGCCTGCCAAATTAGCGCTCAGCCGAATTTCGATGTGATCGGCACTCGTCTCTGCCCGAACGCCGCAGTGACTGCAATAGCCATCTGAATCCAACGGGGCGGCTGCGCCACATTTAGGACAGGTCAGGCTTGCATTGCCAAAATTATCTAATAGCTGGCCGCAGCCTTCACAAAACCGATCGCTGAGCAAGATCGGCAGGTGACAGTTGGGGCATTCGTCGAGCTGTTTTAGCGTTGGCATCTCAATCTTCCAGATTTAAATCCAGGTGAGGGGTCGAATTCGGTTCGCAGCATCGACTAATTTAATCTTCTCGCGACCTGCGGCTAGCTGTGCCTGAGCGCGGAGAGACTGCTCTAGCCCTTGCCGAATCGCAACTTCAGTCCAGGGTTGTCCCAGCAGACTCAGCGAATTTTGAGGAGGTACTGCCTTGGAATGCAAGAGCATCAGCGCCGTCTCAAATAGCTGCTGCGCCAGCCGATGCCGCTCCAGTCCCTCCAGGCGAAGCGCTTCAAGAATGCGAGTGGCCTGCTCTAGATCGGGCGGCTGTGGTACAGTGCCAGCTGCGCCTGTCATACTCGTCAGCAGCCGCACCGCCATCATCTGTGCGTGGGTATAGAGAATAGAATCGGAGGGGATTTGACCGAGGGCAGCAATTGCAGCTTGGCGATCTCCTTTAGCGAACAGACAGCGCGCCAGCCCAAAGCTAGCTGAGACGTAGCCTGGATCGGTGCTGGCAATCAGCCTGTAAAGCTGGATCGCTCGCAACCTCTGACCGGCCTGCTCAGTCGCAATAGCCAGCGCTAGCTTTGGGGCAAGTTCTCCCGGCAAGTCTGTATAAATCTGTTCAAAATAATCCGTAGCGCTCACAGGGAGTTCTTCAGCTAGGTTCAGCTTGCCATAACACCAGGTAAACCGCCAGTCCCGCTGCACTTTCTGCATAAACTTGCCCAGAGCCGCTCTCGCCTGCTTGTAATTTCGCAGCTCAATCAGGTTATTGATCCGCTGGAGCTGCGCCTCACTGGAGTCGGGAAACTGCTGCATGACTTGATCCAGACTAACCTGGCGCTGCCGCAAATCCGGGACGGCCAGCGCAGTGAGCAGGGCGTTAAAGGCCGGATCGGCTGCGTCGAGCAGGGGCAGCGACAGCTGGTGATAATCGGCAGCAATTGGCGCATCTGGGCTAGCCGTCAAAACCAGCGGATCGCCGCCAAACAGCCGACTGCTGGCTGGACTAGGCTGCCCGGTTTCCAGCGCCGCCACCTCGCGCAGCACCCCCAAAAGCTGCTCAGCCATCGCTTCAGCCGACTGAAACCGCTGCTCGGCCTTGTAGGCAGTAGCTTTGAGCAAAAACCGATAGAGCGATTCCTGCTGGGCAAATAGCGGCTCCTGCTCAGGCGCAGGCAGGCTGAACTGGTGCGTTTTATTAAACTCCGGGATATCGATTAGCAGTACCGCTAACGTCCTCCCGACCGTAAACAGGTCAGAAGCCACCGATGGGCCATCTGCCGCAATCTCTGGAGCAGAATAGCCTACTGTACCGTAGATATCGCCGTCCGAATCGTCCAGTCGCCGCACGCCGCCCATGTCAATCAGCTTCACGTCGCCGTCTTCCAGCATGGCGTTGTCGGGCTTGAAGTCGCAGTAGACCAGCCCGGACTCATGCAGGTAGGCAAAGGCGCTGAGGATGCGGTGGATATAGGCAATTGCTTCACCGACGGGTAGCCTGCCCCGCTGCTTACGAATAACCTTCAGCGTTTGGCCCTGAATATACTCCATGACGATGAAGCCTTCGCCGCCATGATTTACAAAATTGTAAACCCCGACGATATTCGGATGCTTTACCGAGGCCAGGAATTTGCGTTCAGCTAAAGCGACGGCAGCGCTGGCGGCATCCTCGGCGTTCAGCAAGCCTTTGAGCACCACATAGCGGCTCAGCATTTGGTCGAAGCCGAGATAGATCCAGCCGAGCCCGCCGTAGGCCATCGCGCCTTTGACTTCATATTGCTCGGCCACTAAATCGCCTGCTTGCAGCGACGGCACAAAGCTATATTTCTGGCCACACTGGTTGCAATAGCCGCGCTCACGGCGCAGGGTGGCATTGCAGTGACCGCAAAAGCGCCGATGCTCCGGAACGTGAGGGTCGCTGAGCAGATGCGCTTCGGGTGCGGTGGAAGGCAAATCAGGAATTGTCACTAGCCCCGCCCCCAAATGGCGGCTCGATGCGCGCCCCGATCGCAGGCTGCCCGATCGCAGGCTGCCCGATCGCAGGCTACCAGACTGGCGGCTCGATGTGCTGCTGGAGCTGCGGCTAGTAGCCGTCACTAGATTTTGGCTCAGCGCCGCCATACCGCAGCTATCGCAGTAGCCGTCGTCGATTTTGCCGTTGCAGTGGGGACGTGTGCAAATATCTGAAGTCATAGGGGTTTCGGAGAGTCTGCGGTAAGGTAGCGATCGGCGTTTTGGACATATGCAGTTTTGTAAGTCAGGGCTAGCTGGATCTGACCTCTAGCGATCTCGATTCAGCCAGCGCTCGTAGCCGCCCACCAGCGCCTCCAGGCTTTTGAGATCGACTGGCGGCTGAGCCAAGATTTCACCCGCTTCCGTCGCAAAATGCCGCAGCGTCCCGTCGCCTGCCAGACCGCGTGCAGCCGCCTTAGCCTGAAGCGCATTCAGCCGTCCCGCTAGCTCTTGGCGCTGCTGGAGGAGGAGCTGCTGCGTCGAGATAGCGGCTTCCAGACTGGTGATTGCCTGAGCTGCCTGCTGCATCCAGTTCTGTAAGCCCACCCGCACGGCAGCCTTTGCCCCTTCCAGGAACCGCAGCTCTAGCCGCAGCAGCCATTGCTCTAGCGCCACAAGCTGCACCGATGGCTGCTGCGGAGTCGCCTGAATGGCTTGGCTGGCTTCAGCTTGCAAGCTGCGGCTCTGCTGGTCGAGCGTTTGCAGCTGCCGCCACTGGCTGCGTGCCTGCTGCAAATCAGCCTCAAGCTGCTGCTGCGCTGCTTTGGCCTGCCGGAACTGTTGCTGTACCCGCTCAATCAACGGCAAAATCTGCTGCTCAAATTCAGCTTCCACGCCCAGCGGATCGGCAAAAACGCGGTCTTGCAGCGGCAGAAGCTGAGCTTTGGCCAGAGACAGATCTGCGCCTTCGGCCTCCAGCGCCCGAATTTTGTCCTGAACCTTCAGCAGCTTTGGCTCCAGGTTTTCCCAGGCTTGGTCAATGGCCAGCAGCTGATCGCGGAGCCAATCAAACGTCGCCTGCATCGTCGTCAGCAGGCTGGTGGGTGTGACAAAGTAGCTTTGATCCGGATGGCTCAGCAGCCCAATTTGCGCCACGGATAGCTCAGCTTGAGCAATGTGAATCGACTTGCCCTGCAAAATATCCAGCACGTTTTGCTGACGTGGATCGCTGCCCCAAAGCGGGTTGATCTGACGGCGCAGGAACAGAGCGCGGTCAATCGTCTGCGCCAGTAAATCGTACTGCTGAAACAGATCGTGCATCGATTGCAGCATCGGCTCAGCCACCTTGGCGGTCAAGCCGCTCAGCGTCGCTTTGCAAAAGCCGCCTTCTCCGGCCAACCGCTGATAGGTCGGGAGGTTTTGCAGCGTCAGGAGGTTTTGACCCGCAAGATCGAGCTTGCGCTGCCAGTCTAGTAAGAGCTGATCCAGTTCATTCAGCGTCACGGCTTTCTCCCCAGTCCAGTCCGATCCATTTGGCAATCATGTCTCGTGAGCAGATAGCGATTGGCGATGAGAACCTATGCAGAGTCTCTTGCTGATTTTTCTAAACTAGCTGCGGGATTTTGCGCTAGCAGGAGAGCTGCTGAACTGCTCGACTGGTCAGCTCGACTGGTCAGCTCGATTGGTCAGCTCAATCGAGGAGGCGGCTCAGCAGCAGGAAATTGCGCTAGCTGGATTAGTTGAGCCGAGCGCTGATTGTTTGCGCCAGCTGCGGCATGGCAGCTTCGATGTCCTTTTTGACCGATTCGCGCAGCCTGTTGTATGAGCCGCGCACAACGGCTCGTTCAGTTTTTGCCGCTTTAGCATCGGTAATTGCCAAAATCGCATCCGCAGCCTGAGGGCTATGCTGACTCAGATAGCTAACAGGGTCGCCAGAGGCTACGCCGTCCTCCCAGATTGGGTCAAGTGCATTCAGCAGATCAGGCAAGATCCGGCCTGTCGCTTCTGGCACATAGCCCGGACTAATGCCCTTCACCGCGCTGTAAGCCGCCTTAACCACCACGCCAGAGAGGCCGCTCTTGGCCGCCACCTGCTGATCGATTAGCTGGGCACAATCGCTGACTAACCCATCCCAACTCGGCGCTGATCTATCTTGAAATTGCGCGTATAAACCCATTTTATGCTTGCTCCAATAGTGCTATGCAGCGCTTCACATTATCCCTAAATCTCGGTAGATGTCACTGTGATTCACGCCCATGGGGGGCTGTATCTTCACGGATTTAAAGATGGCGTTATGACTTCTAGATTCTGGACAGGCTGCTTCAAAAAGCACTACTCTTATGAACTAACTCCGTTGTTTTCACTCTATCGGTTTCACTCTATCGTTCATGAGATATTCTGCATGAGACAGCCAGTCATGAGCCAGCCCTCGCGCGCCAGCTTACGCTTCGGGTCACGCTATGGGCTTCAGCGTGCGGTATGCCAATTTACGCTGCGGCTGCTGCTGGGGCTGAGCCTGACGCTGCTGCTGGCTTGGCCAACGCTGCTGGCACTGCCTATTCAGGCGGCAGAGCGGATTTACTTTAGCTTTGGCCTCCTGGAGCGTTCGATCAGCGTCGCCTCTCTCGAAGCCTATGCGGAAACCGGACAGGTTGGTTCCGATTTGGCCAGGTTCCTCAATTTTTTAACGCCCGAACAGCAGGTAGAGCTGCGGACAGCGCTCACCGTCTCCCATCAGCTCAGTCCGGTCGCCGTCTCTCAAAGCTTCTATGAGCCGATGGGAGAGCAGGTGCTGAGCTATATTGGCAATTTGATTCAGACGGGCAAGCGACAAAATGGCCTGTTCGCGCTGCGTTCGGCGCTGATTTTAGCGGCTGGCCAGCCCGGTGGCTTCACGCTGCTAGATGTGCTGCACCAGTTTCCAACGCGCGGGATTCGATTTGATCTAAAAGTCGCGCTGGAAGCGCTGCGTCAGGGAGAGCGGTTTTTTAATCAAACCAACGCTGTGATTGATGGAATCGAGCAGCTAGCTCAGCAGTCTCAGCCGTCCACCCCGCTTGATATCAGCGATCTGCCTGATCTGCGCCAGCCGGGAACCGTCGCGTTCTCCAAGCAGAGTTTTACGCTGACAGATGCGAGCCGCAACCACAGCTTTCCGGTCGATCTGTATCTACCGCAGTTCAGTTCACCGCAGTTTAGCAGCGAGCGCGTGCCCGTCGTCGTGCTGTCGCACGGACTGGGATCGAGTCGGGCTGATTTTGCAGATGTGGCCGAACATTTTGCCTCTTATGGCTTTGCAGTTGCTATGCCGCAGCATGTGAACAGCGATTTTGAGTTGCAGCAGGCGGTGCTGGCAGGTCGAGCCTCTGAGCTGTTTCGGGTTAGCGAATTTGTCGACCGCCCCAAAGATGTCAGCTTTCTGCTCGATGCCCTAGAGCAGCGGAACCAGACCGAATGGCAAAATCGGCTCGATCTCCAGCAGGTTGCCGCGATCGGGCATTCGTTTGGCGGCTACACGGCGCTGGCGCTGGGCGGAGCGACGGTTGATTTTGACAACCTGCGGCAAAATTGCAGCCGATCTACGTTTACCGCTTCGTTTAATCCCTCTTTGCTGCTTCAGTGCCGAGCGCTGGAGGCCAATCCAGCAGACCGAGAACAGCTTGCGGCAGGGCTAGGCGATCCGCGCGTGAAGCTGGTGATTGCCTTCAACCCGGTGAATGCCTATATTTTTGGGGCGAAAGGCTTAGGCAAAATTCAGGTGCCGATTGTGATGGGAGGCAGCGGTTACGATCCCGCCGCTCCGCTGGTTCCAGAACAGGCGACTGCGTTTGTCTGGCTGACCTCGCCTGAAAAATACCTGCTGCTGGCCAGAGGTGGAGCGCATATTCCGCAGCTCACCGCCTTGATCAACCGCTTTCTTTCCCCCGGTATTGATGCCGATCAGCTAGCTGAAGAGATTGAGCTGTTTCGCAGCAATGCCAGAGCCTTGATGCTCGCTTTCCTGGAGGTCTATTTGGCCAACAGCGATACCTTTGAACGCTATTTGCAGCCCTTTAACGTCGAGACTTTGGGCGATCCGCCGTTTACCTTTAGCCTGATCCACGAGCTGCGGGAGGCAGATCTAGCGCAGATGCTGCGAGCCGGATCGCGCTAGGGCAAGCACCATTACCTAAAACCAGCCCAAAAACGGCCAAAAAACTGCCCCAAATTAAACCCGCGATCTCACGGGATCTGGGGTGATCTGGGGCAGCAATGCAGCGCTCTACTTTTTGGCGGCGGGTGTTGCCGCTTCTTCTGCCACTTTTTCTTTGAACAGCTTTCCAGCCGAAAATGCCGGAACCGTCGTGGCTGGAATGGTTAAGGTCTTTCCCGTGCGGGGGTTTCGGCCTTCACGAGCCTGACGGTCACGGGGTTCAAAGGTGCCAAAGCCGACCAGCGTCACCTTATTGCCCTCAGAAACCGCTTCCATAATTGCCTCGATCATGGCTCCCAAAATGGCATCTGCATCCTTTTTAGTCACGTCGGCTTTTGAGGCAATAGCATCCACAAGTTCGCCTTTATTCATCGCGATTCACCTATATTTATCTGATTACTGAAATGTTGCCGTGATTATAGTGCAACAATTTGAATCTGACGCATCTCTTGTCAAGTCGGGTGATAGAGTTTTGCCTGTAGTGTGAGTGATAGCGTGAGCGATAGCGAGAGTGAGCATCATGGCCAATCCCGATCTGCGTCAGTTTGCCCCAGCCACAGAGCGCAACCGCGAGCCAATTTTGGCTGTGCTACAGCAAATCCTGCCGCCCACCGGCACAGTTTTAGAAGTTTCTAGCGGCACAGGTGAGCATGGACTCTGGTTTGCGCCAGCTCTAGCTCCGCGCTACTGGCTGCCCTCCGACCCCAGCCCCGCCGCCCAGGACAGCATCCGAGCTTGGCAGGCAATTGCTCCCTGCGACCACTGGCTGCCGCCCCTGGCGCTAGATGCCCGTGATCCAATTTGGCCTGTTGAGTGGCCTATCGAAACCCGCTCAACCGAAGGCTCAGCCCCGCGTCCGCAGCCGATTACGGCCATTGTCAATATCAACATGGTGCATATTGCGCCCTGGTCAGCCTGTCTGGGGCTAATGGCTGGAGCCAGCCGGATTCTGCCTCCTGGCGGACTGCTCTATCTCTACGGCCCGTTTCAGCAGGCAGATCAGCCGCTTGCGCCCAGCAACGCCGAGTTTGACCGGAGCCTGCAAGCCCGCAATCCTGACTGGGGGCTCCGCGATCTGGGAGCCGTGATCGATGCCGCTGAAGCTGTGGGGTTAACCTGGGTTGATACTGCTGCTATGCCTGCCAACAATCTCTCCGTCTGGTTTCAGCGCTGCTCCAGTCACCCGATTGGGGGATCGTAAAGTCGCTGAGGCAGATCTGATCTCCTCTGGTAGATGTCCCCTGACAGGAGGAAGTGCAGATCTAGACTTGCCCATAAGCTAATGACAGTTAGTTCAAGCAGGTGACAAACCCCCATGATCAACCCTCCCAAGCGCAATTCGCTGCAAACCAGTAGCCTCGCACTGATCAACTTTTTGGAGCGTTGCTGGCGGCTAGAACTGGCAAAACAGCCGACCTGCCTGACTGGCATCCTTGAAATTGACGAAACGGCCTGCCGTCCGGTGAACTCCCGCACTAGCATCGCCATTTGGGCACCGCTGATCTGGCTGTATCTTTAGCGATTCAGATCTAAGCGATCCGATCTAGTCAGATCTAGATTACTAAGCATTACTGAGCCGCCTGAACCAGCACCGGGACGCGCTTGTAGGCAGGTGTTCCTGAGCGTGTCTCCGTCCGCGCCTTAAAAATTACGTTGACTTCGGGGTAAAACATCAGAGCCGCTCCGGGGCGCACCGCTCCATAAATCACCTCAACCTGCTCTAGCTTGCCCGCATCGCCCTGGACGGTGACGCGCTGATGCTCTTGCAGACCAGATGATTCGGCATCTAGGCGATTGAGCAGAATGCAATTGCGATGCGGCATCCCGCGATACTGATCGCCGTTTTTATAGACCACGGTATTGTGCTGAGAGTAGCTGCGGGCAGTGATCAGCGCTAGGACTAGGCCAGCGCCAGCGCCAAAGCTCTCAGGCTGTGGCAGCTCCAGCTCCGGCAGCGGCGTCGTAAACAGAGTGGCTTTGCCCGAAGGCGTGGAGAATTTTGGCTCTGTGAGAATGCGTCCGCCAATCGTAAACTCTGCCTGGGTTTGATCAATGGTCGCCATTTTTTCGTAGCCGGGAATGGTCTGGGCAATCAGCTGGCGAATATACTGCGGATTTTGGAGCTGCCGCCAGTTGACCGGGTATTCGCCGTGCAGCCTTGCCGCTAGCTCAGTGAGAAACTCGACTTCGGGAATTAAATCGGCTGCCTGCAGGTGGGTCTCACCTGCATCGCTGAGCCGCACAAAATTATTGCCCGATTCGGTGGTGGTTTTGTAGGGCTGCTCAAATCGGTTCAGCACCGGAATCACAATCGTATTCTGCTTGGCCAGCCCGTGAAAATGCCCCAGGTTGGGCTTAGTGGCCAGGTAGATAATCGTGTCAATCTGGCCGAGCGCCTGTTTAGCCTGCGTTGAGTCGGGGTTGGCACCATAGAGGTTGCCGCCCAGACAGAGCAGCGTATCCACCTTGCCAGCCGCCGCGGCCTCAATCAAATGGCGCGTGTGGTAGCCCTTCACCGGACTCAGCGGACGGCCTAAGAGCTGCTCTAGCGCCTGCTGGATTTCCGGCCTTAGCTCGACGGTCACGCCCATTGAGCCAAATCCTTGCACGTTAGAATGGCCGCGAATCGGCATCACGCCCGCGCCCACCTTGCCGACGTTGCCCGTCATCAGCGCCGTGTTGGCAATTGCAAAGACGTTATCGACACTGTTCTGCTGCTGCGTGATGCCCATGCCCCAGCCAAATACCACCCGCTCAGATGTGCCGATCATTTGCGCGGCGGCTTCAATCTCGGCCTGCGAAACGCCGCAGGTCTCTGTAATCTTCTGCCAGTCGGCGCTGCGAGCCTGTGTCAACACGGCCTCCCAGTTCTCGGTATAGGCTTGCAGATAGTCGGTTTTGACGAGATTCTGCTGGAGCAGCGCTTTTTGAATGCCGACGAATAGGGCGGTGTCGCTGCCGGGAATGGGCTGGAGATAGAGCGAGGCAATCTCTGAGCCGGTCAAGAGCGACTTGAGCGGAAAAGCGGGCGAGCCAAACTTGACCAGGCCAATCTCCATGATCGGATTGATTACAATAATCCGCGCCCCCCGTTCGCGCAGCTGAATCAGCTCGTTCATCAGGCGCGGCTGATTGTAGGCCGGGTTGCCGCCAGCTAAAACCACGCAGTCAGCCTGCTTCAGATTTTCTAAGCTGACGACCGAGGTGCGTGTCCCAAACATCTGCTTCAGCCCAGTTGTTGAGGGCGCATGGCAGAGATCCGAGCAGTCGGCTAAATTATTGGAACCCAGCGTCCGGATCAGGAGTTGCAGCACATAGGCGGCTTCATTGGAGGCGCGACCAGAGCTATAGGAGGCAACGCGCTCCGGCGGCTGACGAAAGGCGGCTACGGCAATTTCATAGATCTCTTCCCAAGAAATCCGCTCGTAGTGCGATTTGCCTGCTCGTAAAATCATCGGAACGCTCAGCCGCCCCAGCCGATCGGCCTGCATTGAACTGAGCTGCTGGAGCTGCTGAATCGTCTGTTGGGCAAATAGCTGCTTGGGCACGGCAGGCTTAATTTCGGCTGAAATCGCCTCGACGCTTTTCATACAGCGCTGGAGCTTTTCGCCTGCTTCGTTGGTGAAGCCGCCCTTTTGGCCACCTGTGCCCCAAGAGCAAGAGAGACAGGCGCTCTTGTGAAACAGCGTCTTCCAGAGCTTGTAGCCTTCCAAAGAGAGCGTATGCTCAGCCCAATATTGAATCACCGGCAGTCCACCGCCGATTTCTGGAGTCTCAGCGTTTTTTTGAGCAAAGGGCGGGCTAGATTGGGAGCCGTGGGAATTCTCGGAACTCATAGGTTGGGACTCGGAAAAATTAAAGTTAAAGCTACAGAGACATTGCGGCCTTGCTTGCGGCCTTGCTTGAAAAGTATCACGAAGTGACTGGCCGTAACTCTATCTCAGGAGACTTGCTAGATTGCCGATTCGGTCAGAGCTGCTCAGCCTTTGAGAGCGGGCAGGTGACAGACTTCACGCCCGACCCATCTGTGAAGGTATTCTCCGTCTTGTAATGCCGGGGCGTTTGCAGCATTAGCCGCCATGCCGTTTCAGCCGCTAGTAAATTGAACCGTTCGGGATAGTGAGCTTTGAGTAGCGCCTGCACCTCTGGATAATAGTCTGAATTTAGCCCTGGAAAAATATGATGTTCAGTATGGTAAGAAAAATTAAAATGCAGCAAATCAAAAATTCTAGGGACGCGAATTGAAACGCTGTTGATTAACGGATCGTTCGCCTCAGTCATCCGACAGAGCATATGATTCGTATAGACATAAAACATGATGCCGCTGTAGCCCATCCAAATCGGCAGAAAATAGCTCAGCAGCAGCTTAACGGGATGTAGCCCTAGATAGCTGAGAATGCTGAGGTGTATACCAATAATCACTGCCAGCTCAACGGCGATGGCGCGGCGCTCTTTGGCGCTGACCTGAAGCGGAGCCGCCGTGTAGGCCGTCTCGCCGTGATTGAACAACAGTACCGAGCTGAGGTTGCGAAAGGTATGTACCCCCCAGGCAAATCCAGTTCCGACGATCAGCCAACCGGGCTGCACTTCGGCAGAGGGCACAAACAGATTTTGAATCCACTTCCCCCAGCTCTGGGGCTGCTCGTATAGATAGTTGCGATCTGGGTCGCGCAGCGAGTTGGTCTGGCTGTGATGCTGACGATTATGTACGGCTTTCCAGAAGCTGGGGGGAGTCCAGAGCAAGGCCAACCCCAGCAGGCTAATGACTTGGCGCAAAAGTGGGTTTTTGATCGCCTTGCTGTGCATCAGATCATGCGTGGCAAACAGCAGCACGATCACGCTGTTTGCCATAACTACGGTCACGGGTAGATACAGCCAGAGGTAGTACCAGCGCCACTGAGGTAAGTTGCCAGCAATTCCCCAGCCCAAGACTAGAATCGCAACATTGATGAGTAAGATCCAGAGCTTATGCGGACTGGGCAAAAATGCCTCGGCAGGCAGCAGGGGGCGAAGCTGCTTGGCATAGTCGGCCTGCGTAATCCAGCGCTGATGTTGAAGGCTATTCATATGAAGGCTATTCATAAATTTTTGTAAGCTTATTTTGACGCAGGATTGGAACGAGTTTAAAGTAACTCAAGAGATAAAATCGGAAAAACTATCGGAGATTGACCCTTATGGCTGTCACATCCACCGGGAGAGATATTTTGCAACAGATTTTAGAACATACCCCGCTGGTGGGAGATATCCGCACCAAAAGCCCTTTGGCATATGGCGCAACGCGCGGGGCAACTGAGGTTGTCAATATGCTGCAAATGGCGGTTGCTGAATCCTATATCAACGGTCTAGAGGTGCCGGACTCGGTCTTGAGGGCGCTGTTTGACAGCTGTATGCCCGTTTTGTTCAAATATTTTCCAGCGCTTCTGGCTCCCTATGAGTGGGTTCTGCAAGAGACCGAACAGGTGGCAGAAGGCGCGAAAGATCTGATGAAGATTCAGTATGATCTGCCGCAGGGTATGCTGAATCGGATGTTGGGGGACTGGCCGTTGATCTATCCAAAATATAGCATGGCACTGTGGGAGAACGGAGCGGCCAACTTAGAGCAGGCTCAAATGCAGATGATTGATGACATGATCGAGAAGCTAGAAATTCAAGATGGCGATCACATCTTAGATTTTGGCTGTGGCTGGGGCTGCGTCCCAAATTATATCCTGTCGCGGTTTCCCAACGTCAGGGTGACGGGTTTGAATCTCAGTCAGCATCAGTGTGACTATATGCGGCAGAAGATGCAAGATCCAGAAAGCTACCTCAGTTCAGATCGATTTACGCTAGTCGAAGGCGATCTGAACGCAGCCAGATTTTCAGAGAAGTTCGACAAAATTTTGTCGGTTGGGGTGTTTTGTCATGTGGGAAACATCACCCAAGCCTTCAGAAAATTGGCCTCATTTTTAACGCCGGGGGGCAAGTTTTTTCTACATATCATTACGGTTCGCACTCCTAACAACATTTCTAGCGTCTATACGCACAAATACATCTTTCCACATGGCCGCTACTGGAGCTTTGATGCTATTCCTGCATTCAACCAAGACTTTACGACCGTGAAGCGATGGTACATGAATGGCATCAACTACTCCAAAACCTTTGCAACCTGGCTGCAAAACTTTGACGATAGCTACAGCGACGTTCGGCATTTAAATTATGGCATCGATCCAGATAAATTTCGACGCATCTGGCGATTTTATTTAATCTGGTTTGTCTGCAACTTCGCCAGCTGTGACGGCGAGATCAACGGCAATGGTCAGTTTCTAATGGTGCATTCCTGATAGTGCATTTTTATATAGTGCATTCCTGATGGCGCCTGCATCCATCTCAAGCACCTGTGCCTAAAGCATCTGCGACAACAGCCCTACGGCTCCACCCGCCAGCACCAACCCTGCCGAATTGATCTGAAACCGCAAGACAGCAACCGCGCTGAGGATAGCAACAGCAACCGTTAAGCCGTCCACCAGCGCCGTCTGGGCTAGCACCGTGCTCACGCCAGCCATCAACCCCAGCGAAGCCGCATTAATACCATCCAGCAAGCCGCTCGTCCAGCGCATCTGCCGTAGCCGAGTCACCCAGGGATTGATCAGCCAGACTAGCCCGAATGCCGGCAGGAAAATGCCCAGCGTCGCCGCCACCGCACCCGCATTCCCAGCCAGCAGATAGCCGACAAAGGTGGCCGTTGTGAAGACGGGGCCGGGAGTCACTTGGCCGATAGCCACCGCATCTAGCAGCTGCTGCGAGGTCAACCACTGATGGCGCTCGACGAGATCCCGCTGCAAAAAAGCCAGCAGCACATAGCCGCTGCCGTAAAGCACGGAGCCGATTTTGAGAAAAACCAGGAAAACGCTGCCCCAGCTAGCCGTAGAGAGGGCAGCCGGGGAGACCGCAGTTGCCCCGCCGCTTTGAGCCAGCAGCAGCAGTGCCCCTGACAAATTGGCTGAACCCGACCGCCAGGTTCGCCAGAGCAGCACCGCGATCCCGCCCAGCAGCAGCAGCAGCAGTTCATTAACGCCCAGAAAAAAGCCAGCGACCGCTGCCAGTCCAGTCAAGAGCGTGGGCAGATCCTTGACGGCCTTGCGCCCCAGCTTCCAGAGCGCTTGCAGCACGACCGCAATAATCACCGGCTTGATGCCGTAGAGTAGCCAAGTCATCTGCGGTACGGTCTGATAGCGCTGATACAGGGCCGCCAGCACCCAGACAATCAGCATGGCGGGCAGGATAAAGCAGCTCCCCGCCACCAGTAAGCCCCGCCAGCCAGCGCGCTCATAGCCAATGTGAATCGCCAGCTCGGTCGAGTTGGGGCCAGGAATGAGATGGGTGATGCCCAGCAAGTCGAGCAGTTTTTCGCGGCTCATCCAGCGGCGGCGGGTGACAACTTCTTGATCCATCATGGCAATATGGGCGGCTGGCCCCCCAAAAGCAGTCATGCCCAGCCTCAGAAACACTGCTGCTAGCTCCAGCAGGCGCTGAGTTTGGGATAGTTCTGACGGTTGGTCGGTTGACATGGTTGTGACATGGTTAGGGAGCGGCGGATTGTGAGCGACTCTAGACGACTGGACTCTTAATAATTTAGCCTGACAGCGATGCCGTCCTCTATGCAAGCTCTCCCCGGCCTGACTTTGCCGAATTTTTGCGCTGATCGCCACCTGTGCCGCAGCAATTTGCCAAAACAATCGGCTGATTCGACCCGCAAAAAGCGCCATAGCCCAAAATCTGGACTAGAATGCTAATCGTTTCATCCGTTTTCAACTGTTTCAACCGTATAGATGGATAGATGGTCGAACTATGAACAAAGGCGAACTGATTGATGCCATTGCTGAGAAGTCTCAGGCATCCAAGAAAGATGCAGATGCAGTGCTGACTGCCACCATTGAGGCAATCATGGAAGCCGTGGCATCTGGCGAAAAGGTAACGCTGGTGGGCTTTGGCACATTTGAACCGCGTCAACGCGCCGCCCGTGAAGGACGCAACCCGCAGACAGGCAAGGCGATCAAGATTCCGGCCACTACGGTTCCGGCCTTCTCGGCGGGTAAGCAGTTCAAAGACAAAGTGGCTGAATAGTCATCCCGTCCAGTCTTTTGCCCAGTCCCCTTCCGATGGCGGAAGGGGATTTTTTGGTGGGGTTTTGGATCATCGTATGAATTTTTGCCTAAATCTGTCTGTCGGCAATGGGCAGGGTTGAGAGAGCCGCTATGCTGAAGAAGCAAACCGCCTCACCGCCCAGCAACTCGCCGCCCAGTAATTCGCCGCCCAGTAATTTGTTGATATGGCACAGCCCCATCCGCCCCAGATTCCGCCCCAGATCCTCCGTCGGCTGATTTTGGATCAGGCCATTGCTGACATCGAATGCAGCGAATTTGAGCGCGAGCAGATCCAGCAGCAGTTTGATCCAGCTCAGGCCAGACAGCAGATGTGGCAAGAAGAAGTCAGCCCTACCGATGTTGCAGACTGGCTGAGTCGAGAAGTCCGTATCCGCAAGTTTCAACGGCGGCAGTGGGGCAAAACGCTCACCTCTTACTTTTTACAGCGCAAAGACCAGCTCGATCAAGTCATCTGTTCGCTGATCTATCTGCGGGATATTGCCTTTGCCCAAGAGCTATATTTTCGGATCATCGAAGGCGAACAGAGCTTTGCTGAGCTCGCTACGCTGTACTCGCAGCAGCAGCATGCCTCCGAACCAACTGCTCTCGGCGATCTTCCGCCCAAGCTAGCCCGGATGTTTTACGGCGGACGTGTCGGCCAGGTTTGGGCACCGACGCTGATTGAGCAGCAGATCGTGATCGCCCGCCTCGAAGCCCATCTGCCGATGCAGCTGGATGCCGCCATGCAGCAAAGGCTCTATAACGAGCGCCTAGAGCAGTGGCTAAATCGTCAGCTTCAGCAGCAGTTTGGGGTGCTGTAGACTGAAGCAATATGGAACGGCAGTCTCCGGTGATTGGTATTACCACCTATAGTCGCAGCGCAGGCGGAGCGTTCACCCTGCCTGCAACTTACGTGGAGGCCGTGCAGCGAGCGGGCGGTGCTGCGGTTTTACTGCCACCCCAGCCGCAGCCAGCATCTCTATCTCTAATTGCAGCATTGGACGGCATCATGTTTACAGGCGGCGGCGATATCAGCCCAGACTGCTACAGTGGCGTTCAGCATCCCACCGTCTACGGTGTTGATGACAGCAGAGATACATTTGAGCTAGAGCTAGCTAGATACCTGCTCACATCCCAGATACCAACGCTGGGTATCTGCCGGGGAATGCAGATGCTCGCGGTTGCCAGTGGCGCTGAGCTACTGCCGCATCTACCCGAAATTTATGGAGAGCAGGTGATGCATCGGCTCGATCAACCCCACCGCCCCATCCCGCATCCGGTGCAGACCGTTCCAGAGAGCCGCCTCGCTTTGCTGCTCGATGCCGCTGAGTTTGAGATTGTTTCCTGGCATCATCAGGCCATCAAAGCGCTGCCCGATGGCTGGCAGCTGGCCGCAACTGCCGCGGATGGCTTAATAGAGGCCATGGAATATCAGTCACATCCCTGGATGTTCGCGGTACAGTGGCACCCCGAACTCTCGCCCGATGCCCCCGTACAGCAGCGGTTGTTCGAGGCGTTTGTGGCAGCCTGCGAGTTGAAGCTGGAGACTCGCATCTAAACAGCACCGAGAATGATGCTAGAGCAGCCCAGAGAAAGCCCAGATAATATCCCAGAGAAATTCCAGAGAACATTAAAACTACTGTTTGCGACAGAGACGAAAATAAAGCGACTGGCAGGTTTCTTTGATGGGAAACAGCAGATAGGTGATCGGGTTAATGGTAACGATAATATTGCGAAAATCGCGCTTTGCTAGAGCGACCGCCAGACTAGCTACCCAGTCTGGCGACATCACCCCATAGGGATTGAGCGCGCTTTTGAAGGGGCCAAAGACTAGCTTGCGAATGATGCAGGGCGCATTGAGGCGGTGCAGCGTGATCAGGTCTCCCAGGGTGCGCTTAGAGAGTTCATAGAGCGGGCTGAAGGCTGGATTGACCTCTGCTTCAGATGTATTGACCCAGAGTTCTTTCAGCGCTTTATGCGAAGATTCAGTCACGGTTTCAAAAAACAGCTCGGCGAGTTGCAGCGCTGAAAGTGCGTTGACCCTGTAGGCCGTTTGGATCGCTGCTGCTGAATAATCGCCGTACAGATTTACCCCATGATTGATTACCAGAATATCGAGCGCCTGTAACTCAGCCCGCAAATCAGCCTCAGCTCCGGGCTGCCACTGCACTACCCTGACTTCAGGTAGGAACTCAGCAGTGCTGGTGGTCAAGGCCACAGGCTTAGCGCCCTGCTTCAACAGCGCTTGGATCAACGCTTGCCCCATTGCGCCTGAAGCGCCCGTGATGCCGACGACTTTGCCTTTCAGCGAGAGACTCGTACCCAGTATCCGATCGAGAATATTAAAGTGGCCACTGTAGTAGGCGTTTTTTTGATCGAAATGATGTCGCCAGTGATAGGTGCGATTGACCGTCCAGTGGGACGGCAGCTCTGTGAGATCTCCTTCCTCATGGGCGAAGTCGGTGAACAGCAGTTTCCCCTGCGAGCGAGCAAGGGCCGGAATTAAGAAACAGAGTGAGTAAAATGTTCCTAGCCAGATCCCCCAGATGCCGCTGAGGCTAGCCGCCAGCCCGGTCGCCATGATCATGACTGCTGATTCGGGCACGTCGTTGTAGAGCTGGGCCTGCCGATAGATCTCTGGGCTGGTAACGCTGAGGTCGGGGCGATAGGCTTTGTGGTGCAGCATGTGGAGTCGCTGCAAGGGTCGCCAGTAATGTCCTGCTAGGTGGTAGCAGTCTCGCACGAGTTCGGCAAAGACAATGGAGCCTAAGCCCAGGAAGCCCTGTATCCAGAGGGGGCTAGATAGCAGATGGAGATCCATGCGTTTCGCGTTTTTTCCAAATCACTGGTCGTTAGTCTAGCTTAATCAGGGCGGGCACAGGGCAGATATCCCTAGCGGTCTGGAGAAACCGCCCCGCTTTCGTTTTGGGAAGACACTCGACTGCAAATGTACCAAACTGGCAAATACACCAAGCTAGGCAAGCAGCCGTTTGCTCAAACAAAAGCTGAACTATTGTTCACAGCTTTATTCTCAAGCTAAATTTCTTCTGTTCTCTCTTATGTTTTCTGCCAATCTCCAGCGTCGAATCTTAGATTATCTCAGCTGCTCTGTATTGCTTCAGGAGTAGAATAGGCTAGGATAGCGGCGATAGACAGATCTTGGGCTTTACGACGGCCAGTTTGGATTGAGCAGGGCTGCATCAAACTTTGATCCTGCCTCCTTAAGCTTCATCATGAATAGACTCCCGCTTCTCCGTCAGGTCTCTAGACGGAATTTCCTCCAGTTTTCGGCTACTGCCCTGTTAGCCAGCCTTGCCAAATCCTGCGCTCAAACCGTGCCGCATCCCAATCCCAGTCTAAGAATTGACTCCAGCCGCCGCTGGCTGACAACCGCCGCCGGACAGCCTTTTTTCTATCTGGGCGATACTGCCTGGGAGCTGTTTCATCGCCTGAATCGCGCTGAAGCCGATCGCTACCTCCAAGATCGCGCCAGCAAAGGCTTTACCGTGATCCAGGCCGTGGTGCTAGCTGAGCTAGACGGGTTGGGGCAGCCGAATGCCGAGGGCAATCTACCGCTGGAGGGCCATGACCCAACCCGACCCAACGATGCTTACTTTCAGCATGTAGACTACATCGTTGAGCAAGCAGCAGCGCTGGGTCTCTATGTGGGGATGCTGCCGACCTGGGGCGACAAGTGGCGCAAAGGCTGGGGAGTTGGGCCTGAGATCTTTACGCCCGAAAACGCCGAAACCTTCGGTGCCTATCTGGGGCAGCGCTATCAAAACCAGCCGATTATCTGGATTTTAGGCGGCGACCGCAACCCTGAAACGGCAGCCCATTTTGCGATCATTCGAGCCATGGCCAAGGGCTTAAAGCAAGGCGATGGCGGGCGACATCTGCTCACCTATCATCCGGTGGGCGGCAGCAGCTCTGCGTTCTGGTTTCATCAAGATCGTTGGCTTGACTTCAATCTGTTTCAGTCTGGACACAGCGCCACTGATTTTCCCAACTACCAAATGACGCAGGCCAACTATCAGCTCAGACCAGCTAAACCCAATCTGGACGGCGAACCCCGCTACGAAGATCATCCGATTAACTGGCAGCCTGAAGTCGGCAGATTTAATGCATTTGACGTTCGGCAGGCGGCCTACTGGTCGATGCTCTCTGGCGCTTGTGGCCATACCTATGGCAACCATAATATTTGGCAGATGTGGCAGCCGGGACGCGGCCCAATTTCTGCGGCCAGTACCCCCTGGCAGGAGGCGCTGAACCATCCCGGCGCAGCGCAGATGGGCTATATGAGACGGCTGTTTGAGTCGCGCCCCTATCAGCAGCTTGTCCCGGATCAGGGGTTGATTCTAGGGAATGCGGGTGAAGGCCCTGAAGCGATCCGCTCGGCAGTGGCTCAAGACGGCAGTTTTGCTCTGCTGTATACGCCAATGGGTAAAGCCGTGACGGTCGATTTGACGCGGCTCAGCAGTCAGCGAGCGAACGCATTTTGGTACGATCCGCGTCAGGGCACCGCCCAACCCATCGGCCAATTTTCGGCTCAGCAGCGGTTTACTCCAGCCAGCAGCGGACGCGGTCAAGACTGGCTGCTGGTGTTGGATGATCCGACAGGTCAGTTTTCAGCACCGGGCGCTCAGGTTTCGGCACCGGGCGCTTAGCCAGCCGCCTCAGCTAGACGCTCCGCCAGCACTCTGAGTTTGGTTTGACTAGGACTTGCAGTATACTTTCACCAGATAACTGGAGCGGCAGGCCATCTGCGTGAGCAAGTTACGCGAGATGCCACCCCGTGCTGCCCAGCCTGAGTCGAGACGGCCTGCAATCATAAAAAGTCAATGACTGAAATCTGGAAGCTTTGGGGCGATCTGACTGGGGCGATTGCGCTGAATCCGGAGAGCATTCGGCAGGTTGTCGTAGCGCCGACTAGTCTCTCAACGGCGCTGCTGATTGTGCTCTTGGCAGGACTGTCGCTAGCAGTGGGCCAGGTTGTGATTCTGTTTGTCAATCAAGTCAAGCCGGCTCGCTTTATCTTTAGCTTGCTGCTCAACGCCGTTCTTTTCACCTGCGGCTTTCTATTTTTGGTTTCCAGCACTTGGCTGATCTGCCAAATTCCCGGCTCAGTCCGGCTGTCGTTTTCGACGCTGGTCAAGCTGCTGGGACTCAGCTATGCGCCGCTGCTCTTCGGTTTTTTGGGAGCTTTGCCTTACCTGGGCGTACCGCTGCTGAATCTGCTGTCCATCTGGCGGCTGCTGGCTGCGGTTGTTGGGTTTGGGGCAGTCGCCGACATTAGCGTCACCGCTGCATCCGGCTATTTGATGGTGGGCTGGCTGGTGCTTCAGCTGCTGGAAAACACGATTGGTCAACCGATTGCCAGCTTGGGGAAAGCTCTAGCCGAGCGGGTGGCGGGGGTGGAACTGGCTGATCATCGCTCGGAGCTGGCTGAGCGGGTCAAGGCAGAGATGGGAGTGACTTCACCGCTGACCTCTTCTACGCCGCCAGCCTCGCCGCTTGCTCCCCCGCGTTCTGCCCCTCGACCATCTGCCCAAGCCTCTGCCAGAAGCGTCCGGCGGCAGCAGATTCAGCTCTTGGTTAGGCTGCTGGGAATGCTGGTGCTGTTTGTGACCATTGCGCTGCTGCTGCGGCCAGTGCGAGCTAACCTGTTTGCCTGGAGTGAAAGCCTCCCCAGACCGTTTGGCTTAGTATTAAGCCTGGTTTGGCTAGCGATCTTGGCGCTGGTTTTTGCTGGCATTTTGGCTCCGCTCGAAACGATGGGCTGGTGGGCAGGTTGGTATGGCGATGGCGTGAACACCAGCAGCTTAGACGTGACGCAGCCGGATACTAGACCTGATGCCCCGCGTCGCTACGCGATCTATCTAGATGGAATTGGGCAGTCTGGCGCCACCTACACCCCCGATGTCGAAACCTTTCTGGAGACGCTGCGGCCTCGCTTGCCTGCCGATACAGAGCTGGTGCGGGGGCTGATGATGTATTCGGTGCTCAATCAGCCGCTCGACCAGGATCGTCCCCTGTCGTTTCTGTGGCGACTGGCAGAACGCAAGCGCCTGCGGAATCCGACTGCCTTTCTCAGCATTCTGCTCAACCTGCGAAACGTGCTGATTGTGGCGGTTTCAGCTGACCAGCGCTATGGCCCCATCTACAATCGCGGCATTGCTCAGGTGCTCTACAACGGCCTGCTAGAGCGCGGCTATCGACCCGGATCGGGCAAGCCGATTACCCTGATTGGCTACAGCGGCGGTGCCAATATGTCGGTGGCGGCAGCGCCTTATTTGAAGCAGGCGTTAGGAGCGCCGATTGAGGTGATTTCGCTGGGCGGTGTGATCAGCGCCAACAGCAACTTCCTGAAGCTGGGACATCTCTACCATCTAGTTGGCGAAAAAGATGGCGTGGAGCGGATCGGCCCCGTGATGTTTCCGGGGCGCTGGAAATTATTTTTCCTCTCTTACTGGAACCGGGCGCAACGGCGCGGCATAATTTCGCTGCACTCGATGGGAGCCGTCGGGCATCAGGTGCCGGGGGGCTATCTGGATCCGGATGCCCAGCTGCCCGATGGCCGCAGTCACCTTCAGCAGACAGTTGACGTGCTCCTGGAAATCCTCAACGGCAAGCTGCTAGAGGCCAAGACGATCATCCCCCGTCAGCTCAGCAACTATAGCCTCTACCAGCAGGCGGCGTTTAACCATCCCGATTACTATCCGCTCAGCCAGTCTGTCGATCCGGTGCTTTATCGGCCAATTGGCAGCTGGATGGGGCGCTTAATTCTGCCCGATCGCCAGGAACGCGCTCGGCTGGACGGCGTTTGGCTAGAGGTGCATCATGCCCCAGATCCTTACAGCCATTTGGTTGGACAGCGGCTGCGGCTGCACTGGCTGAAGTCGCCCAGCATTCAGCAGCATCTCAATGCCGTCACCCGCGACGTTCACTTTAGCGCTGAAGCAGAATATACGAGTCGCTACGGCGGGCTGATCCATCCAGAGCGAATCAACCACTGGCGGCAGGTCGATCCCCTCGAATCGCTAGCTGGCTCGCATCCCACAGACGATCTGATTGTGATGCTGGAAGGTGAGGTGAAGGTGGATGAACTGGTGAGTGAACGGCTCGAAGTCAGCCTCGGCATCGTCAGTCAGCCCGTGCTGATTACCGGACGCTACTATGGTCTGGTGCGGTTTGTGCAGCCTCTAGAGTCCGATCAGTTTCGGGTAGTGCATTTCAACGCGGTTTCGCGGCAGTTTGACGGCGCCTCAGAAGTGCTGCGGCTGCCCCCGGTGATTTTGTCTCAGTCTGGCAGCTTTCCCTCCACCAGCAGCGACCTAGAAAAATCGGCGCAAAACGAGACGGGCTGGTACATCTATGGCGCTAAAGATGCCCAGGGGCAGTTTGTTGTGCAGTCGCTGGGGCCACGTTCGCTGTTCCGCCTCTGTCCCGATCAGGTGAGGTTTGGCGCTAAGGCGGGCTACGACTATATTCGCAGGCAGTCCTGGGCTGATCCGGTGGCGCATAAAGGCCAAGTTTCGTCAGTGCTCTGCGCGCCGGAGCGTCCGGAGTGGAACGAGAGCCTGCGGGCGGCAGTGGAAGACTGGCAGGTGGGCGATCGGGCGCTGGTGCTGCATACCTACGGCGGCATTGGGGGGCGCAACCAGGAGCCTGCTGCCGCTACGCCGATCTTTTTTGGCCATTTTGCCTATGGACTCGCTCGCGTCGTGCATGAGCCGCTGGCTGATGAGCGCCGCTTTGACTTGCAGTATTACCAGGTCTATACGCATAATACCGACGGGCTGGTGGCCGGAACACTGCACTGGTCGCGCTATTTGGGCGATCGGCAGTTTGGCTGGCTGGGCAGTCGTCCCACCTGCGATCTGCTGATCAAGCTGGATGCCTTTACGGGCAGCTATGACCTCCAAAATCGCCAGATTTCGCCCCTGAATACGATGATTGCTCAGCTTCAGGTGATGACCGCTCGCTACCGGATTGGCGACGGTACGGGCGGCACCTATGTTGGGCCTGCCAACAACTGCGCTCAGGATTCTAATCAGGCGCTGTTTGCCAGCATTCGGGTGATTGAGCAGATTGTGCAGCAAGATCCAGCGATCCGCGCGGCAATAGAATCTAAGTCTCCCGAACAGGCGCAGCGTCTCGACCATCTGATTGCGCTGCGTCGGGAGCTAGAGCGGGCGCTTCAGCCGTTAGGAGGTCCGCGTTCGGACTGGGAAGAAAACGAGCTGAACTTGGGCAGCACGCTAGAGGACAATCCGCTGCAAAATCTCTGGACGGGTTTGGGAAGCTGGCGTACTATGCTGCCACGACTGGCCAGCGACACGGTTGCGCGGATTTTCCTGCGAGAAGGTGCGGCAATCTGGGTGCTGCGGACGAGTCAGGTGGGGGGCTACGACCCGGATATTGAGCCGATTGCCCCAACGAGATTCTGAGCTAGTACATTAGCTAGCATATACTCTGTACTTACCCGGCTTACGGTTCAACGACCACAGATGTCCCCATCTTGACAGTTTGATACAGTTCGCGCACATCTTCGTTGTACATCCGCACGCAGCCATGCGAAGCCGCCCGCCCCACAGACTCGCGGGTTGGCGTACCGTGAAAGCCAATGTAGCTGCGGCCATTCGTCCAAAAGCCAATCCAGCGTTCGCCCAGCGGGTTTTCTGGTCCAGCAGGCATCACCTCGCCCGTAAAGGGATGAACCCAGGTGGGATGCTCCTGCATGTCGATCACCTGCCAGCTCCCCATCGGCGTTTCCCAGCCTGCTCTGCCGACGGCAACCGGATAGCTGGACACCTGTTCACTGCCACGATAGACATAGACGCGGCGTTCGCTGCGCTTGAGCACCAGTCGAACTGTAGCGGTTGGCTCTGGCAACGTGGGCTTGAGCGGCGGCAGATCCGGCACGCCAAACACAGGGATCGGGATGGCTTGACTGGCTATCTGAACGGGTGAACGATCGGGTGAGCGACCGGGTATGCTGCTGGCCAAAACCGGGAATTGCGTCCAGCTCAACAGCGCTGAACTCACACAAATTTGCGATCCTAAGCGTTTTGCTAGGCGCTTTGAAAATAAACCCAGCTTCATTCAGACAGCCTCCAATCCGACCAAAACTCTTCCACGCGCTCATTATAAAACGATAGTTCTGAGCCTGACACAACTCGCTCTAGCTGAGAGTTCGCCAATTCAGCGACCCTTTCATCTTGATTCCAAAAACGGGCGTTAGCCTTCTCTCTATGGGCTGATAACGAGAAGTCGGCTATTCTTGACCTGGGTGAGATGGAACTCAGCTGTATTCTTCAGATACAGTATTCTGCATTCTGCTGCTGTTGCTGTTGCTGTCGCAAAATTAGGCTGAATCAGACGGTTTTGATCTGGAATTCTGGACTAGGATAGCGCTGGTGACGATGGGGTGACTAGCGGCACTGGAGCAGGGCAAAACTGGGGCAGAGCGAATGGACGTAGCAATTATTGGCGCAAGCGGCGACTGTGGGCGCGAGATTGTAACGCAGCTTTTGGTGGCACGAACGCTGGCTCCAACGGAACGGCTACAGCTCGTGGGGCGATCGGGCGGCAGGAGCGCTCAAATTCTGGTGGGGCTGTGCAGCGACCTGCGGGATGCCTATGCCGAGATGGCTCCTGAGCTAGATGTGGCACTCGACCCGGCAGAAATCGTGGCGGACGTGATTGTGATGACCGCCGGAGCCACCATCAGCGAACAGATGAGTACGAGGGCTGAGCTGGCACAGGCCAACCTGCCGCTGTTTCAGCGCTATGCCGAGGCGATTGCTCGGTACGGGCAAGGCCATGAGATCGTGGTGATTGTGACCAATCCGGTCGAGCTAGCTGTCGAGGTATTCAGTCGGGCTTTGGGTCGGCAGCGGGTCATCGGAATTGGAGCCTATTCTGACTCGCTGCGGTTCCGGCGCGAGATCGCTGCCGATTTGGGCGTGCGGCGGCAGCTGGTCAAGGGATTTGTGGTGGGCGAACATGGTGATAACATGGTGCCGCTTTGGAGTACGGTGCGGGTACAGGGCATGGATACCGAAGAGCTGCTGACGCTGTTGACCCGACTCAGGCAGCAGGGTCAGATCAGCGAATTTCCAGCGCGGCTGTCGCAGGCCAAGCAGTCGGTGTTTGAGTGCCTCCAGCAGAGCGTTGCTGCGGCTTACCGGGCGGTTGATCAGCTACCTGCCGATCTGCGAGTGGTGCTGCGCCCCTACGTGACGCATCTCTCTGGAGCCAAAACGGTCGCTGCCACCGCTAACGTCACGGTCGATCTGGTGCGGTCGCTGCTGGATGGCCGGGAAATCGTGATTTCGGGACAGGTGCAGCTCAAGGGCGAATTTTACGATATTCACACGCCGCTGGGTGTGCCGATTGTGGTCACGCCGTTTGGCTGGACGCAGGTGGTGCCTTTGCAGCTTTGGGAAGAAGAGGCTTGCCTGCTCCAGCAGATGGCGGCCTCCATGTCGCGACGACTAGAGGAGGATTTGCAGCATGGCTGAGCAGCGCTGGGTGTTTGTCGTCAGATGTCTAGATCAGTCTGGGGTGCTGAGCGCGGTGGCTTCGGTCTTTGCGAATCGAGGGGTGTCGCTAGAGGCGATTTTGGGCAGCGGCATTGCCGCAACGCGAGCTGAAGATGGCCGTCTGATTCTGAGCTTTCGCGCCACCGAGCGTAAAAAAGATATGCTGCGTCGCGTCCTGGAGCGACTCTCGGCAATTCTGCAAGTCGCCGCCTACCGCCACGACGATCCGCAGCTGCGCGCCATTGCCGTCGTGAAGCTACTGCACCCAGAGCAGGCCGACCTCAGCGCGGTGCTGGCCGAAACAATTTCCCAGACTGCCGAAGCCCAGACGCTGCTCCTCACTGGCTCCACAGTTGCAATCGAAACCGTCGTGCAGCAGCTGCGTCAGCAAGAGCTGCTGCTGGATTTGGTGATGACTGCCGTGACGGTTTGAATCAGCTTAAATTTGCATTAAACGAAATCAAAACTCATGCTGCGGTTCGCGCAGAGCGTGAAAAATCTCACGTTTGATATTCACGAATTCTGGCGACAGCTTGATTTCGAGATCGTGATGCTCAGGCAGATTTGTCTGGATGGTTTGCTTGATTCGCCCTGGACGCGACCCCATCACATGCACCCGCTGCGCCAAAAAGATCGCCTCTTCTACATCATGCGTAATCATCAAGATGGATACATGGGTTTTCTCCCAGAGTCCTAGCAAAAACTGCTGCATCTGGTCTTTGGTCTGGGCATCTAATGCGCCAAACGGCTCATCCATCAGCAGCACCTCTGGCTCGTTGGCCAGCGCCCGCGCAATCGCCACCCGCTGCTTCATGCCGCCCGAAAGCTGCTTGGGATAGGCGTTGGCAAACTGGGTTAAGCCGACTACATCTAAAAAATACGAGGCGCGCGCGCGCTGTTCAGCCTTAGGTAGCCTGCGAAGCTGAAGGCCAAACGCTACGTTTTGGAGCACCGTCAGCCAGGGATAGAGCGTGTAGCCCTGAAACACCATGCCCCGATCAGAGCCGGGTCGCCCGGTAACATCGACTCCATCGACCCGCACCTGTCCAGCGCTCGGAGCCGTCAAACCTGCCGCAATGCTTAGCAGTGTAGACTTGCCGCAGCCCGACGCGCCCACTAGGCAAACAAACTCGCGCGGCCAGATTGAGAAACTAATTTGATCGAGGACGACTAGCGGCTCTCGCTGCCCGCCAACTTGAAAAACTTTGCTCAGCTCGCAAATCTCCAGTTTGGGCTGCGGCACCTTGCCATCTGTGCCTGATAAATCTGTACCTGATAAATCTATGCCTGATAAATTCGCATCAGATAAATCGCGCGCTGACTGGACATCTAGCATGGGGTGCTCTCTACTCTCTGACTCATCGCCTGTTCATCGCAAAACTTAGTCGAATTCTCTTACCCAAGCTGACGCAAACTGCTTGGCGCAACTGTATCACCAGTTAAATCGATCTATAGCGATTAATATGTAGGCAGCAATACGATTTCACCGCCTGAACCGTATTGCTGCTCAAAATCTGCAAAACTATTTTCTGACTGGACATGCTAAACCAGCTGTCGGCAGCAACAGCGCCAAACTGCTGTAGAGTAGGCTTGCGGCAGCTGATGATGGCAGCAGAGAGTTAGGATTTAGTAGAATGCCAAAAGATCCGGGAAGCAGTTTAAGCACAGCCAGATCGCTAAAATTTGGACAGACGACGCGCACCGTCCGCGACAGCCTTAGCGTCAGCGACCACGTTGACATTTGGAAATTTAACCTGAGGCAAAATGCCAGCTTTAACCTGGGACTGACCGGGCTAGCCCGCCGTGCCAAAGCCAAGCTGTCTTTGCTCAATGCCACAGGCCAGGTGATCCAAACGGTGAACCAGCGCCGCGACCAGCCCCAGGCTTTCACAGATTTTCTGCTGCCAGCAGGCCGCTTTTACATTCGGGTTGACGCTCGCTCCAAAGTAGCCACGCGCTATCGGCTCAACGTTTCCGCCTCAGAGATTGGCGAAGAGGTTGGCGATCAGTATGGCAATTCATTTGAGACGGCAACTCAGCTGCGTAGCTCGACGGGCAGTCTGCGAGATTTTGTCGGCAACAGCGACCCCACTGATTTTTTGCAGTTTACGCCTCTGGTCACGGGACAGCTGACGCTGAATCTGAGCGGCCTAAGCAGCAATGCCAGCCTTGAACTCTACGACGCTCGCCAAAATCTGCTGTTCACGGCTGAGACAGCGACCAAACCAACTACTAACCCAGCGACTAACGCTCTCGGCACCAAAAGCCTCAATCAGCAGCTCACTGCCATTGCTGGCTCCACCTACTACCTGCGTGTAGCGCAAGCCCCCAACCAGGACACAGGCTATCAACTCGACTATGCCTATCAGATTAGCTCCCGAACGCAGACGGCCTCCGGCCTAGAATATATTGATATTGCGACTGGAACTGGAGTAACCCCCACCGTTGGCCAAACCGTGACGGTTCAGTACACCGGAATACTATTTAACGGTTTCAAATTTGATAGCTCGCGGGATCGCAACCAGCCGTTTTCATTTCAGATTGGGACAGGACAGGTTATTGCAGGCTGGGATGAGGGCATTAGCAGTATGCGGGTGGGTGGACGACGACAGCTGATTATTCCGGCGGCTCTTGCCTATGGCTCACGCCCTGCTGGCTCAATTCCGCCTAACTCTAACCTGATTTTTGACGTAGAAGTTCTCAGCATCAGCTAGCCCAAGCTAACCAGCCAAAAGCCCACAGATTGCGTTCTGCGGGCTTTGCGATTCCTCTGGGCTAGCAACAAGATTAGAGCAATCTGAGAGATCTCTAGAGGGCGCTACGGCGAGTTAGCGCATAGTAGATGAACAGAGCCACGATTGCACCCAGAATGGCCACCACAATCCCGCCAATACTCAGACCCGCTCCAGCCGAAGTGATTGCCAAGGTACCTGTCGAGAGCAGATTGTAGAGGCTACCCCCCACAAATGCCCCAATAATTCCCAGAATCATCGTGCCGAGAATGCCGCCGCCCTGAGCGCCGGGATAGATGGCCTTAGCAATCGCGCCTGCAATCAAACCCAATACGATCCAAGCCAAAATATTCATAACCTTGCTCCTTTTGTCAATTTTAAAGCCAATTGAATTCAGCGTGACGTTAGCTGAGCCGCTGACGCTTGAATCAACATCAACGTTTTAACATCAGCGTTTTTCGCATGAGCCTAATCTACGGGTCAGGAGTCAGACCCCGCACCTACCCAAAGCGAGAGTTTGGCTCTCACTTGAGTAAGAGAGCGACAAAAAAGAAACATTTGTACGGGAATTCTGTCAGAGCTCATGCTAGCTGCGACTTTTTCTATCCCAAAGCCCTGGTAGAGATCTAGAGATCTGGTTAGGATCTGTAGATTCATGCAGGCAGAAATTTGATGTTGACAATCTAACACTCCTAATCCTATGATTCTTAAGACATATAACCGTAGAAATACAGAGGTGTTCAATTCAGACAGAACCTGTTGACCTGACATTATCGATCTCGAGAGTTTGCAGTCCTAATTCTTCACAGCAGCTTTATTGAACCAGCTGTTTTAGGGTGGTTGTTTGCCTGCGGACTAAGCTAAACTACCCACAGCGAACAAGTTAAGTTCCAGACCGTTCCTGAAACGTCCACTGATTTGAGTTCCAGTTTCGAGTTCCAATTCAAGTGCATTTGGTGCAGTCTGAGATCACGATTTAGGTTTATTTGAGTCTCTTCTGAGGTGGAATTTGACTCAAGGTGCAGAGCCGAAAATGCGATGCCGACTCTAGAGGTTCTAATCAACGGCGCATTTTAGAACTCGTTCTAGAAGTCTTCAGGCAGCATTTCGTTTATTCGTGATTTTTGTGTTTCGCTACAGGGTGGATTAGCCTCGGTTGTGTAACGCTATTGCCGTTTATCCCTGTTTTTTGGAGATTTTTATCATGTCAGAAGTAATTGTGCCTCCCGGTACTACAGAACCGGTTTTTGGGCTGCAAATTTTCAACGAAGAGCCAGTCTTTGTGGATCAGCTTTCGGATGGTACCGTAACCGTTGATGCGTTCAGTCTGACAACAGACGTGTCGATTGTTGCAGAAGATCCGTTTGACACAACTTCCTACTTTGCTGTGACCGGCAGCGGTGACGATACGGTGATCACAGCCGCGGGCGACGATGAGATCTTCGCCAACCTTGGTGATGATATTGTCTTTGCTGGTCTCGGCGATGACATTGTGTTTGGCGGCGCTGGCGACGATCGGATCTTTGGGAGCAGCGGCGATGATGAGCTGTTTGGCGGTGCTGGTAGCGACGTGATTCGCGGCGGTTCCGGCGACGACTACATCAGCGGCGGCGCTGGCGACGACAATCTGTTTGGCGGTGCTGGCAGCGATACGATTGTTGGCGGTGGCGGCAATGATGTGATGCGCGGCGGCGGCGGCGATGACATTCTGGTCGCTGGCAGCGGTAGCGATACCCTAGTCGGCAGCGGTGGTGCGGATGTCTTCCGGTTTGGCAAGGATTCCGCTCAAGGTCTTGATACAATCGCTGACTTTACCCCCGGCGAAGATATCATCGAGATCAAGCGGGCACTGCTGCCCGGTTCGGGTCTGAGCGGCACGTTGACAGCTGCCGACTTTGCCACGGTGACAACCCTTGGCTCTAGCGATGCCAAGATTATCTACGAAAGTTCGACCGGTCTGGTTTACTACAACCCCGGTAGATCTGGCAGTGCGCCCGTTGCCCTACTTGCTGTCGATAAAAACCTGAGCATCAGCGCCGATTCATTCAAGATCAGCTAACTCAGACTGTCCTGAAGCCTCTCTCGCTGCGGTATCCTCGGATGGCCAAGCAGCGAGAGAGGCTTAACCCGGGGCGCATCCTGTTGCGGAACACCATGATGACGCTTTTGGTACGGCTGCGATGTCAAAGTGAAACGTCAACGTTGAACATCACCGATTGATTTTCCAAGCGGCTGCCAAAAGCGTCTGTTTTTCGCTGTGTTATAGATTTAGCAATGACCGTCACATGAGCTGAGAACTCAGCTAGGTAGGCGGTGAACCTGACTGTGGAAATTAATGCTAACAACAGGGATTCTGTATCAGGGTGATCGATCCTGTATGCAGCAGGCCGAACAGGCGGGTTTTAGAGCTGTCTCTCTGCATGGATATCTGTTGAGCTAAGCGCAACTCATCAGAACTCATCAGAATAGCTAATCAGAACAGCTGAATTTACAGGTTATGCAGCTTGCTTTCTGTATTAGTTTCTATATTAGTTGCAGAATTAGTTGCAGAGCGCGCTCACAGGACTCTGCGCTGCCGTTCTGCCGTTATAGCCAGCTCCGACCTTGCATAACTCATCTTCATGCTAGCTTTATCAAAAGCTCTGCCTTGGGGTTGTGCTAAGCCAGTTCCTTGAGCTAAACTGCATCCAGTTGTGAACGGCTTGCGTTCCATACAGTTCCTGATGCGTCATCTGCTCAAAGTTCACTTGGTATTATCCGATACTGAAATCGAGATTATTTAGCCCTCTTGCATAGGAGCTGGCGTGAAAGCGACAGTGGCGGGTCAAAGCCTTGCATAGCTTTGCAAGCTGCCCAGCCTACTTCTATTGAAGAGTGATGAGCTTCGATTTCGAGACGCTGACTCACTGTATGTCCCTGGTTTTTGGAGATTCCATATGTCAGAAGTTATTTCGCCCCCCGGTACTACAGAGCCGGTCTTTGGGCTGCAAATTTTCAACGAAGAGCTGGTCTTCGTTGATCAGCTTCCGGACGGTACTGTAACCGTCGATGCTTCTAGCTTGACCACAGATGCCACCCTTGTGGCAGAAGATCCGCTGGACACAACCTCTTACTTCGCTGTCACTGGCAGCGGCAATGATACGGTGATCACAGCCGCAGGCGATGATGAAATCTTCACCCGCTTGGGTGACGACATCGTGTTTGCTGGTCTTGGCGATGACATTGTGTTTGGCGGCGACGGTAACGATCGAATCTTTGGCAGCGGCGGCGATGATGAGCTGTTTGGCGGCGCTGGTGACGATCGGCTGCTGGGCGGTGCTGGTGACGATACGTTGGCTGGTGGTGCTGGTGACGATGTCGTCCGGGGTGGCGCTGGCAGTGACACTATCATTGCAGGAGCGGGTCGCGATACCCTAGTCGGCGGGGCAGGGCCAGATGTCTTCCGCTTCGGCAGAGGGGCTAACAATGAGATTGACCAGATCGTTGACTTTGATCCTAGCGAAGATATCGTCGAACTGCGACGCGGCTTGCTGCCCGGTTCGGGCCTGAGCGGCACGTTGACAGCTGCGGACTTTGCCACGGTAACCACGCTTGGATCTGGCTCCGATGCCAAGATCATCTACGAAAGCTCAACTGGCCTAGTTTATTACAATTCAGGCAGAGCTGGCAGCACGCCCGTAGCGCTGCTGAACTTGGGTAAGGATCTGAGCGTCAGCGCGGACGCATTCCAGATCGTCTAGACACAGCTCGCTGAGAGCTAATTTCGGCTTTCTACTTTCTATTCAGCGATATCTGAATCTATATCAGGGTGCATTCATTAAGCAACTGAACTCGCTAGGTTAGCTGCGGATTCATTGTGAGATTAGGCTAGAGTTCTGAGCAACCATTCCTCTGAGCGGTTTTCGGCTGTCACAATCGGCATAAGACAAAATCCCTTCCTCGTTTTGGACGGCGTTTTACGGTGGAAATTTCGTGAGTATCCCTGCGTCACCTTCTCTGTACCTCTATCGTCTTTACTACAATCTGGGATGTGTTTTGCAGCAGCAGGGGCAGTTTGCGGCGGCGGCAGATCAGTATTCCCAGGCTGTGGCGCTTTGCCAATCTCAGAATTCAGCTGGCGATACTGGCGATGTTGGCGATGTGGCTCAGGCCAAGGCCTACAGCAATTTGGGCTATGTCTTGGCACAGCAGGGGCGCTGGCAAGCAGCCATCCAAGCTTATAAGCAAGCCATCCAGCTCCAACCCAACCAGGCCAGTTTGCACAGTAATTTGGGCAGAGTCCTGTTTCGACAAGATCCCGGCGCAGCGATTGCGGCCTATCGCCAAGCCATCCAGCTTCAGCCTGACTTGAGTCTGGCGCATCACAATTTAGGACTGGCCTTGCAGCATCAAAATCAGCATCGGGAGGCTTTGAGATCCTTTCAGCAGGTCTTGCAACTCGAAGCGACCCATCCAACTGCCCATAGCGATGCGGCGATATCCTGGATGGCGCTGGGGGAAGTTGAGCCAATGTTGGCAAGCCTGCGGCAGGTGGTTTTAGCTCATGCTGCAATGCTAGAGGGCTACAGCCGCTTTGTCATTTCTGCTCCTGGAGCGCTCTCAGGGGACTATCTGGCTCAGGCCAAGGCGAATTGCGGGCGGTTTTTGCTGTTGCTGTTGCGGCAGGCTAGCAGTTTAGACCTTGCCCGACAGCTGGCCGAGACTTATTTGCACTGGGCAAATGTCTTGACTGCCTATGGAGGTGGCGAACAGTATCGGCGTGCTGAAGCCTACTACCAAAAGGCGCTGCGGCTTCAGCCAGAGCGCCTCGACCTGCTGCTGCTGCTAGCTGACTGTCTGGTTCGACAAGGCCGCTTGAATGCCGCCGTACTGGTCTATCGACTGGCCTTGACCCGTCAGCCCAAACAGCCTCTAGCCTATATTCGGCTGGGGGCTATTTTAGAACAGCAGCAGCAGTTTGAATCGGCAATTCACTGCTATCAGACTGCTCTGACGCTGCAACCGCAAGCAATTCCAGCTCCAGCTCAGGTGCTGCCCGCCGTAGCGATGCGGAGGATGCGATCCACCGCAGACTGGCTGGCAATGCGCCAGATGTCGGAGCATTACGCTGAATTGCAAGTTGGATTGCAAGTTGAATTGCAGGTTGAACAGCAAGCGGTTGAGTTGCAGGGCGAATCTGCTGCTCAACCGCTTGCTGTTCAACCGCCTGCCGAATCTGCCCAATCTAGCATCCAGCTCACCGCTCCCAAGTCTGCCTGCGCTGGGCTGAACTGCGAGCGTTGCCTTCAGCAAATTTGGCACTGGTTCAACCCGCTGCATTTGGGACAGGGGCTATATTTTTGCCCCAGCCAGACGGCAATTCCGGTCGCGCCCTATCCGCTGTTTGTTGCCAGCATTCCAGACGGACAGGCTTGGATCGTCCCGCAGCAGAATGCCTGGATGGTCTGTAATGCCGTGGCGGTGCTAGGGGAAAACGAAGTTTTATCAGATCTCTCGCGAGCCTACCCCGCTCAGCTGCCAGGATGTGATGCCTTTGGGCATGAGCTAGCCCCCTTCCTTACTCAGGCCACGCCGCCCGCGCTGGAAAAAATTGCCGGACGAGTTGCGGTGCTGTCCAATCTGTCTGGCAATACTTATTTTCACTGGATGGTGGATGTTTTGCCCAGAGTCGAACTGCTGCGGCAGCATCTCGACCTGAAGCAGATTGATTGGTTTTTGGTCAACAGCATCCAGCATCCGTTTCAGGTGGAAACGCTGAAGATGCTGGGCATTCCGCTCGATCGGGTGATCGCCAGCGACCAGCATCCTTACATTCAGGCAACAGAGCTAATCGCGCCATCTTTTGCTGGACATTTTGGCTGGTTAGAACCTTGGGCGCTAGCGTTTCTCAGGGCTGAATTTCTAACGCCAGTCTTGGAGAACCTGTCGAATTCATCGGTCGATCCGATTACTGATCTTGCCGCCTGCTCGCAGCCTAGTATTTTCCGCAACGGCTCTCAACAGTTCCCTGAGCGGATCTATATCACGCGCTCTGATGCTAATCATCGCCGCGTTTTAAACGAAGCTGAGGTGTTGCAGCAGCTTCAGCCTCAGGGATTTGTGGCCGTCGAGCTAGAATCGCTCAGCTTTCAGGCGCAGGTCGCTCTGTTCGCCCATGCCCAAATCATTATTACGCCCCACGGCAGCGGCTTGACGAACCTGATTTTTTGCTGCCCCAATACAGTGGTGATTGAGCTAGTTTCGCCCAACTACGTTCGGCATTATTACTGGGTGATCAGTCGCTTGCTGAGTCTGAAACACTATTTTTTGATGGGGGAGAGTTTGCCTTGCAGTATGCTGCGCGAGTTGATGTACCAAAATCCGCTCATTGAAGATATCTGGGTGAATCTCGATACGCTCAGAGCCACGCTAGAGAAGTTGAGGCCAGCCTCTTATGCTGAGGTTTGATTCGTCCAGGTTTGATTTGCCTAGATTTCATTTGCCTAGATTTCATTTGCTGACAGTGTCCCATATGTTCCTTCGTTGTACTCGTCATGACTCCCGACTTTCTTGTTACGCCAGCGACTGTTACGCCAGCAATCAACGATCTGCTCTCTCCCCTCAACAGCGCTATCTCTGACTGTGCAGAAGCGCTACAAACTGGCCAATCTCCGGCTGCGGCCTGCCAGCGCTTGGGCGATATTTTGCAGGGGCTAGGCCGATTTCAGGAAACGATTTTCTGGCATACGGCAGCGCTGGAAGAGACTCCCAATCTGGCCGCCCTCTATGTGAATCTGGGACGGCTTTGTATCAAGCAGCGCCGCTGGGAGCAGGCGACGCTCTACTACGAGCAGGCGATTCAGCATGATCCTACTTCAGCTACTGCCTACCGCAGTCTTGGCAATCTCCATGCCCATCTAGGTCAGTCAGAGCAGGCACTAGAATGTCGCTACCAGGCTTTGATGCTGCGCCCCGACTGGGCGACTCCGCAAAATCAGCTGAAGCTAGGCAATCTGTTCCTCAGCGCCAAACAGGCGGAGCGGGCGATTGAATGCTACGAGCGCAGTCTTCAGCTTCAGCCCAGTTTTCAAACTCACTACAATCTGGCCGTCACGCTGACTGCTCAAGAGCGCTGGCAAGAGGCCAAGACAGCTTATCAGAACGCCTTAGAAATCAATCCAGATCACGCCGAGTCCTACTATGGGTTATGCAAAGTGGCAGAGCAAGAGAATGATCTTCAGCAAGCGCTGATTTACTGCCAGCAGGCAGTCGAACTTAGCCCCAACTCGTTTGCGGCTTGCTATACGCTAGGGACGCTGTTATTGAAGCTAAATCGCTGGGAGAATGCGGCATTAGCCTATCAGCAGGCGCTGGAGTTAAACCCGGAGTTTGCCTGGTCGCATCACAATCTGGGCTATGTGCTGTTGAAGCAGGGGCGGTTGCAGGAGGCTCAGGAGATGCTGCAATATGCCACCCAGCATTTGAGTGAGTCGCCTTGGTCTTATTGCCATTTGGCTGAGGTATTTAATCAGCAGGGGCAGTGGGGTCAGGCATCGGCGGCTTTTTTGAACGTAGTGCAGCTTCAGGCTGATTTACCTGGCATTTACTATCGGCTGGGTCATGTGCTGCGGCGATATTTGGAAACGGGGGTTGAGGCAGCAATTGCTGAGTATCAGGATTCTGCAACAGCTAGTCCTGAGTTTTATGCCGAGACGGCGCAAGAGTTGAAGCAGATCAATCAGCTCGATGGAGCCTATTTCTGCTATCGGATGGCGCTGCATCTTCAGCCCAACCGCAGTGATTGGTATACCGAGTTGGAGCAAATCTGGGCAGCACGTGAGCAGTTACAGGCCCGCTTGGCTGAGCTACGGGCTGAACTGGCTCAACATCCGGAGCAGAGCTGGCTCTATACGGAACTTGGCAACCTGTTGTCGAATCAAGGGGAAGCGGCGGAGGCAAGGCTTCTACATCGGCAGGGTGGTATTTTGCGGGGCTGGCAGCGCGCTGCAACCCGTGAATATAGTTTTGCGCATGATTGGTTTACGCATAACATCCCGGTCTGGACCGAGCATCTCCAGCGGTTTGTAAATCTGCCGGTGAATGCGCTGGAAATTGGCAGCTTTGAAGGGATGTCCAGTTGTTGGTTGCTCGACTATATCCTGACGCATCCAGAAGCCAAGCTCACCTGTATTGATCTTTATTTTCAAGAAAGCTTTGGCCTCAACATTGCCAAAACCGGCTCGCCCGAAAAAATTATCAAGATTGCTGCCGAGTCACATCAAACTCTGGCGAGCCTAGAGTCGCAGGCTTACGACTTGATCTATATCGACGGTAACCACCTAGCTGATCACGCTCAGCAGGATGCTCATCTGTCTTGGCGGCTGCTGAAACCGGGTGGTTTGCTGATATTTGATGACTATGAATGGTCAGATGCGAACTACCCCGGTCAGGAGACCAAAATCGGGATCGATGCATTTATGGCAACCGTCCAGTCTGAGGTCGAGGTTCTGCATCGAGCCTACCAGTTGATTGTGCGAAAGAGCGTACCCGCTAACGTTGCCTCCAATGTCGCTCGCTGATGGATTCCCTACCATGCTCAAGTCTCTGCGCTATCACTTTTCTCGATTTAACTCTTTCGTAAACGAACCCTATTTACCCAAGATGGACAACAGAAATTATTCCAACCCAGCTGATGCCAGCACTACGCTTTACCTATCTGAGGCTGAAGCAAATCAAGTCGAACGAGAGCGAGTGCTGCTGCTGCCCAGTCTGACGGCTTCAGAGCCGAAGCTGGAGCCACAGGCCAGTTTTGAGCAGTATTTGCAGCGGGGTAAGCAGCTCTTTGGCGCAGGCGACGGGGCAGGTGCGGTGACGGCCTATCGTCAGGCACTGGCGCTGGGTGAATCGGCAGATCTCTATCAGCATCTGGCGCAGGCGCTGAGCCAGCAGGGAGATTTGGTGGAAGCCGCTGCTTGCTACCGCAAGGCGATTGAGCTATCGGGCTTGAGTGAAGCAGCTCCTGAAACTGAGCCAAGTCTAGAGGAGACAGAGGCGGAGCCAGAGCCAGAGCCCCTGCCTTGGTTTGAAGAAGCGGCCTTTCAGCTTCAGCAGGGTCAGGCGCATTTGAACCGCAAAAACTGGCAAGCGGCGGCTTCAGCTTGTGAGCAGGCGGTGCAGATTATGAGTCCCAAAACGTCTGAAGCCTACAGCACGCTGGCGATGGCCTTGCAGGCACAGGGGGATCTGGACGCGGCCAAAAGCTATTTCTCGCAGGCGCTTCAGCTCCAGCCTAAAACCGCCGAGCTACATGCCCAGCTCGGCAGCGTCTACGCCGAGCAAAAGCAGTTTGCTGAAGCAATGAACTCCTATCGCCGAGCGATTGCCATCAACCCGCGCTTTGCCAGAGTCTATTGGGAAATGGGCGAACTCTGGAAGCAGATGGGCGACCGTAATCAGGCCACCGACTGCTGGTATCGGGCGTTTCAGCTAGAGCCAACCTGGGGCACAGCGCGCGAGCACTGGCGCTTGGGCACGGCGCTGGCGGAGCAAAATAAGCTAGAGCAGGCTGGCCAGTCGTATCAGCAGGCAATTCGGCTCGACCCCAAATTTGCTGAGGCTTATCATAATCTGGGCGTGATTTTGGGCAAGCAGGGACAGTGGCAGCAGGCGCTGAGTCAACATCAGCAGGCGGCGGCGCTCAACCCCGAAAATCCGCAGTTTTGGGCGGGCGTGGGGCGGGCGATGGTGGCGCAGGAAGCCTGGGAAGAGGCGATTGTGGCCTACCAAAAGGTGACGCGGCTGAATTTGGATGGGGCGCAAAGTCAGGCGATGTTTCAACATGCGGTGGGGCAGTTGGAGCAGTGTCAGAGGGCGATGGTAGCGCAGTCTTATGGCCAGATGGCGGCGAGTTTGGTGCAGCAGCAGCAGTGGCAGGAGGCGGTGAACTGCTATCGGCAGGCCATTGAACGTTACCCCAGCGGCAAGCAATATGCGGGGCTGGGCAAAGCGCTGGCGGGGCTGGAGCAGTGGCAGGAGGCGATTGCGGCTTACCAGCAGGCGATGGAGCTGTCGCCGGATAACCAGGACTACTATTTGGCCTTTGGGGAGCTGTTGATTCAGCGGGAGCAAAAGCGAAAGCAGCCTCAGGCGGCAGATGCAGTGCAGGCAGACTTAAGCAACTTAAACAAGCAGTTCAACCAGTCATTGAGGGAGGCTGGTTTAGCTGAAGATACCGTAAAGATTAATGAAATGGCCGTAGAGAGCCTAACACTTTTGTGATTGTCTAACAGTTTTATGGTTGAATGACTGATAAGGTAACAAAGTGGCTCAAAAAAAATCAGAAAGACCCGGATTAGTATATCTAGCTCCTGTAAGCTCTTTATAGGTTTCTGCGTCTTCGTTTTTCGCGTTCTCGGCTAGGTTAAGTATCGGTTAAATCAGGCTAGTTTCGCTGGTTGTTCCCCCAGAAATCATCACTATGCTTGCATCTTCGTTCCCGGCTCTGTCTGGTCAGATTTCTGTTACTGCTGATGCCTCCTCGGCGGCGGCTTTTTGTGAGTTGGCGGCTGATCTGCTACGGCATGGGCAGTCAAAAATGGCGGTTGACTATTGCCATTTGGCGATTCAGGCGCAGCCGACAGCGCAGAGCTACAAGCTGTTGGGCGATGGCTTGCAAAAGCTGAAGCAGTGGGTTGAAGCTGAAGCGGCATACCAGCAGGCGCTCCAGCTTGCGCCAGACTGGGCGGAACTGCATGCCAACTTGGGGACGCTCTATATGCAGCAGCAGCAGTGGCTGAAGGCGCTGGAGTTTTACCAAAAGGCGCTGAGTTTGAAGCCGGAGCTGCCGGAAATTCAGGGGCGGCTCAAGCAGCTTTTGGGGCAGGTTGCAGCGGCGAATCAGGCGGCGAATCAGGCGGCGAATGATGCAGTGAACCGGGTGAGTGTCATAGAAGCGCCGAAGCAGAACGCGGCTGCGACTCCGCTCCCAGTTCGGACTTCTGAGGCGGCTTATCAGGCTTACCAGGCGGGGAATAGCGCTTTGCAACTGCGGCAGTGGCCAGAGGCGATGCGGCATTATCAGCAGGCGATTCAGCTTGACCCAAATTTTGCGATGGCGCACTGGCGGCTGGCGCTGAGCCTGGAGGCAATGGGGGAGCAGGAGCAGGCAGTGGAGCGCTATTTTTTGGCGCTGTCGCTTCAGCCAAATCTGGCTAAGCCTGCTGAACTTTGCAAGTTCGGTCAGCTATTTGTACAGCGCGAGAAGCTAGAGCAGGCGCTGAGCTGCTATGAGTGGGCGCTAGGGCAGGATGACCAACTGGCGGCGGCTCATGGGCAGATGGGGCTGCTGCTGGGCCGTCTGGAGCGCTATGAGGCGGCGGCAGAGCATTATCGCAGGGCGGTAGAGCTGGAGCCTGCGGGAAGCTTCTGTCATGGGCTGGGGGATGTATGGACGAAATTGCAGCGGTGGCAGGCGGCGGCAGCGGCTTACAGGCAGGCGATTGAGCTAGAGCCGGAGTTTTCTTGGTCGCATAATAATTTGGGCGATGCGTTGATGCAGCTGGCGCAGTGGGAGGCGGCAGCGACAGCTTATCAAAAGGCAATTGAGCTGAACCCGGAGTTTCATTGGTCGCATTACAACTTGGGTGAGGCGTTGGCGAAGCTGGGGCAGTGGGATACGGCGATTGGGTCTTATCATCGGGCATTGGAGTTACAGCCGCAGGAAGATTGGATCGGAAGTAGAGTTGGAGCTTCGCATTTTAATGAAGGGATAGAACGAATTACTGAAGGAAACATTAAGGAGGCTAATCTTTGTTTCCATCAGATTGATCAAATTGGTGACTCTGGCGGTAATTTGATTCACTGGCCTCAGCAGCAGGATAAGGTTTGGCCTTTCTATAGTTGCAGTCATCTTCAGTCAGTTTTTGAGACATTAAAACCCCAGAATACTGCTTGGCCCAAAATTACAATCGTTACTCCTTCACTCAATCAAGGAGCTTATATAGAGGAAACCATCCTTTCAATTCTGAACCAGAACTATAGCAATCTGGAGTACATCATCATAGATGGTGGATCAACCGATCAGACGCTGAGGGTGCTGGAGCGATACAAAGCCAAGATCACTCGAATCGTAGTTGAACCTGATCAGGGTCAATCCAATGCTATTAACAAAGGGTTTCGGTTAGGAACTGGCGAGTTGATGAGTTGGGTTAACAGCGATGACTTGCTTGGGCCGGGAGCATTGTATGTATTGGCATTAAGCTATCTGCAACGCCATTGGGATTTGGCAGCAGGAATTTGCGTGGCGCATCGAGAGGGCAAGATTCTGACTGTCCGAAAACCCAGGACTGAGCCGCAGAATTTTACAGTAGAGCATCTGACGAATCTATCTCGCCTGTGGGCAACGGGACACTTTTTCTATCAGCCTGAAGTTAGCTTTACCCGGAGGCTTTGGGAACAGGTTGGTGCGGGCTTAGATGAGTCTTTGACTTATGCAATGGACTATGACCTCTGGATGCGATTTGCTCAGGTGGATGCGCGGCTGGAGTTGGTGAGCTGGCCGTTGGCTTTCTTTAGAAATCACTCGGCTCAAAAAACGGCAGATCAGGTTTCTTCAATGCGAGAGCTGCTGCAAGTCACTGAGCGCTATCACAGTATTTTGCCCTCGCTAGAGCGCCGACAGGCAATTGGCAACATTCTTGAAGCATTTCTGCTTTCGCGCAAACGAGTTTTGGTGATTCAATCAGCAGAAAACAAGGTTCGCCAGTCTGCTGTAGTTGGCACTTATCATCTAACGCTTTGTACTGACTTAGAGCAGATTAGACTCGATGACTTTGATGCCGTCTTGTTGATTGTGGATTCGCCACAAACTGTCTCCGCAGTTGAAAAGCTGGTTCAAGAAAAGTTCTCTAGACTTCGCCTTGCCTGGTTTTGGTCACATCAGCAGGATTTTGAGCGCAATGCGGCTATTGCAGATCGCGTTGATGTTTGTGTTCCTTCTAGTTCTTTACTGGCAGAGACGCTGCGGAGTTACTTCAGCATTCTGTGCTCTGAGGTTCCAGCTCTTAATGCCGCTTCAGCAACGGTCAATCAGCTTGCTGTTCCATTAGAGTCAATTTGGCAGCAGCTTGTTGCTCTTTTGGCGGAGTTGAAACAAGGAGGTTCGCTGTATGTTGGCAGCGCCATAACGCGCTCACCATCTGAATCTGCTGCTCGCAGACCTCATGCTTTGAGAAACGAGGCTGTGAAGCAACTGCCGTCTTCTCAGTTGTCGGTTTATCAGAAGCTAGGAGATGCTTATGCGGCCACACAAAATTTAGAAGCAGCGATTAGCGTTTACCAGACTGCGCTTAAGCTTGACCCGAATCAGCTTGATACTCGCGCTAAGCTAAACCAGGCGACGGTGATTCAGAACGCCAAGCTGAAGCAGAGTCAGCAGACTGGCAGACCTTGGCCTTATGGCATAGACTGTAATCCTGCTCCACCAACGCTCCCAGACGGCAGTCCTTGGCCGAAGATTTCGATTGTTACGCCTTCTTTCAATCAAGGTGAATTTATTGAGGAGACTATTCTCTCGATTATTCACCAGAACTATCCGAATGTAGAGCATGTTTTGATAGACGGTGGCTCTACTGATAGGACAATGCAGGTTGTTGAGCAATATCGTGAGCATTTTTCGTATGCTGTGAGTGAACCGGATGGTGGCCAGAGCAACGCCCTTAATAAGGGATTTCGGCAAACATCAGGCGAGATTTTGACCTGGTTGAATAGCGACGACCGACTGGCTCCAGGAGCGCTGTACGGAATGGCGCTGGCTTTCTATCAAAGCAAGGCGGACGTTGTAGCTGGAGTATGTCAATTATTCCGAGATGGTGTTGAGATTGAGCAACATCTCACATCTTGTGTCGATGGTTTGCTGCCACTCGCAGATCTGATTGATCTGGAACGCTGCTGGCTGAAAGGCAAATTCTTTTATCAGCCTGAGGTCATGTTTACTCGCTCTATTTGGGAGCGAGCAGGCGGCTTCGTTGATGAGTCGCTGTTTTATAGTATGGACTATGAGCTGTGGACGAGATTTGCGGCAGCAAGCGCCAAGCTGCATGTGGTGGGTCGGGCTGTGGCTCAATACCGAATGCATCCAGAGCAGAAGACGAGTGCTGTGGATAAATATGCTCCAGAGCTGCGTCAGACTCGTGATGCCCTGCGGCTTCGCTTCAACTGTCTAGCTTCTGAGGGTGGCAGTCCTGAGCCTAGCCGTAGTCGGCTGCGAATTGCTCTGTTAAACGACGTGGGAACGTTAGGTGGGGCTGGAATTGCTCATTCTCGAATTGGACAGGCGCTAGCACTGGCTGGACATGAGGTAATTCCCGTGGCCGGAACCCTGGACTGGTCGCTGACTCCTGTGGCTTGCGCTGCTGAAGAAGTATTTGATCTGGTAAGTGAGGTGAATCCAGATTTGGTGGTGGTAGGCAACTTGCACAATATGGAAAAGTCAGTTGACATTTTAGAAAAGCTGACTGGCCAGTTCCATACTGTTTTTGTGATGCATGACCAGTGGTTGCTGACAGGGCGCTGTGCCTATGTGGGAGCCTGCGAGAAATATATGGTAGCCTGCGATGCGAACTGCCCTACGAGCCATGAATATCCTCGCTTGTTACCTGATCAGATTGCGGAGACTTTCCGGCGGAAGCATGATTTGCTGCTGAATGAGCGACTGCTGATTTTGGGAGACAGCGGCTGGACTACAAATTGGGCAAGATATGCTCTGCTAAACTATCGCTCCCGCCAGACTGCGGCTGAGCTTGATCGTAAGTTTCAGACAATTTACTATGGGCTTGACTTGGAGACGTTTCATCCGCAGGATGTTGCAGAATGCCGTCGGCTGTTGGGGTTGCCGATGGACAGGTTTATTATTCTTACGGGCTGTCAGTCTGTTGAGGATGAGCGGAAAGGGTTTAAGTATTTAATTGAAGCTCTAAAGATTGCAGCGCTGGAAGATGTACTGGTGGTTAGCCTTGGCTACGGAAATTCTGTGGTTGAAGGGGTAGAGGTTTATAGCGCTGGATATGTGAGCGATCCGCTGTTGCTGGCCTGTTATTACGGTGCCGCAGATATTTTTGTAGGGCCTTCGCAGGAGGAGGCATTTGGTCAAACTTTTGTGGAAGCGGCGGCTTGTGGAACTCCGGCTGTGGGCTATGGCGTGGGAGGAGTGAAGGAGGCGATTGCAGATGGGGTTTCGGGTCGGGTTGTGGTTCAAAAAACGCCAGCGGCTTTGGCCAAAATGATTGTGGAGCTTTACAGTGATTTGGAGCAGCGGCAGCTTCTGAGCCGACTGGCTCCGGTGCATATTGCCAACAGGTTTTCGTTCCAGGCTAGCTACCATACGTTTATGGTGGCGCTGACTCAGAGTGGATGGCTAGATAAGCTGGGGCTGAATCCGGCTAGTAAGTTTTCGGCTCAGGGGCAAGAGCTGGCATTGCCTCTGGTGGTTCGGGATGCAGTACCTGTGGTGAAGCACGAAATTATTTCAGGTGATGGCGTTTCTGGATATACGCTGAGTGGGTTTGGTGAGGTGGAGTCGCCTTATCCAGAGCTAGGGCTGGAGTTGCCTAGCCAGTGGTTGCTTTGGCCGCAGGGCGCATGGGCTGTAGTTTCGCCTCAAGCTCAGATGCTCCAGCTTGTGATTCGCTGTCGAAATGTTTCCCAAGGTCAAATTTTGGAGGTTTGGCAGGAGGAGCAGTTGAAGATGCGGGAGCAGCTTGCTTATTTTAAGATTGTGCAGACCAATGAGCTAGAGCTGCCTGTGCAGCTTTGCAAAGGGATCAATCAGTTTGTATTTAAGGTGAGTCAGTTTCAGCGCGATGAGGCTGGTCGGGATCTGGGGGTGTTGATTGAAGGAATTGAGTTGATGAACTGTTCTGGTACGAAGTAGTTTGTTGATAGGTTTGAAGGCTAGATTATGACATCACAGCAGGAACAGCAGCAGATCGAAACCCTTGAATGCTTTACTTCTTCTCCGGTTCCACGCTTAAATGATGAGTGTGCCGTTGATGACATTGAGCAAATGAAAAAGGTGATCTACACAAGCAATCAGCAAGAGCTGGAGCTGGAAGTTTCTGCTCCGGCTAATATCCAGAGCTTTTTCGCGTTTGCGATTCCCAAATCTGGAAGCGTCTTGCTGGACAATGTGCTGGAAGATATTTGTGCCTGCCTTGATATTCCAGCGATTAGCATTGCTAAAACTGCTTTTCAAGAGGGAATAGAAGAAGGACAGTTCGGCGAGGAGATTTGCGAGTTTTTTGTTGAGAGGGGTTATTGTTATTATGGGTTTCGATATTTTCCTACTTACTTAGATAATTTCAATTTCAAAAACTTTAAGAAAATTCTTTTGGTTCGTGATCCAAGAGATATTTTAGTTTCTCATTATTTTTCGATGAAGAAGAGCCATCCTTTACCAGAAGGGGCAATGGGAGAACAGTTGTCCCAGTTACGAAAAGAGTTGTTAGATATAGAAATTGATGATTATGTTTTGGAAAAGGCAGAGCAATTTTCTGGAATTTTTAGAGGATATCAGTGCATTCAGGATGAAAATCTAAAGATTTTTAGATATGAAGATATCATTTTTCAAAAAAATCGATGGATCGTTGAAATTTTGAAGTTCTTGTGCCTAGAAATGGGTCGTGATACAATCGAAGAAATTGTCAAACGACATGATATCTTTCCAGATCGCGAGAATGTAAATTCTCATATTCGTAAAGTCACGCCGGGTGATCATAAAGATAAATTAAAGTCGGTGACGATTAAAGCTTTAAATCACTCTCTAAAAGATATTCTGATTCAATACGGATACAATCTTGATTAAGTTGTAGAAGATTAGAAGGATACCTACTTCAAGTTTTCTCCTGAACTAACTCACAGCTAGCGGGTCAGGATGTTCTTTTACTCTTTCTCGTCTCGCTAATCCGCCGCATTTTCCTGTTAAGGAGTCACTAAATGGATGCTCTAATTGCAGTTCATAATACTTTTGAGCAAGGAAAATTAGATGAAGCTTATCTCCTTGCCCACCAAGTAACGTTGACTGATTCTAGTAGTGCAGAAGCTTTTGCTTGGCTAGGACAAATTTGCCAGGCTCAGTTGAATTATGAAGAAGCGCTTCAGCATTATCAGAAAGCGATTGAGCTGCAGCCTGATAATGTTGTCTATCAATATCAAGTGGCTAACATCTTCATGCTTCAGGATAAGTATGAACAGGCTGAGGCTGGATATCGTCGGGTATATGAGAAGCGTGAGATTAGTGATGCCTGGCTGCCCTGCAATTTAGGTAGAGTACTTTTATATCTGGGGAAATCTGAAGGAGCGATTCCTTTTTTGCAGGAAGCAATCAGCCTGAATGATAGTTTGGCTGAGGCTTATGGTGCGATGGGGCGTGCACTGACTGACTGCCAGCGCTTTGAGGAAGCAGAGGATTTTTATCGAAAAGCGATCGAAATTGAGCCAAGTCATTTTATCTATCACCATGATCTAGGAGATAACTGTCTGCTTAAGGGGAAATATAAAGCTGCAGTTCATTCCTACCGTCGTGCTATTGAACTAAACCCTTCCTATGTTTGGTCTCATAGGAATTTAGGTAATGCTTTAGCTGTTTTGGAAAGATGGGATGAGGCAGTTCATTTTTTGCAACAGGCGATTAAAATTGATAACAATTTTGTAGAAGTCTACATTAACTTAGGGGACGTATTGTCTAAGTTAGAGAGATGGAAAGAAGCAGTTGATGTATATTCTCAAGCAATTCACTTGAAACCTATAGATTCAGGTGTTTATGAAAAGTTAGGGAATGCACTGAGTCATAGTACAAATTCAGAAAGCCGATTATCTGCTTGTGAGTTACCTGTTCTATATTCGTCAATCGAATTGATTAATATGGGCGATAAATTTTATAAAGAAGAACAGTTCAGGCAAGCTCAAGAAATCTATTCACAAGCGATAGATATTAATCCTAATACTCACGTCTCAGTCTATAAGAAATTGGAAAGTTCTTTAGTAGCAGCTTCCACTGCTCAAACCAGTAATCTTAAAAAATCAAAATTAAGTCCAAAGTTGTTTGACTTTAATCAGTGGCTAGATTTTGGTGAGGGGTTAAATCATCAAAATAGGGTAGCAGGTGCATCTGCTGTCTATAAATCTTTAATCGTTTTAGCTCCAGATTCTCCTGAAGCTGCTGAAGCATACTTACGCTTGATTCAACTAAAAATTTAACTGAATCTCAAAGTAAAGAATGATGTCTGACTAGTCGTATCCTTTAGATACACTTTAGACATTTAATTGGTAATGAATTATCTAAAAGCTCTTCAAAGAGAAAAAAATGAAGAATTTGACAACTATACTTCGGAAAGGGGATGCTCTTGCTAAAGACAGGAAATGGCACAATGCTCTAAGTTGTTACAAACAGGCAGCAGAATACTTTCCTGATAGCGCTGAGTCGCATCACAAGTTAGCAGAGGCTCTGAAAGAGTTGGGTGATTTGAATACAGCTCTCGTTCACTATCGAAAAGCTATTCAGATAAATCCAAAACTTCCTTGGGCTTATAGAGGTTTGGGTGATGTTTTATTTGTAAAAGGAAATTTAGATGAGTCTATCAAGGCTTATCGTGACTCCATCGCATGTAAGCCTGACTATCAGCTAGCTCAGAATAATTTAAATGGGGCTTTAGAAAAACAAAGGCATCTTGTAGAGACTGAAGTTGTAGAGGCTTCTAAATATCGTCTTCAAGCTTTTAAAGACAAACATAGAGGAGAGAGATGCGTCATTATTGGAAATGGACCAAGCTTGAATAAAATGGATCTCTCCTTTTTGAAAAGAGAGATTTCTATCGGCATGAATAAGATATACTTGGGTTTTGAAAAGCTAGGTTGTATACCAAACTACTATGCTTCAGTTAATCGTTTAGTTTTAGAACAGAGCTCTCAAGAAATACTGAATATTCCAAGTACAAAATTTGTGAGTAATAAAGGTGCTCATTACTTACCAGACAGAGAAGATTTGTTATTTATTCAAACTTATCCTTACGACGGAGATTTCTTCAGTACGGATCCAGCAAATGGTCTAAAGGAAGGAAATACAGTCACATACTTTGCCATGCAGTTGGCATATTATATGGGCTTTGAAACGGTAGTTCTCATTGGTGTAGATCATTACTTTGCTACTAAGGGCAAGCCTCATAAAGAAGTGACGTCGCAAGGTGATGATCCTAATCATTTTCATCCAGGATATTTTGGCAAAGGAGTAAAATGGCATTTGCCTGATTTAGAGGGATCGGAGCAGTTTTACAGAATTGCTAATGCTTATTTCAAGGCAGATGGACGACAAATAATCGATGCAACTTTTGAGGGCCATTGTACAATTTTCCCCAAAGTAGATTACCGAGATCTATTCTTCCATACTTTAAATTACTCTCATAATCCTATATCTTCTCAACAGATTGAAGTAGACCAACTAGCGCTTAACCAATTATCGTCCTCTACCTCTGACCTGTTTCCTGTTCCCATCCAACCTGTTTTGAGCTTGGTCTTATACCTTGATGATACATCTCTAAATACTAGAAACTTTCTTGATAGTATTACAAAGCAGTATACGAGTAATTTCGAAAGACTTGAAGTTCTTGTTCTTCTTCAAGAGGACAAGAAGGATTATTATTATAATGATGATATTAAATTTTCAGATGAGAAGCGAGCTCGTTGTATAGTTCACAACTTTTCTAATACCACTGAAGCCTATAACTATGCTTTACAGCAAGCTTCGGGTAATTTTATTATTTTCTTTAATTCTTCTGAGGGCTTTTTATTACCTAATTCTTTAAAGTTATATGTAGAGTGCAATCTAACACGAGATATCTCTCAAGGCAGTTCGGTAGATATTATATTTAGTGGCTGGCAGTGCTACCAGAATCATAGAGTCATAGATATTGAGCCATGGATGGAGCTTGAAGATTTAAATGATTGGCATATTTGTAAGTTATGGCAACTATGGCAGGCTGCTAAGGCTAGCCCTGTTGCTTATCGACGTAGTGCGATGATTAAGCTTGGTGGATTCGATATCTGTTTATCGCTCGCTACAGCGCATCTTGACATGGTGGTGCGACTTTTATCAAATGGTAGTAACGCTCTATGGCTACGAAAACCTATCTATCGATACTCTTACTCTATAGAGGAGCTCTATGAAGCTTACACTCCAATGAGAAATGAACTTGAGCATCTTCTAAACAACTTCTTTAGAGGGGAAAACTTAGAGGAGGGAACACGTTTATTAAAATCAAAAGCATATTATGCAACCTTAGTATGGTCAGCTTGGTTGTCCTTCTGCAAAGAAGACTTTAATGGAGCGCACATATCTTTGAATGACTCACTGAACTACATTGACCAATCACCTATGGAGATTGTAGTAGACTGGGCAGAAAAGTTCTGTCTGTTTTCTCGTGGCAAAAATTTTGACTCCAATTTTAGTTTCTTCCTTAACTCAGGGTTTTGGGAAACGGTTGTTGAGAATTGTTCAACTGAACTAAATAGGAGGGTTCTAAATTGATATTTTTAGCGTCAATTGAGACCTATAGGATTTGAAAAGATTTGCATATGAAAAACACAGTTTTTGTCTCTCTTAACCCCGACACGCATACTCTTTCTGGTCATTATTTCTTTTATGATCTTAATCTAAAGCGTGCATGTGATGATGCATCCATGAATTTTTTCTCGCTGTGCTGGAGTAAAACGGATGTAAAAAATGTTGAGGCTACAGAAGTCTTTTTACCAGTTTTTACAGATCATTCATGGACTATAGGAAATCAAGGGCCAGACGGGCCGGATCAAGACAAGATAAATACATTCAAGAGAGAGCTGATTGCAGGGATTGAGTTGATTAAGCAGAAAGTAAGCTGTGATGAAATTATACTGTATATGTATACTGGAAGTCTCTATCATGCGGAGGTGATTAGCCAGTTGGTTCTTAGAAGCAAAAATATTAGAGCAGTGATCAATTTGTTTTGGTTGCCTTTCTACGATGTAGAGTCAAGAGACTTTCAAAACAGATGGTTAACGTTTATAAGAATGATGGGTAGAAGTTTGAAGGTCTGCTTAACTGTAACAACTATAGAGATGCAAAAGACTCTTACTCAGGCAACTGGAATTAGATTTGAGGTTTCTCCTCATCCGAGCACAACTTTTCCAGATTATACTTTTCCTAAAATGCAAGCCGAAGTACTTATGAAACGGCCTGAGGCAAAGTCAGCTTTTAATGTTCTATTTCCAGGTAGGGTAGGACATGGGCAATATGGACTGGAGAAAGGATATCTATTGATGGTAGATATTATAGCTAATTTACTTAATAGATCTCTCCCGTTCTCATGTCAGTGCACGGCTAGGCAATTTGTTGATGTCAAGCGTGATGATGTTGATTCCGCTCTTGAAAGAATTAAGCATTTGGTTCACTTTGTAGATGGTGAGTTGACAGATGATTCTTTTATCGAAATGATGAAAAAGTCTGATGTTGTTATTCTTCCCTACTACAGAGGCTCTTTTTCGAGAAGAACCTCTGGGTTATTCACCGATGCAATCTACTTGGGTAAGCCAGTTGTTTCTCTCCAAGGAACGTGGATGGGAAACCGGATTGAGGAGCTAAGTTGCGGAGTTGTTGCTGAGACTGATGAGCCTGAAGCATTTACAAACGCGATTCTAGATGTGATTCAGCAATACGAGTTTTATGAGCGACAGGCAGTAACTGCGGCTTCAATATGGTTCCAAGATAACAACTGGTTATCCTTACACAGAAGTGTAGTATCTTCAAAAGAAACCGCGTTTAGTCTTCATGAACAACGAAACTTCTATTCAAAATATACTTTTGTTTGAGCTAGTGGAAAACTCGATTTAACAGTTAGAAAAACGATGATTTCAAATTTAATGCAGATCCTTCAAATCAGTTCCTTTAAGGAAGTTCTTCAAGCTTACTCAGTTGTTGATCCAGAGCATAGTTTTTTTATTGATGGTGGAGCAGGTTATGGAACTACATGCATAGATATGCTTGCAGCAGCAGAGGAGACCTGCAAAGGTATATATGCGTTTGAACCAAATCCAATTAATAGAGATGTATTCAAAGCAAGTGATTCAAGAATTATTTTGTTGGGAAAGGCGTTATCTTCTGAGAACGGTTATGCTTCGTTTTCTATCTCGAAAAGTATTTCTGATGAATCTAGCCAGCTACATGGTTATAGCTCTGTTGGTAAAATTGTAACAAGTGATGAAAATATATCTGCTAGCGGACAATTTCTTACAGTTGAATGTTGTCGTGCTGAGGACTATGTTGAGTCTAATCCTATCTCTTTCATCAAGCTAGATTTGCAGGGTGGAGAACTTGACGCCCTACACGGTTTGCAGTCAATCTTGCCAAGTGTAAAGTGGATGTGGATCGAGTTCTCAAATCAACCGGGCTTATATGAATTTTTAGCCAAAAATGACTTTATGTTGTTTGATTGTGAGTACCTGTTTGCAGGAACACCTAATGAATTTCATTATGAAAAATTTCATATCTCACGGCAAGGTAAGAATACTTTAGGGAAATCCATATTTCATGGATTTCGCAAGGAGAGTTGGACTGATGGATATATTAAAACGTTGGACTTTAATCAACGACGGAGGCGACTCGTTCAAACCGATTTAGTGGCGATCAACAAACGTCATTTTCAAATTTTCTTTGATGCTCTCAAAGTTTTGCTCGAATCCAAGGATATCTATAGTATAGGCAATCTAGAGATATCTTTAAGATAGAAAGCTAGATAGAATCTTTAACAACTTGACCTTCGCATCATGGAGAAATGTATGAAATTCTTTGTTATTGCCAACTGTCAGCAGTCTCCACTTGTATCTATCCTGAGATATAATGGAATAGATATAGAAAGCTTCTCGAAACCCATTCATCTAGTGAATCGTGATGATGCTGAGGAAATTCGTAGAAGGGCTGCTAGTTCTGATGCAGTCATAATTCAGTACAACCAGTCATCAATGTTGACTGAGTTAGAACTCGATCCAGCTAGCATTCAAGCATCATGCCAACGAGTATGTGTTATTCCTAATATTTATACAGGAATAAACCATCCTACGTTTATAACATTTTCATCGATGCTTTCAAGTCTAAGTGATGAGGGAAAAAATTTGATTAAAAGGCTTGCAGTTGGTTTATATTATGATTGTTTGCCACATGCAGCTCTCTCCCTTGATATACCGTTGCATGAACTCACAGGAGTGATCGAGAACACTACTTTAAGCTCTCCAAGTTTAATCCTAGAATATCTATCAGAGCTGCGAACTAGAGAAAAAAATTGCAACGTTAAAATCTCTGATTATTTGGAGTCTAATGCATGTAAAAGCTATCTTTTTTATTCACTCAATCATCCAGTAAACGATGTTCTAAGAGAGCTATGTTCTAGAATTCTCAATTATTATGAATTGAGTAACGATTTAAAGATCAGAGTTAAACCTTATTTGTCTAATTATCGTCTTCCAATATATCCATTTGTATCTAAAGCCCTAGGCTTAAGTGGTAAGCCTAATTGGCCGTTTGGGGGAGATGAGAATGATCACGAAATGCGTTTAGAGTGTGGGCAGTTTGATCATTTTGAAAGGTATACAACCGTAGCAGGCAGATCAGAGTGGAATGAGTTGAGGGAGAGGGTTGAGTCAAATGGGGTTTATCATAAAACTATTCAAATTCTCCATGAAGTATTCTAAGTAATTTATAAGGATAGTAGTACACAAAGAAAAGTCTATTGAAATTATCAATTAACACTGAGTAGAGGTTGTGAATATGCTTGTGGTTTTAAATGGGGCACAAAAAGGTGGTAGCACGTGGCTCGCAAAGATAGTTCAAGCAATGAATTTTTGTGAGCGAGTGCCCGAAGAGTTTAAAGTCCCTGGGTGGACAAGTTCTTCAATTTCTGAGGATAAACTGGATCTATTTCTCAATTCTTTTGATTTAACCAGTAGAAACTTTTACTGCAAACAACACTGGCACAGCTCTAATAGATTTAAAGAATTGATAGAGCATCCAGATGTAAGGATGGTCAATATTATTCGTGATATCAGAGATGTCCTAATATCACGATATTTCCATGATTTAAGGTTAGACAACACCCAGGAATCAGATTTAGAGGTATACTTTGACCTTCGTGGTAGAGATCTCATGCGCCAATATATGGAATACCACACCTTTTGGCATGGAAATGAGAACTCAATCCAACCATTTCTCTGTAGCTATGAGAGACTTCACAGCGATTTCAATTCTCAGGTGGTTGAGCTGATTGAATATTTAAATCTGAGTTATGACAATACCACTATAAAGCGTATTGAGATGAAGACGAGTTTTTCAAGTATGAAAATTACTGGAGAAGGTGAGTTTTTTCGTAAGGGCACTGTAGGCGACTGGCGTAACTACCTTTCAGATAGGATCATCAACGATCTAAAAAAGCTTGCTAACGATGTTGGCTATCTTGAAACAAAGCGGAAAATGTTGAAAAAATTTAGCTTGTCTATCTTAGAGCAGATTGATTTTGGTATTGCTTAAGGTTGTCACTTTTTCGTGGTGGAGTATATATGGTGCTCAAATGTTCCGTGATAGTCAGATGCTATAATGAAGCAGAACATATCAATAGATTACTCACAGGAATCTATAGACAAAATTATGCACTTTCTAATTTCCTAGAAGTCATAGTTGTTGACTCCGGCTCCACTGACGATACTGTGACTATTGCCTCACATTATCCTATTAAGTTGTTGTCGATTCACAAAGATGAATTTTCCTTTGGGCGAGCGCTCAATGTTGGTTGTCAAGAGGCAATTGGAGAATTTATTGTTATTGTCAGTGCTCATGTCTATCCTATCTATCAAGATTGGCTAGAGCGGCTTTTAGAACCTTTTATAGACCCTAAAGTTGCCTTGGTTTATGGAAAACAACGTGGCAACTCCACTACCAAATACTCTGAGAGTCAAATTTTCGCAAAATGGTTTCCCGATGAAGCTGATTTTGATCAACCCCACCCGTTTTGTAACAATGCCAATGCAGCTATTCGCCGTTCTCTATGGAAGCAGATACCCTATGATGAAATGTTGACAGGCTTAGAGGACTTAGACTGGGCGAAAAAGGCACAGCGATTCGGATATAAACTGGCTTATGCTGCAGATGCAGTTATTGTACATGTCCATGACGAAACGCCACCACGCATTCTAAATCGCTATCGGAGGGAAGCAATAGCTCTTAAACGTATTTTTCCTGAAGAACAGTTTCATCTATGGGATTTTATCCGCCTAGTTGTCACCAATATTATTAGTGACTTATACCATTCCTGGCATGACGGTGTGATTTGGCAGAGATGTAGTGAAATTTGTATGTTCAGATTAATGCAATTTCTTGGGACTTACCGGGGATTTCTTCATCATGGCAAGATTACTCGTAAGCTACGCCAAACTTTTTACTACCCCAAAGGATTCAGCCGCCCCGTCATTGATGCTGATTCAACCCATAAATCTCCAATTGATTACAGCACGTCTTTCGATGCGCTCCAGGAGAAGTGTCTTGAGAAAACTAAAACACATTGATATAGCAATTAGCTTCTACCACTCAAATGAGATAATGTGGATTATCCATACCGAAACCGTGCTAATTCTTAAGGAACAAATTCTATGATGTCAAAGCCCAGAATTGTCGCACTCGTGCCTATGCGACACAGCAGTGAGCGTGTCCCTGGCAAAAATTATCGAGATTTTGCAGGAACTCCGCTTTATCATCGAATCATTGATAATTTAGTGGCTTGTCCGCTGGTTGATCAAGTTGTGATTGATACAGATAGCTCCATCATCCACGAAGATGCAGCAAGACATTTTCCATCTGTTAAATTGCTGCACCGCCCTAAGCATTTGCAAGCTGGTACAGTCCCTATGAATGATGTGCTACTGAATGCGATTCAGCAAATTGATGCTGACTTCTACCTCCAAACTCATAGTACCAATCCACTGCTACGTTCAGAAACAATTACTCAGGCTGTCCAAGCTTTCCTAGACAATTACCCAATGTATGACTCGTTGTTTGGCGTTACTCGCCTGCAAACTCGGTTGTGGGACGGTCTAGCAAAGGCAATCAATCATAACCCCGCTATTCTACTCAGGACTCAAGATTTACCACCTGTCTATGAAGAAAATTCTTGCCTTTATATCTTTACTCAAAAAATATTAACGACACATCACAATCGTATTGGTAATCGCCCTTTCATGTTTGAGATTGAAAAACTAGAGGCGGTCGATATTGATGAGGAAGCTGATTATTGCATTGCAGAGCTGCTTTATCAAAGACTCCAAAATCAGTCATTGACTCATCTAAAGGTCTCTTAGAAACGAGTCTTAAGAGTACTTACCATTGCAAATATTGTATTCAAGGCACTCTCACTAAGATACTCTCATGGTTTTCAAAGTTTTAATTACCTGCCCGCATTTGCAAAGAACTGTTGACCTTTATCGAGATGATTTGAGCAGTAAGGGAATTGAACTAGAGGTTCCTACTCTTATTCAGCAGCTCAGTGAAGCAGAGTTACTAGAGATTATCGATCAATTCGATGGAGTAATTGCAGGCGACGATCCTTTCACAGCTAAGGTCTTAGAGCAAGGAAAAAGCTTGAAGATTCTTGCTAAATGGGGAATTGGGGTAGATTCAATTGATCTAGAGGCGGCAAAGCGTTTAGGAATCCCGGTTGTCAACACACCAGGAGCATTCCCGGATGAGGTCGCAGACGTTGCTCTAGGTTACATTATCCTTCTAGCTCGGCAATTACATCGTCTACATCAGTCTGTTTTGAATGGCGGTTGGCAGCAAATTTCAGGTATCACTCTCCGGGGTAAAATACTTGGTGTTGTTGGGATTGGCAGCATCGGTCAAGCTGTAGTGAGACGTGGTGTAGCCGTCGGAATGTCTGTAATAGGATATGATGTATATCCTATCAATGAGGAGTTTAAAGCTGAGACAGTAATTCAATCTGTTACGTTTGAAGAGCTGTTGAGAACAGCAGATTTCATAGTGCTTTGCTGTAATCTAACAGCTGAAAATCATCATTTACTCAGCTATGATCAGTTCGCTCTGATGAAGCCTGGAGTCCGATTGGTCAATGTAGCTCGTGGTTCACTGATTGATGAAGAGGCGCTAATTTCAGCCCTAGCAGAGGATAAAGTAGCAGGTGTAGGCTTAGATGTGTTCGAGATAGAACCATTACCAATGAATAGCGGTCTACGTCAGTTTGATCAATGTATTTTCGGTACTCACAACAGTTCTCATACTAGAGAGGCAGTGCTGCGGGTCAACGACTTGGCAATTCGCAATCTTCTAGAAGGACTGGGAATCACAGTATGAATAAAACTGTAATTATCACTGGCGTTCTGGGTGGCATTGGCTCTGCAACTGCTCAGATCTTCAAAAATCAGGGTTGGACTGTCATAGGTATTGATTTCAAAGAAGCGTTAGAGCAGCTTGTAGGGATTGATTACTTTATCCAAGCGGATGTTGCTGAGTCGTCTGCTTGGGAACTTGTTGATCAAAAGATTTCAGATCGAGTGGAGTCTGTGCAAGCATTGGTAAATAACGCCGCCATTCAGATCTGCAAGCCATTGATCGAGACAACTCCTGAAGAGTGGGATCGAGTCATGTCAGTTAATCTTCGCTCAGTATATTTGGGAGTACGTCAGATGTACCCACTCTTAGTAGTTAAGGGTGGAGCAATTGTCAATGTTAGCTCTGTTCATGCCCTCGCTACTTCCACTCAAATCGCAGCTTATGCAGCAAGTAAGGGAGGAATGTTGGCTTTAACGAGAGCAATGGCGCTAGAACTAGCGCCCAGTATCCGGGTCAATGCTATTTTACCTGGTGCAGTTGATACTCAAATGCTTCGAGCTGGGCTGGATCGAGGACATGTTCAAGGAGAAACTAGAGAAGCACTTGTAACAACCCTAGGTAATAAGCATGTTATGGGGCGGGTAGGTAAGCCTAAAGAAATTGCTGAGGCCATCTCATTTTTGGTAGATAATAGTCGCTCCTCGTTTATGACTGGTCAAGCCATAGTAATTGATGGAGGCGCAACTATTCGACTCAGCACAGAATGAATCTGATGCATTCACTCAAGCAAGCATTGCTTCTACTAACAAGTCGTAGATCAGGTAGCACTTGACTGATACAATACTTGGTTCAATTATAAAGACATTAGAGAGCACCATAAATAACGTTCTCTACTAGATTAAGTCTCCTGATGAGTCTAAATATAGATTGGCAATAGTCCGGATAGAATTTAGGCAGCTTTTGAGTCTCAATCCCCTATCCTGCTGTTGTCGGGATATTTGAAAAAATAGCTCAATTCCTGAGCTGCAGGCCCTGAGAACCTTGTAAGCTGGTTTTAAAAACTATTCAGAGTATTGATATTAACCAAAACGTACTTAGTGATCTTAATCTTTCACTCTCAATTATGGTTAGACGCGATGGTAAGTTTCTAAAGAGGAATCAGTTTATTCGTCGCCCTAAGCGAACGGGGGGGCTTAGGCGTAGCAAAAATGCGGACTACGCCGCACCCTTAATTTCAGGGGGGAAAACCTATGAAATAATGAATTTTGGTTTATCCATTCGGCAAGGTATTTTTGTTTCCTTTTTTCTTTTGGGATTTTATGCAGCGGTTATTTTTGTAGTCTCCAGAGCTTTGGGAGTGAAGGCTGTGTGGTTTCTACTAATTCCGTTACTCATTTTAGGTATTGCAATTGGGCTGATTCTATGGTTCAACCGCCAGGTGTTAATCTCTAAGGGCGTAGAATGTAAGGATGAAGATGAACAGGATAGCAATGCTAATTTTCCGTTAGATGATTTGTCGGTTCTACCGGAGAATATCCAAAAAATTGATTCTACTCTTGCCTATGTTCATAAGAAACCTCAGAACAAATCTACTTCAGATTCCCTATTTATTTTAGAAGCAGAGGAAGTTCAACATCTTAATTCATTACAAGCATCAATTTTCGATTCTGAAAAAGAAGCTGGAGAAAAAACGACTACAGCAATTGGATTGAAAGCAGATGCTGAGTTACCCCCACTTCAGACTACAGAGCAAGCCATCTCGCCCGTATCCCCCTTATCTCTAACTCAAACCGCTTCTTTCTCTCCCGCTCCTCCAGTGCAAGCCACCAGTTCCCCCAGCCAATCAGAACCGTCGCCCATTTCCCAGCCCACCTCTACTGATCCCACCCCTCAGGAATCCACCGTGCAATATATCCAAGCTGGCTCACGCCCCCTCCCCGAACTCCAACAGGCCGTCC
>JAHHHV010000008.1 GCA_019359155.1 Pegethrix bostrychoides GSE-TBD4-15B
AGCCGCAAAGAGCTAGGCGGATTTTTAGACCTGAGCGCTGACTATATTGGCAAGCTAGAGCGCGGCGACCGGATGATTACGCCAGAGCTGGAAAAGCAGTTTAGGAAGCTGCTGCGGCTGTAGTTTGATCTGTTGGCTCGATCTGATTTTTCTTAGGGAAAGCTTCTCTGGTTACATCCCTAAACTTTCCCTAAGAGAAACGAACTTTGGTTTCCCTGCCAGAATGCGCTCCAGCTACTCAATACAGCCTCCAGACGGCGAAAAATGCTACTCTATGTCTGACAAAGCATGTCAGACAACAGCCAGCATAAGGAGATTTTCTGTGACCACGCCTGAACAACTTTTGCAACAGCTTCACTGGCGCTACGCGACCAAGAAATTTGATCCGACTAAAGCTATTCCAGACGATCTATGGCAAACCTTGGAAAAAAGCCTTGTTCTCACGCCTTCGTCATTTGGCCTCCAGCCCTGGAAATTCGTGGTGGTACGCGACCCAGCGATTCGTCAGCAGCTCGTTGAGCACAGCTGGGGACAGTCGCAGGTGGGAGATGCCTCGCATACGGTAGTGTTCGCCATCAAGAAAGGGCTGAGCAATGCTGATGTTGATCACTATATAGCGCGCCTGTCTGAGGTGCAGGGTACGCCCTTAGAAGTGCTGCAAGGATTTTCGGACGTGATAAAAGGCTTCCTAGAAAAAATGCCGGATCAGGCCGCAGTGGATGCTTGGGCTGCTAAGCAGGTCTACATTGCGCTCGGTCAGTTCATGGCTGCTGCCGCGATGCTGGAAGTAGACACATGCCCCATGGAAGGGATCAACCCGCCCAAATATGACGAAATTTTGGGGCTGGCTGAGCAGGGCTACGGCACAATTGTCATCTGTCCAGCGGGCTACCGAGCCGCAGACGACAAGAGCGCGACTCGCCCCAAAGTGCGGTTTCCGGCTGAAGAAGTCGTGATGCATGTGGGCTGATGCGAGATAGAGACGCTAGAAATTTAGCGAGATAGCTTTCCTGTTTGCTTAACCCCGAACCCCGACGCTCGCCTGATTATCTAGAGCGCGGGGTTTTGTGCTGCTGCCTGCTGTTTTGTTGATAAGCTGTAGCTCAATACTGCAAGAGTCAGCTGGAGGCCAACGCCATGCTAATTGTTATCTCACCTGACAAAATTAACGTCCCGGCGGGGGCAGTCATTCAGGTTCCGGCAACCTGGCAAGACTATCAGGCGGTTGCTAATCAGCGCGGCGATGGTTCAATTCCGCGCCTCAAATATCGCAATGGAGAACTGCTGCTAATGTCGCCGCTACCTGAGCATGGGAAAGATGCCAGCTTTATTGCCGATCTTGCGAAGGTTCTGCTTGATGCTAAAGGATTTGAATATGATGCATTCACGCCAATCACCATGACGCTGCCTGAGTTTGGCGGCATTGAGCCAGACTACTGTTTTTACATTGAGAAGCTGGAGCAGGTTCGCGGCAAAAAGCGGATTGACTGGCAGGTAGATCCGCCGCCAGATTTGGTGCTGGAGATTGACGTAACCAACTACAGCGCCGCTGAAGATTATCTTCCCTACCGCGTCCCCGAAGTCTGGATGCTTAAGCGAAATATCCTGACAATTCATCAGCTCAACGGCAGCAGCTATCGGCTGAGTCCTGTCAGCGCTTATTTCCCAGAGCTTCAGCTTCAGGCAATCGTAGAGCAATATCGCCAGATTGCCTACGATCAAAGCAGCAGTCAGGCGATCCGGCAGCTAAGGCAGCAGTTTTGCTAATGCGGTTTGCCCGAATGCGGATCTCCTGTCACCTCTCTGACTGAAATCGCGTGCTTTGAGGGCAGAATTGGCCGACCGCGATATTTAGAATAGACCTGCGTAAACTCAGCTCCATAGAGCAGAATCTGGGCTGAATAAAAGACCCAAATCAGCACCACCACCAGCGAACCCGCAGCCCCATAGGTTGAGCTAATGCTGCTGTTGCCCAGATACAGCCCAATCAAAAACTTTCCCATGTTGAACAGCAGCGCCGTAACGCTCGCGCCCACCCAGAGATTTTTCCAGGGCACATCCACATCGGGGAGAAACTTGTAAATTGATGCAAACAGCAGCGTAATCACCGTAAACGATAGGCCGAAATTCAGCAGCTGACTGAGAATTGTAAATCCAGGTAGCGCCTCCCTAAAGTAAGTGCTAATGCCTGCGAGTACGGCTGAGAGTACCAGCGAAACCAGCAGCAAAAACCCGATCACCAGCACCATCGCAAATGATAGAAATCGACTCTGCACAAAGCTTTTCACAGCCTGCCCCGGCTTGGGCTTTACCTCCCAAATCGCGTTGAGCGCCGTCTGCAACTGACCAAATACACCCGAAGCCCCAAATAGCAAAATGCCTGTGCTAATCACGGTGGCGATCAGCCCCCCCGATCCAGGCTGGTTGGCATTCTGGATCATCGACTGCACAAACTCCGCGCCCTGCACGCCCAGCAGCCCCTGCATCTGCCGCCCAATCTCGCCTCTGGCGGCCTCCTCGCCAAATACCACCCCTACCATCGCAATCGCAATTACGAGCACCGGAGCCAGCGAAAATACCGTGTAGTAGGCTAGCGCTGCGGCAAACAGCGGCACGTTATCCTGATTGGCTTCTGTGACTGTCTCTTTAACCAGCCTCACCCCATCCTTAACGATCCTTTTAACCCGCATTACTCTAGCCTGATTCCAGCTTTACTACAACGCTTTTATTTTGGGTAGCGTAACGCAATCTGTCATCGCTCTCTGGGGAGAAGCGGACTCTAGAGAGTAGAGAGCTACCGTGTACACACAAGTGCTGTCAGTCCCCTAAATCTCCCAATTCATAGCCCTAATGGGCATTCAAGAAAGGGAGACTTTCCGAACCCATTCCGGCTCAAAGCCCCTCAGGACATAGCTCTATCGGGCATTCAAGCAAAGGGGATTTAGGGAGCAGCTTGCTAGAGGCTCAGGTCATCACGATTACGGTCTACGGCTCGCGCTCTCAGGTTTTGCTATCGGTGGCTGGTTAGTCTTGGAGCGCTGACCTAGAGCTGAGTATTGGCGCTGATGCTTTGCAGGGGGTTGGGGAACTAGCGCGGTTCGGCGGTGCAGCCTTGAGTATTGGCTGCGATGGTTTGGCGGTCGGTGGTATTCTGCTCTGCCACCAAAGCTGGAGTCGCTGAGTTGGCAGCAGAGCATTGTGCAAACTAGCTGGGCTACCTGAGCAGCACGCTCATAAACTTACCTTGCGCGAACGGAGCAGGAACCAGCAGCGAGAATTGCCCTCGATCAGTAATCATCTGCTTGACGTACATTTCGCTGATGATGTGGTTGACTTGTTCACGGGTTCCGACAATCCAAATTTGCGCCTGATGGCCAAGCGAATCGCTCAGACGTTCGTTGAACTCTGTAGACATGATATTTTCCTCGTATTTTGGGTTATGGCTTTGAAAGCTCAAGGCGTAGAGTCACCTAACCACATGCGTGTAAAACGAAGCGAGCGCGATGTAAAATCGACTCAGCCTTGCCTTCCGTGACTAGCGGGAGGCCGGGTTAGCTGGCTAGTTGTGCGACCAACACTTCTAGTCAGCGACGCCTTAAGCTTTTCTGTCCTGACCACTTCACGCAATCAGTTGAAGAATCATAAACCGAAATTGGGCTTTGCACAAGTAGGGATGAGAGAAATTTTACGTTTGGTGAGCTTTAGCTGATCAGGCAGCTCATCTAAAGAATTGCTGAAGCTTGTCCGCCCAAATGGATATGAGGGCTAATATGCGGATAGTTGTCCGTCTAAGTACCCGATTTGGGCAGATATGCGGATAGTTGTCCGTCTAAATCACTCTAGCGGGGAGATAGTTGGACGCTGTCCGCCTAAATCGCCTCTAGGGGGTAGATAGGCAGACGTTGTCCGTCTACATAATAGTTAGCAAGACCTACTCAACCGGGGGGGTAAAGTATAACTTCAACCCCCTGGGCTCAAAAGCTTATCATTAAAACTCTAGCGTAGGGCCTGAGTGCGATTGTAATAAGCGGTTGAATCCAACCCATCACTATTCCGTTGGTTCGGATCAATGCTAACTTCTAGGGCTTCAACCCGATTCTCTGGGGCAGGGTGAGTACTCAGAAACTCCGGTGGTGAGCCGCTCTGGTCTGCTAGCTTCTGCATGAAGTCTGGCATAGCTGATTGGGCATAGCCAGCATCACCCATCATGCTCAGACCCCGCTGGTCTGCATCATACTCATTCTCACGACTGTTGGGGCGCTCTCGGAGAAGTTCGACACCAATCTGGGCGATCGTACTCTCATCGAGTCCTGTAGCCGTCATCAGTCCCCGACGAACTGCATCCGCACGAATTTGTTCTAACAGATGCTTTCCATCGATGTGGCCGATTTCATGGCCGACTACACTGGCGAGTTGAGCTTCATTGTCTGCAAACTTCATGAGACCTGTTGTTACATACACATACCCCCCCATTGTGGCAAAGGCATTAACCTGGTCATCGGCTATGACTTGAAAGGTATAAGTTAACTCGTCAGCCCGATCGCTGTAGGGTAATAACCGTTCACCAATCCCGACGACATAATTCTGAATGTCAGGATTTCGGTAGAGCCTAAACTCACCACTCCGCAACAAATCCCGATTCATTTTTTGACCCACTCTGATCTCCTGCTCCGGAGACAGTCGGCTGTGCTGAACCGTTTCGGTGGTCTGAGTGCCGCCTCGAATTCGATCTTGCACCCTGGATGCCTGGGATACCTGGGCTTGACCCAGCCAAAGACTCATGGCGATGAGAATTGCTAGGAGAAAGTATCCCAGCTGCTTTCGCGATAGTTTTCGCAATGCTTTTCGCAACATTGGGGACTTGCCAAATGTTTGACAACCGAGACTCAATCGAGATTTAAGGGTTGGAGACATGATGATTGAGATGATTTAGAGACATGATGATTGAGATAGCCTTAAAAAAAGGGAACAGTTTGCGTAGCGTGTGCAAAGCACAAATCAAAAATGGGTTAGAAGTCCGCCCCTTTGAAGAGGGTTGCAGTTGTTACCAATCCAAATCCAGATCTGGCAGGCGATTCTTAAGGCTGTAGGGTTCATCAATGACTGGATCAGTAATGTTCAAATCCTCGCGCCATTGATGCACTGTCTTATCCCAACCATCTTCCCATCGCTGAGCAATGAGCGGCTTCATTTGGATTGCCATCCCCATGCCCCTCGCTGCTTGCTGCGTCACATCTGCAAGTCTTTCCGGTTGTTGCTTCAGCGCCATACCCATGCTGGCAACCTGAAGCACTACAGAACTTGGATAACCAATTTGCACTGCTTGAATAGAGAGCACACCCAACTCTCCACCTGTAGGCCCAAATCCCGTCACCAAGTGGACGAGATCGTGAGTTTTGCGAAGGCGCATGGTTAACCAGTCTTCATCCGTTTCGATCTCGCGCTGGCGGAAGAAATTCGGGTCATAGTCCAGTGCCTTCATTACTGTGGCATAAGTATGTCCGAGGGTGCCGCGAGACAATTGAGATAGGGCTTCGAGATCCATCGCTGGCCCAAGATAACGACTTTCCATCAGCGCGCGGGCTTCAGGAATTGCCTTGACCCGATCGACACAGACTTTCATCTGATTGCTGCCCCGAAAGTTATCTTCAATGTCAAATACGCTGTCAGTATTCTGTCCCATCGATTTGAGCAAATCTATAACAGAATGTAGATTGCGAACGGTACGGCTCAGCTCTTCAAATCGTTTCAGCATTGGTTTCTCCTAGATTGTAGATTTGGTGGTTGGTCAGAATGTCGAGGATGTACTGGGTTTGGCATGTTGGCAATGCCAGCAGACAGGTCGGGGGATCACGGTATGAAGATGACTATTCTGATAGAGCTAGGCAGAGGATTATCAATCATCGCTTCCTCCGATACCGCGCTCTAAGATACGGACGAACTCATCTAGAATTTTGCTAATGGCATCCCTGTCTACATTAGGGTTATCCTTAACCAATTGATTTGTGTCTATTCCTAAAACAATTGGAATAAAGCGCCTGAGTTCAATGCCCAAGGTAACAATCATGATTGCGGCAACATCAGGATTGATCTGAGCTGAAAGTTGCCCTTGGTTAATGCCCTCTTGCACGCACTGTCGCATAAATTTGATTGAGCCAGCCTTTGTTCGCCTAAAGACTTCCTCCCGAAACGGCACATCGCCAAAATGAGGTCCCCGAAACAGAATCTGAGTAAAAGCTGGATTCGCCAATTGGAACTCTAAATTTGCTTGAAATAAGGCTCGCAAATACACGAAAAACCCAGCTTGAATACTCGGAAGATTGGCCGTGGCAATGAAGGCGCGCCTTACCTCCAGTGCCCAATCAACTAGGTAGAGATACAGGTCTTGTTTATCTTCAAAGTATTGGTAAAAACTACCTTTGGCGATTTTCGCTTGGCTAACAATACTTGAAATCGACGCCGCTTCATAGCTATGGTTAGCGAACTCTGCGATCGCTGCATCAATAATGATCTGCCGCCTCACATCAGACAGATTAAAAAAGGTTTGGGATGGCATAATTTCTACCACAAGAGTGTGACCGACCGGTCACATGACTATCCAGTCACATCCTATAGCAAGCACTTGAATTTGTCAAACCCTCGCGTAAAAAACTCAGCCGGTCATGGGTGAAGGGGCGATCGCACCATACTTGGCATAACCAGTCGGTGCAGCGTACGGACAGGCAATCGGTGATTGCGAAAACACTCAGGAGACGATCGGTGAGGTGGTATTGGGGGGCGATCGGTGTAGGGGCAAGCTCAAGTAGAGAGAGAGAAGAGATTTTGCAGGTAGAGCCGCGACTGGCAGCAAGCGATTGGCAGCATCAAACTCTACCTGACCTGCGGCTGGCTACGTAGGTTGCACCAAGGCGAACGCCTGCTCTAGCTCGGTTAGCTGCACCGCGCCAGAAAAAGTCCTGTCCTTGAGGGCAAAGAACGGCGTACCTTCAATCTGCAAGCTGGTGGCTAGCTGCGTGTCAGCCGCAATTGATTCAGCGGCGGCAGTGCTGTTGCGGTCGCGCTCAAACTGCTCCATATCCAGACCTAACGCCTCGGCTTGGCTGACATAGAGTGCCTCGCCCAATTCGCCCTGTCGTTTGTAGAGCGCCTCATAGTAATCCAGGAATTTGCCCTGCTGATTGGCGGCCCAGGCTGCTTTGGCGGCTGGCATTGCCTCTGGATGAATTGCCGTAATCGGGAAATTTTTGTAGACCAGCATCACCTGATCTGGATGCTTGTTAATGAATTGTTTCACCGCAGGCTGGGCTTGGGCGCAAAAGCTGCACTGGAAGTCAGCAAATTCAACCAGCAGAATTTTGGGTTCGCCCTTGCTGTTAGTGAGCGCTGAACCTGAGGTGGGCGACTGGCCAATCAGCGCCTCTGGATCTGACTGCATCTGGTAGAGAAACTGCTGTCTGGCTTCCTGCACAATCGCCTGCTGCTGCTGTTGATAAAGCTGTACCGACTCCAGGATCGCTTCAGGATGCTGGCGCAGCACTTGCAGCACCTGCTCTTCCAGCTTGGGGCTGACGCTCACCGCCTCGGCAGGCAGTGGTGTCAAGCAGACCAGCAGCAGCAGCAGGCCAGCGATAAACCAAGCTCGCAGCCGAGAGCCAGCAGACTGAGAAAATTGATGCCTAAGTTGATTCATAAAAAACAGCCCGCGTGATTTGCCTAAGCTTGTTGACTAACCGTATTGTAATCTGCTCAGCACCGCGCATTTTGGTTTAACTGCCCGCTTTAGCCCCTTTTTGAGCAGCCGCAGGGATCGGATCAAGAACCAATCCCTGGCTTTTTGAAGACAAAGCTAGATGAAATACCGAGCCACCGCAATCTTGCCTGCGTTGAGATCACCCATATTCATCTGTAGCCCAGTCACGTTTACAATTAGATCGCGATTGACTGCAAAATCAGCCTGCTGATCGTTTACAGCTAGATACGTCCTAGCGCCTCTTGTAAAAAATACTGCCTCGTTCGCCTTCAGCTGCTGACTGCCGTTGCGCCGTTGATCCTTATCGGCGTAGGCATCCTCAACCGCATCGGTCAAGCTGCCCCGCTGCTCGCCTGCGTTAAACAGCTGTCTAGGTCGGTTGCGAGTTGTCAGATCTTTGTCAAAGTCGAGCTGAATCCGATCGCCTTCAGTCGGGTTGAAGTCCAAGATCCGGTCAGATGAGCGCAGGAGTGACTGGCTCAAAGCACCGCGCTGACTGCGGCCGGTGTAGATAAACCGATCTGCACCCGCATCGCCCCGCAGCCTGTCTCTGCCGCGTCCTCCCGTCAGGCTGTCGTCTCCAGCTCGCCCCAGCAGCCTGTCGTTGCCGCCCAGCCCCAGCAGCAAATCGCTGCCCTCTGCGCCTAGCAGCCTGTCGTTGCCGCCTGTGCCTCGCTGCCGCTGCTCGTTGTCGGTAATGGTCAGCGTTGCGGTATCTTGCGCTGCCAGCACGCCGCCGTTGCTGGGGTTGCTTAGCCCCAAAATCAGCGTTTCGTCGCCTTCCAGCAGATTGTCGTCGATGATGGCGAGGGAGGCCGTAGCGCTGGTTTGACCGTCCGCAAAGGTGACGCTGAGCGGCAGTCCGCTATAGTCATCGGCGGTAGCCGTTCCGCCTGTCGCCGTCAGATTGACCGTCAAGGCTCCAGCAGTTCCGCCCGTCCGCAGCAGATTTAGCGCGATTGTCTTGCCCGTCTCTGAAGCGCTGTAGGTGGCTGCCCCAAACGCTACGCCGCCTGTGGGCGCAGTGCCAGCCGCCAGCCCAGACAGTGCCGCAGTGCCCGCTCCCACTGCTCCTAGAAGCGTCGCGGCTCCGGTGCTGAGTTCAATGCCGTACAGGCTGGTAGTTCCGCCGACGCTGAGCGCCGCAAACGCTCGTCCGCTGGCAGGGGCATTGGCGCTGGCGACCTGTACATTATCTGGAATGTCAAAGCCGCTGACTGCATCAAAGTCAAGCGCTGCGCCGTTGAGGGTGATGGCGAGCGGCGCAGTCTGGGTGCCGCTGTTGGGCGGGTTTTGAATCAGCAGGCTGTTGGTGGTGGCATCTAGCGTGTACTGCGTGGTGACGGGTGTTCCAGTCTGGCTGAAGCTGTTGGTGTAGGCGGTGGCATCGGTGCTGGTCGTGCTGCCCTTGATAGCTCCGTCGGGGTTGATGCCTGCAACACTGCCTGCTGCTCCGCCGTTATCGCCATCGACGGCTGCGCCCGTCAGCGGGTTGAGCCGGAAGTTGAGGCCGCTGCTGGTGACGACGCGAATCCGGTCAACGGTTGGGTTGAAGTCAAAGCCGAAGCCGGTTCCCGGCAGGTCAACTGGATTGCCCGCCGCATCGACCAAGGCAATCTGTCCAGCTGTGCCAACCGGGGTGGCGGTTCCCAACTGCGGATCTAAAATCAGTAGACTGCCAGTATTGCTGCTGTCGTTGACGCTGAGGCCAAACAGCTGTCCGGTCGCCGGTCGAAAGTCAATCCCAACTAGCGTTTCGCCTGCTGGCACACCCGTAATCGCTACGGTCGTCGTGACGGTAGGATTAGCGCTGTTGAAGCGCAGCAGACTGTTGCCGCTAAGACTATCGCTGCTAAGTCCGATCAACGGCGTGCCCTGATTCAAATCGCTCTGGAGGGCGAGTCCCTGCGTAGCTGCGCCTGCTGACCCGACCGGCCCAATTAGCGTCGCGGCTCCGGTGGCCAGATTGATCGCATAGAGACCTGTGCTGCCGCCGACAGTGAGCGTGGCATATCCCTGTCCCTGAGCGGGCTGATTTGAGGTAGCTACCGTAACGCTGGCCGGAATATCGAATCCGTTGACAGCGCTGAAGTCGAGCGGGCTGCCGTTGAACGTGATTGGCAATGGCGCAGTCTGGGTGCCGCTGTTGGGCGGGTTTTGGATGAAGAGCTGATTGCTACTGGCATCGAGCGTGTATTGGGTCGTGGTACTAACATCGGGGCTGCTGTTGGTATAGGCTGCGCCGTCCACGCGGGTCGTAGCCGCTTTGACTGAGCCATCTGAGTTGATGCCTGCTACGGCTGTTGGGCTACCGTTGTTGCCGTCTACTAGAGCGCCCGTATTGGGGTTGAGCCGGAAGTTTTCGCCAGCGTCCGTCACTACGCGAATTCGATCAACCGTTGGGTTAAAGTCGAAGCCAAAATTTACGCCCTGGATGGGTACAGGGTTGCTGCCGTCATCAAACTGCACGGGCGCGGCAGTTAAGGGCGTGGCTACCCCAGACTGAGGGCTGATCACATAGAGCCGCACGCCTGCCGCGCTGCTGGTTAAGCCATACAGTTTGCCGGTTTGGGGGCGGATGTCAATGCCAACTAGCTGCTCGCCTGTCGCAATGCCGCTGATGGGTACAGGGGGATTGGGACGATCAGGATTGGTAACGTCAAAGGCAACTAGGTTGTTATCGCTGAGGATATAGGCAGTCGTCATCAATTCTCTCCTTACGGTTCAACAACAGCTCAACAGTTCAACAACGGCTCAAAAGCTTGTACAGTCGCTTCTTGCCAACATCCTGCGAGTGATCAGCGGTTAATCACTGCCGATAAGTCTGTCGGATAAGCCTGTTGATATGACTATCCATGAAGCTGTTGAGCAATAGGTACGAACTATGTACGAGCTGCCTCTAGATTCGGATGCATAGATACATAAACTGATTCAGGACGGCTCGCGTAACATGCAGTGGCGAAGCAAAAGACAAAATTGCATCTAAATTCAAAGCTCAGTCGTACTAGATAAACAGCTAAACAGTCGCTATGAACAGTCGCTGGAAAATCGGCATTTCTCAATCACAAAGACACAGCCACAAAGACACAGCAGGAACCGTAAAAATCATGAGTAATCAGCTTCAAAAACTTAGCGCTCTGTTTGCTACTCTTCTGTTGGCTACTCTATAGGTCAGGAGGGGCAATTCCCTACAGACGAGGCTGGGGCGGTTCTGAAGCCGCTGAGCAGAGCTACCTCGCGATTCCCAGACTATTGTAGCTGCGCCCCATGCAGCCAAGAACCGCTATAATGCTGTGGAATAGAGATTTGAATTTTTCCCGAACAGGCATCATGCATCCTGAGCAGGCTGGCCATACCAGAGAGTTTTTACTGAGCCAGACAGATGCAGAGCTGTATCTTGCTCTAAAAGCTGGTCATACTGCCGCTCTCGGTATTCTTTATGACCGTCATGCTGGGCTGGTGTATAGTTTGGCACTGAGGGTTTTGAGCCAGCCTCAAGAAGCAGAAGATCTAACCCAAGATATTTTTGTAAATCTGTCTAAATCGACAGCCTATGAGCCGAGGCGCGCTTCGTTGCGGACATTTTTAGCAATTTTGACGCGATCACGAGCGCGAGATCGGCTGCGCTCACGCGGTACGGCAACCGCATTTCTAGAGCGATGGCGTGCTAACAAAAGTCACGACATGACGGCGAGTTCTGCCTTTGAGGAAATACTCCACGCTGAACAAGCTCAGGAGCTGCAAGCTGCTCTAGCTCAGCTGCCCGAACAGGAACAAGAAACGCTGCGATTGGCTTACTACGAAGGGCTGAGTCAATCCACCATTGCTGAGCGTCTGAATCTGCCCCTGGGAACCGTAAAGTCGCAGTCGCGTCGAGGGCTGCTCAAACTGCGCCAAACGCTGAAAAACGACAGTTAAACGACAGTTAAATTAAACTAGAGCTATCTTCGCCATGACTCGGTCGATGTTTTCAGAGCACTTACAGCTTCTCATTTCAGGATATGTCTTAGGCAACCTTGACATAGAAGAGGCGGCAGAATTTGAGCAATTGCTGAAAGACGATCCAGCGGTTGCCGTAGAGCTAGCCAAGATGCAGAAAACATTAGAGCTTGCCTACAATCCAGCAGAAACTCCCCCTCCGGCTCACATGCGGGCGCGAATCGTTGGAGATAATCTTGTTGGAGATAGCCCTGTCAAAGATAGCCCTATTAGAGAGACTCCTGCCCCAGCTGCGGTTCCTCGCTCCCCAGCCGGATTTCGCTGGAATCGAGTTATGGGCGGGGCGGCAGCGGCAGCGGTGGTCTTGCTAGGCATCAACAACTATCGGCTTTGGACTGCGCTGCAAGTCGCTCAGCAGTCACCTCAGCCCGCTCTTCAGCCAGAAGGCAGCTCAGAAACTCTGACCTACGAGCTGCTGGGGGCAGAATCCTCCGCTGGCTCTGCCGCGCTGGTGGTCAACCCAAATCGCCTAGAGGCTGACCTGACCACGCAAAACTTACCGCCGCTGCCTGCTGGAAAAACCTACGTGCTCTGGACGGTGGTTGAACCAGAAGCTCCTGTCACCAAAGATAGTAAGTCTGCGATTCTAACGGAGGTGTTTGAAGCAGATCAAGAGGGGAACAGTCAGCGGAAAGTTATAGTGCCCGCAGCCTATCGCTTAAAAGATGCAGTTGTGAACTTTGCAATTACGGTTGAGGATGCAGCAGCGCCTCAGGAGCATACAGGAAATCCTGTGCTGATCACGAAAAGCTGACGATTGCAGCAGCGCGAATCAATCGTAGTTGGCCATATTTGTTTGCTTAGGGAATAGTTTGGCGCGGTTTCTACTCAAACATTCCCTAAGTAAGTTTTAGCTGTAATTTTTCAGCTCAAGAGTGGGGCAATATCTGTCCAGGCAGAACTCTTTTAGTCAGTGAAAAGTTTTCGATTCCAACTGCTTCAGCCAGATTTGGCATCCCTCTGCACCAGACTGCGCCAACAGCCGGGAATCTGGCGGTAACCGTAACCAAGAGTAGGGCTGGAAGACTTCACTGCTTTCAGTAAAGTCACCTTGGATCACAAAAATTTCTAACCCATGCGGTACCAGTAAATCAATCGATGTATTCGCCTCCCATCGTTCCAGTTGAACCGTTTCTCGACTGTCGGCAAACAGCGGCATCGTGCTGACTCCAAGCCGCGTCAAATTAGCTCTGTAGGGCTGTTGCGCTGTGTTGAGCGTAATTTGGGTGCGATCATCCGGGTCAAATTGCCAGAGTTTGACCAGAATGGTGCAGCCGCCGACTGAACCTGGCCTATGGTGAGATGTGGGTGGATTCCGAACGTAGGTGCCTACGGGATAGTCCCCCTGTTCGTCCTGAAAAACACCTGCCAAAACTAAAAATTCTTCGCCACCGTCATGGGTATGGGGAGAGAATTGGCTGTTGGGAGCATAGCGCACGATCGTGGTTGCCCGCGCCACTTCATCTCCAATGCGATCCAGCATTCGTCGTTTCACGCCCGGTATGGGAGAGGCTTGCCAAGGCAGCGCTGCCCCATGCACCACCGCCCGTTTTGTAAAGTCAGCGTTGAGTTCCATTGCAGCATTCTCTCCCTACAAAGAACGGCAGTTACGCGCTAAAACTAGGACGTTGCTGCATTCGATCATGCCAAGCTTTGAGATGGATAGCGGTTTCGGGAATCGTAATTTGACAAAAGCTACCAAAAGCCAACCCGGCCAAAACCGTAATATCTGCCACAGTAAAGCGCTCGCCCGCAATGTAAGGCTGAGTTGCCAACAGCTGATCTAGGCTATGCAGGGTGGCGATTGCCTGTTCCTTCTGCTTTTCGCCCCATTCCTGAATTTGATAGGCTTCAAAGCCTAGACCAGGCGTGGCATGGTGGAAGTAGTTTGCGACTGCATCCAGCAAATTTGCTTCTACCCGCCGCTGCATCATATGGATCACGGCTCGTTCTGTGGCAGTCTTCCCAGTCAGGGTCGGTTCGCTCGTCAAATGGTCGAAGTACTCAGTAATAGCAGTGCATTCGGCAATACAGGTGCCATCATCGAGTTCTAGCAAGGGCACAGCACCTGCCGGGTTTTTCGCCAGGAACGCGGGCTGCTTATGTTCCCCCTGTGGGACATCGACTTGGACAAACTCGACTTGCTCAGTCAATCCCTTCTCCGCCAGGGCAATGCGAACCCGCCAAGGGTTAGGAAAAGCTCTGTATTCATAGACTTTCATAGCAGTTCTCCAGCTGTAGGATTTCGTCTATCTAACGTTCGTTAGACAAATTATGACGCGAACTCTGGCTGGTTGTCAATCCCCTATCTAACGTCAGATAATTAACAGCATGAAAGAAGATGCAGCAGACTATCCAGCCAAGGCAATCGAAATTCTTGAGGCGGCGGAAATCCGGATTCGCCGGGGCGGCTTTGAGGCGGTAAGCTATCGCGATCTGGCGGCAGATGTGGGGATTAAGGCTGCCAGTGTGCATTACCATTTTCCGCAGAAGGCGTTGCTAGGGGCGGCGGTGGTCGATCGCTACAGCGATAAACTGTTGGCAACATTGGGCCGCGTTGATCTCACCCAAGCAACGGTAGAGGAACATTTGCAGCGACTCTGTAATTGCTATAGGGCGGCTGTGCAGAATGACGGGATGATTTGTTTAGGCTGTATGTTGGGGGCAGAGTCGCAGGATTTGCCAGATGCTGTGTCGGCAGCCGCAAGACGATTTTTTAAACGACTACTTGATTGGATTGAGTTGGCATTAAGCGATTGCGCTGACGCTGCTACGTTAGCTGTCCATGCGCTCGGCACTTTGCAGGGCACAATGATTTTGGCGGTGACCCTAAAGCGACCGGAGTTGATGGATGAAGTCGCCGATCACTTAAAGCGATTAATCTCAGGATCAGGGGCTGCTTGACTGACAAAACTAGAGGTGGTTGAAAGACTCGTGGAATCAGAGTTTGAACTAAGGTGAGGATATCAAAAAACCATCTTAGCCATGCCGCCTAACTCCCGCCTTTATCACGCCCTTAGTCAATTTCTCTGTCAATTTCTTAGTCACCCCAGCTTCTCTTGGGCAAACAATTCACCGTCCTCAGCCGCTTTCCACTACGAGCGCCGTAGAAATTCGCTTTAGCTCGCTGTTAGGCTGTCTTTGTCCCCCGCAGAGGAACTTCAGATGGCACAAGCTAGATCACAGGCAGATATCGCGACAGGCTGGCAGTTTTGGATTGACCGGGGCGGCACGTTTACAGATCTGGTGGCGCGCAGTCCGCAGGGCGAGATCATTTTGCATAAGCTGCTGTCTGAGAATCCGGAGCGCTATCTGGATGCGGCAATTCAGGGAATCCGCGAGATATTGGGGCTAGAGGCCGATGCGATCATTCCGGCTGAGCAGATTCAGGTCGTGAAAATGGGGACGACGGTGGCCACGAATGCACTGCTCGAACGCCAGGGGGATCCGACGCTGCTGCTGATCACGCAAGGCTTCAAAGATGCGCTGAAGATTGGCTATCAGAATCGCCCCCAGATTTTTGCGCGGCAAATTATTTTGCCAGAGATGCTCTATGAGCAGGTGATCGAAGTGGAAGAACGCTACAGCGCGCAGGGTGACGTGCTGATACCCCTGCAAATTACTGCGTCGCTGAAACAGTCGCTCCAGGCAGCTTATGATGCCGGGATTCGCGCCTGTGCAATCGTGTTTCTGCACGGCTACCGCTATCCGGCGCATGAACAGCAGATGGCGGCGCTGGCCGAGGCGATTGGCTTTACGCAGATTTCGGTTTCGCACCGGGTCAGTCCGCTGATGAAGCTGGTAGGTCGAGGAGACACAACCGTGGTCGATGCCTATCTTTCGCCAATTTTGCGACGCTATGTCGATCAGGTCACAGCGGCATTAGCTTCAGGCCAGAATGCTGACCAGAACGGTGACCAGAACGCTAAGCCAGCCAGAACTCCAAAGCTGATGTTTATGCAGTCGAACGGAGGCTTGACAGACGCGGCGCTGTTTCGCGGTAAGGATAGTATTTTATCGGGGCCAGCAGGCGGCATTGTGGGAGCCGTCAAAACGAGTGCCAGCGCTGGCTTCGACAAAATTATTGGCTTTGATATGGGCGGCACTTCCACCGATGTTTCGCACTATAGCGGCGAGTATGAGCGCAGCTTTGAAACTGAGGTGGCAGGCGTGCGGCTGCGTGCCCCGATGATGGCGATTCATACCGTAGCGGCAGGCGGCGGCTCCATCCTCAGCTTTGACGGATCGCGCTATCGCGTTGGGCCAGCCTCAGCCGGCGCGAATCCGGGGCCAGCCTGCTACCGCCGCGGCGGGCCGCCCACCGTCACCGACTGTAACGTGATGCTGGGCAAGCTTCAGCCCGACTTTTTCCCGAAGGCGTTTGGCGCAGCGGGCGACCTGCCGCTGGATGAGGTCACCGTGCAGCAGCAGTTTGCTCAGCTCAGCGCTTCGATCTCTCGTCAAGCTGCCGACCGCCGCAGCCCAGAGCAGGTTGCCGCTGGCTTTCTGGCGATTGCGATCGACAAGATGGCGGCGGCGATCAAAAAAATCTCGATTCAGCGCGGCTACGACGTGAGCGAATACACGCTCTGCTGCTTTGGCGGCGCGGGAGGACAGCATGCCTGCCTAATTGCCGAGGCGCTGGGCATGACCCAGATTTTTCTGCATCCCTATGCGGGCGTGCTGTCGGCTTACGGCATGGGGCTGGCCGACTTGCGGGCGCTGAAGCAGCAGGCGGTGGAGCGATTGCTCACGGAGGCGATGCCCGCACTAGAGCGCATTTTGGCGAGCCTGAGCGCTGAGGCTGAGGCGGAAATCCTGGGGCAGGGCTTGGCCGCTGAGCAGATGCAGCTTTTGCGGCAGGTAGAGCTACGCTATGCGGGCAGTGATGCGGCGATTGGGGTGGCGTTTGCTGAGCCAGCCGCCATGCGCCAACAGTTTGAGCAAGCCTACGAGCAGCGCTATGGCTTTGTGATGTCAGAAAAGCCGCTGATGGTTGAGTCGGCCTCGGTGGAGGCAATTGGCCTAATCAGCCCGCCCGCTGAGCCGCTACTCGCTGCCCACCGAACTGCGCCGCTGCTGCCTGTGGCGGAGACTCAGATCTACACCAAAGGTGATTGGCACAAGGCGCCGATCTATCAGCGTCAGGATTTGCAGCCCGGAGATCAGATTCAGGGGGCGGCATTAATCATTGAGCCAACTGGCACAAACGTTCTTGAACCGGGCTGGAGCGCTGAGTTGACGGCTAAAAATCATCTGATTCTGCGCCGCACAGAGGCACAGCCCCTAACGCAAACCCTAACGCAAACCCTAACGCTGCAAGCCAGTTCTAGCCAAGCCGGACAGCCCGACCCGGTGCTGCTGGAAATCTTCAACAATCTGGTGCGCGCCATTGCCGAGCAGATGGGCGTGACGCTGCAAAACACCAGCTACTCGGTGAACATAAAAGAGAGACTCGACTTTTCCTGCGCCATTTTTGACGCTCAGGGGCAGCTCGTTGCCAACGCGCCGCATATCCCCGTACATCTGGGCTCGATGAGCGAAAGCGTCAGCAGCCTGATCCGTGCAGCAGGTGACAGCCTCAAACCGGGCGATGTCTATCTGTCTAATAACCCCTACAATGGCGGCACGCACCTACCCGACGTGACCGTGATTACGCCCGTCTGGAGTGGCGACTCGCACCGCCCGCTGTTTTATCTGGCCTCACGGGGGCATCACGCTGACATTGGCGGCATCACGCCCGGATCTATGCCGCCCTATAGTACTAGCGTCGAGCAAGAAGGCATTCTGTTTGATAACGTGCAGCTGGTGGCACAAGGCCGTTTCCGCGAAGCCGAGCTGCTAGAACTTCTGAACGCCGCCCCCTATCCCGCCCGCAACCCGGCTCAAAACCTGGCCGATCTGCAAGCCCAAATTGCTGCTAACGAGCGCGGCTCGCAGGAATTGCTCAAAATGGTGGCGCGCTACGGCCTTGAAACCGTGCAGGCATATATGCAGTACGTGCAGGACAACGCTGAAGAATCCGTGCGCCGCGCCATCCAGCAGCTCAGCGACGGCAGCTTCCGCTACGAGCTAGACAACGGCAGCCAGATCTGCGTCCAAATCACGATCGATCCGCAGCAGCGTCAGGCCACAATCGACTTCAGCGGCAGCTCACCCCAGCAGGCCAATAACCTGAACGCGCCGCTGGCGATCTGCAAAGCCGTGGTGCTGTATGTCTTCCGAACGCTGGTCGAGGACGATATCCCGCTGAATGCAGGCTGTCTCAAGCCCTTGAATATGATTGTGCCAGCAGGCTCGCTGCTGAATCCGCACTATCCGGCGGCGGTGGTGGCGGGCAACGTGGAAACCTCGCAGGCGATTGCCAACGCGCTGTATGGAGCGCTGGGCGTAATGGCAGCTTCGCAGGGGACAATGAACAACTTCACCTTCGGCAACCAGCAGTATCAGTACTATGAGACAATCTGCGGCGGGTCGGGAGCGGGAGCCAGTTTTGACGGCACTGATGCTGTACAGACCCACATGACCAACTCGCGCCTCACTGATCCCGAAGTGCTGGAATGGCGTTTCCCGGTGCTGCTGGAAAGCTTTGCGATTCGGCCTGACAGCGGCGGTGCGGGGCGGTTCCGGGGCGGCAACGGCGTGATTCGGCGCATCCGGTTTCGCGAGGCCATGACGGCAGCGATTCTCTCCGGGCATCGGCTAATTGCGCCGTTTGGCTTGCAGGGTGGTGAGCCGGGAGCCGTAGGCCGCAACTGCGTCGAGCGCCGGGATGGCCGAGTCGAGCCGCTGGGCAGCAGCGCTGAAGTTGAGATGCAGGCAGGCGATCTGTTTGTGATTGAAACTCCAGGCGGCGGCGGCTTTGGAGCCTAAGCTTTGAATGCAGGTTCGCAGATTGATCGCAATCTAATTAAGTTCTGTTTAAGTTTTGTAACGAACTCCGATTTGAATTCAGGCTTCAGATATTTGTCATTAGACCGATCTGCATATCTTCTCTCGGCATAAATTCTAGATCCTGATAACCTGACGGACAACAAACAGAAGCATGTGCAGCCTTCCCGAAGACCGAAACCAGCAGTTGAGTCAGCTTGACCTGACCCTGCGCCAGCTGATTGAGCAGGCTCAAGCGTTGCCGCCCGCCAGTCCAGCGCGGCGGCAGCTTGTGCATCGGTTGATTGTCACCCTGCTCAACTCTGGCGAAATTAGATCAGAAGGGGACGAGATTTATATGCAGGCGCTATTGGAGACGCAAAAATGGTTTAGCCGCAACTTTCACAAATTTGATCCGACTCAAGCCGCCGATCCAGAGTCTGCGACGGTGCTGGGCTGGTTCAAGCTGAATCTTTACTATGGCCTGAAGCATCCCCGCCCAGCCATACCGCCGATTCAGTTTGGCGAGGATCAGCGGGTGAGCGCCGAATTTCAGCATTCAGAAGGTGGCTCTACCCCAGTCTGGGATCTGCTGCCGCCCGAAACCGACAACAGCGCCGAGGCCGAAATCATCCGCCGCGAGCGAGTGGCCGCCATCCGGGACTGCGTAGCATCCTGCGCCGTGCTGCGCTCCAAGTTTGTGCCAAATCGACCTGATCTGCACTGCCAAAAGCTGCTGCTGCTGCGGTTGCCAAACTGGGATTCCGGCTGGCTGCCGGGGGCGAGCTGGGAAGATTTGAGTGCTGAGTTTGGGGTGTCCCGCCGCCATTTAATTGATTGCTACAACAAGCATCTCACCCAAAGCTGCCAGTCCTGTCTGGCGCAATGCTGCCGTCGCAGGCTCGCTGTCTGAGTTTGCTCCGCATGTTGTTTATGCCTTGAGCCGCGAAACTATGAGCCGCGAAACTATAAGCCGCGAAATTATGAGTTACCCGACAGAACCTGCCCGCATGTTTTTGCCCATCCCCGCCGCTGACCGCCAGCAGGCGCTTGAGTTTGCCGCTGGACAGGTGACGGCTACCGCAAGGCAGCAAGCCTATGCCAATCGTTTAGCGCTTTTAGTTACGCAGCGCTATCTCGATCTGTTGGAAATTGAGTCCGCGCCGCAGCCCCAGAACCCGACGACGCAGCTTTCAGCTAGCCTATCGACGCTGTATATTCCAGAGGCCAAAGGGCAGCTTGAATGTCGGGCGGTGGCGGCGAGCGCCCAAAAATGCCATATCCCCGAAGAAGCTTGGGCCAATCGGCTGGGTCTGGTGGTGGTGCAGCTCAACGAAACGGCGACGCTGGGTACGCTGCTGGGCTTTGCGCCAGAGCTGCGGGTGAGTGAACTGCCGCTGAGCTATTTGCAGCCGCTCGAAGCACTGCTCGATCAGATTACGCCGCCCGTCTGGAACTTGAGCCAGTGGATGACGGGACAGTTGGGGCGCGGCTGGGAACTGCTGCAACAGGTCACAGATCCAGTCTCCCCGCCTGCCTGGAGCTATCGCAGCACTCGATTTCGACATCAAACCGAGCAGGAGCTAGCCCAGATTATTCAGACTCCCCGCAGCGAGGAGGAACGTTGGGACGCAGCAGAGCGCCTGCATCAGCTCAATCCACAGCATCCTGACTCTGGACTCTGGGCGATTGATCTGGCGCTGCAAATTGCCGATCAGTCTCTGTCGCTGATGGTGGCGATCCTGACCGTGCCGCAGGGTAAAGCCATTCTGCTGCGGCTCCATCCGGCGGCAGGCTCTCACCTGCCGCAAGGCTTGAGCCTGACCGGTCGCAGCGAAGGGGCTACCCTATTTGAGCTGTTGGCGCGACCCGAAAGCCGAGGGCTGCAATACTACTTTTTGGCTGACCCCGGCGATCAGTTTCAGATCGAAATTGGGCTGGGTGCAGCTAGGCTCACCGAACATTTTGTGGTTTAGCATCAGCTCAGCCAGATAATTGTGATGGGTTGAGCTGACGGCTGACCTTTCCGGAATGTTTAGGACTGATACAGTAGCCATAGCCGACTGCATCTAGCATCTATTATCTAGGCATCTACCCTGTTATGCTGGCTACCATTGAAATCATTAACGGCGACTTTGAACAAGGGTTTGAGGTCATTCTCGAAATCGCTCAAGACGGCGGGGCTGTGTTTCGCCGAGAAGCCCGTCGTCTGCCGCCCGCCCCCGATCTGCCACAGCTCTATGACAGCTGGCAGGACTGCCACTATCGCCTGCCCGAAATCCGCCGGATCATTCGCCTGCCCGCTGCCCAAACCACAGAAATCTGCGATATCAGCACCGCGCTCAGCGCCGCCAGCACCCTCGAAACCTATCTGCAAGACTGGTTTTCGCAAGATGCGTTTGAGGCGCTCACCGGAATTATTTTGGCCGAAACGCCGCCGCAGGATCAGCTCCGGGTGATTTTCCAAACCGAGAACCGATATTTGCAACGCCTTCCCTGGCAAATCTGGCGGCTGTTTGGCAGTCAGTCTCGCGCTGAATTTGGCCTCAGCGCTCACTACGCGCCGCCCGCTGGCAGCATCAATCGCCCGGTGCGAATTCTAGCAATTTTGGGCGACAGCAGCGGCATCAACGTTAAGGCAGACCGCAGCTTTTTGGAGAATTTGCCGGGGGCGGAGGTGGTGTTTTTGGTCGAGCCAGATCAGAGCAGCCTCAGCGATCAGCTCTGGGATCAGCCCTGGGATATTTTGTTTTTTGCAGGGCATAGTACCAGCGACGGGCAGGGTAACCACGGCGAGTTTCGGATCAATGCCCAGCAGTCGCTTTCGATTCAGCAGCTTAAGTTTTCGTTACGGCAGGCGATCCAGCAGGGCCTAAAGCTAGCTATTTTTAACTCTTGTGACGGTTTGGGACTGGCCAAACAGCTTACTGCTCTGCGAATTCCGCAAATGATCGTCATGCGCGAACCTGTTCCCGATCAAATCGCGCAGGAGTTCTTGAAGCGATTCCTATATTCATTCTCAAACGGCACGCCTTTTTATCTGGCCGTTCGCGAAGCCAGAGAGCGTTTAGAATCCCTAGAGCAACAGTTTCCGGGGGCATCCTGGCTGCCCGTGATCTGCCAGAATCCGGCTGAACCTCGGCTGGTCTGGCCGTCACCTGATCCGATCTTGCCGCCTCAGCGAAGCTGGATCGCGCGATGGTTTGAGCAGCTTTCTAGTGAAGTGGGGCGGCTTTATCGCGCGCGTAAGCCGTTGATGCTATTGGGCTTGGCGCTGCTGGCGCTGGCTGCGGCACTGCTGATTGCGCTGAAACTACCTTTGCGGACAAAGCTGCCGAGTTTTGGTTCTCCATTCGTCTCTCCAAACGTTTCCATCGATGTTCCCAAAGCTACCCCCTCCGATCTGCTCAGCTTGGGTGAACGTTCGCTGATGGCTACAAAGCCTACCGGGGCTAAACAATTGGGCATCACGGCCTATGCGAATCAGGACTGGCCGGAAGCGATCCGCCAGTTTGAGCAGGCGCTCAGTCAACCCTCTGCCCGCAATAGCGATCCAGAGAGTTTAATCTATCTCAACAATGCAATTGCGGCTTTAAAGGGCAATCCGATTCAGATTGCGACGGCTGTGCCCCTGACCACTGAAGCCACGGCCTCTTATCAGGGGATTGCTCAAGAGATGCTGCGGGGCGTAGCAATGGCGCAAACTCAGGCCAACTGTGGAATTCAGTCGCTAGCTGAAGCGATGAATCAAGCTGCCGATTTGGCTGCGCTCTGTCAAGGTGGAATTCAGCAAAGACTGCTGCAAGTCCAAATTGCCAACGACAAGAATAATCTGGAAACTACAGATCTGGTTGCTGCTCAGCTGGCAGTAGCGCATAATTTAGCGGTCGTGGGTCACTATACGAGCCGCATCACCGAACAGGCAGCGGCGCTCTACGCTAAGACGGGTATTGTTATCGTCTCGCCCTCTAGCACGTCAGTCAAGCTGTCAGGACTGCCCTATCTGTTTCGCACTGCCACCAACGATGCTGTCGCGGCTCAGACGCTGGCTAGCTACGCTACGCAGGTGAAAAAGCTGTCTCGATTTGCGGTCGCCAACGTCCCCGGCGATCCGTTCAGCGATTCGCTGACCGACGAGTTCCGTAAGCATCTACGCTCTCGTAAATTGATCGAGCTACCCCAATGTAATCTAACGGCCTCAACCTTTAGCTCTACAGGCTGTGTGCAGGCCGCGATTCAGGCTCAGGCAGAGGCGCTTTTGCTGATTCCAACCCAGCCCGCGACAATTAATCTGGCGTTAGAACTAGCTAAAGCCAACGCCACGCGCTCCAACAGGCTGATGCTGTTGGCGGGCAACACGCTCTACTCTCCCAAAACGCTCGATCCCTATGGTGAAGAAGCGGCTCAAGCCGGACTGACCGTGGCAATCACCTGGCATCGTCGCGGTGACAGATTTGAAGCCGAAGCTGAGATGCTGTTTGGAACCCAGCAGGTCAACTGGCGCACCGCTATGTCTTATGATGCGGTGAACGCGATCTGTCAGGGGCTAAAAACAACCGATCTATCCAAGAGCCTTAGTCAAAGTCGCAACAATCTCAAAGAGGCTCTCTCCAGCAATTTGGTCGCAGATGGCGCAGCGGGCGTGGGCACGGTTGAATTTGACGCTAAAGGCGACCGCCGACCAATTGCTGGCAGAATTGGGCTGCTGGTGCGCGTTGAAAAAAATATAAACTCAGAGGTGTATGATTTCAAGATCGTCCAGTAGATATATGGAAGTACGTCTTCAATTTGCCAAAAAATTACTAGAAAATCACTAGAGAATTACTAAAGAAGACTAACTTGATACCTGCACAAGAGGTTCTGGCCTTTGGACTGCCGATTTTCAGCTACAATAGAAGCTGATTGAAATCTGCCTGCCCTCTCAGCTCAAAACAATGGATAAGTCGCTCGTCCCTACTCTTGAAGACGCACCGCAGTGCGACGAGCATCTTGTGCATCTCGATGCTATTCGTCAGGTACAGCCTGATCTGCTGCCAACCGAAAAAGCGCAGGAAATGGCGGCTTTCTTTGGCATTTTGGCCGATCCAAATCGGCTGAGGCTGCTCTCTGCGCTAGCACAACAAGAGCTTTGCGTCTGCGATCTGGCTGCTGCACTTGAGATGACCGAATCAGCGGTATCGCACCAGCTGCGCCTCCTGCGTTCACAGCGGCTCGTCAAATATCGCCGTGCTGGACGCAATATCTACTACAGTCTGGCTGACGCGCATATTGTGACGCTCTACCAGGAGGTTTCTGATCATCTAGACGAGTAGCTCAATATTTAAAGTGGTCACAAATAGTCACAAATAAAATAGTCATAAATCCATATCCATGACGCTCTTTCTATGAACCTGACGATTGGCCTTGTGCTGCTTTTGCCCGTAGCCGGAATTGCCCTCTATCTGCTCACCGCCCGTCGCTATCAGTCTGCGGACTCTGTTGCCAACTCCTATGACGAATGGACAGAAGACGGCATTTTAGAGTTTTATTGGGGCGAGCATATTCACTTGGGACATTATGGCTTGCCCCCACGCCGCAAAGACTTCCTCACGGCCAAGTCAGACTTCGTGCATGAAATGGTGCGCTGGGGAGGACTTGATCAGCTGCCTGCTGGCCAAACGCTGCTGGACGTGGGCTGCGGAATTGGCGGCAGCAGCCGAATTCTGGCGCAGGACTACGGATTTGCCGTCACGGGAATTACGATCAGCCCGCAGCAGGTCAAACGCGCTACAGAACTCACGCCTCCCGGATTGACCGCTGAGTTTTTGGTAGATGACGCGATGGCGCTCTCGTTCCCGGATGCCAGCTTTGACGTGGTTTGGTCAATTGAGGCGGGGCCACATATGCCTGACAAGGCTATCTTCGCCAAAGAGCTGTTGCGGGTGCTAAAACCTGGCGGGCTGCTGGTTGTGGCAGATTGGAATCAGCGGGACGACCGGAGGAAGCCGCTCAACGTCTGGGAAAAGCCCGTGATGCAGCAGCTGCTCGATCAGTGGTCGCACCCCGCTTTCTCTAGCATCGAAGGCTTCTCTGAGCTGCTGGAAGCTACAGGCTTGGTCGCAGGCAAGGTGACAACTGCCGACTGGACAGAGCCAACGCTGCCTTCCTGGCTTGACTCAATCTGGCAGGGCCTTGTCCGACCTGCGGGGCTTGTGAAGTTTGGCCTGTCGGGCTTTGTCAAATCGCTGCGGGAAGTGCCAACTTTGCTGCTGATGCGGCTAGCGTTTGGGACAGGACTGTGCCGCTTTGGGATGTTTCGGGCGCGACGAGCAGCAGAGCGTTAGGCAAGTCAGGTCGCAAGATCAAGCTGTGGTTCATCAAGCTGGGGCTAGTCAAGCTGGGCTAAATATCCGAGCAGTGCTGCTCGAAAAGGCGCAATGCTTTTGTAGACCTGTACATCAGACGGAATCTGCTGAACCGCCGAGGCCAGCTGCGCGGCAAATTGAGTTGCATCAGGCTGTTGCTGAATAATGTGGTCAAGTCGATGAACGTAAGTGCGAATCGTAAATAGAACGGCATTGCTGTTCAGCCGCCGCAGCGTTTGTCGTTCAATTCGCAGCCAGAGCGACTGTCCTGCGTTCGCAGCCGTGATTGGTTTTAATGCTGGGACAGCCTGAGGCGGTAAGTGCAATTCCGGTGCATCAACAATACTCCAATTCAGCCGCCAGCCAGGATACTCCGGCTTGAGCCGCGCAAAAAAGCTATTGACTGGACGCGCCAGCTTTTCGCCGTAGCCCGGTACAGGCTGATGGATTTGCGTCAGTTCCTGCCCCAGCTTAGATCGCAAATCCCAGCGCGAGGGAAAGCAAACCGAAGCGGCGCTCAAGCAATAGGTCTCTGCGTCGGGCTGCATCAGACAGAGATCTTCCTGCACTAAGCGCCCCGCCAAGTCGAGCGGCTGCTCTACTGCCGTCAAGTTCCACTGCTCACCCGTTACCAGATTGTCTAGAATATTTCCCCGCTGCCGATAGTGATTGGGGAAATAATGCAGCAAATGCTGCACCAGCAGATCTAGCACCTCCTGCTGGGCTGATAAGCTCTCCGGCAGGCTGACAAATACCTCGCCATGACGCTGATTCAATAGCTGTTGCTTCAGCTGTAGCTCTACCCCAAACTGCTCGTCGATGTCAATCCAGGTCTCTAGCGAAAGTGGCTTCAGCCCTAGCTTCAGATCCCATCGCCCGTCCTGAAAGGGCAAATACTCAGGATTCATACTGGCATCTCCTGATCGTTCTTAATAACAGTCCACTGTGTAATCGGAGCCATTGCCTTCCAGCCCAAAAATTTGCCGATCGGCTCTGCTCGCTGCACTGCCAGCCGTGTCAGGCTGCCTCCTAGTCGCTGCTGTGCTGCAAATAGTATCTGCTCAGTTTCTACGGTGACGGCGTTGGCCACTAGTCGCCCGCCAGGTCTCAAGGCTGGCCAGCAGATTTCTAACAGATACTCGGTGGTTAAGCCCCCGCCAATGAAGATCGCATCAGGCATGGCTAAACCTTGCAGCGCATCGGGCGCTCTGCCGCCAACGATTTCTAGGCTGGGTACACCAAGCATCACTGCGTTTTGGGCAAGATACTGAAGCCGAGTTGGGTGCGACTCAACCGCAATAGCCCGATTCTGAGGATGGCTTCGCAGCCACTCAATGCTAATGGAGCCGCAGCCTGCGCCCACATCCCACAAGAGCTGCCCCGGTAGGGGTGCCAAAGCTGCCAGCGTGATGGCGCGCACTTCGCGTTTAGTCAGCTGTCCGTCATGCTGATAGGCAGCGTCGGGTAAGCCTGCCAGTCGTGAATAGGATTGAGCTGTGTCGCCAGCGCTTATACAGTGCAGCGCAATGCTGTTTAGATCGGCTAGCTCCAACTCAGACCAGGCGGCGGCGATGCCCTCAATCCGACGCTCCTTAACTCCACCCATATGCTCCAGCACCGTGATTTGACTAGCTCCAAAGCCGCGTTCGCGTAAGATTTGGGCAACTTGGGCAGGTGTTTGGCGGTCTGCGCTCAAAATCAGCAGCCGCGCACCCGGATAGAGCAGCAGAGAGAGTAAGGCCGGATGCCGACCGCAAAGGCTAATCTGTTCGACTTCGTTCAGCGCCCAGCCCATGCGAGCGCAGGCCAAGCTAAAGGCTGATACTGCTGGCAAAATTACCATTTCGCTGAAATCTACCTGTCGCAATAGCGTACCGCCGATGCCGTAGCACATCGGGTCGCCGCTGGCTAAGACGCAGACGGGCTGACCGCGACGGCTGAGAATGGCTGCAATCGTGGCTTGTATGGGCGAACTCCAGCTCAGACGTTCAGTCTGGATGGTCGGCGGCAGCATTGCCAAATGTCGCGCTCCGCCGACTATTAGCGTCGCCTGCTGGACGAGGGACTGCGCCGCCCCGCTCAGCTCATCCCATCCCGCCTCACCAATTCCCACCACCGCCAGCCACTGGTTCATCTTAGAGTTGCTGATGTTAAGTTACCAACGCTTAAATCTGCTGACATAGAGCCTGCAAGGTTTGCCGTAGCCAGCAGTTTGCATCATCTTTGTCATTTAACTTACTCCAGAGCATTGAAACTGTCCATTGTGGCGTGGCAGTTGGCAGTTCAAACAGCATAATGTGGTCAAGCTGAGAAAAATATTGCGCCATACGCGCCGGAACCGCCGCAATCAGATCGGTTGAGGCAATGATAGACGGTAAAACCAGCAAATGCGGTACCGTCAGGGCAATGCGTCGCTGAAGATTATATCCGGCGAGTATCCGATCAACTTCCCCTGTGGCATCGCGGCGAATCGTATAGAGTGCCTGAGCGAGTTCAGCAAACGCCTCAATCGAGATCGGTGGCTGCACTGCCGGATGATTTTTGCGAGCAATTCCCACAAACCGCTCCTGAAACAGCGGTCTGCAAATTGTCTGCCGAGGTGGATTTTGAAATACTCCTAGAGCTAGCTCGATTGTACCTGTCTCTAATAGCTCACCGACGCGATCTTTATCAAATTCGATCATCCTAAAATTCAGATTTGGCGCAACGGATTGGCATTGGGCGAGCAGTCGAGGCATCACTATGAAACTAGTGTAGTCAGCGCTGCCAATCGCAAACTCTCGCGAGTCGGAGGCAGAATTGAACTCTTGGCTCGACTGAATTGTTTGCCGCACGTGATGTAGGGCTGCGAAAATTCCAGGGGCAATTGTCATAGCCTTCGTCGTCGGCTGCATCTCACGGCCAACGCGGATAAACAGCTCATCGCCAAACAGCGTTCGCAAGCGCCCCAATGCCGCACTCATTGCGGGCTGTCCCAAATAGAGACGCTGCGCTGCCACTGTAACGCTACGTGCCTCAAACAGCGCCTCAAAAGCCACCAGCAGGTTTAAATCGATTTGGGTTAAATCAATTGATTTCATTGATAAAAACTATCTATAAAATCGATTTGATTAATCTAGCATGGCTTGCTACGCTAAAGCCAGCGGTGTTGGAGTGAGATAAGGTCGCTTCAGCCGAAGTTTGTCAGGTTAATCCAGATCTAAAGGTCATTATGAAACCTCTTTGCATTATTGTTGGATTTGGTACGGGTGTTGGGTTGGGCATGGCGCGAGCGTTTGGGAATGCAGGCTTTCAGCTTGGGTTAATTGCGCGCAACCCCTCGAAATATGCGGCGGTGATCACGGCTTTAACTGAGTCAGGCATTGAAGTTGCAACTGCAGCTGCCGATGTCGCGCATGAGCCAGAATTGAGAGCGGCCATTGCGAAGCTCCAGCAGGCTCAGGGTACAGCAGAAGTCTTGCTATACAATGCTGTCTCTCCTAACTTTGGCAAACCCACGACCATAACGCCCAGCCAGCTCACGCAAGATCTGGCTGTGAATCTGGTAGGGGCACTGGTCGCAGTACAGGCCGTTTTACCCGACATGAAAGCCAGTCAGCGGGGCAGCATTCTGTTTACGGGAGGGGGCTGGGCGCATTATCCCTGGGATGAAGCTAGCTCGATTAGCATGGGCAAGGCCGCACTCCGCAGTCTGGCGCTGACGCTGGCTCAAGAGCTATCAGAAACCGAGATCCGCGTGGGTATGGTCAGCGTTATGGGGCAGGTCGCACCCGACACAGCCTTTGATCCTGACAAGATTGGCGAGGCTTTTCTAGCAATGCATCGTCAATCTACCGCAGGATACGAGCCAGAGCTGCTGTTTCAAGGTGCAGGTTAAAGAATTTAGTTCAACCGATATCAGAACATTGACATCTAACGAATTAGCCTAACTAGGCAAAGCTTCTGTGAACGTTTTGCCTCATGCATCAGAACGGCGATTGCGTGGACGACAGGCTTCTAATCTCTAGATTGACTGAGTATTGAGCCGCGAAGCTGCGGGGGAGGTGCTTGCGCTTGCGCTCACCCCGCAGCTTCGCAGTTGCCTGTCAAATCGTTGGCTGAGTAGGGAGCTGACTAGGGCAGTGAAGCAGCAATCGTGTCGGCTGAGATGCCGATCTTGGCCGCTACCTCATTGGCGATCTGGCAGCCCAGCCAGACCCCACCGCGCCGTCCTAGCTCTCGCGGAGTTTCAGGAACCCCAAACTCACCGTTAGCATCAGGGCCCTTGATAGTAACACCATCAAACTGCCAGTGCACTCCGAGGAAGACCCGGCTGATCGAGTTATCGGTAATTGCCTCCCAGAGATTGGGGTACTTGCGCGGCAGCCTTGGCCTTGGCGCTCGAGGGGTTCGCGGGTCGCGGTTGCGTCCGTTAAACTCATCTGAGACAAAGCAGAACGCAATATCGTCGAGGCCATCGGGCGTAAAGCTGGCCAAGCCCTTATGCACAAGAAAAGTCCGCAATAGCTGGAACGCTGACGCTCCGAAGGTTGCATGTCCCGATGGATAGGCCGGAAAATCCGGGGTCAGATTAACGCCGCTACCGTTCGTATCTGGCCGACCCAGCGGTAGCCATCCGGGTTCAGGCGCAGCGAGCGCACCCAGACCGTTCGGAATACCGAGCACTGGTCGCCACATCATATGGTCAACCGAGTATTTGTAGTACCAGGCATCGATGCCCGCATCTGCCATCGCCAAGCCAGTGGCGGCAATGATCTGCAATTCCTCTTGCTCCTGAAGGCCACCAGGATTGCGAGCTTCGATTTCATCGAGCACTGCCAAAACGACCTGGAGATAGAGACGGGGCGGTGTCCCCAGCTCAGGTGGCCCGTCATATCCCCAATAAATACCGATCACTTCCTCATCCCCCGTGCGGGTGCGATCATCCGATGCCCCTTTAGTTTGCACCTTCTTGAAGTCATCGGCGAAATGCGCGTTGGGAATGACTGTTGTCGGCCCGGTGCGACCTGGAGGGGGAGCAAAATTGTCCACAAGCTGCGATGTGACCAGCCGTTTTGCATTGCCCCAAGCCGCGCCAGCGAAACTTTGCATCGGCTCATTCGGCGGACGGTCGTGCGTGTA
>JAHHHV010000009.1 GCA_019359155.1 Pegethrix bostrychoides GSE-TBD4-15B
CCCAAGCTGACGATCGCTGATTCCGAGCAGATGGATGGCATCACCAATCATCCGCCCATAGCTCTCTGCGGGATACATCAACGGCAATGGGATCTCAAATAGCCGCACCCAGAAATCCCAAGCCATATTTAACGCGGCGGACTGTGCCGGATAGCGGTGCAGCAATAGCTCGTGGCAGGCTGCTGCACCTGCGACGTAGCGGGTGTTAGGATCACCGACAGGTAGAGCCGGTGCCGCCACTGAAAAGGGCAACAGTTGAGTCCCGCAACCGGCAAGTGCATAGCCATCATGTAATGCACCCAGCGCCATTCCCAGCGCCCGCGCCGTTAAAAATGGTCCGCGTTGGTCACCGGATCCGAAGGATGGAGTATGATCACGACGCACAGACTCGAGTGCGACATCGACCCAGAAACGCATCTGTTTTGAAGCTGCTGGCATAACAAAATTCCTTTTTAATGAGTGAATTTCTCGTTCCTATGTCTAAGCGTAGGAAATCAGTTATGCCTCTGGTAGTACCCGCAAGAGTACTGATTTATTTCTGGTCGCTCGCATCATCAAAAATGCTGTAGACCTGTGGCCTTGTAAGCCACTTACTGTAAAGATTTGGCTGCCAATCCTCTTTCGCTCTAGCTAGAGGAGAACGCAAGTCGCAACTTCGCAGGAAACGATGTAAGGTTCTGCGAGTATAAGATTTGAGGAGTAGAAAATCTGCTCATATAGAATTTAAAGTGTAACTTAAGTAAACTAAATTGAGCTGCTGATGGCTCCTAAACGGTGGACATTATATAGAACGGGAAGATATCGAACCGGGAAGATGCCAAACCGGTTCGGATCACTCCCGCTGCTTAGGGCAGATACGCAATTGCCGAATTTTGGGATCAATGGCAGTCGTCCCAAAATTCGGCAGCGTCCCGAAATAGATTTTCCAGAGCTCAGCAACCTCGGCTTAACGCGAATTCGCGTTAGCTTCTCGCAGCCGTTCAAGTGGACGTTCCTCTTGCAGTGGAGCAGCTAAGCCAGAAATCCGCTCCAGCAGCCGGGGCAGCAGCCGATTTGCCCAAACCGCTAGGTGACTCTGCCAGCCGACCAAAATTTCAGGCGTTCCGGTTTGCAGTCCGTGAACCAACACCTGCGCTACCCGCTGCGGAGTCGTTGGCATCACCCAGCGAAACCAGCGAAAATTTCGCACCATGTCAGTATCCGTTAGCGAAGGCAGCAGCGCTACAACGCGGATATTGTGAACCGCCAGCTCGCTGCGCAGGGCTTGTGTAAAACCCAGAATCGCAAACTTGGTTGCCGAATAAGTCGCCATAGTCGGAGCTGCAATTTTCCCCATCAGGCTAGAGACATTGACGATGGTGCCCTGTCTCTGGACGGCCATGCGGCGAGCTACCAGCCGCGTTATGGTATACATGCCCATCAGGTTCAGGGCAAGCTCCTCCTGCATTTGCGGTAGGCGAGACTGAAGAAAAGGTGCTTGATGCGCCACGCCTGCACAGTTGATCAACAGATGAATCGGGCCGTGATCGCGCCAAGTTTTGGCAATCGCAATATTCACATCAATCGGCTGAGCTAGATCAAGCGCCAGCGGCACGGCTTCAATGCCGAGGAATTCAATCTCAGAGGCCAGGTCAACTAAGCGCTGCTGACTGCGAGCCACTAAGATCAGTCGCTGTACGCCCTGCTGGGCGAGTTCGAGCGCGATGGCTCGTCCGATGCCGCGAGAGGCACCTGTAACGAGAACAGTTTTGCCTTGAAGATGCATAAGTAGCCTCCCATAAATGAGGGTTTACGAAATCGCTAGGACAGTGAACTGAAGTTCTGCCCAGCGCCGATAAACCTAAATCTGTTTGAACTGGGGCTGTTTGAACTGGGGCTGTGGTTGCGAGGAGGATTGTGAGGGGACAGGTGAAGTCAGCATCACTATCGTTACTATTTGTAAATCGCTGACTTGCACAGACTAGCAGCAGGATCAAGATAGTTGCAACATTTATTAACGAAAAACTTCAATTGTGACGCTTTGATACAAATCTCTCAGAAATCGCTGATCAGCATCGCAGCAGGTAACAGGCTACAGATCGCTGATCCCGAACCAGCGAGGACTCAATCGCTCTAGTGAAATAATAAGAAAAAGTTAAATCCACAATGCTCCCTGAGTTGATACAGTCATGTTGGTTGAACCCTCAGTAATGGCGCAGCGGATCTAGCAGATTCGGCTTGTATATTCGCCAATGTACGGCTCCAAATACGATACCAACAGGTCTTCAATGTGCTGACTAGCTGCGCCAGCTGCTCGACGGTTTGGTTGTGCAGGCTGTAGAGTCGCTTGATCTAGCATCCACAGGTTAAGCTGAAGCTGCGCTACGCCCCGCAGAATTTCAGCAGCAATCTACCCCTGATTGTGATCAAACGGCACCAGAACCGCAATCGTATACAGCTCGATGTCTACCTCACGACTGGCGGTGCGATCAAACTGATACAAATGCTCTAGCAGCGCGTTATTTAAATAGATCAGCATTTCCTTGACCACCTGCTGGTCGGGTGGCGAAAGAAAGATCTGGCAACCCAGACTCGCCTGAAAATTGTCCTGGTTGAGCTGCGGAGCTGGGGTGAGCCGATAGTCTTAGCCGATAGTCTTAGCCGATAGTCTTAGCCGATAGTCTTAACTGGGGCTGAGTAAAAACTGGGGCTGAGCGAAAAGTTGAGAATCGCCGCCCAGTTCCCCGCAATTTCTCTTTGGTCAACCTGCATCAGTTCAGCTAAACCCGGATAGATCTGACGGCTCAGCCTGTCTCGAATCATCTGACAAGACAGATCAAGCGACAGCGCCATGGCCTGGGGTAACTGCCCCTGCAATGCCCGACAGATGATTGTTTCATCCAGTTCTGTAAAGCGACCGGAGCTAGTATTCAGCCTTTCAAACAGGCGGTCGATGTCAATTCCGAGCTGCTCTACAATTTGCCGCCGACTCTGGTACATAAGCTACGATTGTTCGCCTCTCCAGATGATAGCCTCAGGCAGCTGCTGCCCATTCAGAGTCAGCAGTCACCCCACCGTTGCCTGCAAAAATCGCGCGGTCGATGCCGGGTACGCTGGGCAAATGCTGGGCAAATATCGGGCAAACGCTCGGCAAATATTGGGCAAACCTGCCCAGATATAGGGCAGATAACGGCAGCCGAGCCAGCAGACTTACCTCAATGATAAAAATTAGAACGCAAAGACTATGCAATTTCGCGAGTTGGGAATAGAATGAGTTTAATTTGATTTACTCTCGGTGACTAAAAAATGGCAACAGCAACTCGGAATCGACCCAAAGCAGTGAGCGTTTCAAAGACCGCAATTGACCAAGTCGGCTCGCTTCTACAAGATCTCTCAGCCAAACCCAAGGAGGGGATGTCGCTTCGCGAAGCGATCGATCAGCTCCGCGAACCCATTCAGAGCGCTATGGCGAAAGGCTATAACTACGAAGATATCATTGCCGTTCTCGCTGAAAGCGGTATTCCCACCACGGCAGCTACCGTTAAGCGCTATGTATCCCTGAGCGACCCCCGCAAGCGCAAAGCTCCAGCTAAGCGCGCCTCCACCCGCAAAGCTAAAACCGTTGATGCTGAGCCGGAAGCGCCAGCCCCCACTCGCGGTCGGCGGAAAGCGGCTGCGGCTGAGCCAGAGCCAGAGCCTATTGTCACGCGAGGCCGCAAGAAGTCTACTGCCGAGCCTGCGCCCAAAGCCACGCGAGGCCGCAAGAAGTCTGTCTAACGACTGGCGCGAGCGCAGCTGGTCTATCCGGTGCAGATAGCACTATTCAAAACAGCAGACCTCAGGGTTAACCCAGGTCTGCTGTTCAGTTGGCTATTGACGATCCAAGCTAGGCTGATTCCTCTGGCCTGTTCTCGCTAGCGCTCCTCAAACGCCTGAGGTGGGCGAGAGCGTTTGGGGCGTGGAGCGGAGCGATCTCTGCGATTGCTAGCAAGCTTTTCAACGGGCTCAGGGCGCGAGGCTTTGAGCAGAAAAACGCGATGTCCGGCCACCGTAAACAGGTTTTCGTAAACGCAGATATACCCCTGCGCCTGCAGCTCGACAGCTCGACGGTCACGGGCAGCTTTCGCCTCTAGCTCGTCGTTCCATATGAGTTCTGGGAAAACTTCTTGGATGATTTTACTCACAGTACACCTATTCGTAAATCTGGATGGGTTGGTCTGGGTAGATTGGATAAATAGATCAAGCAGATCGAGATGACCTCAGAAAAACATGCGCCCTATATGTTCAGGATTCGAGTTCAGGATTCGAGTTCAGCCATCAGCTTCAGCCACTAGCTTCAACCATCAGCCCTGGCGGCTTGCATTGGCTCAATCTCTGGCTTAACGGTTGGCTTAGCAATGGGCTTGAGTGCCGCTATCCGAGCATTATGGCTCAAGCTGTCTTCCCATCCCTGAAAAAGAATTATTGATCAAGGCAGCCGAATAGCGTCCAGTCCTCGCCCAATCATGACGAGCTAACCATACAGGACTTTTCACAGTGTAGTACATTACTGAAGCAAGAGACTACTGCTGACTCTAATTCTCTGCAACTGCTCGCCGTTGTGCAATCTGAGACGTTTTGGGAAATGTAGAAACTGTAAGATGTAAGAATCCTGTTGGCTTCGACAGCCTAATTTTTACAGCCTAATTGATGACCTGGCAAGAGTTTTGAGCAAATCGAAAGGAGCGGCAATATGGAGCGGCAGTATGATGTTGTAATCATTGGAGGGGGTGTGACTGGAACCGCACTGCTCTACATGCTGTCTGCTTTCACAGACCTGAAGCGGATTGCGCTAGTTGAGAAATATCCAACCATTGCAGCCGTCAACTCGAAGGCGACCAACAACAGCCAGACAATTCACTGTGGCGATATTGAAACCAACTATAGCCTCGAAAAAGCGCTGAAGGTGCGACGACCTGCTCAGATGCTGGTGCATTACGCCGAGCAGCTACCGCCTGCGGTTCGCGACCAGGTGATTTACCGCTATCCCAAAATGGTGCTGGGTATTGGCCAAGCAGAGTGCGACTTTCTGCGGCAGCGATACGAAACCTTCAGCCCGCATTTTACGGGGATGCGTCTATTAGAAAAAGCCCAAATTGCTGAGGTTGAACCCAATGTTGTGCAGCTTAACGGTCAGCTGCGCCCAGAAGCAGCGGTGGCTATTTCAATCCTGAATGAGTATACGGCGATTAACTATGGCGCGCTCGCCCAGTCGTTTGTCGATCAGGCGCAGGCGATTGCTGATTCGGCCTCTGGCAAAACTATCGATTTGCGCTTGGCTCAGCAGGTGCAGCGAGTTGAGCCTGCCGGGTCGAGCTATCGTGTCATCACGCCTGATGATAGCTTGATTGCTCGGTTTGTGGTGGTTTCGGCGGGTGGGCACAGTCTGCTGTTTGCTCACCGCATGGGGATTGGCCTAGAGTATTCCTGTTTGCCTGTGGCTGGCAACTTCTACTTTACGCCAGAGCTGCTTAACGGCAAGGTGTATACCGTCCAGAACGACAAGCTGCCCTTCGCGGCAATCCACGGCGATCCAGACGTTACAACTCCAGGCAAAACGCGCTTTGGTCCAACAGCACTGCCGCTGCCGTTGCTAGAACGCTACAGCCCCAAAACTCTGATTGACTATCTGGAGGTGCTGAAGTTTGACCAGACGGTGGCGGCAGTGCTCTGGGATCTGTTTAAAGTGCGAGATATTCGTAACTATATCTTCAAAAATATGGCGTTTGAGATGCCGCTGTTGAATCGACGGCTGTTTCTCAAAGATGCGCGCAAGATTGTGCCATCCCTACAGCTTAAAGATCTGGAGTTTGCAGCAGGATTTGGCGGCATCCGACCTCAACTGATTGACCGTAATCAGCGCCAGCTCATCTTAGGTCAGGCCGAGATTGATCCTGGCAACGGTCTGCGCTTTAACATTACGCCCTCACCTGGCGCCACGACCTGTCTAGGGAATGCTGAACAGGACGTGCTGAGAATTCAGCAGCATCTCGGCTGTGAGTTTGAGCAATCAGGATTTGAACCGGCGCTGATGCCGCGAAACTAGCTCGCTTTATGCCGATGCCTGATCCAGCCCTCTAGGAGGGTTAAGTGAGAGCATAACGCGTGAAATGCCGCTGAACAAAATGCTGAAGCCGATGAGAGTGCCCATTACCCAAGGCGCATTGAGCGGCCACTGAAACCAGATCATTCCTCCTAGCAGCAGCGTAATGATACCGTTCCCCAGTACCCAAATCCAGTTTTGCTGCGGTCGTAGGCGAAAGGCCAAAATCAGCTCGAATACCCCCTCCATTAGCAGGAAGCTACCCAGCAGCAAAGTTAGGGTCAAGATTCCAGTAGATGGATAGATAAATAGCATGACCCCGGTTGCGACATAAAGTAGCCCCAGCAGCGCTTTCCAAACAAACCCACCCTCAGCACGAGTTTGAAATGCATAGACGGTCTTGGCTGCCCCTGCCGAGATTAAAATTAAAGCGACCCAGGTTTCGACAAAAATAGTCGAAACTACCGGAACTGCAGCGGCAAGCAGCCCTAAAACGATTAGCAAAACGCCGACCCAGAGTGAATTACGGCGCGGCGGCTGTAGAGCTGCGTCAGCCTGCATACTGTTGGGCATACTGCTGTATACATCGCTGGGCTGTAACGGACTCTCTGCATTTGCCCTATCTGCATCGCCGGGTGTAAGGTTAGTGGTCATAGCTGTTATCGGTTACTAAACTCCTTTTTCTTGCTTCTAAGCTAGAGAACAATTGCAGATCTCGATAGGCTCTCAAGACAGATACCTTTAGGTACAGGATGAAGACAGAGGAAACGAAGACCTATATAGGAAGACCTATCTATATGGGAAGACCTATATGAGACTACATAACGGTTTCGACCCAGATGGCATCACCGTCATAAAAATCGCCTCGCTGCTCTAGGCTATAGCTACCCAACAGCAGCCCCAGCCAAAGCTCAATTAAAGGCATTTGGAGCTGTTGCTGGATATCTAGAAGGCGATAGCCGAACTGATGGGATGCTTGACTAGATGCCTGACTAGGTGCAAGCAAGCAGCTTCTGATTCTGGCCGACCACTGCTCTACATTCTCATCGTGAGCCAACCGCTGAATTTGCTCAGATAGCTCGCGGTTTAGATCGGCTTCACAGACGGGTTCTGCCATCTGATCGGCCAGTAGCAGCAAGGTTGCTCTATCGACCTCCATTGCGGTTGAGCCGCTGGCTGGCTGGCGATGTGCTGGATATTGTACAGGTATCTCAGGCTCAAACAGCTCTGAGAGATTGAGGGAGAGCGACTGCACAAATAGATCAACGCAGGATTCTAGGCTTACAACTGGCTCTAGCGGCTGATGCTGGCTCTCCCAGTTTGAGATGCTTAGATCAAAGCGAGCTGCATAGAGTTCGCAGAGTTGGAGCAGAATCGTTCCGGCAAGTTGCAACTGCAAGGCCAATGGCTGTCCAGAAATTAAACCTTCTAGCCGCTCATAGAACAGATTCAACTCTGCCGATCCTGGAGTTTCCAGCGCTCCCGCAATGGCCTGGCGTAGCTCCGAAAGCAGTTTGCCTGCTTGCATAGCCTGTGGTTCAGGTTCTAGTTCAGGTTCTAGTTCAGGTTCTAGTTCAGGTTCTAGTTCAGGTTCTAGTTCAGGTTCTAGTTCAGGTTCTAGTTCAGTCATGGCACTCTACCTCAGGATGCAGCGGACAGGGGCGGATTGGGCAGTTGAGTGGATGTAGCTCCACCGCAGCCCGAAACCGTTCAACCTTTGTGCCGCAGTGCTGGGAAAACTCGCTCAAAAAATGTGTCAACAGTGCCTTAATCTGTAGCTCGCTCAGCCCCAGACAGTGAACGGGCGTGATTTTGGCAACGCGATGATTGCCCATCCAGAGTTCGGCACTCAAAGCGTGTAGCGGCGAATCTTTGGTATCACGATACCAGTGGACGACTGCGGCAGGCACAGCAGGTGATGGAACTTGCAGCACTGTCAGGGCTGGGCTGGGCTGAGTTGGGCTGGGTTGGGCTGGGCTGGGTTGGGCTGGTTGAGCTAGCTGGTGCTGGCGACGCTGCTGCCGCTGATAGTTTCTAATGCCGCGATGCCGATAGTATGACCGTCGGTTATGGCAATATCTGGCATCCCAGCAGCCATCTCCAGTCGCGCCATGCCGCTGCTGTGCTGCTTCAGCGCTTAGCTTGGCACAGAGTCTGCATTTCTCACTGTCTGGACGGGACATAGCGACGCAAGACCTCTAATAAACGGCGGTTTCCACAGGTTTCTACAGGCTTCCTCAATCTAGATCTCTCTCACAACTATAGCCTGAATTTAGTCGTAGTTTAGTCGTATAGTTTATTTGTACTATTAAGAGCCTGTGATCTCTGGTAATGCTGTGGCAAATTATAGCGGTCTAATAGAGCTTAGGTTGAGCCGTTGAGGCTGGATCAGAGCTAGTCTGGAGCTAAATTCATAAAAACAGCTAGAAAATATTGGACTTCTGTGCTAACTGGTCATTAATAAACTATTCTTGTGGATTGTCTTGACTGGACGGACAGAGCATGATCATCACAACCGCAGCCTTTAAAGGCGGTGTTGGTAAGACGACAACGGCAATTCACATGGCTGCTTTTTTGCAGCAGGATGGCGATACGCTGCTTGTTGATGGCGACCCAAATCGATCTGCTACTCGCTGGTCAAAGCGCGGAGCAGGCTTTCTGTTTAAGGTGGTGAGCGAACAGCAGGCCGCCAAATATGGTCGCAGCTTCAAGCATATTGTGATTGACACGCAGGCCAGACCTGAGCGCGAAGATCTGCAAGATTTGGTAGATGGTTGTGATCTACTGATTTTGCCAACGACACCCGACGTGCTCTCTCTAGATGCCTTGATGCAGACTGTTAACCTGATGAAAGTCCTCGGCTCGCAGCAATATCGCGTTCTGCTGACTCGCGTTCCTTCAGCGCCGCGTAAAGATGGAGCCGAAGCTAGAGAGCTGCTGGTGACAGCCGGATTCCCGCTCTTTAAAGCACAAATTCGAGAGCTGGTCGCCTTTCAAAAAGCGGCACTGGATGGACTGATCGTGGCACAGGTGAATGATCGGCGTGCCAAAATTGCCTGGAGTGATTACCTTAGTGTTGGACAGGAGATTCTGAATGGGTAGATTTAACAAGCTGTTGTCAGCATTACAATCTGAGCCTGTCGAGGCTGAGCAGCTGAGTGAGGCAGTTACCAGTCAGTCTGATGCATCTGCTCTAGATGACTCGCTAACCAAAACGCAAATAACGGTACCGGCGAAACCACAATTTGATCCGTCTGCAACTGGCGAGTTGCTCAGCGATCGGATTGTGGTTTCGCGGGAGCAAATCATTCGCGATCCGTATCAAGTTCGCAAATACTTTGACCTAGATAAGCTGAATGGGCTAGCGCAGACCATTGCTGAAGAAGGAGTACTAGAAGATCTAGCGGTCTATGAGCTAGCTGACCGTCCTGGCTACTATCAGCTTGTGTTCGGAGAGCGCCGCTATCGCGCTTCAGGGCTAGCTGGACTCAGCGAAGTGCCTGTGCGCGTGATAGCCAAGCCAGATCACAAGAAGCTGCTTAAACTCCAGCTCATCGAGAATAAGCACCACGAGGATCTCAACCCTATTGAAGAAGTGGAGGGAGTCCTAGCTCTGCTTTCAGCCGAGTTGGAGCAGCCTGTTGAAGCCGTAATTTCTCTGCTGCGCCAAATGGATAATGATATCCGCCGCTCGTCCCATAACGTTATGGGACAGCCAAACGCCGAAGCGGTGATTCGCAGCTTGGAAGGACTAAACATCAAATGGCGTTCGTTTGTGTTAAATCAACTGCCGTTGCTTAAGCTCTCGGAAGATGTTTTAGAGCCAATTCGCCAGGGCAAAATTGAATATACAAAAGCGCTGACAATTGCTCGGCTGCCAGATTTAGCACAGCGTCAGCAGCTGTTGCAAGAGGCAATGACGCAGAACCTGTCAATTCGCAGCATTCGAGAGCGAATCAAAGCAGCTGATTTGGCAGGAGCAACCTCAGTAGGAGCGTTGGCAAAAGCCGCGCTCGTTCAAGACCCAGCCACCTACGCCAAACGTCTGACTCAACTTGGCAACCAGCTCAAGAAGTCCCAGATTTGGCAGAATCGCCAGAAACGTGAACAGCTTGACCAACTCTTGCAGCAAATTGAGATGCTAGTAAGCAACAAGGCATAACTAATTGGCCTATAGGCCGAGCAATAGGCTGAGCCAAGAATTGCAGTTTCGCGGTGCTGATTTCTGAGGTTACTCGAAGCTCATATACACTTACACTAAAAATTACACTAAATTTTGAAAGGCTTTGCATCCTTTCGGTGGGGGCTGAATTTTTGAAGAGCGTGCTGGTAAGACCAGGCGTGATGCCGCTTGCAATCGTCCAAAAGCGAGATAATATACTAGGAACCCCTAGCTTGAACCCCTCGGACGCATGAGCTCTGCTGAAAATTCTGAATTTAAAATCCCAGCTGAAATTGAGGAGCTGATTCCTCCTGAAAAGCTGAAAAAAATTAAGCAAGCCTTCGATCAGCTCGATATGAATCGAGACGGTAAGATCGACCGTGAAGAGTACCTCGAACATCTGCTGGCGAAGGAGCGGGCGCGCTTCGTCAAGCGGTTTGAGTATCTTGACAAAGACCACGATGGCTCCATTGACTTCGAGGAGTTTTTAGTAGCCTCAGAACCGAACTATCCGCTGCTGAAGCGATTTAAAGATTTTGATGCCAACCTGAACGGGCTGCTGTCGGTAGATGAAGCGCTACAGATTGCCGAGGAGTTCAACTTCCCCATCACCCGCGAGTGGCTAGAGAGTCAGATTCAGCGCGTTGACTACAAAGGCCGGAAGCTGATTAGCTACAACGAGTACCTAGGAGCGGTGACGCGCTTCGGATTCCAGTAGGCTCACTTAACACTGCTGACTTGCAATAGGCAGTGTTGCAAGTCAGAGTTATCAAAAAACAGGGGGCATTTGGCCCCCTGCGTTCTTTTATTTTGTAAGTCTCAAGTCCGTGAGTCTCAAGCTGCCTAGAATCGGAAGGTCGTTCTAACCACTCCGAAAAACTCGTCGTCATTGCTCTCATCATGGTTAGGAGCCGTGATCCAGACGAAGCCAGGCGTGATATCAATGTTGTCAGTGATGGCCAGACGGTAGAAGGCTTCAAGATGGAATCCCACATCTGGATCTTTGCGGTCTCCCAGCACATCTCCGATCGAGGAATCCGAACCTGTTAGGCGAGGCTGCATCCCGAAGATAATGCCGCCTAGATTGCCTCTGCCCAGCAGATCCGGCAGTGCCAGAGTCGCAGCATAGTTCCAGACGCTAGCATCGCCCAAGCTAATGGCTCGCACTGCCGAGTAGCCTGCCCAGCCGCCTAGCTGCAAGCCTGGGAGAATTCTGAAGTTGACCGTTGCGCCGTAGGAGTTGGCAATCACCGGACGATCGACATCGACTCTGGCGTTACGGCTGCCTAAGTTGAACGGTACACCAGCCGTGATGCCAGTTGCGCTAGTTGAAATCCCTGTGTAGGCATTGACGTAAGTGAAGGCCAAATCAACAACATTGAAGATGTTGCGGAAGGTGAGCTGACCCTGCGCCGCATAGTTGCCGTTCAGCAGGCCAGCCCCGGCGCTGGGATCGCCTGGTTCACCTGAGAGGTAGCCAGCCTGAATGCTGATGTTGTCTGTGAATTTTAGATTGGCCGCAATCCCGGCTGAGGTACTGCCGGTGCGGTAGACGGCATTGCGTCCGCCAAACCGAGTGATTGCGCTTCTAACCGGGTTGTCTAGCGGGTTGATCGTATTGCCAAAGGTAATATCATCGAGTCCGGTGCCGTTGGCATAGAGGCCAATTTGCACGACGCGATTCAGCGCAAATTCATACTTGAGGCTGTCGATCACGACGCTGCTGCCTGAGGTCGCGAAAGCGCCGTAGCTGATTTCGTTACCCGCCTGCTCAAAGGCAAAATCGCCGCCAGTCAGAGTTCCAGCCTGAAGTCTGACCCGCAGCAAGTCAGTGCCGCTAAAGCTGGTGTCAAAGTTAAGTCTGACCCGGTACTGCCCTGCAACCTGATTGTCGAGATCTGTATCATCGCTGTCTCCGCCATACAGATTGGCCACGAAGAACAGCGTTTCGCCGCCCAGCTTAGTGGTGGTGGAAAACTGGTTGGCTTCCAGCGCCGAGACTCGCGCATCTAGCACGTCCACCCGTCCGCGCAAGGCTGCTAATTCAGCCGCAAACTCCTCCTGCAACCGTTGCAGCGTCGCCAGATCTTCTTTCGTCGCCAGATCTGCGGTGCTAGCAGCAAGCAGTTCGCTGATTCGATCTAGGCAGGAATTCATCCCCGCCGCAAACTCAAAGCGAGTCAGGGCACGCTGGCCTTTATACGTGCCGTCGGGATAGCCCACGATGCAGCCATATCGCTCCACCAAAGACTGCAATGCCTGGTAAGCCCAGTCGGTTGGCTGCACGTCTGAGAGCTGAGTTACTGAGGTCAGCTGACTCATCGCCCGGTTGGGCTGCGCGCTCGAAAGCTGATTGACGGGGGTTACCTGCGACATGGTCGGGTTCTGTCGAGGAGTCGCTAGCGGCTCGGCTGGCTGAATCTGCGCCAGCGTTGTGGGAGCCGTTAGGACAGTGGGTGACAAGGCAGGCAGTGCCTCAGCCGTAACCTCAGATCCCATAGCCTCAGATCCCGTAACCTCAGCGCCAGCGCTGGCAGAAAGTTCTGGCTGACTAACTTCAGCAGAACGAACGGTAGCTTGAACAGTAGCTTGAACGATATCTTGAACAACATCTTGATGGACAGCTACCGGGGCAACTAGAGTCTCTGACTCAGCTAGCAGATTAGAAGAGTCAGTCTGGACGCTAGTCTCGACATCAGGCTGAATGCTAACAGCTAGGCTAGCAGTCTCAGCGATAGCAATTTTAGCCATCGCCGTCATAGCAACAGTAGAGAGAGCAGGCAGCAAAAGCGCCCAGCCCCAGAATTTATTTTTCATTGTTCCTCACACCAAAACCGAGAATGCAAATAGCCCAAATTTGTTCGCGCCAGCCCTACAGCATGACCACTGTTAAATCTGGATATTAAATCTGGACAAATTAAACTTGGATAAATTTGGAAATCAACCAAGTTTTCCCCAGATCCAGATTTAGAAAGTCATACCCTAGGTCGATGCGAACCTCTCTAATGTATAGAGCGATTCAATGGGTATTTGTATCCGCTGCTACTAACCCCCAGAATTTAAATCCCTGTACCTGTTGAACCAGAGGAGTTTCGGAAAAACATGCCAGAAATTGCATACAGTATACAATACGGAGAGAATGCAATCGTTTACAGTGCTAATGGCTCATACTGAAATAGAGAGCAGCTTAATGAGAGCGTTATTCGGCTAATTGAGGAATGGGCATGTACGACTTAAAAATTGTGATCATCGGGGCGGGAATTGGCGGCTTAACGGCAGGGATTGCCCTCAAGCAGGCGGGCTATCAGGTTGAAATCTATGATCGGGTGCGCGAGCTACGTCCAGTGGGGGCAGGCATTTCGCTCTGGTCGAATGGCGTAAAGGTACTGAATCGACTGGGCTTGGGGCAGCAGATGGCCAAAATTGGCGGCCAGATGGACAGAATGCAGTACCGCAGCAAAACGGGCGAGCTGCTCAACGATGTTGATTTGCTGCCGCTGATTACAGAAGTTGGGCAGCGTCCCTATCCCGTCGCTCGCGCTGAGCTGCAAGAAATGCTCCGCCAAGCCTATGGCGACGAGATTAAAACTGAGCATTGCTGCATTGGGGTTGAGCAAAATCAGCAGAGCGCCACGGCAATTTTTGAAAACGGTCAGCGAGCGACTGGCGATTTAGTGATTGCCGCAGACGGGATCCGGTCGGTGCTGCGTCAGCATGTTTTGGGTGAGGCTGTGCAGCCTAGCTATGCAGGCTACATCAACTGGAACGGGCTGGTTCCGGCTAGCCCAGATCTGGCCCCCGACAACAGCTGGGTGATCTACGTCGGCGATCACAAGCGCGCCTCGATGATGCCAGTCTCTGAGCGCCGCTTCTACTTCTTCTTTGACGTGCCGTTGCCCAGCGATACGCCCGCCGATCCGAGCCGCTATCAAGCCGAGCTGTTTGAGCATTTCAAAGGCTGGGCTGATCCAGTGCAGCGCTTGATTGAGCGGATTGATCCTGATAAAACGGCGCGCCCGCCCATTCACGATATACGCCCGTTTGAGCGGTTTGTGCGCGGCAGAGTGGCGCTGCTGGGCGATGCGGCTCACGCTACCTGTCCCGATCTGGGTCAGGGCGGCTGTCAGGCACTCGAAGATGCCTTCGTACTCATGCAGTATCTCATGACGACGAATGTCACCGTTGAATATGCGCTGAGCCGCTATGAGCAAGACCGGATGGCCAGAGCGAACCCGGTGGTGGAGAAGGCACGGAAGCGAGCCGAGATGATTCACGGCAAAGACCCTGAGGTGACAGCAAACTGGTATCATCAGCTGGCTCATGAGTCGCCAGCGGAGGTGACAGGCGCAATTAGCAAGGTGATTTTGGGAGGGCCACTCCGATGACAGAGCTGAGTACAGATTTAAGCCTAGATCCGAGTCCAAACCTCACGGAGTCTCCCGCGACAGGCAAGCTCACGACCCATATTTTAGATACCGGGCGAGGCTGTCCTGCCGCCAACGTCCAGATCGAGCTTTGGGCGCTTGCTCCAGACGGCCAAAGAATCCTGCTCAAAACCGTCTGCACCAATCAGGATGGCCGCACTGACCAGCCCTTGCTCGCAGGCGCTGAGCTAAAGCGCGGCAGCTATGAGTTGCTCTTTGATATGGGGCCGTATTTTCAGCAGAATTTCGCTAATCTAGCTCAGCCACTCTTCCTCGACTTGATCCCGATCCGGTTCGGAATCGTTGACTCAACCGTTCACTACCATGTTCCGCTCCTGGCCTCGCCTTGGTCTTATACAACCTATCGCGGCAGTTGACCTATGCCCCACAAAATGACTGCGCTCAACCAGATGAATCAGGCTGAATTTACGGCGGCCTTAGGCGAAATTTTTGAGCAGACTCCCCAAGTGGCGCAGCAGGCTTGGCAGAGCCGCCCGTTTGCCAGTCGCGCTGATCTGCACCAGAAGATGCTGGCGGTTGTGGCGCAGATGTCCCAGGGCGAGAAGCTGGCGTTGATTCGGGCCCATCCTGATCTCGGCAGCAAGGCCAAAATGGCGGCAGCTTCGGTGCAGGAGCAGGCTGGCGCGGGGTTAAATCAGCTCTCTGCTGACGAGTTTGAGCGGTTGCACCGCCTTAACCAAGCGTACCGCAGCAAATTTGGCTTCCCGTTTATTATTGCGGTTAAGCAGCAGAACAAGATCCGCATCCTGGCCACGTTTGAGCAGCGGTTGACCAACAGCCCTGAGGCTGAGCAGGCGCAGGCGATCGCTGAAATTGCTCAGATTGCTGGATTTCGCCTAGAGACAGCGGTGGATGAGTAAGCCAAAGAGTAAGTGAGCCAAAGAGCAAGCGAGAAAGAGTAAGTGAGCCAGAACAGCCACATCCAGTATCTCAATTCTGATGCAGGTTGAATGCAAGTTCCATATGTTTTCGGTGCATAGATTGTTGCGCTAATGACGTTGAAGTGTTCAGTTTGAATTCTGTCACAACCGCTAAATAGACTTAAACATGATCTCTATTTGATATCGCTGTGGGTAATCTGCTTCAAGATTTTATAGAAACCCGATTAGAGGTTAAAGTAAAACAATCCTACTGTAAAGCAGCGTTTCCATGCGTATTTTATTGGTGTATCCGCGATTTCCCCAAAGCTACTGGTCGTTTGAACAGGCCTTGGCGCTCGTTAACCGGAAAGCCTTATTGCCGCCTTTGGGACTGGTCACGGTAGCAGCGATTCTGCCCCAAGACTGGGAGTATCGCCTCGTCGATCGCAATATTCGGGACGTGACCGATGCCGAATGGCGCTGGGCCGATCTGGTCTTAATGTCGGGGATGATTGTGCAAAAAGCTGATTTCGCGGCTCAGATTCAGCTTGCCAAGCAGTATGGCAAGCCTGTGGCAGTAGGGGGGCCTTACGCCAGCTCGCTGCCCGATGAAATCCAGGCGTTTGGGGCTGACTACCTGATTTTGGGTGAAGGCGAAATTACGCTGCCGCTGTTTGTCGAGGCGCTGGCTCGTGGCGAAACCAGCGGACGCTTCACCACCGCAGAAAAGCCGGACGTGACCACAACGCCCATACCGCGCTTTGACCTGCTAGAGCTAGATGCCTACGATAATATGTCGGTGCAGTTTTCGCGAGGCTGTCCGTTTCAGTGCGAATTCTGCGACATTATTATTCTCTACGGGCGCAAGCCGCGCACCAAAACCCCGGAGCAGTTTTTGGCCGAACTTCAGGCTCTCTATGATCTAGGCTGGCGGCGCAGCATCTTCCTGGTCGATGACAACTTCATTGGCAACAAGCGCAATGGCAAGCTGCTGCTCAACGCGCTCAAAATCTGGATGGTTGAGCATGATCATCCGTTTTTCCTGAACACTGAAGCCTCCATTGATCTGGCTCAGGACGACGAGATGCTAGAGCTGATGGCCGACTGCAACTTCAACGCCGTGTTCCTGGGGATCGAAACCCCCGATACCGACAGCCTCGCTGTCACCAAGAAATTCCAAAATACTCGCGATCCGCTCAGCGAGTCGGTGCAGAAGATTATGCGCTATGGCCTGCGCGTCACGGCGGGCTTTATCATCGGCTTTGATGGCGAAAAGCCCGGTGCAGGTGAGCGGGTGATTCAGTTTGTCGAAGAGACGGCCATCTCGCTGGCGATGTTTAGTATGCTGCAAGTGCTGCCCGGTACCGCGCTCGAAACCCGGCTCAAAAAAGAAGGTCGAATGCTGGCAGGCGAGGAAAGCGGCAACATCAACCAGACGACGCTGATGAATTTTGTGCCGAGTCGCCCGATCGAAACCATTGCTCAGGAATATATCCAGGCGTTCTGGGAGCTATATGACCCGCAGACCTATCTGGATCGCACTTATCGTCAGTTTCTACTGATGGGTGAACCGCGCAACAAGGCTCAGCTGCGTGCTCCGAGCTGGGTGGTGATCCGCGCCATGTTGATTATCTTCTGGCGGCAGGGCTTGCTGCGTAAGACGCGCTGGAGCTTCTGGCGCTATCTGCTGCATATGATCCAGGCTAAGCCCAAAAACTGGCAGTACTACCTCTCGATCTGCGCTCTGGGCGAGCATTTCCTGGAATATCGGCAGCTAGTTCGACAGCAGATTGAACAGCAGCTTGATGAGTACCTGAAGCTAAAAGCGACTCAGGATCAGCAGGCAGAAGCTGAGAATGCAGCTGAGAATGCAGCTGAGAATGCAGAAGCTGAAAAAATCGTTGCCGCCTAGCGATATTCAACCGCTCGTGAATGATCAAAAGTAGACTGGAGTTAATTCCATTGGTATAGAGAAGCTATAAGTCGCTGCAACCTCGAAATAACCATTGAAAGTAGCCATTGAAAGTAATCACTGAGAATAGGAGGAGAACTTATATGATTAATGATGATTAATGCAGTGGCTTGCTAGATGCTAATTTCTGATCCAAATCTACCCGACTGGCTACAGTGGCTAGAGCGCTGTGAAAGCACCAGCACTTGGGCAATTCAGCATCCTGATCTGCTTCAGCATGGAGATGTCGTCTACACGCAGCAGCAAACTGCCGGTCGCGCTCAGCAGGGTCGCCGCTGGTATACGCCCCCCGGCGGGCTAGCCGCTAGCTTCATTCTAGATAACTTGAGCGCTAGCCAGTTGACTGGACTCAGCCTCGTCGCTGGATTGGCCGTGATCTACGCCATCGAAGATCTGCTGCCTGATCTAGAGCATCAGCTCGGACTCAAATGGCCCAACGACATTATCGTGCAGGATTGCAAACTGGCGGGGATTCTCTGCGAGGCCATCTCTAGCCGTCGCGGCAGCCGCGTTGTGGTTGGGATTGGTCTGAATCACCGGGTTGAGTTTGCCGCAGCGAATCTGACTCCAGCCGAGGTGGGTCATCCAATCAGTCTGCATCAGCTCTGCCCCGACTCTGCCCTCCCCAATCAGTTGACTTTACTAGAGCGTCTGCGACATTATCTAGGGCAGGCGAGTGCTCTGGTAGCTCAGGGTTCGGGAATCGCCGCCTTTTTGCCAGCCCTGCGTCAGCGCGATTGGCTGTTGAATCGGCAGATTGGCTGGCAGGCGGACGCAGCGAGTTCGGCTGATCCGGCAGGTCTGGTCACAGCACAGGCGGCTGGCCTGGACGACTGGGGGCGACTGCTGCTGCGGCAGACTGACGGGCATCTGCGGGCGGTTGCCTCTGGGCGAGTGGTGAAGTGGTAGGAGTAGGAGGGATGGCAAATTTGCATCAGCAGGACTTGACTCAGCAAGGCTCCCATCAACAGAGCCTCGATCTGCGGGCATTGCGTCAGCGCTACCGAGACGGAGAAACGCCTGAATCTGTGATTGCCCAAATCTACGAGCAGATTGCCGCCTATGGTGACCCGGCCATCTGGATCTACCTGGCTCCTTTAGCCGACTCGCTACAACGCGCTAGAGCCTTACAGCAGCAAGATCTGTCTCTGCTACCGCTCTACGGCGTACCCTTTGCCATCAAAGACAATATCGACTGGGAAGCTAGCCCTACCACCGCAGGCTGTCCGGCCTTCGCCTACCAGCCAACCGCCTCGGCTACCGTTGTCCAAAAGCTCTGTGCAGCGGGAGCGATCCCGATTGGCAAAACCAACCTCGACCAGTTTGCCACTGGGTTAGTCGGCACGCGCAGTCCCTACGGTATCTGCCGCAACCCGTTTGACGCGCGGTTTATTCCGGGCGGCTCTAGTTCCGGGTCGGGGGTGGCGGTCGCCGCAGGGCTGGTCAGCTTTGCGCTGGGCACAGATACGGCAGGCTCAGGTCGAGTTCCAGCAGCTTTTGGCAATATTGTCGGGCTAAAGCCAACCAAAGGCCAGATCAGCACGAAAGGACTGGTTCCGGCAGTGCGAAGCCTCGACTGTATTTCGATTTTTGCCCTCACCTGCGCGGATGCGGCGACTGTCCTGCAAGTGGCGGGCGGCTTTGACCCAGAAGATGCCTTTTCGCGCGCCGCGCTGCCGCTGACGCTACCTGATCTGACGGCACTGCGGGTCGGCGTTCCGGACTCACAGCACCTGAAGTTTTTTGAAAACGCAGCGGCTGAGCAGAACTATCAGGCAGCACTAGAGCGGCTGTGGCATCTGGGCTGTCAGCCCGTCCCCATTGACTTTCGCCCCTTTGCAGAAACTGTGCCCTTGCTCTACCAGGGAGCCTGGGTGGCCGAACGGCTGGCGGCAGTTGGCGATTTCCTAGCGCAGCAGCCCGAAGCCATCGACCCGACGGTGCGCCAAATTATTGCCGACGGCAGTCAGTATGATGCGGTGGCGGCCTACCGCAGTTTCTATCAGCTCGCCGAACTGAAGCGTCAGGCTGAGTTGCAGTGGGCGCAGATGGACGTTTTGGCGCTGCCCACTACCGGCACCATCTACAGCTTGGCAGCAGTTGAGGCTGAACCGCTGAAACTCAACAGCAACCTCGGCACCTATACCAATTTTGTGAATCTGCTGGATCTGGCGGCGATTGCTGTACCCAACGGCTTTCAGCCAGACGGTTTGCCCACCGGACTCAGCTTGATTGCCCCGGCCTGGACGGATCAGGCGCTCTGTCGGTTGGGAGCGGCCTATCACGCAGCGGTGGGCGGGCTACTGGGCGCGACGACCGTGCCGCTGCCGCCGCTAGAGCTGCCAGAGCTGCCAGAGTTAGCTGGATTACCAACCTGTATTGAGCCAAGCCAGCCGGACTGGATCAAAATTGCCGTCGTGGGCGCTCACCTCAGCGGACAGCCGCTCAACCCGCAGCTCACCAATGAACAAGGCAGGCTAGTCCGCGCTTGTCGCACGCAGCCAATCTACAGGCTCTATGCGCTTGCTGGAGGTGCAGTTCCTAAGCCGGGACTGGTGCGAATGAACGGGCAGGGATATGCAGTTGAGCTAGAGGTCTGGGAGCTGCCTGCGGCGGGGTTTGGGCGCTTCGTCAACAATATTCCGTCGCCGCTGGGGATTGGCACGATAATTTTAGAGGATGGCGAGGTGGTGAAAGGATTTCTCTGCGAACCCTTTGCTCTAGAAGCTGCCCCTGACATCTCGCAGTTTGGTGGCTGGCGAGCTTATTTGGCTAGCCTGTAGTGTCTGGTACAGCGTAGTGTCTGGTACAGCATGGGATTGCTACTCAATGAGCTTGGCAATTACCGCCACTACTGTTTCGGCATCAATGGGTTTGGCGAGATGAAGCTGAAAGCCAGCGGCGATTGCCTGCTGCTGATCGATCTCGCCAGCATAGGCGGTGAGGGCAATGGCTGGGATCTGACCGCCTTGCTGGGGTGGTAGGGCCCGAATCTGCCGCATCAGCATGTAGCCATCCATTTCAGGCATGCCAATATCGCTGATGATGAGCTGAGGGCAAGCGTCAGCGATTGCGGCTAGCGCTTCGGCTCCTGACGTGGCAATCTGCACCGTCGCGCTGGCTTGCTCTAGCACAAACGCGAGCAGATCGCGAGAGTCTGCTTCATCGTCAACAATCAGCACCTGAACGCCGCTTAGATCACGCTGAAGAACAGCGGACGAATGAGCAGTGAACTCCGGAACTGGCCGAGGAGCAATGGGTAATAGAACAGTGAAGCGACTGCCCTGATCCTCGCCAGCGCTCTCGGCCTTGACCGTACCCCCATGCAGCTCTGTAATTTGTCGAACAATTGCCAAACCCAGGCCGAGTCCGCCAAACTTGCGGGTTGTCGCTCCGTCCTCTTGCCGAAAATGCTCAAACACATGGGGCAGAAAATCAGCCTGAATCCCCTTGCCCGTGTCGGCTACTTGAATTTGAGCTTGGTTGCCCACCTGAGCCAGCGAAACGGTGACCTGTCCGCCCTGAGACGTAAACTTGATGGCGTTGGAGAGCAGATTCCAGATGACCTGTTGCAGTCGCCCCGCATCGCCAATTACTAGCCCCGTCAGCGGCGAATAGAGAGTTTGAATCTGAATTGATTTAGCTTCGGCGGCGAGCCGGACTGTCTCTAATGCAGCAGCAATAACGGCGCTCAAATTAACTGGCAAGGTCGCTAAACTCATCTTCCCCTGCAAAATCCGGGAAATATCCAGCATATCTTCGATCAGCTGTGCCTGAAGTTTAGCGTTGCGTTCAATGGTGGCAATTGCTATATGCGTTTTTGTGTCATCTAGATTACCCTGCTGAAGTAATCTTGACCATCCCAAAATTGGATTCAGGGGTGTACGCAACTCATGTGAGAGTACCGCCAAAAACTCATCTTTGATTCGGTTAGACTGCACCAGCGCTTCAGCCCGCTCCTGAAGTTCTGCCACCAGATGCGAACGCTCCAAGGCCACCGCAACCTGATTGGCGATCACCTGCATCAGCTCCAGCTCATCGGCAGTGAAGCGGTCGCGCTGGCGAGTACCCAGCCCCAGCGTTCCCAAGACGCGATTGCCCACCAGCAGCGGATGGCTGGCGTAGGCTCTAATGCCAATCGACTGAACTGGAACTGCGAGGGGGTTGTCGGCAGCCTCTAACGCCTGTTCGACAACAGCAGGCCGCCGATATTTAGCCACATGGCCGCAGACACCTTCCCCAAGCTTTAGGAGCCGAGCTGATTCGGCTACCTCTGCCGAGATGCCGCCATAGGCGTGGAGCTGTAGACAGTCATGCTCTGAGTCAAACAGGTAGTTAAAGTAAACTTCCAGCCCCAAATGCGCCGCCACCCGTTCAAACAGGCTCGCCAAAAATATCTTTGGATCCTCACTCAGCAGCAAATCGTTGGCAATTTCTGAAAGTAGCTTCAGCCGCTCATTGCGAGCTTTTAAACGGGCTTCAGTCTGCTGACGCTCGGTGATATCTCGCGTCACGCCTGCTACCGCTTCGACTACGCCGGTTTGATCAAAAAGCGGTACAAAAATATATTCATAGAAGCCTGTACCAGAAACGCTGGTGTAGGATGTCTCGTCTTTGAGGGACTCGCCGGTTTCAATCACCTGCTGGATCTGATTTTGCATGAGAGCTGCCATCTCTGGCGAATAGTCTAGCTCTGCACAGGTCTTGCCCAGCACCTCAGCCGCAGATTTCTGCCAGAGATTCAGCAGGGGCTGATTCACATAGGTAAATCGTCCGGTTCGATCAAATCTGTAGATGAAATCGGGTACAGCAGAGGCAATCCCATCAAACTGTCGGATCTGCTGTTCGAGTTCAGCAGAAACCTGGCGCAGCCTATCTTCGGCCTGTTTGCGTTCCGTCACATTCTGAAAATAGACGGTAATGCCGTTGGCAGAGGGATAGGCGTGAACCTCGTACCAGCGATCGTGGTCGGGGTAGAACGCAGTCAGTGAACCCGCTACCTGATCACTCAGAACGCGCCGATAAAGCTGTCCAAACTCGCTGCTACTGAGTCCTGGATAGGCTTCCCAAACATTTTTCCCAATTAAACCAGGAGCGAGCAGCAATTGGGCAGCTTGATTTAAATAGGTAAATAGCCAGTTTTCATCGACAGCAAAGAAGGCATCAGAAATACTCTCTAAGATGTCTCGCCGCTGCTCTTCGCTTTCCCGCACGACTTCCTCTGCCTGCTTGCGGTCGGTAATATCGATCACCGAGCCAATGTAGCCCTGATACTGGCCATCTTCGTCAAACCAGGGATTGGCAGCATCAATCGCCCAGATGTAGCTACCGTCTCTATCACGCAGCTGATACTCCAACCTAAATCCCACCTGCTGCTGATTAGCCGCTAGAAAGATCTGTTTGGCAGCTTCATCGTCATCTGGGTGCACGGCGCTTAACCATCCAAACCCCAGCCCCGATGCTGCGGTCTGCCCGGTAAAGTCATACCAGCTCTGGCTGAGGTAGGTACAGAACCCGGTTGAGTCAGTCACCCAGACCATAAAGGGGGCGTGATCGGCCATGTTGCGGAACTGCTCTTCGCTGTCACGCAGCCGCAGCTCGATGCGCTTTCGGATCGTGATATCGCTAAACAGAATGCCAACCTTACAGTCCTCTGGCGACCCGATCCGAAAGGCAGAGACATCAAACCAGCGATCTAGCGCTTCAGCCCGCTCCTCAAAGCGCTGGGATTCGCCTGTGAGCACAACCCGGCCATAGAGATCAAACCAGTAGGGTTCCATATCTGGCACCAGCTCGCGCATGCGTTTCCCCAGAGCATTGGTCAGCCCGCACTGCCGCTCAAAGGCTGGATTAGCTTCTAAAAAGCGATAGTCAACGGGCTGGCCAGCCTGATTAAACAGCACTTCCACTACGCAAAACCCTTCGTCAATCGATTCAAACAGAGTTTGATAGCGCTGCTTAGACTGATGCAGGGCGACCTGAGCCTGCTGAATCTCCTCACAAACCGGTGCCAAAACTTGAGCATCTGGGGCGGCGCTGCCGATGCCCATGACACCGCCAACCTGACCGTTTTCATCCCAAATTGCGCTGCAAGACCAGTTAAAGCAAGGCGCAGCAGAACGGTGGCAGTTGGTGCTGTAGGAGTCGGTGCTGCAATCAAACTCCGTATCAGGATTACTGCTCTGACATTCACCTAGCCAAGGCTGATGCTGCCGTTGCAGGGGCTGTCCCGTTGCAAAAACCTGCTCAATATCAGCCTCTACCGTGCTCCAACTCTCTGCCCAGCGCGGCGGGACTGGCTCTGACTCACTCATTGGCGCTGCCTGATCTTGTTTGGAGAGCGCTCTGTAGGTATCATTCTGGAACAAAAGGCGCTCGCGTTCCCAAATCAAAAATGCAGGAGATCCAACGTTTAGTAAAATATTCAGCGCTGATTTGAGGCTAAGTGGCCAATGCTCTACAGCGCCCAATAGCGTTTGTGCCCAGTCATGCGAACGCATCAGCGCTCCCACCTCATCGCCGTCTTTGAAAAGATCGTCAACAACCACTTTGGGTTCTAAACTCATGCGCTTGGTCTATAACTTTAGGCTAGGTTTACTTATTAGTAATCTATCTCAAGGTAGAGAGCGAGAGTGCTACAACCTGAGGAAAGCTGTAGAAGCAGACCATAAACATGCTGTTGAACAAACTCCCGAAACCGCTCTCAACCAGTAATTTTGTGACGATTGCCCTTCTGAAAGTGAGGGATAGCTTGGTAATCGCCAGCATCATTCCAGACGCAAGCGAAGTCTGCTTCTGGCCATTTTCTGAGATGTCTTTGATCAACTCTCTCAAAAGATTGATGGAGCCGTTCTTCACAATTTGTAATTTGTAATGGACAGTACGGCTTAGTTAGCGCCTACGGCTTGGTTAGCAGCTTGACCAGTGGCTTGACCAGCTTTATATCCAAGATTAGGGGAGAATATTATGACAGAGCGAATTCAACAGCCGTTTCTGAATAAGGTACTGGAGCGAAGCGGCTTATAAACAGTTAATGAGGCTGATAATGAGAATGAGCGAGCTACGAGTATCGTGTTTCGGATCCTGCGAGTATGATGCTTAATATCTGGCAAGATCTGAACGTCATGGTCGCATTCTTCAGTCGGATTAGTCCGGCTCAGAATCTGCACATTCAGCTGGGAATGTTCATGCTACGTTTGCAGCAAGAAGCAGTAACGGCAGCAATGCTTTCAGCAGTATTGCTTTCAGCCACGAAAGGAATTTTGCAACGGGAAGTATTCCCTCATGTGAGTTTATTCGTCGTTCTACTGCTGGCTAACAAATAGCCAGAAAATTCAAAACATTTGAGGTGATTTATGGACACGACTGTAACCAAAGTAGATTCACAAAATTCGCCAAAGGGAAAAATGGGGCAGATCTATCTGGCCTCTGGAGTTCATCTCGCGATGCGACTCTGGAAAGACGAACAGCCCAGTGATCCGAAGCCTGAAGCAGAACGGGATTACGAAACAGTTGGTTATGTGATTCAGGGTCGCGCAGAGCTTCATATTGCAGGGCAAACCGTGATCTTAGAGCCTGGTAATTCCTGGATTGTACCGCAGGGGACTCGCCACAGTTACAAAATTCTGGAGCCATTCACCGCAGTTGAAGCTACCAGCCCACCCGCTAGAGTAGACGATCGCGATGCCGCATAAATGAAGCAAGTGGCACTCAAGGAAGAAAGCACTGCGTTTGAAGGATCTCATGCTTCTCCATGGCAATTTCTGATCCGCAATTACTGACTTAGCAAGCCCAAACAGCCTATGCTCTCTGTCTGTAGCGCTAGCTAAAAATCAGCGTTGAGGCATCTGGCAATCTTGCATAGCTGCTCGCTGCCGCTAGAAACCGCTGGAGCAAATCAGGCTGCGCGCCGAAGTGCAGATGCAGATAAGAAGCATGGAGATTGTGATATTTCCAGCCCTCTCGGTAAGGCGGAAACTGCGCGTCGTAGCCCGACAGCTCAAACAAAGGCGACTCCGCCACGCGGCTCAGGCTCGACCGATGGAACTCATGCCCCCAGAGCTGACGGTCTTTTGTCATCAGCAGGCTATCTTGCAGCGCGGTGGCCTGTCGGTAGCCCAGCGTCAGGCGGCTGCCCATCGTGGCGACCACAGGCAGAACTCCAGCCATCAGGTGAGCTACCCCTGCAAAATCGACAATCTGCTCGCAGAGATACATCAGCCCGCCGCATTCGGCATAGGTTGGCATCCCAGCCTGAATTGCTGAGTGAACCTGTGAAATCGCCTGACTCTGCGCCAGCTCTGCGGCAAAGACCTCCGGGAAACCACCGCCGAAATAGAGTCCCTGTACGCCCGTCGGCAGCGTCTCAGCCAGCGGACTCCAAGGGACTAGCTCTGCCCCATGCTGCGCGAACAGCTCCAGGTTGTCGGCGTAGTAGAAGTTGAAGGCGGCATCTCTAGCGATGCCGATTCGCAGCATGGGGGCGACGGGAGCAGGCAGGATCGGCGGAGCGAGCTTGGGGACGCTGAGCAAGGGTAAGAGCTGCGCCCAGTCAAAGCAGCTATCGCCCAAGTCGGCCAAGCGCTCTAGAATGGGCGGCAGGTTGAGTTCTTCGCTGGGCACTAGCCCCAAATGGCGGTCGGGAATCGTGATTTCGTCGTCACGCCGCAGCACGCCCAGAACCGGCAGGCTGAGTGACTCTAAGGCGGCTTTTAACAGCTCCAGATGGCGGTCGCTGCCGACGTGATTTAGAATTACGCCCACGACCTGCACACGCGGATCAAAGCTACAGTAGCCGTGAGCAATGGCGGCAATGGAGCGAGAGAGGCTGGCGCAGTTGAGGATCAGCAACACGGGCAGGTTGAGCAGGCGGGCGACATGGGCAGTGCTGGCATAGTCGTCTTGGCCAGTGGCTCCGTCAAATAGCCCCATCACGCCTTCAATCAGCGCATATTCGCTCTGCTGAATGTTTTGGGCAAAGCACTGCTGCACGTAGGCTTCGGAGGTGAGCAGCGGGTCGAGATTGCGGCAGGGGCGGCTCGTTACATGGCTATGAAACATCGGGTCGATGTAGTCTGGCCCTACCTTGAACGATTGCACCCGCTGCTGCCGCCGTGCTAGAGCTGCCAACATCGCCAGCGTCACCGTTGTTTTGCCTGCACCGCTGCGTTCACCTGCTAGAACGATTGCCATAGAGCCACATGCCGTAAGATAAAACTTTGGGTTGCCCCACTCACTTCTGACTCTCACTATAAACCCAACTTTTGCTATGCATCGTCTCGCAACCCTCCCCGGCGGCTGGAATCCTTCTGTAGAGGGAGTCATTTTCGTTGAACAGCAGCCCGCGCCAATTGTCGTAATCACCGCCGCCGATACCGACATCCAGACTTTGGCCGCTGCCGCCCAGCGCTTACCTGCGGGTTTTCCAGCGCTGCGCGTAGTGAATCTGCTCCAGCTTCAGCAGCAGCTCACGATTGATACCTACGCTGAGTCGGTTTTGGCAAAGGCCGCGGTGATCATACTGCGGGTGATTGGCGGACGCTCGTACTGGAGCTACGGGCTGGAGGTGGTGGAAGAGACGGCGCAGCGGACGGGCGCAAAGCTGATTATTTTGCCGGGAGACGAACGCCCCGACCCGAATCTGACCAGCCACTCGACGGTGACGCTGAGCGAGGCTCATCAGGTTTGGCAGTATTTGCTGGAAGGTGGCCTGGAGAACTACGGCAACTTGCTGAAGTTTGTGGCAACTCGCTGGTTGGCGCAATCCTACAGTTTCGCGCCGCCGCAGCCTGTGCCGCGCATTGGCATATACGGCAGTCTGCCTGCGCCAATTCAGCTTGTGCCGTCTGGCGTAGGTATTTTGTTTTACCGGGCGCATTATCTCTCGGGAAATTTGGCCGTGATTGAGGCGCTGATCCAGGCGCTCAAGCAGCGTCACCTAACGCCCGTGCCAATTTTTGTGTCGTCGCTGCGAGAGCCAGAGGTGCAGCAGCAGCTCTTACGATATGCTGTGGGGCTACAGGTTCTGCTGAACAGCACCAGCTTTTCGCTAGCGAGTCTGGAGAGTGAACAGCCGCAGGTGGAGCTATGGGAGCAGCTCAATTTGCCCGTTTTGCAGGTGGTTTGCAGCGGCGGCACGGCGGCACAGTGGGCAGAGAGCTTTCAGGGCTTAGCGCCCAAAGATATGGCGATGAACGTTGCGCTACCCGAAGTAGACGGCAGAATTATCACGCGAGCCGTGTCGTTCAAATCAGTCCAGACTCAAAACACCCAGCTTCAAACGGACGTGGTGGTTTACGAGCCGCAGCCCGACCGGATAGACTTTGTGGCAGATCTAGCCGCTAACTGGGTGAAGCTGCGCCAAACGCCGCCGCCAGAGCGCAGAATCGCCCTCATCTTGGCGAACTATCCCAGCCGCAATGGTAGACTCGCTAACGGGGTTGGTCTCGATACGCCCCAGAGCTGTCTGGAAATTCTCAACGCGCTTCGGGTTGCTGGATACAATATCCCAAATATTCCCAAAAGCGCTCAAGTACTCATTCAGCTTCTGACATCCGGCGTCACAAATGATCCAGAAAGCAAAATTCGCCCAACCAATCAATCGGTTTCGCTCGCTGAATATCAAGCCTATTTTAATCAGCTTCCAGAGCAGGTTCAATCTGGAATGAAAAATTGTTGGGGAGAGCCAGAGCTAGACTTCCCCGTTGCTGGAATTCAGCTCGGTCATATTTTCATTGGCATCCAGCCCGCACGTGGCTACGATCTCGATCCAGCCCTTAGCTATCACGCGCCTGACTTAGAGCCACCCCCTGCCTATCTCGCATTTTATCACTGGATCAGAGCTAAATTTAACGCAAACGCGGTTGTGCATGTCGGCAAGCATGGCAACCTGGAATGGTTACCCGGCAAAACCGTAGCGCTCTCGGCACAGTGCTATCCTGAAGCTGTATTCGGCGCAATGCCGCATCTCTACCCGTTTATCGTCAACGATCCAGGCGAGGGCTCACAGGCCAAACGTCGCGCTCAGGCCGTCATTCTCGACCATCTCACGCCCCCCATGACCCGTGCCGAACTCTACGGCAACCTGCACCAGCTCGAAGGCTTAATCGACGAATACTACGAAGCCCAAACGCTCGACCCCCTGCGCCTCAAGCTTGTTACCGAACGTCTCTCAGCCCTGATTGCCCAGGAAAACCTTCAGCACGATCTGGGACTCACTCTAGAAGCCGCCAACCTCAGCGAATTTCTCAAAACCGCCGACGGCTACCTCTGTGAAATCAAAGAGGCTCAAATCCGCGACGGCCTGCATATTTTGGGTCGCTGTCCAGCCAACCGCCAACTCCGCGATCTAATCGTCGCCATCGCCCGCAACCCTAGTCGCAGCAATAGCCACAGTCGCATTGGCCTCACCCGTGCCATTGCCCAAGACTGGCAGCTCGATTTCGATCCGCTGACAGCTGATTTGAGTACGCCATTTGATTCCAGTTTGCATCCTCAGCTGAGTCACTGTCGAATGATTGGAGATGTCGTTGAGGCGATCGAAGAATATGCAGCAGAGACTGTGGGGCAGTTGCTAGCTGCGATCCCCCCTAGCCCCCCTTCTGAAGGGGGGAACCTGAATCAGACTCCGGAAGCCCCCCTTCCGGAAGTCCCCCTTTTGAAGGGGGATTTAGGGGGATCTGATTTAGAGGAATCAGCTCAGGAACTCACCTGGATACAGACCTATCTACTCCCCGCTCTTCAGCAGACCAATCAAGAGATAACTAACTTACTGCGCGGACTGAACGGCGAATATATCGCCAGCGGTGCATCAGGCGCACCTACTAGAGGCCGACCGGATGTATTGCCAACGGGACGCAATTTCTACTCGGTGGATATTCGGGCGATTCCGACAGAGACGGCCTGGGAGCTGGGGCGCAGAGCGGCAGAGGTGCTGGTGGAGCGCTATGTGCAGGAGAACGGCGAATATCCGAAAACAATCGGGCTATCGGTCTGGGGTACTTCGACGATGCGGACAGGCGGCGACGATATTGCGGAGGCGATGGCGCTGCTGGGAGTCCGTCCGGTCTGGGATGGGCTGTCGCGCCGGGTGGTTGATTTTGAGATTTTGCCGCTGTTGGCGCTAGAACGCCCGCGTGTCGATGTGACGCTGCGGATTTCCGGCTTCTTTCGAGATGCCTTCCCCAACTTAATTGATCTCTTCGACAGCGCTGTGACTGCTGTTGCCAGCTTAGACGAACCCGCAGAGCAAAATCCGCTGGCGGCACAGGTGCAGCGAGAGCAGGCAGACTGGGAGGCAGCAGGCTTGTCGGCTGAGCAGGCGGTGGCTCGTTCGCGCTACCGAATTTTTGGCTCGAAGCCGGGGGCGTATGGCGCTGGATTGCAGGGGCTGATTGAGTCGCAAAACTGGCAGGATGAGGCTGATTTAGCGCGTGCCTACATCAACTGGAGCGCCTATGCCTACAGCCGCAACGCTGAGGGTGAATCAGCCCCCGAAGCCTTTAATCAGCGCCTCGGCCAAATGCAGATTGTGCTGCAAAATCAGGATAACCGCGAGCATGATCTATTGGATTCTGACGACTACTATCAGTTTCAGGGTGGACTCACCGCAGCAGTCCGGCTGGCAGGTCAGCAGCCCCAGCTTTACTTTGGTGATAACTCGCGGCCAGAGCAGCCGAAAGTACGGCAGTTGAGTGAGGAGATCGCCAGAGTTTATCGCGCCAGAGTGGTGAATCCGAAGTGGATTGAGGGTGTAATGCGACATGGCTACAAGGGCGCGTTTGAGCTGGCCGCCACGCTGGACTTTCTGTTTGCCTACGATGCTACCACGGGCTGCGTTCCTGACTTCATGTATCAGGGCATCACCGAAGCATACCTGCTAGATCCGACAGTGCAGGAGTTTATTCGTCAAAATAACCCTTGGGCACTGCGCGATATGTCCGAGCGGCTGCTGGAGGCAAATCAGCGCGGACTGTGGCAAGATGCTGCACCCGAAATGCTGCATCAGCTGCGGCAGATGTTTTTGGAAGCCGATGGCGAAATTGAGACACAGGGTATGAGTTAGAGTGTAAGTCAGAATATGCGACGTGTATTGATTTTAGGCGGCACAGGGGACGCAATCGCTCTAGCAGAGCAGGCGGTTCAGCTCCCCGATGTAGAAGTAATCAGCTCGCTGGCTGGACGCACTCAGTCACCGATTACCCCTAGCGGCAGCGTCCGATTTGGCGGTTTTGGCGGCGTAGCCGGATTGATTAACTATTTGCGTCAGCAGCAGATTACTCATCTGATCGACGCGACCCATCCGTTCGCCGCTCAGATTTCCTGGCATGCGGCTGAGGCGGCTGAGGCGGTGGGCATAGCACATCTGCTGCTCATCCGTCCTGCTTGGGAGAGAGTATCTGGCGACTGCTGGATTGAAGTACAAAATCACGCAGCGGCAGCGGCTGTCCTGCCGGGACTAGCTGAGCGCGTGTTTCTGACAATTGGCCGGCAAGAGCTGGCGGCCTTTGCCCCTCTAAAGCAGATCTGGTTTTTGATGCGAATGATCGATCCACCCCTGCCCGACATGGCTCTGCCGCCGGGACAGATTCTGCTGGATCGCGGCCCCTTTCACCTTGCCGCCGAACTTGAACTGCTGACTCAGCACCAAATCCAGGCCATTGTCAGCAAAAACAGCGGTGGTGCGGCGACCTATGCCAAAGTCACTGCGGCTCGCGAGCTGGGACTGCCGATTGTGATGGTACAGCCGCCGCTGCTGCCGTTGGGCGATCGCGTCTCGGAGATTGCGGCAGCGCTGGACTGGATTCAGAGTTGATGAATTCGCGCTAAAGTTCTCAGCTTGCTGGCGGTAACCGTCAAGTTTTAAGGTAAACTCGACTCTTGTTTGGATTGCATTAGGGCGATCTGGCGCGTTTGGACTGAGTTACTTTACTTTTCCTCTAGAGGATGAAACCTTGAAAAGACGAACCTTGAAAAGACGAACCTGGCTCGGCTTTGCGGCAGCATTTTTAATTTCCCTCCTGCTCACGGGTGGCTTTGTAGATATTGGCAAACCCAACGCTGCGATAGCGCAAATTACCAGCCGCCCCCCGACGAGTCGCCCGCCGATTGATATTACCCGCCTGCGGCCTGCGGCACCTGCCAACCTGATGGCTGGCAGCCTCTGCGCCAACAACCTAGCCACCGCGATTGAGCAAATCATCAAACGTCCGCTGTTTGCCACCGCCCGCTGGGGGATCGAAGTCGAGTCGGTCTCGCCGCCCGCCACGCTCTACAGCCGCGATGCAGGCAATTTCTTGGTGCCCGCCTCAAACGTCAAGCTGCTGACCACCTCAGCCGCGCTCCAAATGCTCTACTACAGTCCCCAACAGCAGCCTGCGGTCGCCGCCCGATTCGGCATCATCAACCGCGACAGCGACAATGACTATGCTGAGGCGCTCCTCAATGAAATTGGCGGCACTGAATCCGTCAAATCTGCCCTCACGTCTCTAGGGATCGACTCGCGCACCTATCGCCAAATTGACGGCTCCGGGCTGTCGCGCAGCAATCTGGCTGAGCCGAGCATGATTGTGAAGCTGCTGAAAGTCATGCAGAGCGCTAGAGGCAGCGACCTGTTCTATAACTCGCTGGCGGTTGCGGGCGTGAACGGTACGCTGGCACGTCGGTTTGTGAATACCCCGGTGCAGGGCAAAGTTCACGGCAAAACAGGGACGCTGAACGGTGTGCGAGCCTTGTCGGGCTATTTAGATCATCCAGACTACGACAAGATTCTGTTTAGCATTATGGTGAATCAGTCGGATCAGGGCGATGATGGCGAAAGCCTCAAGGCCGCGATTGATCAAGTTGTGCTCCAGCTTGGACGCTTAAAGAACTGCTGATCAGCGAGAAGACTAGCTGGCCATAGGACTGGCCATAAAAGTTTAAGCGCATGCTTTTGATGATAAGTATTTGGTATGAGGAACCCTACAGCCCGTAAAACCAAACAATGAGCAGCGGTGTCAAAATGGTCAGCAGTAAATTCAATGGCGCTCCAATCCGCGTGAAGTCGAAGAATTTATAGCCGCCGGGGCCATAGACCATTGTATTAGTTTGGTAACCAATCGGAGTCATGTAGCTGTTAGAGGATGCGAACGTCACGGCAAACATAAACGCATAGGGATTTAATCCGAGTGTCTTAGCCACCTCTACAGCAATTGGAATCATCAGCACCACAGTCGCGTTATTCGAGAGGATTTCAGTGAGTAACGTTGTTGCCAGGTAAAAGAGTGTCAGAATCCAAAAACCAGATAGATTGCCGCTCACCGACAAGAGCTGCTCAGCCAGCCACTTTGTCGCGCCAGACTTATCCATAGCGATCCCCAGCGGAATCAGCCCTGCCAGCAGGAAAATCACATCCCACCGCACCGCGCCATAGAGTTCACCCGGCTTAAGGCAGCCCGTGATCACCATCAGGATCACGCCCGCTAAAGAGGCCACCAAAATCGGCATCCAGCCCAGTGCCGAAACGCCGATTACGCCCAGAATAATCGAGAGGGCAATCCAGGCTTTGTCCTGCCGTAGTGACTCCACATCGCGCTGTTCCAGCACCAGCAGTTCGCGGCTTGTTTGTAGCCCCAAAAAGCTCTCGCGTGGCCCTTGCAACAGCAGCAGATCGCCAAAGCGCAGCGGCACTTTGCCCAGCCGCTCATGCAGCACTTCCGAACCCCGTCGAATTGCCAGTACAGTGGCATTGTAGCGCTGCCGAAACCGCAGGTCTTTCAGGGTTGAGCCACTCAGCCGCGAGTTAGACAAAATCAGCACCTCGGCCACCCGATCCTGCCCTGCACTCAGCGCTGCCTCTGGAGCTGAGTGCAGGGCTTCTGGATCTGCTTCTGATCCCAATTCTGGGGTTTCTCCAGCTTCCTGACTAAACTTGACATCTGGCAAAATATCCAGGCCGCGCTCTTCGCGAATTTTGAGCAGATCTTCTCGGCTACCGCTCACCAACAGTACATCGCCCGCCGCCAACACCTTATCAGCCAGCGGCTGCGGGAAATGGGCATCGTCTCGGATTAACTCCAGCACCGCAATATCAAACTTACGCTGGATACCGCTAGAGCGCAGGGTTTGGCCAATCAAGTTAGAACGCGGCGCGATTACTACCTCGCTGACATAGTCTTTCAAGCTGTAGTCTTCGCTGAGACTGTTGGCGGGTGCTTTGCGATCAGGCAACAGCTTAGGCGCAGCAAACACCAGATAGACTAGCCCAACTGTAAAGGTAATTAGCCCTAGCCCCGTGAACTGAAACAGCCCAAACTCGCCGTAGCCCAGCTTCTGAGAAATGCCGCTGGCCAGGATATTGGTGGAAGTCCCCACGACGGTAATCATGCCGCCCAGAATCGTGGCGTAGGAGAGCGGAATTAGCAGCTTAGAGGCCGAAATGCCCTGCTTCTTACACCAGTCTTCGACAATTGGTAGGAACACAGCCACTACCGCCGTGTTGTTGATGAAGGCAGTGATCGGGCCGACGATTAGCCCCATCACCAAAATCTGCTGGCTCACATTCTTGCCGCCGCGCTTGATCAAAAAGTCGCGGATCACTTGAATCACACCTGTGCGAGAAATCCCGGTGCTGAGAATAAACATCGCCATCACGGTAATCGTTGCCGAATTACCAAATCCAGAGATGCCCTCTTCAGGCGTGACTAGCCCCAGCAGAATCAGCGCAACCGCCACGGCTAGGGCTGTTAAATCGACCGGAATCCATTCGGCTACAAAGCAAACTAATGCGCCCATGAGCACAAACAGCGTCAGGGCAATCGGAGAAATGGGTAAAGTCATGGAGAATCAGCATCAGAGCCAGTAAATGGGGGCTTCGACAGAGACTTAAGATGAGCTGAGATAAGACTTGCAGAGACTCAAACCTAGTGAGCCATCGCTCTAGCTTCTGTCGGCAGGTAGCCGGCTGCTTCTAGAGCCGCAAACACCTGACTGACGCTCTCATCCAGCGTTTCTAAATCAGTCCTACATTCTACTTCAGGATGCAGCGGCGGTTCGTAAGGGTCGGAAATACCGGTAAATTGCTTGATCTCACCTGATCTGGCTTTTTTGTACAACCCTTTCACATCCCGCTCTTCGCAGGTTGCCAGCGGCGCATTCACGAACACCTCGACAAAGCTGCCGATCTTCTGCCGCACTTCTTCGCGCACGGCTCGATAGGGAGAAATTGCCGAAACCAGCACAATTACCCCGTTCCGGGTTAGCAACTGCGAGACAAAACCAATTCTGCGGATATTTTCATCGCGGTCTGCCTTGCTAAAGCCCAGCCCTTTGGTCAGGTTCTCCCGAATCAAATCGCCGTCCAAAATCTCAATTCCGTAGCCCTGTTCGCGTAGCGTCTGAGCCACAGCCTGGGTAATTGTCGTCTTACCCGCACCGCTCAAACCTGTAAACCAAACGGTCACGCCTTTCTGCTGAGCCATCTTAAACTTTCTCCAGGGATACTATACGACTAGAACACTATACAACTCGCAATACCTAACCCACTCAAGCCTGGAGGGAGATTTGAGCTGCTCTGGCCAGCTCTGCTGCCACCTCTGGCCGCGAAAACTCTGGCGGCGGCAGCTCTCCCCGGCGCAGCATCTCCCGAACCTTCGTCCCTGACAGATGCACCCG